>CAZYDH010000001.1:0-151114 GCA_964645915.1 uncultured bacterium
ATGCTACTGTTGACGACGGAAGCTGTGTATACCAGGGAGATTCTTGTGATGATCCGCTAGCTGCTTTAGCAGGTGAAAACGCAGGACACGGAGAAGGTCCGCAGTGGTTTGAATATACTGCGACAGTCGACGGATTGTTGACTGTAACCTCTCAAAACGATGCAGGTGATGCTCCATGGGATACATACCTAGCTCTCTTAGGCTCTTGTGACATTGATGAAGATGGTTACTATGTTGACGTGTTTGGCGTGAATGATGATTGTTGTGGTTATTATGGACCATCAACGGTCGTAGCCGCAGTAGCAGTCGGGCAAACAGTCAAAATATACTGGATCGGTTCTTATTCACCGGGCCCATTCACTTTTTGGATAACCGAAGAGGAATTAAACTGTATTGACGATGAGTTTGAGGACAATGATTCTTCACCAGAATCTGCACCTATTACTGAAGGAACCTATGAATTACAACACTGTCCGACAGATCCGGACTGGTTTGAAATTACCGTGAACAACGGACAGGAGTTCCACCTGACCGTTCACGACAACGATTCTACAGGACTTCTTGATCTTGGCATTTGGGTCTTTGAGATCGATGATACATATACACAAGTATATAGTCCGAACGAGATACACAATGAAGTTGTTTGGATTAACGATTCAGATCATCCAATGGTGGCAAATTTTGCCGTTGGAGATTTCTGGGACGGCGTACCAGAATCTCAATACACAATGACGATTGAATTGGTAGGCTTTGAACAGACGACCTATACAGTTTACCGCTCAGACAACGGTGTGGAAGAAGTAGCGATTGCCAGCGACATTTTGGGATTAGAATATGTTGATACTACAGTTGAATCCGGCTCAGAATATTGCTACACAGCAACAGCAAACGTAGGCGAGGTAGAGGGTGGCCATTCAGAACCACCGGCATGTGTATCACTTGTACCTCCACCGGATGCCCCGACAAACGTTCAAGCGGTCGGAGCCGTCTATGAAGAAATGGCATCAGTTGTTTGGTCTTGGGACTATGAAGGATATACAGAACCTGCAAACGTTTCTGAAAGAATCGATATTCAAGATATCATCAATGGAAACTATATAGACCGCGATGTCGTTGGTTTCCAACTTGTATTTGAATATGCCGGAACGGAATATGCCTTCGACACCGAATATCTCGATATTCTGATCTACGGTTTTGCAACGGGTGATTATGTCTGCGGTTGGGTCTACGCTGTAGATGACGGCGGACAATTCTCAGAAGCATCCGAAACAGCTTGTGCTGAAGCAGGCGTTTTGGCTGGTTGTGAAGTTCTTGCTGACAACCTTGAAGGTTGGAATTTGGTCAGTCTACCAGTTGGAGTTGAAGATGCTTCCGTCATGACTCTGTATCCAAACTCTATTGAAGGTACTTTGTTTGGATATCCGTACGGAGATCCACTACCAGCACTCCTAAATGGAGACGGATACTGGCTGAGATTCAGCGCTGCCGGAACCAACACATTAACTGGTGAATGCACCGACGATGCTGTTGTTTCATTAACAGAAGGCTGGAACTTGATCGGTAGTGTTTCTGGTTCTGCAGGACTCGCTGATCCGAACGGTGTTGTGATCGAAGGAACGCTATATGATTATCCATATGGTGAGCCGGCAACATCTGTTGAACCCGGAAAAGGATACTGGGTGCGTGCAAGCGCTGCCGGTGATGTTACAGTATCGACATCTGCTCTTGGCGGTTTAGCCAGAGTAAGTGAACCTATGGCAAACATCTTAACGATCAACGGAATGAAACTGTACTTCGGAATGGACATGAATGAAAAAGACGCTTTAAGCTTCAGCATGCCACCGAAACCACCAACAGGTGCGTTTGATGTACGTTTCGCCGGAGATATGAGAGCTATTGAAGAATCAGGAATGATTCAGGTTCAAAGCGC
This sequence comes from uncultured bacterium, assembly GCA_964645915.1. Lineage (GTDB taxonomy): Bacteria > Fidelibacterota > Marinisomatia > Marinisomatales > JACNKV01 > JACNKV01. The sequence goes on from CAZYDH010000001.1 coordinate 1,931, forward strand.
AAACGAACTGTCAATCTCTTGGAACGTTTCGAAAGAAGCAGGTGATCATATGTTCTGGTCATTAACAACCACCAGTGGTGAAGTTGTTGAACTGAGAGGAACAGGTAATGTTGAGTTATCAGGAAACATCAACAATATTACCCTAGAGAAAACAAGAGAAGTTCCTGAACAGTTCATGCTAGCACAAAACTTCCCGAATCCATTCAACCCCGTTACAAGCATTGAATATGCTCTTCCGGAAGAAGGATTTGTGAAGATCAGCGTTTACAATATCATGGGACAAAAAGTCACTGAATTAGTAAACAATGTAATGCCGGGCGGATATCATCAAGTCGTTTGGAATGGTACAAACGATCTTGGTGAATCAGTTTCAACAGGTATCTATATGTATGCCATTGAAGCCGAAGGCTTTACTTCCGTCAAGAAAATGATCTTGATGAAATAATAAAAGAAAAAATACGTGCCGCTTCTGCGGCACGTATTTAGATATTAGAAAAAGATTAAACCTCTCTATAAGACTTCCTTTTGGAGGTCTTATAGAGAGTTCTGCAGATTTAAGCAGAAAAAGAAAAAGATTTTTATACAATTAAGATTTTTAATACACGTGAGTGTATAAGAACAGAAGTGTATGTACGCTTCCGTTCATTTTGTAGAAAATAATAAACGTTGGAGGAAAAACAATGTTTAAAACACTGATAAGAACCTCGATCATGTTGTCCATGTTGACTTCATTTATACTTGCAGATGTGTTCATCACAGAAATTGCAGACCCGAACAATGAAGTTGGTGCAAGATTTGTTGAAGTATACAACAACGGCGACACCGAAGTAGATTTAAGCCAAGGCTGGTCTCTTCAGAGGTGGACAAATGGAAACGTAGACCCTCAAACGCCTATAGCCTTAACAGGAACGATACCTGCAGGAGGGTTTTATATTGTTTCCTGTAATAGCACCACATTTGAAACAACATATGGTTTTGCTCCTAATCAAGATGTGGGAACAGGCGGAGTTGCGGATAGTAACGGTGATGACAATATTGCCCTGCTTGACGCAACAGGAACGATTAGCGATTTATTCGGCGTTCCTGGAGAAGACGGTACAGGAACCGGGCATGAATTTGAAGATGGTAGAGCAGAAAGAGTAGCAACAGTAAACACACCCAATCCTGTTTGGAATGCTACTGAGTGGAATATTGATAACGATAGTGGATTGGGCGAGGGCCCTCAAGATGCACCCGAAGGATTTGATCCGGGTTTTTGGGTTGGCGCAGAGGTTGTTGACAACTACGCACCAACAGCAAACGCTGGTGATGATTTTGAAGCCATGGTAGACGAAATTACAGGTGATGTTTCAGTAACGCTTGATGGATCAGGCTCTAACGATATTGATGGTGATGTGCTCACATATTCATGGTTGTTAGATGGTGTTGAGGTATCAACAGATGCAACATTTTATCATACGCTAACCGTTGGAGTATATACATTTTCATTAACCGTAAGTGACGGAGAACTAACGGACTCTGATGATGTTATTGTAACGGTAATTGCATATGCTGAACCTATGACCATCATTCTTTCAGAAGATTTTGAACTGGGCGAAGGAGATTTTACCAGCTACAGTGTCGCTAGCAATAAAGATTGGTACCATGATTCCTATAGTGGAAATCATTTTATGAAAATTAGTGGATATGGTGGAGATGAATACAGTAATGATTGGCTGTACACTCCGGCAATGAACTTTGATCTTTATACAAACGAAACCCTAAGTTTTGGAACAATGGCAAACTATAGCGGACCAGCGCTCGAAGTTAAGATATCAACAGATTTTGTGGGCGGAGATCCGACTGTTGCAACATGGACAGATCTAACTGGATTTGCTCTTTCAGATGGTGGATATGCATATGTTGAATCCGGTAACATCGACGTCTCTGGATTTAACGGTTCTGCGGTTACGGTTGCGTTTAGATATATCACCGACGAAACAGGATCAGCGCTTTATGAAGTAGACGATGTACTTGTGCAGGGGTATGAGGCGGAAACACCGACAAATATCTTTGTTACGTTTCAAGTAAATATGATGTACGTAGACCCAGCGGATGGTGTCTATGTACGCGGTGGAAACATCGGTTCTTCTATGCCTGATGTTCCGTCAATGGGATGGCTGATGAGCGACGATGACGCTGATTTGATTTATGAAGTTGTTATTGAGCTAGAACCCAACACACATTATACGTATAAATTCGCAACAGGCGAATCTTGGAACTGGGAAGGAAACTGGGAATCTGTTCCTGCCGAATGTGGTGAGGGAACTTATCTAGATAGATTTATGGATACCGGGGCTGAAGACATGGTGTTATCACCCGTTTGTTTCGGAAGCTGTGATGACTGTGCTTCTTCGTCGAACGTAACCTTCCAGGTCGATGTTTCGGGCTTAGACCTTGAAAACTATGTCGACAACAATGGCGAACCGTTTTACGGTGTATACGCAACCGGTAGTTTCGATGGTTGGGCAGGCTGGGGATTACAGCTAACAGACGAAGATGCTGATGGTGTCTATGTCGGAACAGCTGAAATTCCGGAAGGCACATATGAGTATCTGTTTACAATTAACGGATGGAATGGTCTTACAGGAAATGCTCCTCTGGGTTCAGAATGCGATTGGAACCCCAATGACGAGTTTGCAAACTACGGTATGGATGTTGGTCCTGAAGATATTGTCTTAGACGTTGTTTGCTGGGCAAGCTGTGTTCCTTGTATTGATTTTGTAACCATTTATGATATTCAAGGACAAGCTGAGGCAACACCGTTTGCCGGACAAGTTATTGAAACAACCGGAGTGGTTACCGCAACAGGTGGCAGCAAACACTTTATTCAAGACGGTTCTGGTGCATGGAATGGTATCTACATCTATGATGGAGATAATACATATACAGTTGGTGACCATATTAATATTGTTGCAGAAGCAACGGAATATTATGGTTTAACTGAGTTGATAAATGTATCCAGTATTGTTGTAAACTCTTCCGAAAACCCATTACCTGAATCCGTTGTTCTTACAACAGCTGAAGTAAACACTGAAGACTATGAAGGTGTTTTGGTAACAACAGTCGGTGCTTGTGACAATGAAGCAAACAACTACGGAGAATGGTCTTTAAACGACGGAAGCGGTACTGCATGGACAGATGACATTTTCTTTGCATTTGTTCCCGTGTTAGGCGCTGAATATGGAGTAACCGGCCCGCTGACGTATTCCTATGAAAACTATAAGATACTCCCACGGGATGAAAGTGATGTTGTAGAGATAGCAGAAGTTCCGGAATTCACATTCACATTTAACGTTACCGGAGCAAACGCCGGACACGATTTAACAGTTGGTTTCTCACGAGACGCAACAGATGGTTATGATGCTGGAATTGATTCATACGCACCTCCAGCACCACCTCCCCCTTCTTTCGACGTGGCTCTTGGTTGGGAAGGCGATCGATACTTTACACAGATCTTGAATGGTGCAGAAGCAGATTGGGATGTTGAACACACCTATGAAGTGTTATTACAATATGATGAATCTAATGCAGTAACATTCACATGGGACAACACAGGATTAAACGACCTTGGAACATTTACACTTGAAGATGCTTTTGGTGGAATGATGATCAACGTTGTGATGAACACAGAAACATCGATCACAATAGACGATCCTGCATTCACGGTATTAAAGCTTAGAGTAACACCGGGTGAATTTATTGAGCCTGTTCCTGTTCCAAACTTTATGTGTACAGTAAATCTTGCCGGTGCAAACGATGAGCACGACTTAACGGTCGGTTTCTCTCCTGACGCAACAGACGGTTATGATGTAGGGGTTGATGCTTATGCTCCTCCTGCACCACCACCACCGGCCTTTGATGTAGCCCTCGGTTGGGATAATGATCGTTATTATACCCAGATATTGAACGGCGCAGAAGCGGATTGGGAAGTGGAACACGTATATGATATTCAACTTCAATATGATGAATCAGGCACCATTGTTCTTTCTTGGGACAATGCGCTTTGGTCATATTATGGTAATGTCATTCTTCGTGATGGTTTTGACGGAGCTATTTTCTACGATGTTGATATGGTCGCGGTAAACGAGTTTGTGCTTGATAATCCGGCGATCACAGTCGTGAAGCTTGTCGTTAAACCGGGTGAATATGTACCTATACCCCCACCTCCACCTCCGGCACCTGAAAACTTAACAGCAACCGAAGGAGAAGGATACATTGAGTTGAACTGGGATCCTGTTGATCTGGGAAGCACGGATGGTTTTGATTTTGAATTTCCAGTCACTTTTAATGGCGGAGGAGAAACTTCCTATACATTAATTACCGGTTTTTCTCCTAATGCAACAGACGCATACGACGAAGGCGTAGATCTGTATGCACCTCCAGCACCACCACCCCCATCATTTGATGCGGCACTTGGATGGCTGTCAGATAGGTATTATACACAAATTCTGAATGGCGCTGACGGAGTTGTTGAAGAACATGTATATGATATCCAACTTCAGTTTGATACGAATAGCATTATCAACATTAGTTGGGACAATACAGGCCTTGCCGAACTGGGAACCTTTGTATTACAAGACGCATTCGGCGGAGCAATGATCAACATTGATATGACGCAACAAAACACCTTTATTGTAGACAATACAGCATTTAATTTGCTGAAACTGTTTATTACACCGACTTTGAACGAGCCGGTATATAACTTCAATGTATATCGTGATGGTGTACTGTTTGTAAGTGGTCTTACGGAGCCGACATATACAGATACAGATGTCCTAATACAGGAATACTGCTATACCGTAACACAGATCATGCCAGACGGAAATGAAACAGAACATTCGAATGTTGCATGCGCGACCCCAATAGAAGTTGCAATAGACAACGAAACAATGCCTGGGTCGTTTGCTTTACATCAAAATTACCCGAATCCGTTCAATCCATTAACAACGATTGTATATGATGTAGCTGAAGAAGCATTAGTAAACGTAAGCATCTACAATTTAATGGGACAGAAAGTGCGGACGCTGGTAACGGTAAAACAGACACAAGGACGTTATTTCGTACAGTGGGATGCACGGAATGATCTTGGAGAAACCCTTCCAACCGGGGTATATATTTACCGGATCGAAGCTGGTAACTTCACCGATGTGAAAAAATTAGTGTTGATGAAATAAAACAAACACTGATCAACTAAAAGAAAGGGATCTTCTTGATCCCTTTCTTTTTATATGACAATCTATGGAAAAACTTAAAAAACACTTGATACAGTTTGATAAAACACACTACAATTAAACAGGACATAAACTTGATTTATAACGAATATATGAGAGGTATAAAATGCAAAAAGGAAGTATTAACAAAGTAATCTTAGTAGGATATCTTGGCGGAGACGCTGAAAGTCGTTTTACTCCCAGCGGAAGCGCTGTAGCGACATTTAATATTGCTACAAATGAATCCCGGAGAAATGCCGATGGCGGCTACGATGATAAAACAGAGTGGCACCGGTGTGTTGTTTTTGGGAAAATGGCTGAAACAGCAGGAGAGTATCTTAAAAAAGGACAATTGGTCTATTTTGAAGGAAGGCTGCAAACACGCTCATGGGACGACAAAGATGGAATAAAAAGATACACCACAGAAGTTTTAGGTGACAGATGGACAATGCTTGGACGGCGAGGAGATGATGGTGCAAACCGACCGAAAGTGGAAGAAAACAGCGAAGACGACCTTCCGTTTTAATAGTTGAAAAAAACTATAGAAAGGGGCTTTAAAGCCCCTTTTCTGTATATAAAATAAAGTGTAGATTTTTCACCTTCTTATGAGTGCGCGAACAAAACTAGACAGATTTTCGCCAAGATCCAAATGGGTGCGATACTTTGCCGGATATTTAGCAATGTTTATCGGTTCGGCGATAGGTCGATCCAAGGTAACAGGCAGAAGGCACCTTCCAAAAAAAGGACCATTTATTGTCGCAAGCAATCATTTTAGCTATGTGGATCCGGCGTTTGTTATTCACGCGATTAAAAGATCGATAAATTTTTTAGCAGCCAGTGATCAAAAAATTGATTGGTATTTCATTTGGGCTCCTTGGTTATATGGATTTATTCCAACAAATCGTTTAAGTATTGCCCCCTCAACAATAAAAAAATCAATTGAAGTACTTAAGTCCGGTGAAATATTAGGAATATTTCCGGAAGGAACGTCAACTGACACATCACTCCGAAAAGCAAAAAATGGTGTAGTGTATTTATCCACAATGACAAAAGCACCAATCGTTCCGGTTGGCATCACAGGTCTTGAAACCGCATGGGAGGATATATTCCGAGGAGTTAGACCAAGGGTCAATATAAAAATAGGCAAGCCATTTGGACCCTTTCAACTACCAAAAGGACGCCAACAAAAAGAACAAGCACTCGATGAAATAGGATTAGAAGTTATGTGTCGGATCGCTGCACTTATTCCGGAAGATCAACACGGCGTTTTTAAAGGGGCACCAACAATCAAAGATTTTCGGATTGAAAACGGCTTGACGAAAAACGAACCGTAATTAAATATAGCCCTGCCAACGTAAACCCACCTCCGATCATTGTTGAAGCAGGAACAGATTCAGCAAACAACAACCAAGCAAAAAAAGAAGCCAAAATTGGTTCTCCCAGTGGAACCGAAGCAACAACAGTGGGTGAGACAAACTTAACAACATAACTAAATATAGTATGACCAAAAATAGTTGGAACAAGACCAAGCGCTAAAAACCACGGTACATCTTGAACAGTAAAATTAATAACAGATTGATGCATAAATATTGAAACAACAAATAATGTAAATCCTGCAACCATATAGACCGAACGACTGAAGACAATCGTTTTTGTTGTTTTCCGTACAGATTCGGCAAGAATCCACACAATTGCCAACCACAAAGAACCGATAAGCGCTAATAGATTTCCCTGGGTGTGTTGATCAGAAAAATGAAAATGACCGCCGTGAATCATTATCCCTCCAAACGTAGCAAGCACCAAACCCAACACAACTTTTCTTTGAATATTACGTTTAAAAAAAGCTTTTTCTATCAACACCGTAAAAAAGGGTGCTGTTGTTCCAAAAAGAGTTGCATTTGCAACCGTCGTAAGCTTGACAGCGCCGAAGAAACATGCAAAATGCAGACCGAGAAAAACACCGGCAAGAATAAGTTTTGTGTAAGAGGTTTTTTGTATCTTTCCTTGAGATTTAATTACGCTGTATGACCACAAGAAAACACTGGCAGTGCTCATTCTCCAGAAGGCGATAACCACAGCAGGAAGCAAAGGAAGCATCCGCACAAATATAGATGAAGTACTAACAGAGATAAGAGCAAAAACTAACAGAAGAGAAATCTGAAAAGAACCGAGTTTCATTAATATAATATTCTAGTTGAAAAACTTAACTTGTTGAGAAATAGAGGTTTTTCACCCAATCAGATTCTGCCACAGAAAGAGGATTGCCTAATTTTGAAGCAGCTTCAACCTGTTCAACATCACGCATACCAAGCAACACGCATCCGGTTGGAGAGTCGGGAAGAAGCGAATCAATTAGGCCGCGCATCACGGGTTGAGGATGGTCTGAAAATTTATCTAATAATAAAGATCGATTATATCTCATTTTGTCAATGATATCTTGATTTTCAAAATCGGGAACATTTCGACGATAATCTCCCTTAGGAAATGAAGTTGCTTTGGTATACTTTCCGGTTAACAAACCGTGCTTAATTGGAGAGAAAAAACAAACGCCAATATTATGATTTTCAACATATTTACGCAGTCCGCTGGAATCAAAAGTGTCATCCATAACATTACGATATGGTTGAACAACGTCAGGATTTACACGATCAATGAATCGCATCATTTTATTCAAATCCCAATCTGATAAGCCCAAATATCGTGTTTTACCTTCTTCCTGCATTCGGTGGAGTATTTCATTTGCATCATCAAAATATTCTTCATTGTCTCCAAAGTTACAGTGATGAAGATATAAAAGATCAACGGTGTTAGTCTTAAGAAGCTTCAAAGAACGCTCAAATTGATTGCGCATATGTTTTGGATGATACAAATGAGAATAAGGTCCAAGACTCCATCCAAATTTTGTAGCAAGGAAGATATCATCTCTGGGAATTGTATTCCACATTGAGCCTATGACCGCTTCAGACCGCCCCTCTCCATAAACGTCAGCGGTATCCCAATGGGAGATACCCAGCTCCCATGAGCGGATCATTGCCTGACGAGAACGCTCATCTGTTTGGCCGAACCAACCAACAGACATATCGCCGGAGACGTTTTCTCCACCATAAGACCACGTTCCTAAACTAACTATAGGTACAGACACATTTGTTTTTCCGAGAACAACTTTTTCCATGATTTCCTCCTTGTGGAAAATTAATAATTAAAATAAAACCATTGCTTTTGTTTGACGATTGCTCCAAAAAGATTCCAAACAAACACAAAAGCGAAAACAGGCGTGAAAGCTAATTTTATGTATTAATTAACTCTGTAAGTTATAAAATGTAAAAACAAGATTCCACAAAACCATAAAGACTATTTATTGAATAGTGTCTAATTTTTAAAGTGTGATTAAAAGTAATAAATAATTATTCCATTTCGTTTTAAAGTTGTTTTACATTGCTGATATGCCATTCATAAAAACAAGCGACAGAATCCTCATTCATTATAAAACCAAAGGCAATGGAGACTCTATAGTGTTTCTTCACGGATTAGGCTCTTGCGTTGATGACTGGGGGTATCAAACCACCTCCTTCAGATTGAAGTATCAAACAATTACGATTGATATGAGAGGACATGGAAAGTCGGGGAAACCGTATCCGTTAAAAAAGGAATATTCAATCAAGCGAATGGCTAAGGACGTAATAGAAGTTCTTAATCATTTAAATGTAAAAACAGCACATTTTGTTGGACTGTCAATGGGTGGATGTGTTAGTGTTCAAATCGGATTGGATTTCCCTGACCAGACAAACTCATTGACGCTTGTAAACACGCCTGTTTTTGGGGGTGGACGTAAAACAATTTTTCAAACACAGTTAAACCTTAGATTATTTATTGTGAGGAAATTTGGCGTAGATCTAATGGCGTCGCTGATAGCTTACCGCCTGTTTCCAAAAAGACACCAATCCGACTTGCGCAAATTAGCAAAAAAGAGAATAGGCGAAAACCCTCGCTGGTCATATTATGCTTCAATATATGCAATTGCAAACATGAAAGTTGAGAACCGATTAGATGAATTGAGATGTAAAACGTTGATTATCGTTGGAGAGAACGATAAAATTGTTCACCCAACGCTGAATAAAACCCTGGTAAAACGGTTAAATAAAGTATCAACGCTGAATAAAATGAAAAAAGCAGGACACGCAGCCCCACTTGACTCTCCGGAAGAGTTTAATCAGGTACTTTATAATTGGCTTAACAAACAAAACAATTATTAAACAGTGAATGTCCAATTAAAGTTAAATTTGTAGGCTTAAATTCAAACAGATTCACGTTGTTTGTATTTGTTGCGTGGAACAAACAAGCAATTTGAAGATAAAAATCAGAAACATAGCATATGAATAAAGAAAAAAAATTAACCGAAGAACAGCTGTTTGACCAGCTAATAGCATCTGTTGTTCATAGTGCGTGGATTTCTCTTGGTAAAATAAAAAATCCTGTGACCGATCAACTAGAAAAAGACTTGGACAGAGCTTCAATTCATATTGATATGTTAGATATGATCTATAAACGAATGGACGGAAACCTAACGGAGAACGAAGAGACATACTTAAGCCACTTGCTTCATGAATTGAAAATGAACTTTATTGAAGCAAAAAAAGAAAAAACAAACAAAAAGGATAAAAACAGTGATTGATAAATTATATGTTCGATGGAACCAGATTATAGCGGGAATCACATTTCTTTTAGCACTAATTGTATATCTTTTAACGGTTGCCCCGACAGTATCTTTTTGGGATTGCGGTGAGTTTATCGCAACAGCGTACACACTGGGTGTGCCGCACCCACCCGGAAGCCCACTGTTTTTAATTATTGGTAGAATTTTTTCAATGCTGCCAATCGGGACTGATATTGCGTATAGAATAAATCTAATTTCTCCATTGGTCAGCGCTGCGGCTGTATTCTTGTTGTATCTAATTATTGTAAAAGTTGTTGCCCACTGGAGAGGTGCGGTTTCATCAAAACAAGATGCAGTAATTGCATTTGGCGGAGCGTTTATCGGAGCTTTGGTTTTTGCTTATTCAGACAGTCACTGGTTCAATGCGGTTGAAGCGGAAGTTTATTCGATAAGCACCTTTTTCACCGCGATCGTTGTTTGGCTGATTTTACATTGGGCAGAAAGAGCCGAGACACCGGGAAATGAACGATATATTCTTATTATCGCCTATATGATTGGGTTGGCAATAGGTGTCCATCTACTTAATTTATTAGCACTGCCATTTGTTGCGTTGATCGTATATTTTAAGAAACAAGAATTTGAATGGAAGTCTTTTCTTGTGTTGATGGGATTTACCGCACTCACCTTCTTTATTATTCATAACGGAATTATTAAAGGACTTCCAAGACTTGCAGAGATGATCGGAGTTTGGGGTGTTGTCGGAACAGTGATTGTCGTGTTTGGAATTATGATCTGGGCAATTCTGGAAAAACAACGGTTATTGTCGATTGTATTTACATCGATGGTTTTGATCCTTGTCGGATATTCAAGCTATTCAATCATATTTATTCGCTCAAACCAAGACCCAACAATAGACGAGAACAACCCTGAAACAGTATCGGCTGCCATTTCATACCTAGAAAGAGAACAGTACGGTCAGGTGGGTCAATTTCCTCGACGATATGATGGTTTGCCCGCAAAACACAAAGCAGTTGGGTATCCCAATGTAGATGGAGAATATACTTCCACACAAGACCGTAGTTACAAACTGTTTAACCCTACAAAACAATGGTCATATTTTTTGAACTATCAAGTTAAGAAAATGTACTGGCGATATTTTCTTTGGCAGTTCGCAGGGCGTGGTCCATCAACAGAGCCCGGAGTGACTAATTTTGGTGCAAACCCGAAAGAAGACGGCGTGGATTGGAGCCAGTTTGGACTCCCACTTGCCTTTTTCCTTGGGTTTGGAGGAATGTTATATCATTTTAACAGAGATAAAAAAGAGGCATTCTCTATTTTCACACTCTTTTTCTTTACCGGATTGGCAATTGTTCTTTATTTAAACCAAGACAACCCGCAACCAAGGGAAAGGGACTATTCCTATGTTGGGAGTTTCTTCGCTTTTAGTGTTTGGGTGGGGGTTGGAGCTTCTGCTGTTTTTGAAACAATATATCAAAAAATAAAAGATAAAGACCTGGCACATCGATTAGCAACAGTTGCTTTAACGGTACTTACCCTTCTGGTTCCCCTTGTGATGCTTCAGGCAAATTATCACGAACACAATCGCTCCGGAAACTATGTTGCATGGGACATGAGCTATAATATGTTACAATCCTGTGAACCAAACAGCATTATTTTTACTAACGGGGACAATGATACATTCCCGCTTTGGTATTTACAGGAAGTTGAAGGGGTTCGTAAAGATGTTACCGTTGCCAACTTAAGCCTTCTGAATACACCCTGGTACATTAAACAGCTTCGCGATTCCCGACCAAAAGGAAAAAGATTTATTCGAATGACAGACGATAAAATTAACGAGTGGTCGGCCGGATTGATTCCCTGGGAAGCTCAAGCAATTCGCATACCTGCAGAAAATGATCCGCTTAATACAAAAGGATACATTGAATGGACGGTAAAACCAACATATGGCGGTGCATTAAAAGTACAGGACATGATGATCTTAAAGATATTAAACGATTCAAAATGGGAATATCCCATATATTTTGCTGTCACAGTATCACCATCTAATAGAGTTGGGCTGGATGATTTTATATCCATGGAAGGTCTAACTTTTAAAGTGCACAGCCATAAGGTAAATATGATCGATCATGAGAAAATGGACCTTTACCTTATGACAGAATTAAAAACGAAGACCTGGTCTGATGAATTTACTCCGGAGTCCGAAATACCGTTTATTTCTGATCTTGAGCAAACATACTGGTCTAAACAGTATCAACCGGGGTATTTGTTTAGAAATCTTGGAAACGATGAAGTGTATTTTAATCAACAGATCGTACGACTGCTTCAAAATTATCGTAGTGCTTATTGGCAATTAGCTGTCCATTATTTCTTAGAGTTTCAAAGAGAGGGTCGCAAATCTTCTCCAAATCAAGAATATAGAGAAGAAATGCGCACAAAAGCCCTTGCGGTATTAAACCAAATGTCAAAAAACATTCCGGAAAAAACAATATATCTCGAATCGCGAGAACTTTATTATCAAATAGGAATGCTTTATGGTCAACTTGGCAATAAAAAGAGATTTGAAACTGTTTTGAATGAACTATCTGCCAGAAAAAACCTTTCGATTGATGAGTTGATACGATATGGACAAACATACATTCAAGAACTGGACAACTACGATAAGGCGAGAAAAATATTTGAAACACTCTATTCCTCCTATTTAAAACAAGAAGAACTTATTAAGAAGCAAGGGCTGTCAAAATCAGGGATGACTTCACAATCATGGAACACATGGAAAAAGAGCTTCACAGAAATTGTATCATCATTGGTGTTGATTTATAAAGAAATGGAACTGGAAGAGCCTTACAGAAAAGTCCTTACGGAATGGATCGAAAGAAACCCCGAAGACAACCAAGCAAAACGAATGCTGTCAGAGCTCGACAACAAACCTGACAAAGAAATAGAGTAGTAGCACATTAACCAGAAAACAAAGGGTTCTAAAACGAAAGTTTCAGTTATCATCCCACATTGGAACGGCATTGATCTGCTTTCAGAATGCCTTCAATCGCTAAAGTTGTCGCAATATCCTTCATTAGAGATCGTTGTTGTAGACAACCACTCAACAGACGGAAGTCCCGAGTGGATAAAAAACAATCATCCCGATGTAATCCTATTAGAAAACGACAAAAACTACGGGTTTGCAGGTGGGTGTAATCGGGGAGTTTCTCTTTGTTCGGGCGAATACATTATATTTTTAAACAACGATACAATTCATGATCCCGGCTGGATTGAGCCATTGGTAGAAACATTAAATTCAGATTCACAAATAGCAGCCGCACAGCCCACAATCCGAAACTATTATCAGCGTGAATTATTTGATTATGCCGGCGGTGCCGGTGGCGCAATGGACATTTTTGGATTTCCGTTTGCAAAAGGACGAGTGTTTTCTACCCAAGAAACAGACAAAGCACAATACACAAAGAAGAACGAAATATTTTGGGCTTCCGGAACAGCGATAATAGTAAGAAGAGATCAATTTGTTGAATCCGGTATGTTCGATGAGACATTTTTTGCACACATGGAAGAAATTGACCTTTGCTGGCGTTTTTATTTAATGGGATATTCTGTTAGATCAGCCCCCAGCTCAATTGTTTATCATAAAAACGCTGTGACGCTACCACAACAATCACTGAAAAAATATTATTTAAATCATCGAAATTCAGTGTTAATGGTGCTGTCTAATTATTCACTTCCTGTTACTTTATATGTTTTGCCGATACGAATTGCTCTTGAGGGAATTGCTTTTATCTATGCGCTATTGTTACTTGACTGGAAGCACGCAACAGCCATCGTTAAAGCCTTGTTTTGGATATTGTTCCACCCTCTGGCGGTTATAAAAAAACGCCGAAAAACGAAAGCATTACGGAAAATTCGTGATAGAAATATATTTGATAAAATGTACCGCGGAAGCGTTGTGGTGGGGTATTATTTATTAGGAAAGAAAACCTACCGAGAGATCGTATCTAAACCGGCTTGATAGAACTCTTCGTTATCTGAATCCAGATAAATTAAATCACGTAACAACTGTTCTTGTTGCAGGATGGATAAAATCCCAGTCAATGTTTTAGCATGGGTTTTTAAAAAATACAATGTGTTTTGTTCGCGTGGAGTGACTTGTTTTACTTCCTCTAATCCATCGATCATTAGCTTGAATTCGGTCAAAGCGCTTTCAATATTTCCGTTGTTAAAAAGATCAACGGCGTAATAATATGAAAATTTAGCCTTTCTTAAACCAAGGTTCGCGCTAAGATCATTAACAAGCGTTACCCTGTTGCTCCAACCGCGAGGATAATCAGAAGCACTTCCCCGTAAAGCAATTGTCCGACAGATCTCGTAGGTTGAGGTTCCACCATTTGGTTCGTATGTATCAATTTCTCCTGCAAGGATGAGGTTTCCGTAATAAGCGAGAAAACTGGGCAAAGGCTCAAAGATTACAGGATCATAATGAATAACGCTTCCGGATTTATAAAAGAATTGAACACCGCTTGCAAAATATCTCTGATCTTTTCCGTTGGAAAAAAGAGCTTGTGCCAAGTAGGTTTTTACAGATCCTTTTGTTGAAGTTCCTTCAAAAATGATTTGAAGATGAAGCGGAATATTTAGATCTTTATATTCATCATTCCACATCGTATTTTGGAAAAAACGTTTAACATCTTCATACAACGGAAACACGTCTTGTCGTTCGTTACCTCTAAGCAGATGGTCATCAATAGAGACATGAACATCGCCAAACTGCGCAAAACCGATCTGTATAAAAAAGATCAAAAAGATACAAAATCTGACAAGAGACAAAATCGCAATAAAGATTTTTTTAAAGGGGCGGTCGCTAAACAGAGGCAATGAATTCATAATGTAATTTATGACTCTTTTCTTTCAAAAATGCCCGTTTTTTTATTTTTTTCCACAGAATCATATTCGAAGTATTTTCCATTCATGACAATATAAACCCCGACGGGAAGCGTTTGAACAAACGCCAAGGCACTTCCTAAATTGAACAGACCATCTGAACTTCCGAATTTATACGGTACCATAGCACCGGTCAACACAATGGTTTTATTGATATTGGCTTCTGCAATAAAAGAAGCCGTTTTTGTCATGGTGTCTGTTCCGTGGGTGATGACCAGATGATTTTCAGAGGTTTTCTTACATTGTTCAACAACCATAGCCCGATCTTGCTTTGTCATCTCTAAACTGTCCTCCATCATCAGCGTTAGAATAGAGATGTCTGTTTGGTTTCGACCCAGATCTAACATTTCTCGAACATGAGACTCTTTAAAAAACAACTTTCCGGTTATTTCGTCATATTCTTTATCGAAAGTTCCGCCCGTAACAATAATTTTAATTTTCATAGGATGGCGTCAATTTTATTTGCAGGTCTGGCGACAACTGCGTTATTGTTATTAACAACAATAGGTCGCTCAATTAGTTTAGGGAATGAAGCCATAGCTGCGATGATGGTTTTATCATCTTCCAGCTTCTCTTTTAACCCTAATTGTTTAAAATCTTTTTCCTGCCGTCGGATAAAATCTTTAGGTCGAAGCCCAAGACATTCAGTCAATCCAATAAGCTCTTTTTCGGACAATGGAAATTTCAGATATTCAACAATCTGAGGTTCAATGTTTTTATCCTTTAAATATTGTAATCCTTCGCGGCTTTTGCGACACCGAGGGTTGTGAAATATTTTAACCATGTTTTATTTATTCTTTGTTTTTCTGTTCTGATTTAATCCGGAAAATTTAGCAAACCGACAAAACAATGTTCAATATAAGCCGATAAAATTATTTAAAATTGGTCAGCGTTATTCCTTAATGAATTCCAAGGTTCGTGTCGTTTCTGATGTCACAGGAAGACAAAGAGAATTTATTTGGATTCCCGACAGAGACAACACCCCGAGAGTATCTGTGGGGTTTGTTACGGTGTATATAATTTGCATTACCTGTGACACCTCTTCATAATTGTACGTTCCCTGAATATCCAAAAGATCATAATCAAGATTCAACTCAAAGACACTGGTCTCTAAATCAACAGCCCATTCACCGTCGGAAGCAACTGAGCCTAGTATTATCCAGGGATCACATCCTGTTCCGATATTCGCGGGAAGAGTTCCGGCGAGATAAGCCGTTCCATCTTCGTTCAAAATAACAGTGCCTTCAATGCCGTCATTTGTTGTATATATTGTTGCTGTTTCGATTACAAGATCACCAGACAAAATAGAAATGGGATCTAATTCATCTATAGGGTTTCCAATTGTGTCGACACTGGAATAAGCAAGTGATTCAACAGAAAGAGATGTTAGCGTGTATGTGCCTACAAGTGGATGTATGTTTTCCTCTTCGTTTTGTGATTCACAGCTAAAAAAGAGCATGTTTATCATGAGGAAAAATGAAATATGTTTTATTTTCATTGGATTAAATCCTTTCTTTGTGAACGAACGAAAAACGTATTTTACAGACTTCCCCCAAAATCAATTTGACTCCACGAGAGATTCTCGTTGATTTTGTCTTTTTCAATGATAACAGGATGAAGCAACACCCCTCCAGCGATGTTATACTCAAAAAAAGCAATTGGAAGTGAAACAGAATTCGACATGAAGAACTTCAGATTAGCGATAAAAAATGAAGGTTCTACTGTGATCCCCGCACAAACCAAATAATATGCTCCGGGATCTAGCTGGATAAAATAACTCAAAAGGGTATCTCCCTTTGTGGCAGGATCTCCATACGAAACAAAAAAATCGGCAGGATATTCAGGATTGGATGTAACGTCACTGTCAAGTGCGAGCACGGTTAAGCCATATACAGAGTCCGGCCAAGCACCTTCAATTTGAAGAGAACCTTCAACGCCTGAGACCGGCGCTAGACCCTCGTTTGAAAAACAACCCAACCAAACAAGTGCGAACCCAACAAAGAAGTATGTTTTGTAAACCATCTGATTGGAATGTAATAGCCGTTCGGTAATCACATCAAGAGTATTTTTATTTCTCACGATTATAATTTAATCACCTTCCGGGACAAAAATAAAGACTCAAGTAAAAATAAAAAGTAGCTGACTTGATCAGGTTGGCTGTGCGTTTTTGAGATAAATAGTGTATCGTTATGATACACTATTGACGAAAAGCAAAGCAAGCCCTCTCGTGGCATAATTATGGCACAGTTCTTGATATATCTATAATAGAGAAGAACATTCATTTTTTGCTTCATAATAAATCTCTCCCGGAGCAGTATGAAAACAATAATATCAATATTAGCACTTGCCGTATCTACCTCCTTTTCACAAGTTGATTTAGATGTTCAAATCACACCTTATGTGAAATACTATATCACATCGATAGATCCAAACACAGGACAATCAACCGTCCCACTGTTTTCGGGAACGCTTTCTCGTGAACCGGGAACCCCGGATAGCGTATCTATTGTTATTGAATCTAGGCTGACGATTTATTCAGAGACTTTAGAACTGTACAATGAAGATGTTGTTTCTATTAAAACAGACCCGTTTTGGTTAAGAGGTGCAGTCATCATAAACAACACAGACCTGAATCTTGACACAAGGGAAATCTATGATGTTTTTGGAAACAGAGTAGAATTAAGTGTTTCCAGCGAGAATGTTGAAACCATTGATTTTGTAGACGCGGAAGCATTGGCGTCGATTGTGGTTCAAACAGGAAGGCTGCCAAATGGTATATATAAAGTTTCAGTAGCTGTGTGGGATGAAAATGAATCTTATGTCATAGATGATGAAGAAGTGATTGTCAATATTTCTGATCCATCATACTTACAGTTAATGTCTCCTGGCGGTATTCTTGCGGACACAACCCTGAATGAAATATTTACCACATTCCCCGTACTGCAGTGGGAGTCAGATCCTTGCAATATTCCGGGTGGGTGTGAGTATTTTATTCGAGTGGCTGAATTTGAACCGGAGATACATTCTTCCGTCGATGAGGCTATCGAGTCTACAACACGACTTCCGTTGGACCAGGCTGAAGGATGGGCTTATGCGGGAAATGGGGTTACGTCATTCCAATACCCCACTACGGGCGTTGGCAGTCTTGAAATGGGTAAAATATATGTTTGGCAGGTTAAAAAAACACTCGAAACAACAAGCGGACCGGAAGAAGGACAAAGCAACATATTTGCGTTTAAAATAAAAGATCTATCAATTACCGAAGAGGAAACGACTGAAGGTGGCGGAACGACTGAAAACACTCAACTTATTCTTACGGTTCAAAGCCTGGTGGGAAATGATGTATATAATTCATTCTTTGATTCAGGAAATCCATTTGAAAACTACTCCCTTACCGGTGTAATAACCCAAAATGGGATCACGATTGATTTATCTGATCTTCAAAATCTGATCTCACAGGGCATTGCTGAAACAGATTCAATCGGTGCGGTTCAATATCGCCCTCTTGAAATCATATCAGTGGAGGTAGTAGAATGAAGAAAACTCTATGGCTGATTGCCTTTGCAAGTTTCATATTGGCTGCTGATAAAATAGCGATTGCCGTAAAAGCATCCGGAGATGTTTCTTTTCTGACGTCGGGCACAAAAGGAGAGGAAAGAAAATTACAAGCAGGAACGGTACTTTTTGACGAAGATATTGTTCGAACGGGGGAAAATGGGTATATGGTCGCCCTTTATTTGGATGATAAAACAACCATAAAAATTCGTCCGGAGTCTGAGTTTTTAATTGGAGGTGTTCGATCTGGAAAAGGCATAGACAAAAGAGTAAAACTTTCATACGGTGCAATGCGCGCCAAAATTGCAAAACAGAAAAATTCGGAATTCCTACTCGCAACGTCTGTATCTGTTGCCTCTGTAAAAGGAACAGATTTGGTGGTTGAGTCAGATCCTCTTCTTGGAGATAATTTTGTTTTGATAGAAGGGCTTATCGAGGTTACTAACAACGCCACAGGTGAATCTACAATGGTTGAAGAAGGAGAAACCGTCAACTCAACGAACGATGGAACGCTAACCGTTACTGAAACAGTTGAAGAAGAAATTCCGGAATTCGATGACGATACAGAAGGCGAAAATGAAGAACAGGGACAGCCTCAAGAAATAAGAATAGAGTTAAGAGATCCTTCTGGAAACACCAAAGAACTATTAATTAAATATCAATAAACAATGAAAAAAACAGCAATATTCATAGCCATCAGTTTCATTGTCCAAGCACAATCGATTCAGATATTTTGTCCCGAACCGGACGAACTGGTGACAGAAACCAACGTCCTTATTGCCGCATCGTTATTCGGATTGGACAACCTGAGCCAAGAAAAAATAAAAGTTTTTGTAGATCAAATCGAACGCACCCGCGAATCAATAATCGACAAAGATTTTATTACATACATTCCAATAGAGATGTCGCCGGGTACTCATACAATTAAGATCATTGCCGGAAGAGACGATGGACAACGCTCGTATGAAAAAGAATGGTCATTTAGAGTGGCAGGTGAAGACTTCAAAAAGCCAGTGTTGACATACTCTGGAAAAATCACATCAGGCTTTCAGAGTGAAAAGAGCGATAACGAAGAACTGAACATGGGAAATATAGGAATGCGATTCAGTGGCACTGCATTTGATTGGATCAAATTTAAGTCCAATGTAAAACTGTCAACCGAAGAAAACCCACTCTTACAGGCTCGAAACAGATATTTCTTTAATGTCGAATTTGGTCGAATCCTCGACATATCTTTCGGTGATACTAATCCCAGACTTACAAGATTTTTATTAGACGGAAAGCGGGTGCGCGGTTTAGAAGCGTCTCTGAAATTTGGATTTGTCAACATTCAGCTTATCGGCGGAGAGTTAAATAGATCCATTCAAGGCGGTCGAAGCGTTAACGAATCATATTCAATTAGCAGAACAGCGCTTGAGGAAGGTGTCGGTATCTTGACCCTCACCCGGAAAGGATATACTTTTAAACAAAATTTGTTGGCAGGGCGTTTAAGCTTTGGAAGAGGTAAATATGGACAATTAGGCATTAGCGTTTTAAAAGTTCGCGATGATTTGAAATCAATTAAACGAGAAATTGACAATGCATCAATAGAGCTTGAAACAAACATGTTCGATTCATTGGGTTTGTCATCAGGGATGTACACGTATTCTGACCTGCTTTCATATGACTCACAAAACAACCTTCAAATAACATTAGATGAAAATAATAAATGGCAAGGACTTGCACCACAAGACAATATTGTTTTGAGCACAGATCTTGGGATGTATCTTGACCATAAAAGGATTGTTCTTGAGGGTGAATTAGCTTTGAGTTTATTAAATAAAAATATTTGGGATGGTCCATTAACATTAGCCGAATTAGACACGTTATTAGATGACACAACAGATAATAGCATTATGGATATAGATCTGGGAGAAATTCCTATTGATCCTGCAGATATAGAAAATATTTTTATCATCGGTCAGGGCATATCACCATTGGTTCCAATTGATATAAATGCGTTTGGAGATTCAGCTACGGTTGATATCGTCGATGCCATTTTTAGGATGCCATCATTAGCAATGAGAATGCGCGGAAAATTGAATTATTTTAATAATTATGTTACGATTGAAATGTCAAGGGTCGGACCGGAGTTTAATTCTCTGGGCAATCCGTATCTCCTCGCCAATAACAACGAATATTCAGCGAGCGACAGAATCCAACTATTTAAAAACCGGCTAATGTTAACCTTGATGTATTTGCATCAGGATAATGATATTTTATCAAACCAATCAAACGTCACGACCCAGAAGACTATGATGACGAATGCAACAATTATACCGGGACCAACCCTGCCTACATTTAATATTAGCTACAAATCGATTGATCGAGACAATGGCGTTGAAGAACTTGAAGAATATGAAACAGGCGGTTTAATCTATTATTCGGATGGACGATCTAGGACGAACACGACCAGCCTAATGCTATCTACAAACTACAGGTTCTCCATATTCAAGCTTGATCATAATATAAATGCAACCACGGTAATGCTTGACAAGACCGACAAGTATTCTGATCGAACTTGGGACTCAACGTTTGTTGATCCAACACTACAAGCAAGAGTGTTTAATCTGTCTGTAAATACAAAATATCCATTTCACCTTAAGACAACGGTTAATGTCTCAACCAATTCCAGCGAATTTAGCATCGGTCCAAAATTAGCACTCAATTCAACAGCAACAATGAAAATGTTAACTATTGGCCTTAGAGGTGAGTATAGCGGTTTGTTTAAAGAAAAATTGGTCATGCTGGGTGGTGTTAATTACACAAAGAGTGTCGGACTTGTAGACGTTACGCGAATGGAGATTAATATCGGTGCTCGAGTTTATTTTCTTGATAGCGTATCAATCAATGTTATTACAAAAATGAGAACAAACAAAACAGCATCCGGCACATCTACAAACTTGAACACATTTGCTAATGTGTCCTATTTATTCTAAAGAGATTAGACTGAGTGAAAAAGAAAAAGGTCGCGGTTGCGACCTTTTTCTCTTATCGTTTTTAATTACGAATTAAAATGCGTAGCAAAGCCCAACCGCAACATCAAGAGCAGTTTTCATATATTTTTCATTTGCTATTAATGTTACATCTTCAGAGAGGACAACAGCATTTGTTCCTGTTCCTTCTTCATAGAAAGTATTAGAAACACCAAACGAAAGACCCATTCTTGGACTTAGATTGTACTTACCACCAAACCCAACGGTATTTGAAACAAGGCTGTTGCTCATATCTGAGTTATATGAATTTTGAACACTTCCTGTTGAGTACAACCACCCACCACTAAGCGTTAAAGCGTTTGAAAGAGCAAACTCTGCACCTAAGCCATACTCGAATCCATTTTCAGTTTTATCTTCTTTACCGCCCCAATCGACATTTTCATTGAAATATAGATTGTAGCTACCTTCAAGTCTTAATGAAGGAAGAACCTTGTAAGAGATTCCGGTTGCCAATACAGCCGGCATATCTGAATAGGTTTTAGCACCATGGGGGAAAAGTCCTGAGCCATCAACTTCAGTGTCATTAACCAACGTCATATCAGCTTGTCCTTCATAACGAAGAGATAAAGCAAGTTTATCATTTGGTGTATAGTAAAGTCCAAAAACTGGAGCAAAACCTGAACCACTTTGTTCAGCATCAACCTCAAGATCTGCTGTTTTTGCAGCATTTACTGTCATCTCAGCAGCATTTGCTGTATAACTAGCTGCAGCACCTGTGTATGCTCCTTGAGCAATATTAGGTGTCCAGGTTGCTGAATCGAATCCAGGTACACCAAGCAGGGTAAAACCATCGGCTATTGCATCAACATCATCCTGTGTCATACTACCACCAAGAACAAGATTATCAAAACTAACATCGCCTGCTCCACCATCGACCAATGGCTGTAAACTAGCAGAACCACCTGTTGCTGATGCGGCGACCTCATTAAGAAATGTAGCCATGTTGGTAAAGAAGGCAGTCGCCGAGGTCAATGAACCATTGGCACCTACTGCATCATATGTCGGATCGATCATAATATCTTTTAAATGTCCAACATAGGTGTTGTTTGCCTGGATATAGCGACCACCAACTGAGAAAGAGACCAGGTCATTTAATTTATATGAAACATTTGCCTGGAAGCCCAGATAAATGGACGAACCTTCAAACGCCATATCTAAACTGTAATCAGTCGTTGGAATACCGCTGAGCGACAAACCAGCAGGAATAGCAGCGACATCATACTCAAAAGAAGGGAGCCCTTCTTCGAAATTGGCACTACCACCACCACCGATAGGCATTAATCCTAAAGAAAGTGCAAAGTCACCTCTTTTGTCAACATAATATACATTTGGAAAGAGAGGAGCAAAAGTGCTCCCGAGATAGGTTTTTTCTTCACTAAATAACGCAAAGGAAGATTTTACATCTCTATCTTGCCAGATGGTTTGATTACCAAAATAGAAATACTTACCATCTTCAAGGCTGGTTAAACCGGCTGGATTAAAGTATACAGCATCAAGCCCGGTGGAAGCATTTCGGTTCATGGTGCGAATAAAATCTGCACTATGGTTTGTATTGTGAACTAAGTTGCCCCCTAAGACTAGACCGGTGGTCAAAATAAACAGGAGAACAACAGAAACAGTTTTTTTCATTTATGATTCCTCATTTTGTTTGTTTTGTGGACACCCTGTTGTCTTTTAAAACAAGCAGAAAATGATGTATCCTGCTTCAGTTGTTAGGACATCCAAGCGCGAGAATCTACCGTCTATTATTTTACAAGTCAAATAAAAAAAACATCCCCCTTTTTACACGATTTTTATCTGAATTCAAGATTTTCTCATGAAAATTTATTGATTGTACCCTGAACTCTTTCGTAATAAATTCCCCAACACGATAAAGAAACCCTTCTGGCTTTCTATTTGCTCGTAACGAATAATTCATATCAATAAACCAAGGAGAACATAGATGAGAAAACGAAATCTGTCGGTCTTTATTATCTTGATGTTGGTTGGTGGTAGCTTGTTTGCACAAGGTGTGACCACATCCGGATTAAGTGGGCTGGTTTCAAATCAAAATAACGAGCCTCTTGTTGGCGCAAATGTTGTGGTTGCTCATGAACCCAGTGGCACACAATACGGTACAATGGTTCGTGAAGGCGGTGTTTACACGATATTAAATATGCGTGTAGGCGGTCCGTATACCGTGACAGTTTCTTATATTGGATATAAGAAACAAACAGAGGAAAATGTGTTCCTGAGTCTTGGTTCCGCAACAAATGCAAACTTCCAACTCGTTCAAGAAACAATCGAAATGGAAGGGGTTGATATAACAGCGGTTCAAGATGATGTAATGAACGCTAATCGCACAGGCGCAGCTACATTCGTCGATGGAGACTTGTTAGCACAAATGCCAACCATTAAACGAAGCACAAGAGATCTGACACGGTTAGATCCTCGAAGCGATGGAAACTTTAGTTTTGGTGGACGGAATTGGCTATATAATAATATTTCATTAGACGGATCTTACTTTAACAATCCATTTGGATTGGATGACCCCGCACCGGGTGGGCAAGCAAATGCAGAACCGGTTCCGTTTGATGCGGTAGAGCAGGTTCAGGTATCTGTTGCTCCATTTGATGTCCGCGAAGGTGGTTTCACCGGAGCCGGAATCAATACCGTAACCAAAAGCGGAACAAACACGTTTGGCGGATCTGTTTACAACTTCAGTCGAAGTGAAGTGCTTCAAGGTAATTCAGTTGCAGGATCAGACGTTGTTGCTAATCCGGACCTGAACTACAATCAGGCAGGATTTACACTAAGCGGTCCACTTGCTTATAATAAAGCATTTTTCTTCATTAACTACGAAAGAGAACGCCGGATAGACCCGGGTTCAAACTTTGTTGCCGATGAAGATGGGAACGTTGAGTTTGGCGAATCAAGAGTAACGGTTGAAACAATGGATGCAATCCGCGACAGGATGATGGATGTTTATGGTTATGATACCGGTGAATACCAAGGCTATAACCACGAAACAAACAATGACAAACTATTGGTAAAGCTGGATTTCAATCTTAGCGCAAACCACAATGCAGTTCTAAGATACAACATGTTGGACGCTTCGAGAGACTTGGGGCCACATGGATTTGTATTGAGTGTGAATAATACAGGTCGCGGACCAAACAGCTCAAGCCTTCCGTTTGAAAATTCAGGCTATAAAATTAATAACATGCTTCATTCCTTTGCAGGAGAATTGAACAGTACATTTGGTGGAAATATTTCCAACCGGTTTTTTGTCAGCTACAACAAGTTCCGCGACTGGAGAACGCCAAAGAGCGTTGACTTCCCAACCATTGAAATTGGAGAAGAGGGTGTGACGTATACGACCGTTGGTCACGAGCCTTTCTCGATCCACAATATTTTGGATCAAGACGTTCTACAGATCACAAACAACACCTCATATTTCATGGGAAAACACACACTGACCGCAGGGGTTAACTATGAGCAGTTTAAATTCTTCAATTCATTTAATATCTTCCGTCATGGAGTATTTTTCCTTCCGGATGAATTATTTTTCATTGGCTTTTATCTGGGAGGTTCTACATTCGATTCGATTGATGAATTTATGGCCGAAACTGATCCGGATAGTGCCATTGCATTCAGGAATGCAGTCGCTACGGGTCCTTATAAAGGAGAACTGATTGACGTAGCTCAGTTTGCAGTTTATGCACAAGATGAGTTCATGTTGAATGAAAACCTAAATATCACTGCCGGGCTTCGCGTAGATATGCCGATTTATAACACGGAACCGGTTGAGAATCCATTCTCTACAGGATTAACCCTGTTAGATGAAAACGATGAAGCAGAAGTTGTCGATCAGGCAAAACTGCCGGATGCAAAGCCTCTGTTCTCTCCACGTGTTGGGTTTAACTATGATGTAAAAGGTGATCGTTCTATGCAACTACGCGGTGGAACAGGTATCTTTACAGGACGTTTGCCTTTCGTATGGATTGGTAATGTAATTTCAAACCCTGGTCAAAATCAGAACATTCCTGGAGATGGAAGCAATCCTGACCATGAAACGGATAGCGGAGAAGGAAGAGAACAAGGTGAAGATGTTGCATCTGTACTACAGCAATCATTTGATCTGAATGCAATGGCAGAAGATTTTGAATGGCCGCAAGTATGGACAACAAATCTTGCCCTAGACCTTGAATTGCCAAGCAATATGCTAGGTACATTTGAAATGGTTTATGGAAAAGATCTGAATGCCATTTACATGCGCAATGCCGATCTTGATGTTCCTGTCAGGACACTGGCAGATGGCCGACCCTATTACGGTGGTTTCGGCGATGCCAGTGAATTGAACTACGATCCCTACAATGAGGGTAACGGTGTGTATGTAATCGATAACACTGATGAAGGCTACAACCTAACATTAACTGGTCAATTAAGAAAAGTACATGATTGGGGATTAGTAACAAGCCTTGCTTATACATACACCCAATCCATGAACAATCTTAAATCAACCGAAATTGCTTCAGTGCTCTTCCAAAGTCAGCCGGTGCAAGGAGATCCAAACGTTCCGGCCTTGGCTCCATCAGAGTTTGGTATTCGTCATCGTATGATCGGTACGGCAAACTATACACATGATTGGTCAGCAAACCATAGCACAAATGTTGGTTTGTTCTATGAACTAGCTGAAGGAAATCAATATGTATATTCAGGTGGAAATCGCTACTCGCATACATATGCAGGTGACGTAAATGGTGATGGATTTTCTAATGACCTGATCTACATCCCTGAAGATGTAAATGATATTGTTCTGGCCGACCCAACAGAGTGGGATGCTTTAGATGCATTTATTGAACAGGATCCTTATCTAAGTCAAAATCGTGGAAAAATCGCAGAACGACATGGTCTTGTTAACCCATGGTTCAGCAATATTGATTTGAAGATTCTTCATGATTTCAAAACAAATTATGGAAAATTCCAATTCAGTGCTGACATTCTAAACCTTGCAAATCTCATGAATGATGAATGGGGTGTACGTAAAGTGGCCAACCCGGAGGCTCTTGCACCGCTTACATTAACAGGTTGGGACGACAATGGAGAACCTATCCTTGGTTTCAATGGTGTTGAAGAAACATTCATTGATGATCCGGGCCTATTCTCCCGTTGGCGCATGCAGTTTGGAATTCGTTACATCTTCTAAATGTAATTTGATTTTCAAGATAGAAAAAGAAAAGCCGGTTTATACCGGCTTTTCTTTTATTAATATATAACAGACTTTAAATTAATAATCCTGCTAAAGTAGCGGTAAGCCAAGAAGCCAAAGCTCCACCGACCATTGCTTTTACACCAAGTTTTGAAAGGTCTTTTCGTCTTTCCGGGGCAATTCCACCAATCCCCCCAAGTTGAATACCAATAGAAGCAAAGTTAGCAAAACCACACAAAGCATAACTTGCAATAATTGCAGTTCGGTCAGAGATTGCACCGGAAGATCTCAATCCAATCAAATCGCCATAAGCAATCAATTCTGTTAGGACAATTTTTTCTCCCATTAATGTTCCCATCATTCCTGCCTCAGACCAAGGAATTCCCATTGTCCAAGCTAGCGGTTTAAAAACCCATCCAAAAATTTCTTGCAAAGAGAGCCCAAAAAGTCCTAGCATATAATTGACCATTGCGATCAAAGCGACAAAAGCGACAAGCATTGCACCAACATTTGCAGCAAGTTTCAAACCGTCTGAAGCACCACGAGCTGTTGCCTCCATCATATTGTCATCCAGTTTTTCAACATGGATATCCATCTTACCAGAAGTTTCAGAATCCACTGTCTCCGGATAAATTATTTTAGCAACAACTAACGCTGCGGGCGCGCTCATTATCGAAGCCGCCATCAAATGTCCAGCAATATTAGGAACGTCATGGAGCATTTTTACATAAATCGCCAAAACACCTCCGGCAACCGTTGCAAAGCCGCCGACCATTACAGCCATCAATTCTGATTGAGTCATTTTATGTACAAAAGGACGAACCATTAGTGGGGCCTCTGTTTGTCCTACAAAGATATTTGCAGAGACGCTTAACGTTTCACTTCCTGATGTTCCGAGAGTTTTTTGCATGGCTTTTGCGATCCATTTAATGATAAACTGCATAATTCCAAAATAGTACATCACTGCCATCAAAGAAGAGAAGAAAATTATCGTTGGCAATACTCGAAAGGCAAAATTCATTAAAGGACCTTCAACAACCCCCATACCAAACGATTTGAACAAGAAGTCACTACCGGCATCGGAGAAGCTTAATAGCTTTTTCACGGTTGTATCAACAGCCGCAAAGAAGGGTTGTCCAATGGGCGTTTTTAAGATAAACAACGCAAACAAAAGTTGAAGTAACAACCCCCAAAACACAAGACGTTTATTAATGGAAGATCGATTATTAGACATAGCAAAGGCTATTCCAAGCAAAACGAAAATCCCAAGTATCCCGGTAAAATTAGACATAAAACCATCCTCCTTTAATTGGTGAGACAAGGCATCTAAGACGCATCATAATAAGGCTGTAAAATTAAGGGAAATAAATTGAAGAGACACCGGAATTTTCTAATTCATAAAATATGAAAAAACGAGTAAGATTCTTTAGGATATTTTATTGGTTAAGAACCGTTGAAAGGCGTAATTTTTTATCAAGAATATTTAGCCATGAAAATAAACGGAAAAGATTACCAAACAGTTTGGATGGAAGAAAACACCATTAAAACTATTGAACAAAACAAACTCCCGAATTCTTTTGAAATTGTTTCAATTACGGGGATTGAAAATGTCATCTCTGCAATACAAACAATGGTGGTCCGCGGGGCTCCGGCGATAGGGGCAATGGGTGCGTTTGGCTTGGCTCAGGCAATCAGATTGTGCAACGAACCAACGCATAAAAAAATATTTAAGTTTAAAGAAAGGCTCATAAAAGCCAGACCCACAGCGTACGATTTAGAACATGGGTTACAGACTGTGATGTTAGAAGCGTTGAAAGGGACATCGTTTAATGAAACGAAAATGTTTGCAGCAAAAGCCGCTCAGAACTATGCGAACAATTCAGCAAAAGCGTGTAAACAAATTGGAATTTTTGGAAACACGCTAATCAAAAATGGTTATAAAATTTTAACGCACTGTAATGCGGGTGCGCTTGCGACAGTAGATTTTGGAACAGCGCTTTCTCCTTTTCGCATGGCACACAATGATGAAAAAAACATTTTTATTTATGTCGACGAAACACGACCGCGACTCCAAGGGGCAAAACTTACAGCGTTTGAACTCTACCAAGAAGGAATTGAACATGCAATAATAGCAGACAATGCCGCAGGATATTTTATGGCAAACGGGATGGTTGACTTAATGATAGTCGGAACAGACCGAGTTGCAGCAAACGGTGATATCGCTAACAAAATAGGAACCTATGAAAAAGCAGTGGTTGCCCACGAAAACAAGATACCGGTATATATTGCGGCACCCATATCTACCATTGATTTTACATGTCCAAATGGAAACTCTATTCCGATCGAAGAACGCGATGAAAATGAAGTACTCTACGTGAACGATAAGCGAGTTGCATCTGAAGGAAGCCCCGCGCTTAACCCAGCTTTTGATATTACTCCTGCAAAATATATTACAGGGGTTATTACCGAAAAAGGAATATTCAAACCAAACGAACTATATAAACTAAAGCCTGAAAATGAGTGAAATTTATACAGGGACAAAATTCACATCTGTTAGATTGTCGAACAACCTACTAACAAAATCAAAAGCAAGTCATATGACCTCTTGGGGGGTACAGTTTGAAAAAAAGGGACTTGCGCCACAAACAGAAAATGGTCATGCCGGAAATCTCAGCATTAGAACTAAAACCGGATTTCTGATTTCAGGTGCAGGAGAATCACTCTCAAGCTTAAACAATCACTCTGTTTCTGAAGTGGTTTCATTTTTCACGCAAACAAAAAAAGTATTGTTTCATGGCGAAGTCGAACCAAGCTCAGAAGCATTTATGCACGGACTCATCTATCAATATCGACCAGACGTAATGGCAGTGTTTCACGGTCACAGCGACCAAATAACAACAATAGCTCCACAAATTGGATATCCTGAAACAGAAAAAGAACTTCCCTATGGGACTGTCCAAGGAGCTGAAATGGTTGCAACGATATTAAAAACAAAAGAATTTTGTATTATTAAAAACCATGGATTTGTGTCTATTGGCCCTTCTGAAGAAGCCGCCGGGGAGTTAACACTTCAAGTATTGTCTAAGATAAAAAAGATCGCAACTTAGAAGACCACGATTGAACTTTATAAAAACACGAAAAAAGAAAAGACATTTTTCGAAACGGAGAAAATCTTTTATATTCGCCACGAATTTTTAAACAATATTAATAAATAGGATAACCAATGAACGCATTTTTAAGCGCCGGAACCAAACTTGTTATTTTTGCACTGGCTTTCTATTCCGTAGCAATAATAACCGAGCAACGGAAACGATTGATTACAAAAACAGTATTATCATTTATTACGTTGGGTGTGGTTTTTGATATTGTTGCAACCATATTTATGATCAAAGGATCTTCTAACACACCATTTACCCTTCATGGCATTTTAGGATATTCTTCGCTATGCGCCATGCTTGTTGATGCTGTATTGCTCTGGCGTTATCGCCTACAACACGGAGAAGAAAAGATCGTGACAAAAGGGTTACATTTATATTCACGGTTTGCTTATGGATGGTGGGTGATGGCGTTCATCACCGGATCGTTATTGGTCGCGGCTAAATATATCTAGAAAATTTTATTGATAACACGAGAGACATTCTCTCGGACATTATTTTCGTCAACAACCGTTCGGTTTTCCATTAGTGCAACACCATTACAAATTGTAGTATCAACACAATCACCATTCGCAGAATAAACAAGATTTGAAACCAAATTGTGGTTTGGAATCAATTGCGTATTTGTTAGATCAACCAATAGTAAGTTTGCCAAGCAGCCTTCTTTGATTTCACCGGCATTTAGATTAAATAAAGACGCACCACCTTTTGTTGCCATATAAAAAACATCTTCTGCAGACATAACGGTCGGATCTCCGGTGCAGGACTTTTGTAAAAGTGAAGCAATTTTCATTTCTTCCATCATATCCAAATTGTTGTTAGCCGCACAACCATCTGTTCCCAAGCCAATGCGAAGGTCAGCCGATTTTAAAGAAGGATATGGAAAAACACCGGAGCCTAATTTCATATTTGAAGTTGGACAGTGGACCACTCCAACATCATGATCTGATAGAAGCTTCATTTCTTGATCTGTCACCCAGTTTGTATGTGCGACAATTAGATGGGGTCCCAGCATTTTGATATGATCTAAATATTCTACAGGACGCATACCGGTTGTGTTCACCCATTCGTCCACCTCTTGCTTAGTTTCTGAAAGATGCATGTGGACAATCAGACCATGGTCATTTGCAAAATCTCTTGCCCAAAACAATCCAGATTCTGATACCGTATAAAGCGCATGAACACCGATGGTAAATGTTACATTTGGTGAATAGCGAGTACGTTTTTGATAGAGTTCGATTTGTTCAGAAATTTGTTTTTTGGATTGATCGAGATCGTTTAAATCTAAAAACGCGCTGGATAAATGAGCATGAAGCCCCGAATCCATCACCGCTTGGGCGGTTCCGTTATAATGCCAGTACATATCATTAAAATGGGTGGTTCCTGTTTTGATCATTTCAATTGCAGCCAGACGACTTCCCCAATAGACATGCTCCTCTGTTAATTTTGCTTCAACCGGCCAAATCTTTTTTGTTAACCACTCTTGAAGTTTTATGTCATCTGCATATCCGCGTAAAAGTGTCATCGCAGAATGAGAGTGAGCATTCACAAATGAAGGAATAACAGCCTTATTTTCAACTTTAATTATTTTATCAGCTTGAATATTTAAATCTACACCAATAGTCTTTATGGTGTTTCCAATGATGTAAATATCCACAGGGTGCGTATTTAGAATTACGTTCTTTATCAACAAACTAGCCATGGTCTTCCTTTGGGATTGTAAAAATTCCTAATGAAATCTAATCCACTTTTAATACACTTTTCTTGAACTTTTTCGGATACATTTTATTAAGGAATATTTTAGTTATTATTGTTTTGTTGCTTACATGTAATGACATCTTCTATGTAATCTTCCATGTCTTTTTCGTGGCATAAATTAATAATAGCGCTTAACAGTAATAACAACTTAGGACAACGCTTTGATAAGAGACCAAGATAAAACAATTGTGATTGTAGGGACTCAGTGGGGCGATGAAGGAAAGGGGAAAATAACAGATTATTTTTCCGGAGAGTCTTCGTATGTGGTAAGGTTTCAAGGAGGAAACAATGCGGGGCATACAATTATCGCAGAGGGTGAAACCTACAAACTCCACCTAATCCCATCCGGGGTTGTATATAACAAACCAACAAATATTATCGGAAATGGTGTTGTTGTTGATCCAAAAATGCTGTTAGACGAAATAAAAATGTTAAAAGACAGAGGTATAAATCCAAAAGTCTTTGTTAGCGACCGCGCCCATGTTGTCTTTCCATATCATATAGCATTAGATGAAGCTCTAACTGTTCATCAAGGTGGTTTAGCTGCGGGAAGCACAAAACGGGGAATCGCACCTGCATATGCCGACAAAATGTTTCGCAACGGAATCCGAATGATCGATTTGCTTGATCAGAATATTTTAAAGGAAAAGCTGGAAAAAGCGTATTCATTTACCAAAATATTTATAGACAAAACTTTGGGAGAAGGCGTATTGCCGTCTTTTCAAACCGTGTATCAAGATTATTTACAATTGGGCCAACAACTAAAGCCATATATTAAGGATATTTCTGTTGTTTTGTTTGACGCACACAAAAAAGGTGAAAGAATTTTATTTGAAGGCGCTCAAGGGATGAGTCTTGATGTTGATCATGGCATCTATCCACACACGACGAGCAGCAATACGATAGCCGGAAATATCGCGAATGGCTCAGGACTAACCTTTAGAATAATTGATCGGATTATCGGAATTACGAAAGCCTATGTAAGTCGCGTAGGGCAAAGTCCTTTTCCAACAGAGCTGTTAGACAAGGACGCCGAGCAACTTCGAAAAAAAGGAGATGAGTTTGGAACAACAACGGGTCGTCCTCGCAGAGTTGGATGGTTGGACCTTGTACAGCTCAGACAATCCGTTCGAGTAAATGGACTTACGGAGATTGCCCTTACCAAGCTGGACATCTTGACAGGATTTAAAGAATTGCTTGTGTGTGTTGCGTATGAAGCAGATGGAAAAACGATTCATGAAATGCCAGCAGATCTGTCCATCTACAGAAAAGCAAAACCGATTTATAAAACCGTACCGGGTTGGAGTTCTATTGATGAAGAAGCTGTAAAAAAGGGATATAAAAGCCTACCTGAAGGATTAAAGAAATATATTAAATTTATAGAAGATGAAATTCAATGCCCGGTTAGTATAGTCTCCATCGGACCTAAGCGGAATGAAACAATAATTCGGTAGCGAACAAATAAATGAGAACACATTCCGACATCAATAAAATCTTAATAGATGAAGAAACAATTCTTAAAAGAATTGATGAACTCGCAAGTCAAATTGAAAGAGATTACGCTGATGTAAACAATATAATGATCATTTCTATTTTAAAGGGATCATTTATGTTTACTTCCGATCTGGTAAAACGATTGTCTATACCACATATAGTGGATTTCATGGCATTAAGCACATACGGCGACGAATCTCAATCAAGTGGTGAGGTTCGTGTAATTATGGATCTTAGACATGCTGTGCAGAATCAACATGTTATTGTCGTTGAAGATATTATTGATACAGGCCTTACTCTTCAATTTCTTGAAAGAGTGTTATTAACTCGAAATGTTGCCTCTCTCAAAACCTGTGTATTAACTCAAAAAGAAGGAAAAACCCACCAGGCAAAAATTGACTATCTTGGGTTTAAAATTCCGGATGTTTGGGTAGTTGGATATGGACTCGACTACGCTGATAAGCATCGAACGCTTCCTTATATTGCTGAATTAAAACAAGACGTTTATCTTTGACGGCGCTAAGGTGGTTAAAAGTTTGTGTAGCAATGAACAATTTAAAGAAATCTTGTTTTCCAAACTTGCGAACCCCGATGCCAATTTTAAGTATATTTACTACACGACCTAGAGAAGCGTTTAAGTAATACCGTATGAGCTTTACAAAAGAAATTATCGATCTCTCCAAGCTTTCTGATTCTGAGATTAAAGAAAAACTCGCCGAACTTAACATTCCTCTCACTGTAGACGAAGCACTAAAAATCCAAAACAACATGTTAGGTCGAGCCCCGTCTCTCGCCGAACTCATTCTTTTTTCTATACAAGGCTCAGAACATTGCAGCTATAAAAGTAGCCGTTCACATTTAAAGCAGTTTACAACCGAAGGACCGGATGTGGTTTTGGGAGCCAAAGAAGACGCCGGTGTTGTGGCGGTTGCAACAGACAATGATGACTATCGCTGGTGTGTGGTTATGAGTCATGAATCTCATAATCACCCCTCCCAAATAGTTCCCTATGAAGGAGCTGCTACAGGCGTTGGTGGAAATGTGCGAGACGTAATGTGTATGGGAGCGGAAGTAATTGCGTGTACGGATTCCTTCCGTTTTGGCAACATATCAAACAATAAAACGAAATGGATTCACGATGGCGTTGTCGCTGGAATTGCAGGTTATGGGAATCCGCTAGGAATTCCAAATGTTGGAGGAGATCTGTATTATCATGAGGGTTACAACGAAAATTGTCTTGTTACATTAGTGACGCTTGGAGTTGTTCGAGAAGATAACATTATCCACTCGTATGCACCAAAAAATGCTGATGGATATGACCTCATTTTAGTTGGAAAGCCTACAGATAATAGCGGATTTGGAGGTGCGAGTTTTGCGTCATTGGAGTTGGAAGAAGAAAAAAAAGAACAGAACAAGGGCGCTGTACAAGAGCCAAATGCTTTTTTAGAACGCCACCTGTTAAAATCTTCATATGCTTTGTTTGACATTCTAAAACGACAGGGGCTCATTGATCATATCGGCTTTAAAGACCTCGGTGCCGGAGGTGTTGCATGCGCCAGCGTGGAGCTAGCAGAAACATCCGGATATGGATCTGAAGTATGGATGGATAAAATTCATATTGGTATGGAGAACCTACATCCTTCTGTTTATCTGTGCAGTGAAACCCAAGAACGATTTATGTGGGTTTGTTCGCCAAAGGTGACACCTCTCATTTTAAACCACTACAACAAAGTGTATGATCTGCCGGGAGTAAGTGAAGGAGCTAGGGCTTCTGTTGTCGGAAAAATACGCAATGACGGTCAATATATAGTTCATAACGGTGATGAAGAAATCATCAACGCCCCGGCTTCTGACGTAACAGAAGGGTTCTTATACAATCGCCTGTATGAAGCGCGGAAAAAAACCTTCATCGAGCCAGACATACCAATATTAACAGATTATAATAAGACACTATTACAAATATTGTCTCACGAAAACATGGCCAGCAGAGAACCTGTTTTTGAACAATATGACAAACAAGTACAAGGTCGAATTATTACTGAAACAGGCTTGGCAGATGCCGGTGTTTTGTCGCCATTCAATTCTGAAGATTATCCCAAAGAAATTCGCAATGTGGGAATAGCCCTTTCCACGGACCACAATCCAAGGTATGGACTCATCGATCCGTATTGGGGTGGTGTAAATGCTGTGGTTGAATCTATGAGAAATGTTGCCGCCGTAGGTGCAACTCCGCATGCCTTGTCTGATTGTTTATGTTTTGGCAACCCTGAAAAACCACACCAAATGTGGGAATTTGTAGAAGCGGTTCGTGGTGTAGCGGATGCGTGCAATGCCATTACCCTAAAAGACAATCCAAGCCATGCCACCCCCATCATCGCCGGAAATGTGAGTTTTTACAATGAGTCTAAAGGCGGCGCTATTCCACCCAGTCCGATAGTGAGTTGTTTGGGGCGCATGAAGAACGTGAACAAAACAGTGCCAATGTGTTTTCAAAGAAAAGAGTCTGCTCTCTTGATGGTCGGTAAACGAAAAGACGAACTGGGTGGATCAGTTTATTATTCTCTTTATAAAGAATTGGGCGCTAACCTACCTAAACCAAACTTAGATGAAGTTAAAAACCAAATATTTGCACTCACGGATTGTGTAGAAAATGATCTGGTGTTATCTTGCCACGACATTGCAGACGGCGGAATTGCTTCAACCATTGCAGAAATGACGTTCGGGAATGAAATCGGTTGTGATGTAAAAATCCACAGCGATCTTTCAGTTGATACGTGTTTGTTTACCGAAACCGGAGGATTTGTTTTAGAAACACTCCCTGAAAATATGAGTAAACTAAAATCCATATTTTCAAAATACGGATTGAATGTTTTTCATATTGGATCAACAAATAGCGATACGATTTATTTAAACGATGTAATAAAAATCCCTGTTCAAGAGGTCAAAAGCGCATGGGAGAACGGATTGCGTGAAAAGCTGTAATCAAAAGGAAATATTAAAAATAATTAATGAGTAAAATAGACTACAAATCAGCCGGTGTAAATATAGATGCGGGGAACGAAGCCGTTGAGCGCATTAAGCACAAAGTAAAATCCACCTTTGCGCCCAACGTTCTCACAGGCTTGGGGAGTTTTGGTTCTCTCTATGATCTGAATCCCATTTTAAAGGAGTATAAAAAGCCGGTTTTAGTCCAGAGCATTGATGGTGTTGGAACGAAAACCATCATTGCTCGAAAAATGCGCAAGTTTGATACAATCGGAATCGATCTGTTAAGCGCAGCAGCGAACGACATTTTGGTTATGGGAGCACGACCACTTACATTTCTTGATTATATAGCAAACGATAAGTTAAACCCTGAGATTATTGAAGAAATTATTTCCGGAATGGTCATAGCGTGTAAGGAAACGGGAGTTTCTCTGGTTGGGGGTGAGACCGCAGAAATGCCAGGCACTTACTTTCCGGGAGAGCATGATCTTGTTGGTGTTATCACTGGCGTAGTAGAGAGAGATAAAATCATTACCGGAGAAACAATCCGGCAGGGAGACGTGGTGTTGGGGCTTCCATCCAACGGATTACATACAAATGGCTATTCCTTTGCTCGAAAACTATTCTTTGAGGTGGGTGGATATGATGTGAATGACACGATTCCTGAACTGGAAAAATCTGTGGGACTCACATTGTTGGAACCACACATTAACTATACAAACCACGTTTTTACCCTATTGAATGCAGAGATTGATATTAAAGGCATCGCCCATATTACCGGTGGCGGACTTGTGGAAAATATTCCACGAATACTACCAAATGGATGTAAAGTGGAGATTCGAAAAGGATCATGGCCGGCTCTGCCTGTATTTGAAGTCATGCAATCTATCGGAAATGTGGATGAAAACGAAATGTGCCGAGCGTTCAATATGGGGATCGGGATGGTCTTTGTTGTAAATCCAAAGGATGTGAATGCCGTAAAAGATGCGCTAAAAAGTTTGACGGAAATCTATGAAATTGGTTCTGTTATAAATGGAAAAAAGAGCGTTGTGTTAAAATGAATCCATCAATAGCAGTTATTCAATTTCCCGGTTCTAATACGGAGCGCGAAACCAAGATGGCCTGTCGTCGCACTGGATTAAATCCCGTAGAATTTTTATGGAATGAACCGACAGAGGAATTGTCTAATTTTGATGGATTTATAATTGTTGGAGGATTTTCTTACGAAGATCGTTCAAGGGCGGGTGTGATTGCTGCACTGGACCCTATCATGAAACAGATCAAAGTCGAAGCAGAAAAAGGAAAACCAATTTTAGGTATCTGTAACGGAGCGCAGATTCTAGTAGAAAGCGGACTTGTTCCCGGACTAGAAGACAATCGGCTTGGTATCGCACTTACCGATAATAAACGGGTAAAGGGTGGTCACGTCATTGGTATGGGATATTATAATACATGGGCAAATTTACAAATGTCAGTTTCAACAAAACGTTGTGCATTTACTCGCCGAATAGACAAAGGAGATTTTATTAATATTCCTTTAGCACACGGTGAGGGACGTTTTGTGGTTCCAGATGAATTGCTAAAAAAATTGAATGCCAACGAACAAACAGTTTATCGATACTGTGACAGCAATGGAACCATCATAGACGAATTTCCTACAAACCCTAACGGATCTTCCTATAACATGGCTGCAGTTTGTAATCCGACGGGAAATGTAATGGCAATGATGCCCCACCCGGAACGCACACCAAATGGTGATGTTATTTTTTCCTCTATGAAAGACTATATAGAATCCGGAAACCCAACCACAAATCACAAACTGTCTTTTGACCGCCCGCGTTATAAAGTAAAGGATTACATCTTAAATCCAAATTCAACAACATGGATAATAGATATGATCATTACGGACAATGAAGCAGCGTCTGTTCACAATGCCTTAGACCATCTTGGGTTTGATGTTACGATTACACGACAAACATATTGGGAAATTACAATTAGTGGTAACAAAGACCAGATTTTAAACCAAATAGATAACACCGGAGAGCTTTACAACTCAAATAAAGAATTTATCAACAAAAAAGAAAGCAGTAAAAACGCAGCGTCTTTTCTGGTTCGCCAAAAAGAAGACATTTTGGGTCGTGCAAAATATGAATCTTTGACTGAGCGGTTTGAGATCACCGGGCTTACAGATTTAAAGAGTGGCACAATATGGAATGTAACCGTAAACAGCGGTAATTTTGACACTGTTTTAAAGGAAGTTTTGAACACACACATCTTATTTAATCCACTATCACATGAATGCTGTCGAATTAACTAATCATTACAAAACCCGCATTAAAGCGGAGCTAAACAACACATTAACTAAAACCTCATTACAGAGAGGAGTTAAAAGAACCGGAAAGGTACGCGACCAATACGACCTAGGCGATAAAATTGCCTTAATTACAACGGATCGACAAAGCGCTTTTGATCGTGTTTTAGCTTCTATTCCTTTCAAGGGTCAGGTTTTGAACCTTACCAGCGAATGGTGGTTTAAACAAACTGAACAAATCATTCCAAACCATGTTATAGACATCCCCGATCCAAATATTACATTAGCAAAAAAGTGTAGTGTATTCCCGATTGAATTTGTCGTTCGCGGTTATATTACAGGAAGTACTAGTACATCGTTGTGGACGGTTTACAATAATGGAGACAGAGAATACTGCGGAAATATTTTACCGGAAGGTTTGAAAAAAAATCAAAGACTCGTGGAAAACATGCTTACGCCAACAACAAAAGAAGAGCATCATGACAGACCCATTACACCGAATGACATTGTAAAAGAAGGTTGGATGACTCAAGACGAATGGGATTATTGTAGTCGGAAAGCGTTAGAACTCTTTGCTTTTGGTCAGAAAAAAGCAGCTGAAAATGGGATGATATTGGTAGATACTAAATATGAAATGGGTCGTGATGCAGATGGAAATATCGTACTCATAGATGAAATACACACACCTGATTCCAGTCGATATTGGATAGATAAAACCTATAATGAACGCATGACTACAGGGCAAGAACCTCAAAATATTGACAAAGAATTCTTACGACTCTGGTTTGTAAACAATTGTGATCCGTATAACGATAGACTTTTGCCGGAAGCTCCGGAAGAATTGGTTGTTGAATTATCCAGCAGGTATATATATCTATATGAAAAAATAACTGGCATGGAATTTCCATTTCCTGATTCAAAAACACCAGTTCAAAACAGGATTAATAAAAATATAAAGGATATAGTATGAAAACAATTATTATTATGGGATCTGTCTCAGACGAAGCTCACGCAAAAAAAATCTCCGATAAATTAACCGAATATAAAATTGAATGGGAACAGCATGTAGCTTCTGCCCACAAACAACCCATAAAAGTGTTGGAAATTCTAAACGCTAATAAAAATGAAAAGGATATTGTCTACATTACGATTGCTGGTCGATCTAATGCGTTATCTGGATTTGTTGCTGCAAATTCGGACTTTCCAACGATAGGATGTCCTCCGTTTACTGATAAGATGGATATGTTTGTAAATATCCACTCCACGCTTCAAATGCCTAGCAAGACTCCGGTGCTTACTGTAATTGACCCGGGGAATTGTGCTCTTGCTGTTAAGCGAATTTTCGGAGTATAATAAAGGATTCAAATTAAAACTCGAGGTTCTATGACCAATCCACTAAAAAACATATCACCACTTGATGGTCGCTACGCCAAGAGCGTGAACAAACTCTCTCAATATTTCAGCGAAATGGCTTTAATGCAATATCGCTTGAAAGTGGAGATAGAATATCTTATTGCTTTGGGAGAGGAGAAATTCATAATAGAACTTCCACCTTTTTCCAACGATGAACAGATACAGTTACGAGATATTTATAAACACTTTAATGCTGAAACCGCCAAAGAAGTGAAACAATTTGAGCAGGTTACCAATCATGATGTTAAGGCGATTGAATATTACATTCGAGAAAAAACAAATGTAGATATCCATCCATGGATTCATTTTGCACTTACGTCTGAAGATGTAAATAACCTGGCTTACTCAATTATGTGGCAAGACGGAGTACAAAACGAATATGTGCCCTTACTGTTATCATTTCATGAAGAACTAAAGAACTTAGCACAAAAATATAAAAGCACCCCCATGCTTGCCCTCACACACGGACAACCGGCAACACCAACGACCTTCGGAAAAGAAATAGCCGTATTTACCTCTCGATTAAAGCGACAAATTGATCAAATGAAAAACCACAGTTTGTTAGGGAAGTTTGGAGGAGCAACAGGGACATGGTCTGCTCAAGTTATTGCTTATCCACATGTAAATTGGCTGAAGTTTTCAGAGAGATTTATCGAGAAACTCGGGCTTCATCCTAATTTGATCACCACCCAAATCGAGCCACATGATTCGTTGGTGGAAAACTATCATCAGATTGTTCGAATAAACAATATACTTATCGATCTTTGTCGGGATGTCTGGTCATATATTAGTCGAAATATATTAACCCAAATGAAAGTGGATGATGAAGTGGGGTCATCGACAATGCCACACAAGATCAACCCCATTCAATTTGAAAATGCTGAAGGGAACATGGGGGTTTCTAATGCACTGTTGAACCACCTTGCCATGAAGTTACCAATCTCTCGGATGCAGAGAGATCTGACGGACTCAACAACAATTAGAAACCAAGGAGTTGCACTGGGGCATTCCTATTTAGCCGTGCAAAACATTTTAAAGGGTCTCGGTAGAATTTCCATGAATGAAAATCAAACATCAAAGGAATTGAACAACCATTGGGAGGTTGTAACTGAAGCATTACAGACCGTCTTGCGTAAATCTGGAAAGCAGGATGCTTATGAAGAGCTAAAGTCCATTTCCAGAGGAGAGACATTAGATGAAAGCAGTATTAAAGAGTTCATTCAATCCCTTTCTATATCAACAACCGACAAAGAGAAGCTTCTTTCCATCAGCCCCAGTAATTATATTGGACTAGCGGAAAAACTCGTGGAGATATTGTAATTATGTGTGGAGTCGTCGGAATCTATTCTCAAAATCCAGTTGCAGCTGAAATTTATGACAGTCTTATTCATCTCCAACATCGGGGACAAGATGCTGCGGGGATATTAACCTATACAAAAAACGCACAAAGAAAATTTCATGTAAAAAAGGGCGTTGGTTTAGTTCGTGATATTTTTAATGAAAAGAATATGGCAAGACTTCAGGGAAATATAGGTGTAGGACATACCCGATATCCCACTGTAGGCGGTTTTGGCATTGAAGATGCTCAACCCATCTGGACTGCTGCCCCTTTTGGAATTGCCATGGCTCACAATGGGAATCTTGTAAACTATCCGGAACTTGTGAAAGAATTATGGCAGGAAAACAGAAGACATCTTAACGCATCGGTTGATGTTGAAGTTGTACTACATGTTTTTGCCTACGCACTTGAAAAAGCAGTTGCTACAAATCCAGATGATGATTTTTTCAAATTGGTGTGTTCGGCAGTTCAGTCAACATTTCAGAGGGTGCGGGGAGCTTACTCTGTTGTGACAATTATCAGTGGGAAAGGAATTGTTGTTTTTAGAGATCCTCGAGGGATTCGCCCATTAGCAAAAGGCTCTCGGAAAAATGATGATGGAACAGTTGATTATATTTTTTCATCAGAAACCACAATGTTTTATTCCCTTGGGTATGAACAAGACGGTGATGTTTTGCCGGGAGAAGTAATTTATATTGATCAGAGTGGGAACTATCACTCGACCGTATTGACTAGCAATTCATTTACCCCATGCATTTTTGAATATGTATATCTTGCTCGTCCCGACACCACAATGAACAACATCAGTGTTTACCGTGCACGACTCAGAATGGGACAAAACCTCGCATCCCAATGGAAAGAAACATATCCTGAGTATTTGCCGGATATCGTTATCCCTGCACCATCGACCGCAAATACAGCGGCTCTTTCTATGGCATTTGAATTAGGCGTGCGATATTCCGAAGGGTTGTACAAGAATCCATTTATTGGTCGTACATTTATTATGCCGGGGCAAGGGGAAAGAAAAAAATCTGTGAAATATAAAATGGTTCCTCAAGAACTTGAAATTCGAAACAAAAAAGTGATGATTGTTGATGATAGTATCGTTCGAGGAAACACAAGCAAAGAAATTGTTAGAATGGTTCGAGATTTTGGTGCGAAAGAAGTTTGTTTTGTTTCAGCAAGCCCTCCCGTTCAATCGCCTTGTTTTTATGGCGTGGACATGCCGACCCAAGGTGAGCTGATCGCTTCTAATATGGCCGTAGAGGAAATTAGAAAAATAATGGATGTTGATATTTTGATGTACCAAGATATATCAAATTTAGTTGAAGCGGTTATGCGTAAAGGGGAGCACCACATTGATCAGCCATGCTTAGCTTGCTTTAATGGAGAGTATCCTGAGGGAAATGTGGATATGTCTATTATTCAAATGCTGGAAAAACAACGAAAGCATGAGCGCACAAAAATATCATCCTGACTAATAGAATAATATAGAGTCTTATAATAGGGGAAATTATTAAATGAATATTTTAATTATTGGGTCGGGTGCAAGAGAACATGCCATTACTCGTGCCCTGGATCGTTCAAAAAAGGACAAATGCCTTTACTGCCTTGCAACAAACCTTAATCCGGGTATTGTTGAGCTTTGTGATGAAATATTGATAGGAAATATTAATGATCCTGATTCGGTTGTGAATTATGCTCAAGAAATTGATGCAACTTTGGCTTTTATCGGGCCTGAAAACCCTTTAGCTGAAGGTGTGGCAGACGCCCTTTGGAACGTAGGCATAAAAACGATAGGTCCCAAAAAAGAACTCGCTAAAATTGAAACCTCTAAAGCGTTTACTCGGGATTTACAGAAAAAATATAATATTCCGGGAAAGCCCAAATACAAGACATTCAACTCATTAGATGGTGTAAAAGAATTCTTAAATGAACTAGACGAGAATTATGTAGTCAAATATGATGGCTTAGCCGGCGGTAAAGGTGTAAAGGTGTCGGACGAACATCTACATTCTCACGACGAAGCTTTGACATATTGCGAAATGTTGGTTAACAAGGGGGGGGAGTTTGTTATCGAAGAAAAATTTGTGGGACAGGAATTTTCGCTTATGAGTTTTTGTGATGGCGACAACCTAAAACATATGCCGGCAGTACAAGACCACAAAAGAGCTTTTGAAGGAGATACAGGTCCAAACACCGGAGGAATGGGAACATATTCAGACGCAGACCACTCTCTTCCTTTTTTATCAAACAAAGATATTACAGAAGCTCATACGATTAATGAACTTACCGCGCGCACACTGAAAGAAGAATTTGGTGAAGGCTATAAAGGTGTTTTATATGGCGGTTTTATGGCAACAAAAAATGGAGTAAAGCTTATTGAGTACAATGCAAGGCTTGGTGACCCGGAAGCCATGAATGTGCTATCCGTTTTAACATCTGATTTTATTGAAATTTGCAACGCTATTGCAGATGGCACACTTGATGTCACGGATGTGAGTTTTTCCAATAAAGCAACGGTGTGTAAATATGCGGTTCCTCAAGGATATCCGGATGACCCAATAAAAGGACAGCCCATAGATGTGTCCAAAATAAAAAACTCAGAGGGTCTTCATTATGCCTCTGTGGACATTAAAAATGGACAACTTGTAGAAGCAGGAAGCCGAACAGCAGCAATTGTTTGTATGGCGGACACTATTTCGGAAGCAGAGAAAAAGGCAGAGAAAGAAATCACATCCATTAAAGGACCGTTGTTTCATCGCAAGGATATCGGAACTGATGATCTTATCATAAAAAGAATAAAACATATGGCTGAGCTACGCGGCACACAATAAAGCTCGAAGAAACACAGCACAACAACCAACATCTATTTTTTCCGTGAATACAAAAAACAAAAGA
This sequence comes from uncultured bacterium, assembly GCA_964645915.1. Classification (GTDB taxonomy): domain Bacteria; phylum Fidelibacterota; class Marinisomatia; order Marinisomatales; family JACNKV01; genus JACNKV01. The sequence goes on from CAZYDH010000001.1 coordinate 45,939, forward strand.
ATTAAGCTTGGAATATTAGGTTCAACCAACGGAACAGATCTTCAGGCAATCCTCAATGCAATTCATTTCGGGAAACTAAATGCTAACGTTGAGGTTGTCATTTCGAATCGGGAAAATGCATACATTTTAAAGAGAGCAGAGAACCACAAGGTGAAGGCAGTTTATATTTCTCATCGTGGAAAAACCAGGGAAGAATTTGACAGTGAAATCACTAGTGAATTAAAAAAATGTGGCGTAGAGCTGGTGCTGCTTATTGGATTTATGCGCATACTATCTGCTGAATTTTGTCAATATTGGCAGGATAGATTATTAAACGTACATCCATCTCTGTTGCCAAAATATGCAGGCGGAATGGACACAAATGTTCATGAAGAGGTTCTAAAAAACGGTGATTCAGAAACAGGATGTACAATTCATTTTGTAACAGACAAAGTGGACGGTGGTCCAATTTTGGTTCAAAAACAATGTCCTGTAAACCCAGACGATACAGTGGAATCATTAAAAGCGAAGGTACAAAAATTAGAGGGCAGAGCTTTTATAGAAGCAATTAAACTAATTATCGATGAAAGATAAAATTAAAACGACAAAATATTATGATTGACAAACCGACAATAAATAAAAACCCGGTTAAGATTAAACGAGCCCTAATTTCTGTTTTTGACAAAACAGGAGTCGTTGAGCTATCAAAAACACTAAACAAGTTGGGGGTAGAAATATTATCCTCTGGTGGTACGGCAAAAACATTGAGCGAAGCAAACATTCCGGTGATCGATGTTAGCGAATATACGCAATTTCCTGAAATGATGGACGGTCGAGTGAAAACAATCAATCCACTTGTAGAGGGCGGTATTCTCGGTTTGCGCGATAAGCACGAGAAGGATGCTAAAGAAAATAAGGTTAAATGGATCGATCTTGTTGTTTGCAATCTTTACCCTTTTTCTGAAACCATTTCTCGTGATGATTGTGATATAGCGCTGGCTCTTGAAAATATTGATATCGGCGGACCGACAATGATTCGCTCAGCTGCTAAAAATGTAGGGTGGGCTTGCGCAGTTGTGGATCCAATGGATTATTCCACGGTTGCAGAGGAATTAAAATCAGGGAAGCTTTCATATGAAACTAGGAAAAGATTATCTGTAAAAGCTTTTGGACATACGGCGAAATATGATTCTATTATTCATAATTATTTAAAGGATGATAACTTGTCGGACGATTTGGCGATCTCTTTTGAAAAACATTCAAAGATGCGCTATGGAGAGAACCCACATCAATCCGCAGCGTCTTATAAAATTCCGGGAAATAATGAACCTAATATTTTAAATGCCATTATTCATCAAGGCAAGCAACTCTCATATAACAACCTAATGGACGCAGACAGCGCACTTGCTTGTGTTCGTGAGTTTGAAGTACCCGCCTGTGTTGTTGTTAAGCATGCAAACCCATGCGGTGCTGCCGTCGGCGATAACTTGTTGGATGTATATCATCGTGCTTTCAATGCAGATTCTCTATCTGCTTTTGGTGGTATCGTTGCATTTAATAGAACTTGTACAAAAGAAATTGCTGAAGAAATCAGAAAAATATTTGTTGAAATCGTTTTAGCGCCGGATTTTGAGCCCGAAGCGTTAGAGATATTCAAAAAGAAAAAGAATTTACGCATTCTTGAAATTGGACGGTTTGAACGTCGTAGTCCAAAATTAGAATATCGATATATTGATGGTGGACTACTTGTACAGGACACAGATACTAAAATACTGATGCCGGATGATTTAACGACAGTAACAAAAGTCAGCCCATCCAAGCAGGATGTTGAAACAGCATTATTTGCATGGAAGGTTCTCCGTCATGCAAAATCAAATGGGATTTTAATCGCAAAAAACAATACGACGGTTGGTTTAGGTGCGGGTCAAGTTAGTCGGGTAGATGCCGTGCACATGGCGCTGAGAAAAGGTGGAGATAATGTAGCTGGTGGAGTATTAGCGTCCGATGCCTTTTTCCCTTTCAGAGACAGCATTGATGCGATTAGCGATAAAGGAATCACAACGATTCTTCAGCCGGGAGGATCTATTAGAGACCAAGAAGTTATTGATGCCTGTAATGAATATAAAATAGCAATGCTTTTTACAGGAATCCGATGCTTTAAACACTGATATAGCTTGGATAATCAGTAATTATCCCGGACACTCCTTGTTTGACCAATCTGCGTATTGCGGGCTTAGTATTGACCGTCCACACATTTACAGCCAGCCCCTTCTTTTTGGCAAAAGAGACTAGATCTTCATCTACAAACTCGGCAGTAGGGTGTAGGCAATCGGGATGTGCCCAGTACATACACCACTTTAAATGAATATTTTCTTTATCTATAATAAACCCTGTTGGTATATCTTTTTTTAGAAACTTTACAATCCCCACAATGATCGGATTAAAGCTAGAAACGATCACGGGCTGTTTTATTTTTCCGGATTTAATCAAATGAACAACAGCGCGAGCCGTTCTGTGGTCAAACATTTTATCGGTTTTAATTTCTATATTGATGCGAAAATCTTCCGGGAGGGCTTTTGATGCTTCTTCCAAAAGATAAAGTCGATCCGTTTGGTTGGGGTGGCTTCGCACACCCGCTCGAACGAACTCAAGGTTTTCCCAGGTTGATTCAGTAATAAATCCCGAACCGTCTGTTTCTCTTTCCAAATCAATATTATGAGAACAAACAACTTTTCCGTCTCGCGTACTCACAACGTCGATTTCTACACCTTTAAAACCGGCATCAAGCGCTGCAAGGTATGAAGACAAGGTGTTTTCAGGGGCCTCGTGTAGTGAACCGCGATGCCCCAAAAACATAGGAGTGCACAGATAAAAATCCTTTGGAAAAACCGGTCGCCAAGAATAATAGATCAAAGCGACAAACACCACCACACCAGTCAAAATGAAAAGAACGACCATTTTAATTTTATTTAGGAGTGATGGTTAAATGTTGGAATAGATTGCTATTTCTGATAAAGGTTTCATCAAACCAGGTGGTTCTATACTCTCCCTGATTATACATAGTTGCTTGATCGTCATAGTAAGGAGAATTATGCAACCCGGATTGTCCGGTTGGTAAAATAAACTGGGTTTCGTTTAAATTGTTGAAATCAACAATTCTTCTCATTGAAGCCCCGGCAGTTTGTTTATATGGTTGTCTATAACTGTACCCACCTGCTCGAACCGTTCGGGAAGAACCTCCGGACTCAAATGGACCTACATTAAACCCAAACAGCCAGTCCAGTATTTTTATTTTACCCATAGAATGAGGATGTGTTATTGTATGCAGTTTTCCCCACGCCCACACTGATGGATCATAGCCAAGCTTACCCTCGATTTCATTTATTGCATCTACCAAGGATTGTCGAAGGATCATGTCGCGTGTTTCAACGATGTCTTTTGTGCGAATATCGTCGATCCAAGTTGATGTTCCTTCAAAAAATATTTTTCTTAAACTCCGCATATTTAGATAACGAACACCAATAAACGCATCTAAAAACGATGACCCAAGTAATGCCAATTCATCACCGAATATATTTCGTACAATCTGAAGAGTGAACGCCTGAAAGACCATCGCTTCAGCAGAATTTGCTTTTTCATTTCCATCCCAATCAGAGAGCATCGAAAACACTTTTTTAAGATTCCCTTCTTCTTCACCTGTTTCTAAAGACAAGACAAGCGGTAACATCGTTTGATTAAACGGAGAAACCAAATCAAGCTGAATGGATTTCATATCTTCAACCGTGGCTTTATCGATTTCTGAAAGTCTCTGATTAATTCGTTGAATGCGGCTCGGATCAGCCCAAAGATTTGAAATGTAATAAGGGAACTCATCTCCGATCGTTTTGTTGTTTGCTGTAGCAATAACACCTGATTTTGGATTATAGGTATAGGGCATCTCACCAAACGGAACCCATCCCTTCCAATCATATTCTGGATCATGGCCGGGTCTTGGAACCAACATTCCACCATTTTTTCGGATAGGGATTTGCACAGCAGGTCTCCACCCAATATTACCTTCGGTATCTGCATAAACCATATTTTGACCCGGAGCACAAAATTTAGAAATAGCTGAGGAAAAATCTCGCCAATTCTGTATAAGATTAAGATGAATAATGGATTCAATATCTTTTGATGTTTTGTGTCCTGTCCAGCTCATAGATAGCACATTTCCTGAGTTTTTCAAAAGAGGATGGATATCACTAATCACAGGTCCGTGAATAGTTTTTCTAACGATTATGGTTGTGTCTCTTCCGGCTTTCAATGGAATTGTTTCATGGATAATTTCCATTTCTTTCCAGCTGTCACCATGCAAATATAGATTAGAATTTTTTTCATGAATTGTTTCAACAAAGAAATCAATATCGTCTGTCATAACATTCGTGAATCCCCACGCGCAATTTTCATTTTGACCAATTACAGGTAAAGGAATTCCGGCAAGATATACACCGCTTACATTAAATCGACCGCCCTTAAGGTGCATTTCGTACCATTTGGCAGGTTGAGTAAATTCTAAGTGTGGGTCATTCGCAAGTAGGGGTTTTCCGGAATAAGTTTTGTTTCCGGAAAGAACCCAATTATTAGACCCAAAGTCTGGACTGCTATTTCCCAATAAGGTTCGTATAGTCATTTCTTCATCCCAAACAGCAGAAAAAACCTGCTGATAAAAATCATCCTGATTGGTTTCTGCAATGGTAGGAAGGTAATTGGTGTCATCAGGAAGAAGCTCAAGAAGTTTCTTTTTTCCAAAGTATTCAAGGATTGCACCGTAAACAATTTCGGGTTTCCATGAAGATTCAAGCTCATGAGCCATTAAGCGTTCATAACCCGCAACATCTTCCGGTCTCCATTTTATCGGTTTAACGCCGAGAATTTTGAATTCAACAGGGAGATCAGTTCCCAAGTCTTCGATACAGGCGTTAATTCCATTACAAAATGAAATCAAAATTTGTTTATCTTCAGGGGACATAACCGAATAGAGTTTGCTGGCCATCTCCGGGATTCTCCATGTTCGTAAATATATATCACTTCTAATCAGGTCATCTCCATAAAGCAAAGCGAGCTCACCTCGAACGGCTGCTGCTGCAGAAGTCATTTGGAAGAGCCGCTCTCTTGCTGCAATATATCCGGCAGTGTAAAAAAGATCACTTTCGTTTTTTGCAAAAATATGTGGCGCTCCATGTGGATCGGTAAAAACATCAACAGTGTCTTGTATTCCATTCAGACTAAGTGTGCCATCATACACGGGAAGAGAATGATAAAAATAGAGTTTCCCAATGAAAACAAGACCAATGATAGCGAACCCCCCGAGGGATAAAAACAATTTCTTTTTTGTCATTTTTTCCTCCTTGGAGAAAAAGCGTTTACAAAATTAACTTTCAGGCTGTTTTTATGTTGCTGGATAAGGTTTTCAGCAAACCATATGCATGAACAAGCCGAATACGATTAGAAGTAAGTTAGGGAATTTTCCAGCACCAAAGCAACATGGGGCTTGGGCAATGTTTATTGTTCCCTCTTTATTAGCCATTGCCGCCTTGAAAGCATCTGTTGTTTCGTCCGGTATCGTGTTGTGTGGATTTATATTGGTTTTCTTATCTTATCAACCAACAATCGACTTTTTACGACGTTTTAAAAATAGAAACATTATTGATACATCTTCTCTGGTTTGGTCTGCACTTTTGGGCTTTACAGGTTCGGTTGTTTTGGTAGCCTACGCAACAGGAAGTGTACAATGGCAGATACTTTTATTTGGTGGGTTAGTCATAGGCGCTTTAAATGTCCACCTGTGGTTAACGATAAAAAAAGAACATATGTCCATTTTTGGAGAACTGTTCGGGATTGCAGGATTAACTGCGTCGGGTCCGATTATGTATATATACTTAGCCGGCCCTATAGATATAAATGGGTGGTTAATATGGTGTGTTTCTTTTTTATATTTCGGTGGAAGCGTGTTCTATGTTAAGTATGTTCTTAGACCAACAAAAAGGAATAAAAAAGAAAACGGTCAGCTAATCGGCTATATTGCGTTTGCCTTTATGGTTTTGAACTTAATTACGATTTTTACCGAAGTGCAATTTTGGATATTTGCTGCTTTTATCCCCTATTGGATAAAATCGATTCGTATCATCTTATTTTCAGAGGGTAACACTAGACTAAAACCCTCAAAAGTCGGAATAAAAGAGATTATGCATTCGATATATTTTTTATGTGTTACAAGTGCAGTATTTTTGCTGTAAACACCAGACCAAATCCACCACAAAATTAAGGTATTAATTTATTAACATTTGAAGTTTGTTGTTGTGATGAACATCACTGTTTTACAGCATATTGATATTGAAAAATACCTAATTTTGGGTTTACATCGATTTTTTTAATAAAAGCAACATCCGGTGGGGTTTTTAAATCACCAAACAATTTGATGCCACGACCAAATATTAACGGATGAATCGTTATATAAAGATGAGTAAGATACGGAGCAAACAGTTCGTTGGTTTTACCACCACCAATTACAAAACACGTTTCATTGGTGATTTTTGAAAGAACATCTTTTGGTGTGTCGTGCTTGCCAACTACGATCGTTTCACGATTCTCTAAATCCTTTGGTAGGGTTTTATAGGTGTTGTATCCCATGATTACGGGATGCCCTAGCGTTTGTTTTTTAAAAAGTGGTAGATCTTTTGACCACGTTATGACCTCCTGAGAATGCCGTGCAATATATCCGTCCACGGTTACGGCGGCGATAAGTATAATGTTCACAACACAAACCATAGGTTTTTATTTTCCAAAATCCTCATTTAAAGCTTTTGTGATGAGGTGTTGTAAATATTCACGATGTGCTTGAGTATTTTTGTCTCTGGACTTACGTTTTAAAACCTTGTTTTGCACCCAATTCAATTGATTGTATGCCTGTACTTTTGAGAGATGATTGTAGTATGAGTTGCTATGAAGTACAGCAATAAGTTGATGGGTATATTCTGTTTGCAGATTTCTACGGTACGAGTTGACAGGGCGGGCAATGTCTTTTTCAAAAATGGCTGAAGTCAGATTCTCTAGCACTTGATCTAATCCATAGTCATTTCCATATCGCTCTGTGTCGGTAATACGTTTCATTACAGTCGGATGGAGAAGATGGCGGAGAACACTTCTTTGGATAGATAGAACCCGATCATGGAGCTTTGGATCTTCATTGGAATAATCCCATCCCCGGCGTTGTCTTTGCAGATATGGAAACACCTCCGCCGGGTCTTGAAAAGCATCAGGTGAAAACAAATAACATTCCAGAGCAGACATTGCCTGTTTTTGGGTTTGAATATCTACGGGGCGATAGGGTTGATCAGCGCCGACTTGACCGACAAAAGCTCTGTCGACATACACACCTCCAATATATCGTGAAACGACACGAACACAATTTTTATATTCTCTATCGAGGATAAAAAACGCATCTTTCATTGGGTGATAAGATGTCTGTTTCTTAGAATATTTTTCTTTTAATTGGTTATAAAGACCAGAGATCAGCTTCATTCTATCTTCTGCATATCGAATGGGGTCTGAGGTCATATCATCGACCATTACACGGGGATCAACACCTCCGCCGTTCCAGCTCATCGCATCAGCATCGTGCCCAAACATCAATTCATGCTCGGTTGATCGGGAAAGAATATTATTTAGCATCTCTTTCTCAGGCTCACTGCTTTCGGTGGGTTTATAGCCATATTCAATTGCCCAATCGTCATAGGGTCCCGTGCATGTAGAATAATATTCTCCCTGTTCTTCAGGGTTGGGAGAGAGATTAACCGAAACATAATCCATTACCGAACCGGTTAGTCCAACTTTTTGTGTTAGAGATTTATTGTGGATGTTTTCAGGAGAATGCAGATGGCTGGACTTAAAATTATGTGCAAGACCAAATGTATGTCCAAGCTCATGCAGAACCAACCGAATAATGGATTCTTCTACAAGCTCTTTTTTAGACGCGTCTTCACCCGTCAACATATTTAGAGCTGTTGTGCCAAATAGATTTCCTTGATGAAGATACTCTCCGGCACTACAGAAATGTTTATCATTCTCAGATCTGTATAGCCCTTCATATTTTACGCGATTGGTAAAATATACATATTCTAGCATAATGTCTGATCCTAAGATCTCCCCAGTTCTTGGATTTACAAAACTTGGGCCATAACCACCAAACGGGGGGTTGGGTGAAGAAGTCCATCTAAGCACATTATATCGAATGTCTCCGGCCTCCCACTCAGCATCATCCGGCTGAACTTTGACCTGAACTGCATTTTTAAAACCTGCTTTTTCAAACGATTTATTCCACCCTAAAACACCTTTTTTGATAGCATCGCGAAATTCCAAAGGTGTCGTGTTTTCAATCCACCAAATGATGGGCTTTATCGGTTCAGACAATTCAGCGCCAGGATTCTTTTTTTCCAAATTCCATCTATGGATCATATCTCGCCAAGGTGTATAGTCTGTCGAAGTCATATCTTGAACCCAAGTCGTAAAATATCCAACACGAGGGTCATCAAACCTCGGCTGATAATTATTGTCAGGCATAGAAATCAGACTGTGTTGCAATACGAGTGAAACATATCGGGCATCCGTAACCCCCATACTTCCACCACGCGATGGAGATGGGTTGTCATAAACATACTCTACAACAATATCAGAATTTTTTGGATAGTTGTTAATAGCCTGATATTTTGTTTTCTCAGAACTTAAATTGCCTAACGAAAATCGATCTTTTGAGGAAAATCCGTGAAAGGAAGGTTTGATTTGATATAGGTCTTCGGAAAGAAAGATATTGTTAGCATTTATTAAATATTTAGTATTCGTTGTGTCTGTTGCAATAATTTTTTCCGATACCATAACAGCCGGACTGATATTGGCATCCGCGGCACGACTTAGCGGGTTAGTTTTGTCAAAGTAAAACGAAGTGTTTTGAGTGACAAATTCAACGCGATTAAAGTATTTATTTAATGTGAAAACTTTGCTTTGGCGATAAGACCCTCTATTCAAACCCACATCAACAACGCCGTCTTTTGCATGCAAAAAGTGTATATATTCTTTTTGGAGTTGGTCGTTAGTAATGACCATGTACAATTCACCGTTTGTTGTATCTTGGTAAAAAGTGAACAAACCTTCAAAACAGGTCATGTCCTTTACTTTATCCTCAAGTGTTTCTGTTTTGCTTTCGGGTGTGTCTAGAGAATCAGCAAGTGTCGGTAGTTTTTCAGCAATGACTTCGACAGCAGGCATGGTTTGTCCAATTAGGGGTAAAGAAATATAGATAGTTAGAAACAGTAACTTAAAAAGCGTTGATCGTTTTGTGAAGTTCATTATTGGTCCTTTTAATAATTATTTGATTATTTCATCTCACTTTTAAAATATGAATATGAAGGAAAAAACTGACCGGTCTTTTTCATATATTGAAGATATTCATCTCCGAACCGATCTATAATATACCGCTCTTCTTTTGTTGCAAGCCACGACCAGAATAATGTTAGAGGAATCACTGAAATGAGCAATGCCCAAGAATAAAGCCAAAGGGCTAATGATCCGGTTGCGGAATATATCAAAGCACTATAAAAAGGATGTCGGATAAACTGATAGGGACCCTGAGTCACTAACTTGTTACCCCATTGATTTTTCATTAGAACAATCATTCCACCGACATAGAGATAAACAGCATCTAGCCCCAATACTACCAAAAGGAAGATGCGAAAAATACCGCTGATCTTCATGGGTGGAAGTCCAATCCATTTCTCTGTGTAGAAAAAAAGAGCCCAGACTAGAAAGGTGGTAATCAAACCAACAGGCCCAACCCCAAAGATTCTTTTGTATGTTTTAGAAAATTTCATAGCTTGAGATAATAAACCGTATAAATTTACAACAACCGCTTAACTAATACCGACGGTTATCAAATGTGGTTTGAATAGGTTTTCTGCTGTAATATTTAAGCAAAACGAAGGAGTCTTTATGGAATATTTTGCTTATATCCTCTTGAGTATTGTCGCGGTTATTTGGATTATTGCAATGGTGGTTGGCTTTGTTGTTGCTTTTCCATCCGGATTAATTGGACTGGTGGTTCTTTTTGCGGTTGGACTTCTATTTATCAAAGTGTTAAAAGAGAGACTAAACAGTAAAGAGGACGATCACTATATAAAAAATGTGAAACAATAGGAGTGGGATGATGAAAATTACAACACAGGATCAATTTTCAGAATATCGCGTAACCGAGACGCTTGGATTGGTAAAAGGAAGCACGATTCGAGCTCGCCACGTTGGGAAAGATATTGTCGCCGGCTTGCGGAATATTGTTGGTGGAGAAATCATTGAGTATACAAAAATGTTAGCAGAATCTCGCGAACAAGCTTTAGATAGAATGAGAAACGCTGCTAAAGAAATGGGAGCCGATGGAGTTGTGTGTTTACGATTTACGACATCCGCTGTCATGTCAGGTTCAGCTGAGCTACTGGCATACGGAACAGCGGTAAAACTGAAACGAAAAGAATAAAAAAAGCCGCCCTGTTCGGACGGCTTTTTCAAAGATCAGCCCTAATCTTCTGATTCGTTCGTCCAACTGGATCGTCGGACAAAACTTTCATAATTTGCTTGGACTTGCTTTTCAGCCTCATGAAGCAGTTGTTCTGCTCGCTCTGGCATACTCTTCGTAAGCATCTTATATCGATTTTCATGATATAGAAACTCTTTTAAACTGAGTCTAGGTTTCTTAGAGTCCAGCTTTAAGGGGTTCTTTCCTTCAAGAGCATTGACTGGATTATAACGATACAATGTCCAATACCCGCTGTCAACGGCAGCTTTCTGCTGTTTCAAACCATCTTCCATTCCATAGCCATGAGCAATACAATGACTGTATGCAATAATGATAGACGGTCCAGGATAGGCTTCAGCTTCCATGAAGGCTCGGATAGTTTGGGTATCGCTGGCACCCATTGCAACAGAAGCCACGTAGACATTCCCATAGCTCATAGCAATTGCACCCAAGTCTTTTTTACCAAGGCTTTTTCCTGAGGCAGCAAATTTAGCAATTGCACCCGTAGGCGTTGCCTTAGAAGCTTGACCACCGGTATTTGAATAAACCTCAGTATCCAATACTAGAATATTTACATCTTGACCTGAAGCGATGACATGATCCAATCCACCGAATCCAATATCATAAGCCCAGCCATCACCACCCATAATCCAAACGCTTTTCTTTGCTAAATTATCAATAAGAGAAAGAAGTTGAGCGGCTCTAGGGTTCTCCATTTTTTGTAAGATAACATCAAGCTGTTCCAGTCGTTTTCGTTGCTCAAATATTCCGGGTTCAGTTGTTTGGTCAGCATTTAGAATTGCGTCAACCAACTCATCTTGTCCAATTTTAGGACGAAGCTCTTCAAGAAGCTCGGTGGCATGTTCTTGATGTTTGTTGATGGTCATTCTGAAGCCGAGACCAAATTCTGCATTATCTTCAAACAATGAATTGTTCCATGTAGGACCACGACCGTCACTGTTTTTTGCCCAAGGAGTCGTCGGCAGGTTTCCGCCATAGATGGATGAACATCCTGTGGCGTTTGCAATGATCATCCGGTCACCGAATAATTGAGAGGCTAACTTAACATAGGGCGTTTCTCCACAACCTGTACAAGCACCGGAGAACTCAAATAACGGTTGAAGTAGCTGGCTTCCACGAGGAGTTACGTGGTTTAATCTTGAGCGCTCTACTTCCGGAATGTTCAAGAAATAGTTCCAGTTTTCCACTTCTTTTTCTTTGATGGGTAGCCAGTTTTCCATATTGATCGCTTTATGGTCTGGGTTTGTTTTATCGGCAACAGGACAGACATCAACACAAAGCGTACATCCGGTACAGTCTTCACCGGAGACTTGCAAAGTATAAACCTCATCTTCATTCCATTCTTTCCCTTTTGCCTTTACGTGTTTATAGGTTTCAGGAGCACCCGAAAGAAGAGATTTGTCATATATCTTTGGACGAATAACTGCATGCGGACAAACCATAACACATTTATTACATTGAATACAAATGTCCGGATCCCACACAGGAACTTCGTCGGAAATGTTTCGTTTCTCGAACTGTGTTGTAGCCGTTGGCCAAGTACCATCGATAGGCATCGCACTTACCGGAAGCTGATCTCCTTCTCCTGCAATGATTTTAGAAGTAACATTTTTGAAAAACTCAGGAGCATCTTCACTGATGTTCATTGATTTTGTTTCAACACCGGTTTCAATCTCAGGGACATCGACTTTGTGTAAGTTCTCTAATGTTTTATCTACAGCTTCATAGTTTTTCTGAACAACAGATTCACCTTTTAATCCATAGGTCTTTTCAATAGCTTGTTTGATTTTTGCAATGGCTTCATCTTGCGGAAGAATTCCGGAGATTGCAAAAAAGCAAGTTTGCATGATCGTGTTAATACGAGTACCCATTCCGGCGTCTTTTGCAACGGCGCGAGCATTGATGTTATAGAACGTTAACTTTTTATCAATGATGTGCTTTTGAACGTTCCGTGGGAGTTCGTTCCAAACTTGATCAGACGAATATGGACTGTTTAGCAAAAAGATTCCGCCCGGAACCGCATTTCCTAAAACATCCTGTGTCTTCAACAATTCAAACTTATGGACAGCGATAAAATTCGCATGTTGAATTAAATATGTTGATTGAATTTGTTTTTTTCCAAACCGAAGATGAGAGACGGTTGTGCTGCCGGATTTTTTTGAGTCGTAAACAAAATATCCCTGAGCAAAGTTCTCTGTTTCTTCACCAATAATTTTAATCGAGTTTTTATTTGCACCAACCGTACCATCTGATCCCAACCCGTAAAACATTCCTCTAAACACGCCTTGTTCATTAAGAAGATATTCTTCATTCACATCTAAGCTTGTGTTTGAAACATCATCATGAATACCAACGGTGAAATGGTTTTTTGGTGTTTCTTGGTCTATGTTGTTGAAAATTGCTTTAATCATAGAAGGCGTGAACTCTTTAGAAGATAATCCATATCGCCCACCGTAAACTTTTGGTGTTTCAGAGAATGGATAGCCATCCATGTTTGCGGCTTCAGATAAAGCTGTTACAACATCACCATATAAAGGTTCACCAACTGCGCCCGGTTCTTTGGTTCTGTCTAGTACAGCAATTTTCTTAACAGTTGACGGAAGAGTTTTAATAAAATGTTCAATGGAGAACGGTCTGTAAAGACGAACTTTAAGAACACCAACTTTTTCATTTTCATTTGTAAGAGCATTCACTGTTTCATGTACAGCTTCAGCTCCGGACCCCATGATAATAATCACTTTTTCAGCGTCTTTTGCGCCATAATAATCAAAGAGTTTATACCCCCGACCTGTTAGTTTTTTAAATTCATCCATAGTCTTTTGAACAATTTGAGGCACGGCATCATAATACGGGTTGATCGTTTCCCGAGCCTGGAAATATGTATCAGGATTGTGTGCCGTACCACGCAATACAGGATTATTAGGATTCATTCCTCTTTTGCGATTTGCGATTACAAGATTGTTGTCAATCATTGCTTTGATGTCATTGTCTTCTAATTGCTCAATCTTTACAACTTCATGAGATGTTCTGAATCCATCAAAGAAATGAAGGAAGGGCAGGCGAGCTTCGAGAGTTGCTGCTTGAGAGATTAATGCAAAATCTTGAACCTCTTGAACATTTCCGGATGCGAGTAGCGACCAGCCGGTTTGACGAACCGCCATCACATCTGAATGATCCCCGAAAATTGAAAGAGCATGTGTGGCAATTGTTCTGGCAGAGACATGAAAGACCGTTGGGGTCATTTCGGCTGCGATTTTGTACATGTTTGGGATCATAAGTAATAATCCCTGAGAAGCAGTGAATGTTGTTGTTAGTGCGCCGGTCTGAAGAGCTCCGTGCACTGCGCCCGCAGCACCACCTTCGCTTTGCATCTCAATAACAGAAGGTGTTGTTCCCCAAATATTTTTCTTATCTGCAGCAGACCACGCATCGGCATGTTCACCCATTGCAGATGAAGGCGTGATCGGATAAATAGCAATGACTTCGTTTGTCTTATGTGCGATATAAGCGGCAGCTTCGTTGCCGTCAATGGTTACCATTTTTCTGGACATAATATTTTCCTATGGTTTTAACTTAAAAAACTGTTCTGGCCACTATGACCAGCACGAAATTTACGAACTTTTTTGAATTTTCAGCTATGGATATTGATAGGTTAAATAAATTATAAATAAAGGGGTGTCTTCCACCAAAGAAACTCAAGGTCTGAAAATAATTCTTAGAATATTTTAAAAATTCTATGTAATCTAACACTAGCATGGTTTGTTTATGATATTTAACCTGCCAAAACTAAAATGATTACAAATACTTACAACAACAAACAAGATTATGATTATACTACAAAAGTAGCATAATATGTGGTTAAGTAATCAACATATCAGGAGAACAGAGAATACTTAAAATCAGACCTAAAAAAACTCTCGGAGTTGATTAAATAAGGCTTTAGCCTGTCCATGTGAGAGGTTAACATCGTTCAATTATATTCAAACACACAGAGCAAAACCCGTTAGACATTTAGTTAATAAGACGCCTATATTGGCTTCACTCAAATAAACCCAATATCACCATTGTGGATGTAAGACATGAAACGCTAATGGCGCAAACAAAGGTTTTATGATTTAAAAAGGTTTAAATTCCACCTGATAAATTTCACCAAAATCAATTACGCCGATGAGTGTATCTACTAGGCAAAAAACAACTCCAGTAAGGGATATATAAAATGGAAAAAAAATTATCAATTTTTGAACGATATTTGACGTTATGGGTTCTCCTCTGTATTGCAGGTGGAATTCTTTTAGGAAAAACAGCTCCTCATATTGCCACAACCCTAAATAACTTTTCAATTTATCAGGTATCCATTCCCATCGCTGTTTGTTTGTTTTTCATGATGTACCCCATTATGGTAAAAATTGATTTCGGACAAGTTGTCAAATCCGCAAAAACACCAAAACCCGTTTTTCTTACACTGTTCATCAACTGGGGCATTAAGCCTTTTAGTATGTTTGCCATCTCGTATTTCTTTTTAGGATATTTGTTTAAAGATTTTTTGCCGGGTACGGAAATTCTAATAAATGGTGAAGAAGTAGAGCTTTGGCGGAGTTATATAGCGGGTACAATTTTACTGGGAATTGCACCGTGTACAGCAATGGTTCTCATGTGGGGTTATCTATCGAAAGGAAACGACGGCTTGACCCTGGTCATGGTTGCAATCAATTCTCTGATCATGCTTTTTCTTTATGGTCCGTTAGGGAGCTTATTACTAAATGTTAATTCGATGCCCGTTCCATGGGAAACTATGTTGCTTTCGGTCTCTATTTATGTGGCATTACCGTTGATAGCAGGATATTTATCCAGAAAGATAATCATCAAATACAAAGGAATGAATTGGTTCAACGACAAGTTTTTACATTGGCTTACTCCTGTCAGCATCAGCGCATTGCTTTTAACATTGGTTCTACTTTTCTCATTTAAAGGAGAAGTTATAATCAACAACCCGTTGACCATCCTATGGATTGCCATTCCACTGACCATACAGACAGTCTTTATTTTTGTTATTGGCTATTTTGTATTTGCAAGGTGGTTAAACCTGTCCTACCATGATGCGGCTCCAGCCGCGATGATTGGAGCTTCCAATCATTTTGAAGTTGCCATTGCAACGGCTGTCATTCTTTTTGGCTTATCTTCCGGCGCAGCACTTGCTACGGTAGTTGGTGTACTTATAGAAGTTCCACTGATGCTCATGTTGGTATCTGTGTGCAAACGCACGTGTCACTTATTTAATGAGTGTCATTTGGATTCCCCGCAATATTAACCAAAGACAATAGCAGAAGCATGCACCTAACTCCCGTTGCTGCGGATCTGAGATGCTTGTGGTATCAACAAAAGGTTTTTGGTAAAATTGGTTTAACTCAGTCACGATGAATTTCACTAAAACCCATAATGTTGTAGAATTTGTCCAACGGGTGACAAAACAACTTAAATTTTATTTTATATTGGCAATAATGTCATCCTTTGCTTTTACACAATGCCCCAACGAACCATTTCCGAAAAACATTTGTTTATTTGACAACTCAAGCTTTGGAAACAAACAGGCTTCATTAGGCTATAAAATTTCAAACAGGTTCCTTGTAGACACCAAGGAGATACAAAAGGAGGAAACGCCATTGATTTATGAATTGAGTTATATAGTTGCACAACAGGTAGCGTTTGGTGGGTTAAGTTATCTTGCCAGCAGAGAACAAGGATATGGCCCATATATCTCTGGTGGGTTTGATGTTTTCATCGGTGCTGCAGGAGCATTAAATATTATGGGGAGTCCATCACTAAAACTCCAATTGGGATATGCAGCCCTTACTGCTGGTTTCATTGCTAAGTCAGCTTATACTTTCAAATTTAGCAGTGGTCACTCTATAAATCAGAAATTTTGGGTGAGCTATATTGCATACAATGTGCTGATCTATTTTGGATATTTTTTGGATTCATTAAACTAAATGAAACAAATGATTACACATCTATCAATTTCCAATCACCTTTATTGATCTTCCATATCATTGCAACAGCAAATATGATAATATATACTACAAAAAGGCTCCACGGCCCTAAAAACCCGGTTCCAAATACTTTTACTGCAATATAGCTTCCCGGAAGGAAGAAACCCCAAACAACAACCGCCTCAACGGTTGCCGGGAAAACAGTGTTCCCAGCTCCTGACAATGCAAACCACAGAGTTAAACCAAAAGCATCCACAAATTGGACGAGTGCGGCAATTCGAAGTGCATCAATTCCAATTTTAAGAACCTGAGGATCGTTGGTGAAAACAGGTATAATATACTGTGGAAGAAATAGAAAGAGAATTCCAACAAAACCCATTATTAGAAAAGACCATCGGACACTTTCTTTAATAGCTATTTCAGCTTTGTCCGGGTCTTTTTCCCCAAGATGCTTTCCGACAAGTGTGGCGCAGGCCTGTCCGATTCCCACTGCCGGCATAAATGAAGATTGTAAAATGATAAAGACCACTTCAATTGCTGCTAATTCAATCACGCCGATCAAACCAACAATTTTATAAAAAACAGCAAAACCAAACATAACGACCAATTCTTGAGAGCCCTGGGGTAATGCTAACTTGATTTGGCGTTTTAGCATTTGGAGATCAATCTTTGCAGAAAACACGTTAAACTTTTTATAAATAGTTGGTTTAAATAAGAAATAAGAATAATGAATGGATAACCAAAAAGATGCAACCAACGTAGCGATAGCAGCACCCTTTACACCCAATGCGGGGAAATCATACCAAGACCATAAACCAGCCAACCAGGATAAGTTTACCGATGAGAACAGATCGTAAAGCCCTTCTCGTCCATAAATGAGTCCCGCATTTAAATAAACATTTATAAGGTTTGCAGTAATCGTGACTTTCATATGCACAGATGTTTTTTCAACACCGGTATAAAATCCCTGAAACACGAATCCGATCGCTGAAAACAGAACACCCAGAAAAGCTATGGATGTATACTCTACACATAGCGGAGTTGTTACACCATCATTAATGAAAAACGGAACAAAAGATTTTGAGAGATAATATCCTGCCAATGAAATTGGGACACCATAGATCACTGCCAGTATGTGTCCATTATGTAATGCAGTACCACAAGCATCATATTTTTTTTGACCGAGTCTTCGGGAGGAAACGGTTTGAGTTGCAGTTCGTAAACCAATACAAAAACTAACGACTGTCCAAACCAGCATAGAACCCATTCCGGTAGCAGCAAGGGCAGGCGCTCCCAATCTACCAACCATCGCGACATCAGCCATGTTCATAATCACTCGACTTAAATTGCTGGCGATGACGGGAAGTGCAAGAGCCAGAACATTTTTGGAAATGACCTTATTGGCGGAAAAGAATAAGTCGCGAAGCTTAAACATAAGAGTCAGAATAAATATAGTGCGATTTTTTGATCACGTTGAAAAGAGTGTTATTTCCAAAACGTCTCGAAAACCTGTTTGGCTTTTAAAATTTTTACACGCGAGGATTCCGCATCACCTTTCAAACTTTCTGGAAGGCTCTTGGACAAAGCAAGATCATATGCTTCTATAATTAATTCGAAATCGTCATCATCTTTTTTCTCATATGCTTTTGCCATCCAATAATGCGGTTCGCCATTTTCAGGGGCGTAAACAGCGGCCTTCCCAAAGTGTTCAATGGACTCCCACAATGCATTCGGACTGCCTTTTTTATAATTGATCTGTCCATTAGACATGGCAACCCCATATAAGGCAGGTTTGCTTCGCGGGCTCAATGCTAAAGCTCGGTTATATGATTCAATTGCTTTTGAATAACTACTCGATTGATAAAACTCATTTCCAATATTTGTATGAGCTAAAACAAGTGCATCAACAATCTTTGCATCATCTTTTGATACCGTTAGCAGTGAATCCTGCAGGGCGACAACTTCAGATGGATTGGTTGTAGCTAAAGATTGGATCGAAGGTTTCGGTCCGGCACAGCTCATTAATAATACAAGAGCAGCCAAAGACAACAAAACCGAAGATATGAACATTTTTTTCATAATAATCCTATTACGCATATTGCGTATTGAAGTTCACTTACCATAGCCAAAGATACGTTACTGCTCGATTCTTTCTACCAAGATCAGAATCATAAGGATGCCCCGCATCTGTACGCATTTCAGAAGTTTCTCTATGAAACAGATCATAATCCTCTCCATATATCACCGCTTGAAACCGACCAGTCTGTTCATCACACCAAGTTCGAACAGCGGTTTTCATTGCTCCGGAACCGTGCCCATGAACGATCTTGATCATTTTGGCATTCCCTTGAAACATAGCTTGGCTTACTTCGGTCTCTAAAACAGAAATCGCATAATCAATGGAGTAATTTTTATGTCCTATATCAATGACTTTAAACACAATGAACCATACTTAATCAATTTTAAACCCGGATTCTCTTGCTGTTTTTTCAAGGTCTTCGCGGAAATCAGGATGGGCGATATTGATCAACTGTTTTGCACGCTCTCCCATTCCATGATAGTGAAGTCTGGCAACACCATATTCGGTAACCACATAATGCACATCACCCTCACTGGTAACAACCCCACCGCCTTGCTCTAAGAACGGTGTGATCCTTGAGACTGTTTTACCCTTAACTGTTGCGGTCGAAGGAAGAGCAATAATTGGCTTTCCTCCTTTTGATCTTGCAGCACCACGAATAAAATCAACTTGCCCACCGATACCGCTATAAAAGCGACGACCAATAGAGTCTGCTGCAACTTGACCTTTTAGATCAATAGAGAGTGCTTGATTGATTGCTACAACCCGATCATTTCTGGAAATATTAAAAATATCATTTGTGTAATCACTGGGGCGCATTTCCAAGATCGGATTATTGTGCGTCCAGTCATACATTTTTTTGGAACCCATAACAATTCCGGTAACTACTTTTCCCTTATTGATCGTTTTTGTATTGTTGGTTACGATCCCTTTCTCGACCAGATCCATAATTCCATCTGAAATTAACTCAGAATGAACATTTAGGTTTTTATGGTTATCCAAAAGAGCTACGGTAGCATCGGGAATAGTTCCAATACCTACCTGTAAACAAGCTTTGTCAGGGATCAATTCAGCAATATGTTGTCCAATCCTTTTTTGTACGTCATCTGGTTCATTTCGCGGTACTTCGAACAGTGGATAATCCACCTCCACGATCCGATCAATTTCATCAAGATGAATAAAACTGTATCCTTGAGTTCGTGGTACGTTCGGATTGATCTCTGCAATAACGGTCTTTGAGTTTTTATATGCCGAAATACTGATATCAACGGATAATCCCAAACTACAGTAACCGCGTGAATCAGGTGGACTGATTTGCAAAAAGGCCACATCAGGTTGTTGATGGTCAAAATATCTTGGGACTTCCGATAGAAATACCGGCATATAGTAAGCCCGACCTTCGTTCATTGCCTGGCGAGTATTTGATCCAACAAAAAACGCATGGTGCACAAACGATTTTTCCATCCCGGGAAGGGTATATGGAGCTGTCTCTTCCGTCGAACCCATGGTTAAAATGTGATAAATTCTTACATTTTCAAGTTCATTGTGGCGTTTAACCATTGCCTGGATCAGCGTTTTAGGAACAACAGCCCCACCCTGAACAAATACACGATCATTTGAGGATATAATAGAAACCGCTTCGTCGGCAGTCACAATTTTTCTTTTATCTAACACGAATAATTCCTTTTAAAATAATGTAGAAAATTACGGACGGTTAAACACATCAGTAAATCATTATGAACAAAATACGATAATGAAAATTCTTACAGGATCATTTAACATAATTAGCTGTAATGTTTGGGGGTTCATCCTGTAGATTCTGATGCGCAATCAAGGGAATATATGATACCGCTGTTAAAACAATATCCTTTATTAAAAGAGAAAATTCCCTACATTTCACTAGGAGAGTTCCCGACCCCTATAAAACATTTGGACAAGTTAGGGGAGCAGATCGGAACAGACAATTTGTATTTAAAACACGACGGATTAAGCGGTTCATTTTATGGGGGTAATAAAATACGGAAACTCGAGTTTCTTTTGGGTGATGCTCTTCGCCAAAAAGCAAAACGAGCACTCACTTTTGGGTTTGCGGGTTCTAACCATGCCCTTGCAACAGCTATCTACGCGCAAAGACTTGGACTTAAGTGTACGTCTATTCTTTTAACTCAACCCAATGCTCAATATGTTCGAAACAATCTACTATTACACAGTGTGTGTGGTGCAGAGATCAATCATCATAAAAATGAAATGACAGCCGTTATTCCAACAATCATTGCAACCCTTCGGAATAAATTAAAAGATAAAAAATTTCCATACATAATTGCTCCAGGTGGATCATCTCCATTGGGTACAATTGGATATGTCAATGCGGGATTTGAGTTGAAAGATCAAATTGCGAATGGAGTCATACCGGAACCTGATAAAATTTATCTTCCTCTAGGTACAATGGGGACTGCAGTGGGTCTGACGATCGGACTTAAAGCTGCCGGACTAAAGACGCGTGTTGTACCTGTGCGTGTCTCGGATACTAAATATGGAAATGAGAAAAAATTCATTAAGCTTTACAATAAAACTCTCGCCTTGATTCATTCAAAAGATTCCACCTTTCCGCAGGTAAAAATAACGAGTGAGGACATTAATATTAGACACGATTTCTTCGGAGGACACTATGCGCGTTTTACCGAGCAAGGCGTTGCAGCTTTAAACCTTGTTGAACAATCTGAAGGAATTGTGTTAGACGGCACCTATACCGGTAAGGCGATGGCGGCTCTTATTGGTGACTTAAGAACTCAAGATAGAAAAGAAGAAATCATTCTATTTTGGAACACACATAATGAAAGAAACATCCGTGACATTATAAAGGGAGTTGATTATCATCAACTGCCAAGACATTTTCATCAGTACTTTGAAGAAAGCATACAACCATTAGACAGGACCAATTAGAAGCACCACGCGAGGAATATCAGCATGAATTTATTCACAAAAACCATTTTCACCTTTTTATGTTTGACCTCTTGGGGGTTGAGTCAAAATCCAACAGGGCAAACCATAATTGACAGTATGGTTGTTGTCATGTCCCCAATAAACAGTAAGTCCATTGTTAAACAAACTAACTTTTATGAAGACGGGAAGAAAAGATCCTTCGAGCTTGCAATTTTTACAGCAGGAAAAGGGGACAAAATGTTAATGCAATATATTAAACCCAAGAGCGTAAAGGGTCAGTCGTTTTTATTATTAAATGACGGAGATGATATCTGGACATATTTCCCCAGAACAAGAAGAGTAAGAAAAATGGCGAGTCATGCCAAGAAAATGAAAGTGCAAGGAGGCGACTTTTCATTTGATGATTTTTCGTCGGAAGAAACATGGAAAACAGATTATCATACAATTAACACAGGAGAAACAAAGTTAAATAATGTATCATGTTGGGTTTTAAAATCTACAGCTGTCAAAGATGCAGACGTAGACTACACCGCTCTAATTTCATATGTGAGAAAAGACAATTATTATCCGATAAAAATAGAATATATGAAAGAAAAAGGGAATCCGGAAAAGACGCTTACATTCTCAGAAATAAGCGATGTGGATGGATACCCAACAGCAAAAATGATCATAATGGAAAATCATTTAACAGGAACCAAAACAATAATGGAAACAATTGAAGCCTCTAATAAGTGGATTCCTCAGGATGGGTTTTTCACCGAAAGAAATATGAAGAGAGATCTATGGAAAAAATAGTAAAGCAAATAAAAACATACAGTTTGTTATTTGGTTTGGTTGTCTCTGCTCAAGCCCAGCCAGAATGGTTTGGTTATTTTGAAACGGAAGGAGACCATTTACAGTTAGCTGACACTACGTATTCGTTTGGATATGGAAAATTGAGGTTAGAATTTAATTGGGATGTGTTTGATAATTTAATGTTAGCGGGGAATGTGAACGGGCAAAAATATTTTGGTAAAACCAAATGGGATTTGATGTCGTTTCTTCCTTATGATTCTGTTTGGACCTCGGAAGGAACACTATACACCCTCCCATTTACTATAAAAGACACAGCCTATATCGACAATTTATATGCTTCTGTTCATTTTAAATCCCTCGATGTAACAATAGGGCGCCAACCTATTTCCATAGGAACCGGGTATGCTTGGAATCCGCTGGATGTTTTTAACAAGAAAGATTTGATGGACCCGACGTATGAACAGCCGGGGATAAATGCCATTCGAACGGAAATTCCACTAACAGATCGATTTAGTCTGGATTGTATCATTGCTGAAAGTGATTCAATTAAAACCGGAATTAAAATGCTTCAGTTGAAGACGGGAGTCGGAAGTTTTGATCTGACATTCAACGTTACCCAACGACATCGTTTAATTCCATACTGGAGATTTGCAGATTTAAGCTCAACACACAAAACATCAAAATTTATCGGTGGATCATTTGTTGGGCAGGTTGGAGAAATTGGTTTGTGGGGAGAAATATTAGGTTCAACAAATATTATTTGGGGAGACATTGAGAGCGTTTTTGGAATGGACCATACAACAGATGGAGGGCTTTATATTATGACAGAGTATTTTCATAATTCTCTGGGAGCAAAAAATGACGAACTGTCCTTTTATCATTATGTGTATGCCTTTGAAGGTGAAAGTAAATCGCTGATGCAGGATTATTTGTTTATCATGGCAATGCGTTCATTAAATGATTTTATGACGGGCAGCATCATTGCGTTTGGAAACTTAAACGATCGAAGCTTTACGCTTCTTCCACAAATTGAGTGGAATGTATTTGAAAATGTGAATCTAAGTTTGATGATGAGCAAATCTTTTGGTAATGAGGACACAGAGTTTGGCATTCAAGACCAAACATTCAGATTGCGGCTAAGAGCATATTTTTAATTAACATAATAAATTGAACACGAGGAAATAATGCGACACAAGCTTTTAACAAAACTAGCTGATTTTATTAGTACAAATCCATGGTGGTCCGGATTGATCATTTTAGTGTTTTCTATTCTTCTTGGAGGGATGGCGGGTCAATTAACGTTCACCACATCCTTTACAAACTTGATGCCGGAAGACGACCCGATGGTACAAGAGTTTAATAAAGTTATGGAAGAATATGCCGGCGCTGCTTCTATGCTGGTTGTTGCTGAAGGCAATGAAGACGACCTGACGAGATTTGCAGAAGAAGTGGTTCCAAAGATCTCCGAATTAAATGAATATGTGAAAAAGGTTGATTATAAGTTGCCTCGCACGCTTTTAGAAGACCACGCATTAATGCTTATGAAATCCTCAGACCTTGAGAACAATCGTACGTTGTTTGAAGATCCAAGCCTAACCGGTTTTTTAACAAACCTGAATAACAGTTTCGAAAAGGAATACATACAAAGTGACGAAAAAATATCAGGACAAGAGCAAGAACAAGGGGTGATTCGTTTTGTAGATGGTGTCCAAACTTTTGTTGAAATACTAGACGGCGTCTTAGAGGGGAACACAAAGGGTGCCGGAGAAAAAGCTGTTGATGCAGTGTTGTTTGGAGACAATTATTATCGCAGTTGGGATAGAGAAATGCTCATTATGCTCATTGTTCCAACATTTAGTTTTATGGACGTCGAAAAAGATGTGGCGGCAACAAACATAATTGAGGAATTAGTGCATGATACAGCCGAGCAAGCTGGCATCAGAGCAGGCTTAACCGGATCAATTCCGTTGGCACGAGATGAGATGGTTTCAGTAGAAAATGATTCGTTTACCATCACATTATTAGCGTTGTTGGGTGTGATGATCCTGTTTTTTATTGCGTTTCGAATGTTTATCAGTCCTATTTTGGCAATTGTTACTTTGATCTTTGGAGTGATGTGGGGGATGGGTGTTGCTTGGCCTATTGTAAAACAATTAAATCTAATGACGTCGATGATGTCTGTTGTTTTAATTGGGTTGGGAATTGATTTCTCAATCCACATTATTTCTGTATACACCGAAATGCGACGTAAGGGTGAAGGTGTGTCGAGTTCGTTGAGATATACACTTCAAAAATCAGGACTGGGAATTATTACAGGCGGATTTACTACCGCAGCAGCCTTTTTGACAATGGTCATTTCACGTACAGAAGGATTAAAAGAATTTGGTGTGGTTTTGGGTGTTGGTATTGTGATGACAATGATTGCGGCAATCACAGTTTTGCCAACGTTGTTGGTTCTTCATGAACGCATTTTAAACAAATTAGTTAAACATCGTAAAACTAAACCGCCGAAAGATATATCTTATACGTTTTTAGGAAAGCTAGCACATCAGGCAGCTACAAAACGGACCCTCAGCTTAGTATTGATTTTATTTGCAATCTTATATTTTGGGTATCGCGGGTCAACCATCACTATGGACTATAATTATTTGAACATGGAACCAGAAGGATTGGAATCAATTGAGCTCCAAGATAAAATGATTGAAAAACTCGATATCAGCTCAGATTATGCTTACATAACAGCAGCTACAATCAATGAGGCTTATCAAATTACGGAAGCTGCAAAAGATATGTCCACTTCTGGGATGGTACAATCCATTGTTGATTTCCTTCCTCCGGAACACGAGCAAAATAAAAGAAAAACAATCGTAAAGGAGATTCAAAATAAAATGAAGAGCTCTTCTTTACCTTCAACATTCTCATCAACGGATATGAAGCTGTTTGTAAGGGAGGTTGATCGCCTGGAGATGAACATGATAGAGATTCAAGACTTAGCCCTACTCGGAATGCAGGATAAGGTTTATATGAAAACAGGTGTTTTGATAGGATATCTCCCGGAAGATGTAGACGAAGAAATAATTAAGTTGCAAAACAAGATCAATAAATATATCGGAGATTCAGACTCAGGGAAGTTAACAAAATTTATCGGGAAGCTCATTGATTACACACCCAAAATGTTAGCAAACATGGAAACATTTCAAAAAGATTTTGCGGCTAAGTTTAAACCGGCGGTTATCCGCATGGCGAACCCTGAAACAATTACGCTGGAAACTCTTCCCGAAAATATTAAAAACCAATACGTCGGAAAATCAGGAGATAGTTTTTTAGTAACCGTATATCCAAAAGGGAATGTGTGGGACATTAATTTTCTAGAACGATTTACAAAAGAACTTGAGGAGGTTAGTCCGAGATCTACAGGGTTACCACCTGTTTTTAAAAGACTCATGGACCTGATTGGAAACGATGGAAAAAATGCCACATTCCTTGCGTTGGTTGTTATTGTGCTTCTTTTGCTTATTGATTTTCGAAACATTGGAAAAGTGCTGATGGCAATTACTCCGTTGATCGTTGGTGTTTTTTGGATGTTGGGAGTTATGGAGATCTCCGGACTGCAATTAACGTTGATGAACATTATGGCAATTCCAATGATCATTGGAATTGGTATTGACGACGGCGTTCATGTAATCCATCGATACCAGATTGAGGGGAGCTCAGCCCATATTAAAGTCTTTTCATCAACCGGAAGAGCCATATTGCTGACATCCCTTACAACCATGCTTTGTTTCGGCTCATTGTGGTTTGCGGTCTATCGTGGGCTTGGTTCAATGGGAATCGCATTATTTATTGGGGTGGGGACCTGCTTCTTTGCAACGGTTTTTGTTGTTCCTTCAATTATCGGATGGTTAAGAAATAAAAAGAAGTAAAATCGTCCGAAAAGGCTTGTTATTTGGTAAACTTACTTTGTAATTTATCTTACGATATATAGAAATATATACTATAAACGTAAGATGCGTAAACAATGAAGCTAAGTAAAAAAGCAGAACAGCTTGTAGAAACCTCAAAGACGTTATTTTATAAATTTGGCATCAAAAGAATATCTGTAGAAGAAATTTGCAAAACAGCAAATGTAAGTAAAATGACCTTCTATAAATATTTTGATAATAAAGATGCGATGGTGGAATATTTGGCGGATGAATTATTTAATGAGGGTTATCTTAAATTTCAAGAAATCTTTTCAAAAGACATAACGCTTGAAGAAAAATTTAAAGAGTGGATCGAAATGAAAATGTCATATAGTCGATCGATGAGCAAGGAATTCTATTTAGATCTAATTCATTATAATAAAAGCATACATAGCAGAATTGGTGAAAAATCAAAACAATTACAAGATGAAACCATGCAGCAATTGACGGAAGCCAAGGAAAAGAACGAAGTGAGCGCTGAAATAAGCAACGAGTTTATTGCGTATATGTTAAACCATTTTGTCTCCATTGTTGATGATCCGGCATTTTCATCATTGTATGGAAACCTTGAAGACATGACCCGAGACATAGCACAATTTTTCTTATATGGTATGTTTGGTGGAAAGTCCAACAATGAGTAATC
This sequence comes from uncultured bacterium, assembly GCA_964645915.1. GTDB lineage: Bacteria > Fidelibacterota > Marinisomatia > Marinisomatales > JACNKV01 > JACNKV01. Next base: position 72,946 of record CAZYDH010000001.1, read on the forward strand.
TTATTAAAATATGGCTGTGGTTATTTGTTAGCATCAATGCTTTATATTGCACTCAAAACGATTTTAGCTTTAACGGTACACTGTCAAATATCGTACAGCTAAACGATGCAGAACCCCATCCTTATTTTAATCTTCAATATTTACCAAAAATAGATTATCGCCTATCTGAAAGTAGCGATATTGAAGTATCCGGGAATGTATTCAGCAACAGTCAACAAAATGATTATTCAAGCTTGATTAATAATTTAACATTAAGACCTTATCGTGTTTGGATTCGGTTCAGTAATGATGCATTTGAAGGTCGGCTAGGATTACAAAAGATCAATTTTGGCCCCGGGCGAATGTTAAGATCACTAATGTGGTTTGATCAAATTGATCCGCGAGACCCATTAAGATTTACAAATGGAGTTTATGCATTGCGTCTTCAATACTATTTTCAAAATAATGCGAATATTTGGTTTTGGGGTCTCTATGGAAACGAAGACCTAAAAGGCTTGGAACAAATAAAATCCGACGCAAACAAACCCGAGTTTGGCGGAAGGTTCCAATATCCGGTTGGAAATGGGGAGTTGGCTGTTACAGCTCACCATAGAACCTTGGAAATAGATGAGATAACAGAATCCAGAATTGCACTAGATGGCTTTTTTGATATTGGAGTTGGACTATGGTTTGAATCAGCGCTTGTTTCCGCAGATTATCAAGATAATGAATTGAACTTTCAATCCTTTTTGACCGTTGGTTCAGATTACACGATTCCAAAAGGAAATGGAATATCGATCATTGCAGAACATTTGTTTTTCTCAATCAGCGACCAGCCTTTTAACAAACAATCTTCAATTAATCTAACATCTTTATCTTTTGCATACCCATTGGGAATGTTTGATCAAATATCTTATTTCAATTATTTCAACTGGGAGCAGAAAGTACCATACCATTATTTTTCCTGGCAGAGGACGTATGATCGTTGGGTTATCCAATGCAGCAGCTACCTGACCACCGGAACACAATCGTTTGGTTTGAACAGCCAGAGAAGCATGCCGGGCAAAAAAGGCATTCAATTAGCAATAATTTTTAATCATTAATGGATGAAACATGAGTAGCAGAATATATTTCCTAGACAACCTAAGAACGTTTCTTATTTTTATGGTTATTGTATTTCATGCTCAGTTTCCTTATACGCAACAATTGGAAACGATCTGGATCGTTAACGATTCGATGAAAAGCAGTTCTCTTGGTTTAGTGGGTATGTACATTGATCTATTCGTGATGCAAACCCTTTTCTTTATCGCGGGATATTTTGTTCCTATCTCATTACAGAGAAAATCTTCAATGTCATTTCTTGTTTCAAAAGCAAAAAGGATAATGTTGCCTTGGTTATTTGGAGTTTTGGTATTGATTCCTTTATACAAAGTTCTATATTTGTATTCGAGGGGAATGCCGCAGGAGGAATGGTTTTCATATTTCCACTGGTTTGAACGATCCGGTGGAAACCCATATTTGTTTTCTGACAATCTAAGCCAAAGTTGGTTGTGGTTTTTACCGATTCTGTTTTTGTTCCAACTTGCATATGCTGGATTGTCCAAATTGAAAGGATTATCTTCTGTTAATCTCTCAATTAAAAGTGGAGTAATGGCGATCTTTATAATTGGAGTTGTATCCAGCACGGTGATTAGCACTTTAGGAGGTACAGGATGGTACGATTCCCTTCTATTTCATTTTCAAAATGAACGCCTTTTAATATATTTCTCAGTTTTTTTATTAGGAGCACTATGTCATAATAAAAATGTATTTCAAACAAATAAGCGAAATAAAAAACTATATATTTGGGCCAACGTTATTATGCCAATCTCTTTGTCTCTATATACCGTTGTTGCTTTAAACATGTTTTTTAATTTGATCGATCCCGGTAGAGGATTCTTTTTTATCTCTCAACTCTGGGATCTAACGTTTTACTATGGTCTCCAATTAATAAGCATGTTTGCCTTTATATATATATTAATTGACTTCTTCAGATTCAAATTGAATAGAATAGGGACTTTAGCACAAACTTTGAATCAAAACTCCTATTATGTCTATCTTATTCATATGATAGTTTCCGGTGGAGTTGCGACGCTTTTACTCAAAACATCCATACCCGTCGCAATTAAATATATCGTTTTGGCAATTTTAACATTCACGATTTCAAATATTCTTGTTTCAATATATAGATCAATCAAGGATAGAGTAATAACCAACTATATCAACAACCCAAATAATTAACTACAAACAGGCAGATACTATGAGCAACCAAACTTTAATTACATTAACCAATCTGGTAAAAACATTTCCGATCGGAAAAAGGGACTTTACAGCACTGGACAATATAAACCTGAACTTTCAACAAGGAGAATTTACGGGGGTGGTTGGTCCTAGCGGATCCGGGAAAACGACATTGCTGAATATTGTTGGTTCTTTGGACGTTCCAACAAAAGGAGAAGCCCTTGTTTTGGGAGAATCTATTGCGGCACTTAGTTTAAAAAAAGCCGCAAACCTTCGAAACAAACATCTTGGTTTTATTTTTCAAACATACAATTTATTACCGGTATATACAGTATACGAAAATGTTGAACTGCCATTATTGTTGGTGAAAATGCCAGCGAACGAAAGGAGAAAAGCAATTCTACAATCTTTAGAATGGGTAGGGCTACAAGATAAAATACATTCTAGACCACCACAGCTTTCAGGTGGAGAGTGTCAACGCGTGTCCATTGCGAGGGCGATGGTAAAATCTCCTAAAATTGTTCTTGCCGACGAACCGACCGCCAATCTGGATGCAAAAAACTCTCACAATATATTACAGATGATGGAAAAACTGAACCGGGAACTAAAGACAACATTCATTTTTGCAACACATGATGAAAAGGTCATACAATATTTAAAGAGAAAAATCAGCCTTGATGATGGAAAAGTAATCAGCGACGAAACAATAGAAAGTAAATGAGGAAGTTATGTTAGCTTTAAAACTCGCTTACAGAAATCTGATGGGGGCAAAATTAAGAACATGGTTGAATGTTTTTATCTTATCCCTGGCTTTTGTTGTGATCATTTGGCACAAAGGCGTCTTAAACGGATGGGATTTGCAGGCAAGACATGATACGATCGAATGGGAAATTGGAGGGGGACAATATTGGCAGGATAATTATGATCCCTATGATCCTTTTACCATTGAAGATAGCCATCAGAAAATATCCACGTCTATCGCTCAACAGATAGACAAAAAAACAATTACACCTATTTTAATTTCGCAAGGGACGATCTATCCGGACGGAAGAATTCAAAATGTGTTGTTCAAGGGGATTGACCCTGATCAATCAATCCTGAAGATTCCATCCAAATATCTAGCAGGATCTAATTCAGATGAAATTCTTGCCATGATTGGAAAACGGATGGCAAAAACCAGCAAACTCCAGACGGGTGATTATGTAACCATCCGCTGGCGAGATGTCAACGGGACATATGATGCAAAAGAGGTAAAGATCGCTCATGTATTCAAATCGAATGTCCCTGCTATAGATATGGGTGTGCTCTGGTTGCCGTTAAAACAACATCAGAAGATGATGGGTTTGAGTGATGAAGCCACAATATTGACAACGGATCAATCATCCGGCAATCTGGGCTCGTTTGACGGCTGGACATTTAAAGATCATTATTACCTTTTAACCGAGATCCGTGAAATGATAGAGATGAAATCAATTGGTGGATACATCTTTTTTATTATCTTGATGTCTCTCGCAATGTTGGCAATCTTTGACACACAAGTTTTGTCAATCTTTCGCCGACAGAAAGAGATTGGAACCCACATTGCACTCGGTATGACACAGCGACAGGTGATTGCATTGTTTACCGTAGAAGGAGCTGTGCACTCCATCTTTGCAGCGATTTTAGCAGCGATTTATGGGTACCCACTTTTGGCGTACCAGGCGTCTGTAGGGTGGGCTATGCCGGCGGGATCAGATGATTTTGGATTAACGATAGCAGAAGTGATTTATCCTGCTTATAGCTTAGGATTGGTGCTGGGAACCACCTTGATTGTTCTCATCACAACGACGATTGTCAGCTACTTACCCACACGTCGAATTTCAAAGATGAACCCAACTGATGCAATTCGGGGGAAAATCCAATGATTAGATTTATTGTGAAAGGATTGTTGAGAGATCATCATAGAAGTTTATTCCCAATTTTAATTGTAACGATTGGAGTTTGGATCACGGTGTTTTTCCAAGCGTATTTAAACGGCGTCTTTGGTGAATTGGTTGACACAACTGCACGTTTTTCAACCGGTCATGTAAAAATAATGACAAGAGCGTACGCTGAGAACCAGGATCAAAGGCCCAATGATCTGGCGTTGATGGAGACGGATAAGATTAGCTTAGAATTACAGCAACAATATCCGGACATGACTTGGGTACAAAGAATTCAATTTGGTGGACTATTGGACATCCCGGACGTAAATGGTGAAACACGATCTCAAGGACCGGTATTTGGAATGGGTGTTGATTTGTTTAATTCAGAAAGCGGTGAAACAAATCGACTCAACATTGAAAAATCAATTGTTTCCGGCCGAATGCCTAAAAAACCGGGAGAAATATTGATTAGCGATAAGCTGGCTGAGAAATTAAATATTGAGATAAATGAACCTGCGACCCTTCTGGGTTCAACCATGTACGGAAGTACAACGTTTTACAACTTTAAAGTTGTTGGAACAATACGTTTTGGAATTACTGCCATGGACAGGGGTGCAATGATCGCAGATATTACAGATATCCAGCTTGCGTTGGATATGCAAAATGCCTGTGGAGAAATTTTGGGATACTTGCCGGATGGTGTCTATAATCATGAAAAGAGTGAATTGATCACAAACCAATTCAATGCCGGATATCTGAAATCAAATGATGAATTTGCCCCAACGATGGCAACATTACAATCATCAGGTGGTCTTTCTGAGTATATGGATATGGTTGATTATTTTTCTGAAAGTATTGTGTTTATTTTCATTTTTGTAATGTCAATTGTGTTATGGAATGCAGGGTTGTTAGGCGGGCTAAGACGGTATGGAGAAGTGGGCGTTCGCTTAGCCATTGGAGAACAAAAAGGTCATATTTATCGATCGTTGATCTATGAATCGGTATTCATTGGACTAATTGGATCTATTTTCGGAACGATTATTGGACTTGGATGTGCCTATTGGCTACAAACCCAAGGTTTAGATATTAGCTCAATGATGAAAAATATTAATATGATGTTTCCTGCAGTCATTAGAGCAAAGATTACTCCTGAAACATATTACATAGGATTTATTCCCGGATTTGTTTCTACAATTTTAGGTACAGCTTTATCCGGAATTGGTATCTATAAGCGTCAAACTGCTCAGCTATTTAAAGAACTGGAAACCTAAGGAAGACCTTAAACAATAAGGAATGATGATGAAAAAAATATTATTTTTTATGATCTGTTCTGCTTTTCTTTTTGGAGAAGAAGAGCTCATATCTGCAGATGAAATATTGAAAAAAATCGATGACAATACAATTGCAGGAAATCGATCTGCCACTCTAACAATGGTGATCCATGGTCGCAGGGGAGACCGAACAATGACCTTAAAATCTTGGGTTGAGGGCTCTGAAAAATCTTTCAGTGAATATCTGGCTCCGGCAAGAGAAAAAGGAACAAAAATGCTGAAACTCAGTGATCAACTTTGGATGTATTCTCCTCAATCCGACCGGGTCATTCGAATTGCCGGGCATATGCTGCGTCAATCGATGATGGGTTCTGATTTTTCATATGAAGATGTCATGGAAGATCGTTCTCTTTCAGAAATTTATAAAGCAGAAACATTGGGATCTGAATTTATCTTTGAAAGAGACTGCTGGATTATTGAATTGAAGGCGATTACGGAAGATATCACATATTTTTCTCGTAAAATTTGGGTTGACAAAGAGCGTTTACTTCCCCTAAAGGAGTTTCGTTATGCAAAAAGCGGCAAGCTGTTAAAAAAGACCGAAATTATTGAAACGTTCAAGTTGGAGGATCGATGGTATCCGAAACATATCATTTTTAAAGATGAGTTATCGAAAAACAAAGGAACTGAATTAATTTTTGATGCAATCGAATTTGACGCAGAGATTCCGCCACATATTTTTTCAAAAGCTGCATTACGGAAATAATCCATCGTTAGCTTCATCTTGGAATAAAACATAATTAGGAATTACATTCCAACAATGAAGAACTTACAAAAACGATTTTTCTCATTGATAATAATCTCTCAGATTGTTTTCGCAGTGGGACTTGACTACTCTATTACATTAAACCCAAATCTTCAATATATCAATCACACTCAGACAGATGCTGATACTTTTTATACAGATTTCCGCGATATTGATGATTTTTTACGCGACGCGAACAGACCTTCTTTGATTGATGTTCATTTTGAATCAAATGAAATAAAAGGGTGGAAAATTGTTGCAAATTTAGGAGTCAGACTTAATTGGCTGAAGTTGGATGAAAATCTTCGAACCTTTCAAAAAGTTAAGGATATTAATCACCACTTCAATCGCAAGGGCTTCATTCAAAAAACAGGAAGCAATTATCGAGTAAAATTTGGAAGAGATAATATAGTTTGGGATGGAGAAAGAACAGGCACTATTCTATCAGACAACATGCCTCCCTTAGATCAACTCCGATTAGATATTTGGGGTGAGAAATGGATGTATCATAGCTTTATTATCGATGCGAACACGCGGAATGTTTTATCACAAGGAACAGATCTTGAAAAAATGATCATTGGACATCGGATTGACATTGATTTGAAACAATCATGGAAGATCATTTTTGGAGAAGTTGTTTCTATCTCAAAAGAATTATCTCTTGCAGAATTAAACCCGTTTTTACCTTTGTATCATAATCAAGAATTCAGTAGTGGCACACACAATGTTATTACGACGATCGGTATTCAAAAACGTTTGAACCCTAAATCCATGCTTTTTGTGCAACTGGATATTGACGAAATCGACACCGATTTAATCGACGTAGAATGGCGAAAAGATGTCAATGCAACTCGTCCATTGGTTCATGGATTGCAAACGGGGTTGATCGCAGATAAACTCCAGTGTATTTATACGCAAACCTCTCCACATTTATATCAGCATTATGCTCGAAATAATGCCGACTTCGTTTTAGTTTATAGCCGACCGATGGATGGAAAGAAATATCTTAATCGGTTTATGGGATATCCGCTGGGTGGTGGAGTGAAATCCGCAGAATTGATCCTTGGAAAGCGAAATATTCGATCCATTCAATATCGATGGATCGAACAAACTCCGAATGCATTTTTCACAAACGACACATTAGGTGGTTTAAATTCACGTCATAGAATTGCAATCGAATGGGAAAAACCTTTCAAGAGCAATATAACTTGTTTCGCCAAATGTGCCATTGAGCACCATAGTAATTATAGATTTACAAATACAAGCCGAACCATTACAGAAATTTTTACCGGGCTTTCATGGATTGTAAAATAGTTTCAACACTATTGCTGACATAGACAAAAACATATAATGAAAAAAACGATCGAATTAAAAATAGGTGGGATGCATTGTGCTGGATGTAGCTCTTCGGTGGAAAATGCATTATTACGGATTGAAAATGTTGAGTCCGCCGTTGTCAGTCTTACGCTGGAAAAAGCAACTGTAATAGGCGAAAATATTTCATCGGAACACTTAATTAACGCCATCAATGATTCCGGGTTTAAAGCAAAAGAAATATCAACCGAGTCTGTTGTTGCTACTGAAGAACTAACAGAACAAGAAATACAATTTAAATCTGCGCGCAAGAAAGTCATTGCCGGCTGGTTGTTTACAATCCCGATTATGATTTGGATGATCCCCGAAATGGGCTTTCATATCATGTGGCCGTCACCATTTATTTTTCATTTAGGAATGGTGGTTTTAAGTGGGTTGGTTATGTTTACGGCCGGATTGGATACCCTGCGAAGCGCTGTTAAGTCGGCTATTCATCGATCTCCAAACATGGACGTTCTAATCGCATTGGGATCTCTTGCTGCATGGATGACAGGCATTGTAAAACTGCTGGCTTTTAGTGGGTTGGTTCCATCGATGCCATCCTTTGCAGGAATTGCAGGAATGATTGTCGCATTTCATTTGAGTGGGAGGTATATTGAATCAAAAGCACGAGGACAATCCTCTGCGGCGATTAGAAAACTCATGACGATCGGAGCGAAAAAAGCAATTGTTTTAGATTCTACAGGGAACGAATATGAAATTGACGTACAAGATCTTAAACCGGGAGAGGTATTCATTGTACGTGCGGGTGAAAAGATACCCACCGATGGAAAGATCATAAATGGAAGGGCTTCAGTTGATGAATCTATTGTAACCGGGGAACCCATGCCTGTACAAAAAGAAATCGGTGACTCGGTGGTGGGAGCGACGATCAATCTAGATGGAACATTAGAAATTCAAACCACGAAAATTGGGAAAGAAACATTTTTAGCGCAGGTAATTAAATTGGTAGAGTCTGCACAAACGACAAAAGTTCCGATACAAGTTTTTGCAGATCGTATCACTGCGATTTTTGTCCCTATTGTTTTAATATTGGCATTAACGACATTTGTTACCTGGCTTGTTTTTTATGATCAAATGGTCATAATTGCTGGAATATTTGTGAATTGGTTTCCCTGGGCGAATTTATCAATGTCACCGGTAGCGATCGCTTTTTATGCAGGGATTGCAGTTCTGGTCATCGCATGTCCTTGTGCGTTAGGGTTGGCAACACCAACTGCTTTAATGGTGGGAAGTGGAAAGGGAGCCGAGAATGGGATTTTGATCCGTGATGGAGCCGCCATCCAAAGAATGAATGAAGTCACAACTGTAGTTCTGGATAAAACCGGAACATTAACCAAAGGTGAACCGAAAGTATCAAACATCCTCATTGAAAAGAACATATCAGAAGAGGAAATATTAAAACTTGCAGCCTCGTTGGAGATTGAATCAACCCATCCGCTAGCCAAAGCGATTGTAAAAAAAGCGAATAAGAAAAAAATTGAGCTGATAAAAGCAGAAGATATCCACGTTGCGCCCGGAAAAGGGAATGTCGGAGTAGTAGATGGGAAAGCAATAAAAATCGGCACGGCTGATTTTGTCGGAGCCGAGTCACAAGAATTTGAAGAAAGAACTCCGGTTTATATGTCCATAGACAATCACCCTGCAGCAATTTTTTTACTGACTGATGAGATTAAGACCGAAGCCAAGAAGATTGTTTCTGAATTGAAGAGAAAAGGAAAGCGAGTCCTTCTTGTAACGGGCGACAGAGAAAGAACAGCAAAAGCATTATCCGATATATTACAGATTGAGGAATATAGAGCAGAAGTATTACCCGGAGAAAAAGCTTCAATAGTGAAAGAACTTCAAAACTCAGGAGATGTCGTTGCAATGGTGGGCGATGGGATCAACGATGCGCCGGCTTTAGCTCAAGCTGATGTTGGAATTGCCCTAAGCACCGGAACAGATATTGCAATGGAAACAGGAGAAATTGTGCTGACCGGAATAGATTTGTATGGAATTATTAAAGCATTCAATTTATCAAAAGCAGTATTTAAAAAGATAAAACAGAATCTGTTTTGGGCGTTTATTTATAATTTGATTGCGATCCCAATGGCGGTGTTGGCGTTGTTACATCCTATTATTGCAGAGTTGGCGATGGTGTTTTCTTCGATAAATGTTGTAGGAAATTCAAACCGACTTAGGGGAATAAAACTCAATAACTAAAAATAATATTTAAAATAATTGAATAAAAAAGGGCCTCACTTGAGACCCTTTTTTATTAGAATAAGAGTTATTCCTGATTACTTCAAGAACATCATTTTCTTAGTTGCGGTATAATCACCGGCTTCAATCCGATAGAAGTAGATACCACTACTTACCGGTTGACCGAAGTTATTTACACCGTTCCATTGAACTGTATGCGATCCAGGAGTTAATCCCTGTCTATCAATCTTTGCTACAGTATTTCCAAGCAGGTTGTAGATAGTCAATGTGACATCGGATACCTGAGGAATGTCGAATGAGATCGACGTAGTAGGATTGAACGGGTTCGGATAGTTCTGACGTAATGCAAATGAAGTCGGTAAAGGCTTCAGAGGATCTGTAGAAGCAGTTATCCAATCAAGAGCTTGTTTCAATGAACCTTCCTCTTTAGCTCCCCACCATACGTAAGGATCGTCATTTAATGACAGAGGATCAAATCCAAGGAATAAGGTTTTGTTACCATTTGTCCATGTCTTATGGACACCAACAGCATTACCACCGGAGCTGAAACATACTGTTCCGTCTGCAGTGGGTACAAGTCCGTCAAGCCAGTTTGCGAATTCAATTTCATAACCCGGATCATAAAGAACCGTGTCTCCACCTTCTGCTGCAAACAGTGCACCGGAGATCAGATCTCCTTCAACAGTTGCAATCGGTGAGATTGCAGCATCGTTGATATCATTCAATGTTGAAGCAACACCAAGATTGTGGAAGAATGAACCTTCGGCAAAGTCTACATCGCCCCAGCTCATATTATAGATACCGAATGTTTCATCACCGGCAAGTACGTATTGTTTATCTCCTTGTGCTAACCAATCAGACAAGGCACCATCATAATAGGTATGAAGCGCACCGTAGAACGGATAATCGCTTGTAGTTGTGATTTCAAATACGGTGTTATAGAAACTAAGCAGTTCAGCCGTAGGAAGACCATTGACATTACTTTCCCAGAAATCCGGCCATACAAATAGGTTTCCTGTTACGTAATCATCGTAGAAATAGTATAATCCCGGATAGCTGCCGGAGTCCATTTCATTGTTTAATACAAACAGCACGTCTGAGGATGGCGCATAAACGAAGTAACTATAATCAGCAGTTACAAATGAGCCACCGGCATCGGTTGCAACTAAATAATAAACAACTGTTGTTCCGCCTTCTTGTCCCGGGATGGAACCAGTAAAGGATCCATCTCCGTTGTCGGTCAGGGCTACGGTTGTAGCTTCACCATCAATGGTGTAAATCAGATCAACGGCGAACACATCCCCTTCGCGGTCTTCAGCGGTTGCAACAACCGTTATATCCTCCTGTGTGAAAATTGGTCCAGAAGGTCCGTCATGGCCAGTTATGACCGGGACTGATTCAACTTCAAACCACTGCATTGTATTGTCAAGGAATCCGAAAAGAACGGCATCATCATCAATACCTTCGAGGTGCCATGGTACGAAAGCCATTCTATAAAAGCCGTCATACATTACACCACCAAAGTCAACAAAGTCTTCTTCTTCTGTACTAAACACATTGAAGATAGATTCAGCGTCGTCATCACCAATGATTTCATCAGCCCAGTTGGAGGCCTCAGGGCAAGTAACTTCGAACGGATCTAAGAACTCGCCGGTGAGGAGATTTCCTTCAACCCCAGTATAAAGAGTGTCTGTGGATCCAAAGTCATCGCCGTAGTAGTTTGCATCACTCCAGAAGTCAGAGGTGTGAAGGTAGTTGGCTAAGAACGGATATGCACCCGCATCTACAGTAGACCAACCTTCAGCTCCGCCTGTGATACCATAGATATAGTCAGCAGAGGAGAAAAGCAAATCCCCACCATTGTCTAAGAAAGCCATAACATCAGCTTCAAGCGTTCCACCAACACCAAGCAATCCTTCACTGTTCAGACCTTGAATAATCACAAGGTCATCGTATTTATTCAATTCACATGCTGTTAATGCTCCACCGGATTGTGTGTTCCAGAAGTCTACTGAATAACCAAGCTCATAAAGAGCTTCGGCGATCCGAGCAGCATAAGTAGCATCCAATGCATTGGGACCATCGTCCAGAACGAGGACATCAGCGCCGGCTGTGTATTCACGTACTGTGAAAGATTTGGGAGCTAATGACAGATCTGTTGTGTGTTGTACACCGCCTGCAGGATTCTCATCACCATTATCAACTGCTTTCCAGTAGTATGAAACAGTGGTTCCAACAGGAACAGATGGAATAGTTCCGGTAAAGATATCGTCAACGCCGCTACCTACTAATTCAGTTTCTACAACGCCGTCACCAATGTCATATCCGAAGATAACGCTGGTTAATGCACCGGTAAAGTCTGCAGTACCCACATCAACGATGTTTGCAGTAGCATAGTAAGGACCACCGTCACAGGATGCATATACATCTGGAAGATCTAATACATCTGTAATAAATGGTGGCGGGTCTCCGTAATAGTCAACTTTTGCATCGACAGCAAAGTTTAATCTTGGAACCCAGCAGCCTTCATCACAATAGGAAGCACCACCATTATAGAATTTGAATCCATGATTGTAAGTGGTTCCACTTCCACCGTCACCGGCATAGTAGTACAAGTCTGGACCATCACCACCAAAATCACCGATTACTTGGATAGCAAAGTCATTTGCTCCAACATCAGCCGGTGTTGGGAAAGTGAAATCAAGCAACGTTGAAACGTCGGAAGAGGTCAATGGGAAAGTATAGGAAGCTAAGACGTTCCCCATAAAGTCCCCAGGTGACTCGTTGTAGTATGAAAAGTCATACACACCGTTTGCATCCACACCCGCGGAAGTTACATCTAATACTTCACGGACGACGAGTGTTACGTCGGTACCAACCAATTCTGACTCAGAATGGAAATAGAGCTGTACACCCTCTACAGTACACTCTGTGTCTGGTCTGTACCAAACTGCAGCACTGTCACCTGTATTAAAGATAAATCCACCAAAGCCAGTGGAACCCGCATCATATGCGATCACTGACGGGAAGCGAGAATCCGCTACCGGGGGTTGATCTCTTAACACGACAGTTTCAGGATCTTGTGTTTTTCTTGCCAGGCGAGGTCCTGCTGTTAATGCACGTTTTACAATCATATCATTGTTTTGTAAAACAGGTCCTGCAGGCAAGGCTTTTTCTGTAATTTGAGTTGATTGTCCTTTAGGAAGTTCGCCGGTGCTCTTTAAGATCGCATCGTAAGCAAACGTCACAGAAAAGACCATTACAAGAAAAAGCAATATTTTAACTGTTTTTTTCATGTTGTTTTGTTCTCCTGTTTGTTAATTAAGTTTTCTCTACCGATTATCGTTCAATGATTACGAAGAGTCGGCATGGAAAATTATCAAAAATATAATGATGAAAATTCTCTGAGAAAACACATCACTATTGGAGTTTAAAAAACAATAGACACATATTCCAACACTATTTTGATATAAAAACTTTACACAATTATTTGTTGCTTTTTCGGTAAAAAACACTACAAATTAAACATCGTTTTGAGACAAAATCGATTAACAGTTGCATTTTCAGTAAAAAGCAGTACAAATTCTATGTGGGTTTAGATCAAAATCGATATTTGATAAGCGCTTAAAACCAAATCATACACCAATAAAGAAAATTTAATGGAAATACTTATGAGAAAAATAAAACCATTTATTTTTATAATGATATTTGCAACGATGTTATTTGCAGGAAATACAGGGAAGATTGCCGGAAGAATAACAGACGCAACAACAGGCGAGCCCCTTATCGGAGCAAACATCATTGTAACGGGAACATCTCTTGGGTCTGCAACAGATCTGGATGGTTATTATACAATATTATTTGTCCCTCCGGGTCAATACACCCTTAATGTAAATAGTATGGGATATGCAAAATCCGTGATCACAGATGTTGTTGTGACGGTTGATTTAACAACAACAATCAATGTAGAAATGACAACCGAAGTGCTTGAGGGAGAAATCGTCACAGTAACAGCAAAGAAACCTTTGATCGAAACGGATTTGGTTTCGTCGCGGAGAAGCATGACATCAGAAATGATTGAAGAGATTCCTGTTGATGATATTGAAGATATATTAAATCTAACAGCAGGGATTGTAGACGGTCATGCTAGGGGTGGACGAGATGGTGAGATTCTATTTTTAATTAATGGTGTCCCGGCCGTTGATCCTATTGATAATGAATTCAGTGCAGAAGTTCCAACTTTGGGTATTGCAGAAACCAACATCATTACATCCGGTATTTCCGTTGAGTACAGCAATGCCCTCTCAGGTGTTGTCAATATGGTTACTCAAGAAGGTAGTTCAAAGTTAAAAGGAACATTCCGTATGAAAACGGATGATAACTCCATGGTTAATTTTGGTTTTCCGGGGTTAAATAAAGAAACAGTATATGAAGGGGCTTTGGGTGGTCCATTGCTAAACCTCCCTGTTCGTTGGTTTGTTGCAGGTGAAGTCACAAACACTCAGGGAAGATATGGTGTGGCCGAACGAGAAGCAGGTGCTGTTACAACAAGCTTAACTTGGCGTCCTTTCCCTAAATCAAAATTTAAACTCGCGGTAAATAATAATTATTCAAAAAACAATCAATATAGCTATCGATATAGTCGTGTCAGTTATGAAAATGAAAATTCTGATAATGATGATAGACTGGACAGAGTTGTTACTATCCAAGCAAAAGATATTTTTGATCCGACAACATATGGTACAGATGGTTTATTGTATGGATTGAATATGGAAGATGTCATTTCAATCGCTGGATTAAGTGCAGACGATATTCCAAAAAGAAATGTAATGATTGAAGTTGATAAAGATGGTACAGGAGGAATTATTGCAGGAGATGGGGACTTTAGAGAAGAAGATCTTAATGGGAATTCTCAATGGGATATTATTGATTTTAATCGGTCAGGCGCTACTACCGACTCCAGCTTTATTGATATGAATGATGATGGAGTATATCAATGGGGCGTTGATGTGCCAACAAGCACAAATGCAACTGAGGTTGATGGGCATGCAGTTATTTTAGCAAATAGAAACTTAACCGATGACCCGCTTGCTTCTGGCTTCAATGATTCATTTAGCATGTTAGATCACTTGCTGCGATTCAAAGATAACAGTTCACATATTAGTTTGAGCTTGAACCAACAATTTGCTAAAAACTCTTTCTTGATGGTTAGTTTAAGCAGATTTAAAACATATTACCATTATGACACTGAAGAATCTTCTAGTATCCCTTCATATATTGATTTTCTAGATGAAGCAGGGGTTGAACAGAAATATATTAATGATTATAAGGATAATCTGTTTACAGACTGGAACAACAATGACTTTCTGGATATTTCCGAAGATGCATTCCCCGATGATTATTCAAAATGGTTAGCTTGGGAAGATATTCCGATCCAAAACACGCAAGACAGAGATAAATTTTATACATATGGCAATGGAACTACATTTTCACGTAATAGATGGAACGAAGATGAAAAAGTAATTTGGAATTTTAAAACCACATTAACGAGCCAAGCTACAAAACATCATTTACTGAGAGCTGGTTTTGAAATGAACCTATATGATGTGTTTGATCACGATATTGATATGCCGTCAGGTGGAAATATTTATGGTCAAAATATTGGTTCAAGAAATGATTGGGGTCGATTTGGTGAATCCTATTCAGACTGGGGTCTAGACGGCGTTGAAGGGACGAACGATGACTATGAAGGTAATAATACATGGGATCATCTTGATTATGGGGAAGACGGTGTGCTTGCAATCGATGGAAATGGTGACGGAGATTATGATGATGATTTTATCGATCTTCCACCGGATGTCGGAGAAGGAGACGGGAAAGTAAACTACAATGAATTACATGAGCCGTTTGAAGATATATATGATGATGACACGTGGGGCAAGAAACAACAAAAACTAGATCCTATATGGTGGGGAATGTTTGTTGAAGATAAAATGGAATTCAAATCTTTGGTTGTTGTTAGCGGTATTCGTGTAGATTATTTTAATCCAAAGTTTAGTAATTATCCTTCAGATATTAATGACCCGGTCATTGATCAGACCACAGGAGGAGAAGTAAAAAATCCAACATCAGTTGATGGCAAATTTTATTGGAGTCCGAGAATTGGTATTTCATACCCAATCACGAATAGAGATGCCTTCTATTTCAACTATGGACAGACCTTCCAAATCCCACAATTTCAGTTTATGTATAGAAACATTAATTGGGATTTCTCAGGAGCATTCCCGATCGTTGGCAATCCAGACATATTGCCCGAGACAACCACAAGCTATGAGCTTGGGTTGAGACATCAGATCGGACAATTTTGGAGATTAGAAGTCAAAGGGTTCTATAAAGACATTCAAGGACTGGTTGACACAAAACAAATATGGATAAAAGCTAACCAATACTATACTCGTCATATAAATGGTGATTATGGTAATGTAAAAGGATTAGAAATTGATCTATTTAGACAATTCACTAAGTACTTTGGCGGGAATATTAACTATACTTATTCCATTGCAAAAGGAAAGAGCTCTTCTGCAATGCAGAACTATAGTTTTACATGGGCAAGTCAAATCATTCCTGGTCATGAGAATTATTTAGATTGGGATCAAAGACATACTATAAATGCCACGCTAAAGACAACCATACCATATATTGATGTTGATATGAATACAACAGTTAACTATGGAAGTGGATTGCCTTATTCTCCACCAAATAAATCTTTAGAGGTTAAAATTAATACAGAAAGATTGCCGCATACATTCAATATGGATTTATATGCTAGCAAAAGCTTCAACATCCCTGGTTTTGGTGGCGATACAAAAGCATCTGTGTTCCTCTGGATAGACAATTTGTTCAATAATAAAAATATTACAGCTGTTTATGATTCCGAATGGTATCACTTGTATACAAACTATCAAAAAGCCTATGAGGACAAAGACAAGGCTGTTTTCCCATCTGAAGATGATAATAATGGTATTGATGACGATGGAGATGGATATATTGATGAAACATTTAAAGATGAATATATGTGGGTAATGGATATAGATGGTGATGGTAAAGTTGATTACAATAAAAAACATCCATCGGGCGGAGTGTATGGTATCCCGGGATATCTTTCACAGGATAGAACAGTTAAGTTTGGTATTTCAGTAAAATTTTAATACATAGAAGACAATCATGAATAAATACAAAAAAATAACAAGTATCATCATAGTGCTTTCACTAAGTATGGTTGTTGGGAAAAATATAAATACAATTAATTATTCCCCAACTTCTATGAGAAGTGCGGCTGTCGATGAATATAGAGTTCACAACGTTGGAAAAGTGTGGACAGCAACCAGCAACTTTGGAAACTACGGCGATCCGAATGTTCCCGAAGGACTTCCCTCTATGGAATGGCCGGGAGGTACCGGAACACACCATTTGTGGGAAGGGCGACTGTGGATCTCTGCATTAGTTGATGGAGAAAAACGCTGTAGTCACGCAGACTACGGACAGTACGAGTTTCACCCAACCGAGGGAAGCACCTTTGACCTTCCGGCATATCCCGGAAAATCAGTTGAAGACAGCTATGCAACATTTGATGATTTTGTCGGTCCGCACACGACAACATCCCTTGGCATTAAAATTAAACAAAGAGGATTAACATGGAGTACACCCGATTATGACGATTTTGTCATTTATGAACTTGATGTTATTAAAGAACGTAGTGGTGATGATTATAGTGGCGATGAATTAAATGAACTCTATGTAAGTTGGGTATATGATTGTGATGTAGGTACCGGAAACGACCCAACAAACCCACATATTGACGATGCTGTTGATTTTGATGGATGGGATGGAAATAATCCGGAAAGTCAGATTACTTATAAAATAGACCTTGTCGAAAATGGTGATCTTGATGCGGATGGAGTTATTGAAGGTTATAGTGATGCCGGAGTACCGTACGGATGGAAGAATGTAGGAAGTCCATCATCATCGCAACCGGATTTTGAACCGACATTAGCATATCCAGACGGATTCTATGATGAATATACTGTTCTGTTATCAGATGATGCTAATGCACCGGTTATTGTATGGCAATTAGATGCAACAAATCCCGACTATGATGCGGTTGCTGGGCAGGTTGCCGTGATAAGCGGAGACACATTAAAAGGGTATATCGTTCCGAGAAATATGTCTTATATGTATGATGCAGACGATCCAACTACTCCTGAAGATGACACAAATGAAGGAGGTAATGTCCCCGGGTTTATTGGAGGACGCTTGCTCTACACAGATATGTGGAAAGCAGGTCCTTACTTAGACACAGAGGATGACACACTCATGCGAGTCTTTAGTCATCAATGGTGGAATTGGGAATCCGACCCCGCAACTGATAGAGATAAATTTGATTATGCAACCGGAACGCATATTGAAAGTCGGGGAAATAAATTTATGCCCCACCCATTTAATGTGGGTGCGCCGACATTTGATTATCGGTTTATGTTAACGACCGGTCCATTTAATAATTTTGAATTAGGTGATACAATAAGCTTTGTTTATGCTGCGATTGTTGGATCAGGCATTAGAGACCTACGAGTAAATGCTGATAATGCTTTAAAAGCTTATTTTGCCGGAAGTACTTCGAGTCCATATGATCCACTTAGCCCGGATGAAGACGTTCATTATTTGTTGCCGATTCCTCCTCCAGTTCCTGTGTTAGCATACAGTCCGTTGGATCAAGGTGTCATGATGTCTTGGGACAATTCTTCAGAATTAGAAGTTGATCCTCTAGTTGGGGCAGCAGATTTTGAAGGGTATAGAATTTATCGATCAAAATTTGTTCCGGGAAACTGGGAATTGCTTGGTGCCTTTGATAATGTAGACGGTCCTGTTTATATGCTTGATTTTGAGACAGGTGATACCTTATTTAATAAACAACAATATGACTTACCTGAATTGACTCATAGTTTTTATGATACATCTTCGGTATTTCAATCTTACGATGTAGATGGCAATATAGTGGATATGATTACTGGGATTGATAAACCAATCAACAATCTTCCTTATTATTATGTTGTGACAGCTTATGACAATCCAGCAGCACATGGGAAACCGGAATTTCCACCCATTGAATCATCAAAATCCAATTATAAAACCAATGCAACAACCGGAGCACCTGAGCCCGTTTATCCTAGAAAGTTTTATAACGAAGGAGAAGAATGGAACGGAAAATATGTTTCAGTTTATCCAAATCCATATAAAGGAGCATCTCTACTAGAAGCTCAATATGAAAACAAAATAAACTTTACACACTTACCCCCTGCATGTAAGATTTCAATCTTCAGCATAACAGGAGATTTGATAAAAGAGATATATCACAATGATAGCTCATCAGACGATGCATGGGATTTAACTTCAAAAGCAGATTTGGATGTTGTGAGTGGTATGTATGTCTATGTGGTTGAAACAACCATTAAATCATTCCCATCTAAACAAATTGGTAAATTCGTTATTCTGAGGGGTAACTAATGATTAAGAAAATAAATACTCTATGGAAAACCACGTGTTTTCTACTAATAATTACAGGCCTTGCTCTTGGCAGTGATTCAGACTCTGAAGGTTCCAAAACCGCAAAAGCTGGTTTTGTTGGAGCACAGTTTTTAAAACTGGATGTGGGCGCAAGAGGATTTTCAATGGGTGCATCAATGGATCCGTTGTTGAGCGATGCTTCTTCAGTGTTTTGGAATCCGGCCGGCCTTGCATTAGCGCCTAATCAATATGTTTTTGCTTCAAAAACAAAATGGTTTGCCGATGTTAGTCATATGGCTGCTGCCTATTCGATAAAGGTCCCAAAAATCAGGGGAACGGTTGCAGTCAGTTTAGTCTCATTGTCATCAGGTGATATGCCTGTTACGACCATCGAAGATCAAGACGGAAGTATCAGTGGAGAAAAATTCAGCACAGGAAGCTATTCTGTTGGTCTTGGATATGGTGTTAACATCTCGGATAAATTTAGTTTTGGTACACATTTTAAATTCATCCATGAAGATTTTGCTCAGGGTCTATCAGATGTAGAGGATGGATATGGAGCAGGAAGTACTTGGGCTTTTGATGTGGGAACACTTTATGACACCAATTACAAAACGTTAAAATTGGGAATGTCTATCAGAAACTTTGGACCGGACTTACAATTGGATGGAAGTTTTATAGATTATAATAATGGTGAGCCAATTTTAGATGAAGACGGAGAACCTGAAGAGAATACGTTCAGACCATATGGTTTGCCATTGACTTTCCGTTTTGGAGTAGCAGCAACTCCTCTTGATAATCAAGTACATAAGTTAGCTGTTTCGGTAGTTGCAGAGCATCCCGCCGATAATCATGAAAGAATTAATATGGGAACGGAGTACACATTTTCTAAGTTTTTTGTATGTCGGGCAGGATATGTGTTTAATGACGATTCAAGAGGAGGATCTTTGGGGATTGGTATCAATAATTTCCCGATCGCCAATTTTGGAAGAATTAATATTGATATAGGTATGACAGATTACTCCTTGTTTGATCCTACATATATTGCATCATTTGGAATTCAAATTTAACATCAAGAGAATAATATGAAACATCTCGTAAAAATAATCATAACTATTGCTCTGATAAATTCACACATTTTTTCTGCGGACGTAACTCAAGCAGAAGTTGGAGACAACTATATGTTTTGGGTCCTCGGACAGGGGTTTTTCTCAGGGTATTACCAATCAAGTGCTACATTGAATGCTGAAGGCGAAAACGCAGTTGTCTTCACCGAAGACGCCTTGGTGCGCGATCTAGCATTTTTACCATACAATGATTCCGTGTTGGTTGCTACGACGAACTCCGGTGTGTTTATTTCAACAGACAGAGGAGATACATGGGTAGCTTCACATGGAACAACGGGGACAAGCGCACTTCCGGAACAACCTGCGAACAACTTAACAAACATCGAGGAAATTCCGTATCAACACAAAGAGGCGGTAAACTCAATCGCATTTGAAGATGAGGAAACCTGGTGGGTTGGGTTGAAAGGAACAGACGATACTAAAACCATTTATCGTACAACAAATGCCGGTGAAACGTGGAAGAAAAAATCTACTGGAGCTCCAACATTTGATGGGCATAACCCCACCGTTAACAAAATGTATTTTGCGCCGGGAATTGATAAACCATATGCTGCAACAGTTGGTGGTTTGTTTTACAAATCCGGATCACGTTTTAAAAACATTGGACACGCATTACCAGATCCCTCTACAACGGATTGGCCATCAATCCCGACCTATGATGTAATGGCACAAGGTGAAAAACTATACTTTGCAACCGATTATGGAATGTTTTTTGGCTCAGTTGAGTTGTCGGCAATTGATGCTCTTCCAATTGGAAATGGAACGGTTGATATTAACTCAAGTGGTTTAACGTATGTCGTTGATGAGGTTCTTGATTCAACGCAGACAGATCAATTTACTTGGGATTGGGCTACTGGAGATACGGTCTGGGTTTATGATTATTTTACCAGACTGGATACAGTGTCTTGGCATCTCGGGCTTGATGTTGAAGCACTAGACCACGCAGGACAATATGTAAATGTTGAGGATACCACAACTAGCACAAAATGGAAAAGTAAAATCAATCCTAGTGGTGTGGTTGAGTTGATGAATGACTATATTTATCAAGAAGGTTCTTTAGACCCGGATCTCTTGGATTATGCTGATTACGATGCGTCCAATCTTATTGTACATCTTGTGGGAACTGAACCAATCTATGATTTTGATATTGATTCAGCAGGAAATATATATTATTCTACAGGAACTGAAGTAAAAGTCTTAGGTGGAGAATCCATTGAAGGTTTAAGTGGGACCATCAACGATATTGAACTTTCGGTAAATGAAGATGCACTATTTACAGCAACGTCAAACGGACTTCAAAAACACGTATTCGGAGAGTCCGGTTGGACCGAAATAACCCCCAAGATTGGCATGCTCAATAAAAATGATGAAATATCATTTGTGGTTACTTCAATTGTACAATTTAATCAAGACACTCTATTTGTTAGCTGTGGAAACAATCAATTTGACGACCCAAGGACAGTCACGTATCGTACAGGTGGTGTATTAGCCTCTTATGATGGAGGCAGTACATGGGCTCCAAAAAATATCGGTTTGACCCATCGTTCATCAACCCCTGATGACGTACAAAGTATTTTAAGAGCAAATGTAGTTCCATTGCCAGTTGACTCAACAACCGTTGCTGACGAAAATGTTGGAATTTATGATTACGTAACTTCATATTATGGCCAGACACCAAATATTGACAATAATGAAAAAGTGAATATTTTAATCGCCGATATGGATGATAATGCCTATAACGCAACGAGCGATCTGATCATTCAGGGATATTTTAGTCCTCCAGACCAAGACCCCACAGAACTTAACAGCAATGCATTGGATTTAATCTATCTGGATAGTGATCCTCAGGATCCGGGAGAAGCTCAGGAAGGCATTGCCAGAGCACTTGCAAGGTTGATTTGTCATAATTATGATGCAGATGAAGAAGAGTGGGTGTTGACAGGATTGGAGCATTTTGCAGCCTATATTACCGGTCATAAATCCATGCCTGACGACTCGTTTGTTTTAAGCAATAACAACAGCTTGACAAAATACGGTGACTATGGAAATAACACGGAATACGATCAACTATTCCTGATGATGGAATATTTATACGAAAAATATTTCAATGAATCCCCGTTTGAGGAAAACTCCGGAAAATTGATGTCAGTAATTGTACAGGAGGAAGAAAATAGTGTTGACGGTATCGAGAACGCACTTGGTACTATAAATGCCGGAAAATCATTCTCAGAAGTATATTCCGATTGGGCGTTAGCGATTCATTTTGATAACCCTGACAACTCACTCTATGATGGTTTATATGGATTTGAAAATGTAGATGTAAGCATTGCACCCTCTTCTTATCCGTGGGGTGTTACTTCAGGGTATTCACCCTATTCTGAAACGATTAAAAATTGGTCTGTTAAATATACTCAAACAGAAAAATGGGTTGATAATAATGGATCATGGACAAACAAAGCATTAGACTTTAATCAGGAAACACTTGTTGTAAATGCCTCTGATAATGGTGATTTTGATATGTTCCTTATTAAACAGCACCATAAAACCGAAAAAGATTCAACCGCGACAGTAACACTATTGGATCTTAACCTGGATCAAAATAGGATTGTTTACTCTGATTGGGACGATTTTGGTTCCACAGTGGAATCGGTCACCGACAGCTCTGAAATTAATGAGTATCAGTATTTTGCTCTGATTGTTGTATCAAAAGAAACGGGTAGCGATGCTGGTGGTTCGTTCGTTGTAGATGACGAAACAGACCCACCGGTGACTTTTGACTTGCATATTAATCAAAATTCAGACCTTGTAAATTACTTGGACATCTATGCGTTCAGCGATGTGGCGATCTATGGTGACGGTGCTTCCAGTACAAATAGTGAACTTGAAGGACCTCTTGTAGAAATCAACAATGGAGAAGGTATTGTTACGTCCTTTATTGTTCCACAAGTTTACGATGCCGGAAATGGGTTTGTTTATAGCGCTCCATTTGATCTTAGATCGTTTCTTCCAACAACCATATCTGAATATTGGTTTATCGGACATGCAGAAAGCATTGGAGGAAATGCAGCAGCTTCGGATAGTGTTTTTGTAGTCGCTATTAAAAACGACAATCAATCTGCTCGTGAATTTGTTAGCACACACACACAACTGACAATGACGATTCCCGCACAAACCATTGTCGAAAACGAACTACTGACAGTGATTAAAACAGACCAAGATATGGCCAACCAAACATTTATGCCGGTTAGCGATGCATTTGCTGTTGGGAATGTAAATGTTGAATTAAGAAGACCAATTACGGTCGGTTTTGATCTGTCGTCAATGAATCTTTCCATCGATGATAAACGCAAATTAGATATTTGTTATGAGTTGGATGGCGAACCAATTGCTCTCAACACACAAATTGATTTAATAAATGATATTGTTACAGCACAAATAGACAAATGCGGTAACATCCAATTGGTGATCAACTCTAATAAACCTATAGTTGAAGAGGTCCCCAATAGCTATAAGCTATTTCAAAACCATCCTAATCCGTTTAACCCAAGAACCATCATTCAATATGATATTCCGGAAGCAACAAATGTATCATTAAGTGTTTATGATCTTCTTGGTAGAAACATAAAAACACTGATTAATGAACATCAAAAAGCCGGTCATTATTCAGTTCAATGGGCAGGCCTTGATTACGCAGGGAATAAAGTTTCCTCAGGTATATATTTCTATAGACTTGAAACAGAACAATTTTCAAAAACATATAAAATGATAATGGTGAAATAATGAATAAATACAAAACAATATTTCAACCTGTTATTTTCGGATTACTTGGACTTCTTGTCCTGTCAAGCTGCCGAAAAGATTTAAGCTCAGACATACCGGAAGATTACAATACGGTAGAATCGCTGATTGTAGATGGGTGGGCGTATTACGCCGATGGAGATTATTCTAGTGCTCTTGATGCTTTTCAACTAACATCAGAACGGAATGCTCAAACCATTGAAGCTTATATCGGCAAAGGTTGGTCTTATTTACGTCTTGGACACATACAACACTCCAGGGTAGAATTTAGTGTCGTTCTAAATTTAGCAAATGAAAATAACGATGATGTTTCCATGGCGGATGCTTATGCTGGTTTGTTTTTGATTGCGTTAGAAAATAGGTTTTCTGCTCAAACGGATCCAGAACAAGAGCCAACAGAAGAAGATTTGATTGATTTGAACAACAAGATCATTGAAATGGGTGAAAAGGTATTCGTTTATAATAGCGACTATTCAACCAACCATGATCCGGATTTATCGAGTGATGAAGTCCATATAGCCCTTGCACAAACGTATTATAATGTTAGTCGCTATCAAGAAGCATTGGAACACGCTCAACCTGTCTTTGGGAATATACTTGATCAGATTGATGCTGTTGAAACAGTAGCAATAGAATTGAATCCATGGATAGGGTCTGATGGAGAGCTCCAATTATTTAACTTTAGCGAGACGGAAGAATTAACTTCTGTTAATATACCTACCGGACATACAATTAGCGTAGATGACATCCAGGATCTTAATAACAGCAATGCAACAGTAAAAAATGAACTTTTTGATTACTTATTGAATCATAATGTTATAGAGTTGAATTCAGACTACCTATTTACACCCCATGAAGAAAGAGTTTATTCTGTTACTGTTTCTCATGCTCAACCGGGATCAGCATCACAAGACTATTCCATATTGAGCTTAGAGAAACAAGGTGTATTTCAAGTTGAATCTGTTCAAAAAATAACACTTGAAGACGTTGTAACATGGTATTATGTCGATGCAAATAATGATACTACGCTAGCTGATGGGACATATGAAGACGATGGAACAGGAGATTTCTTCTCCGTTATTACAGAAGAAGAAATATTTACTGATGTTGATGGTAGTATATGGACTCCAGTTGATCCAGATACAGATACTCCAGTAGATACAGTGGGCGTTATTCCTTACAATTATAATATGATCAATCTTTCATCGGGCGCTGAAGGTGACGAGTATTTAGTTACATATAAATTTGGAAGTTATTTAGTAGATTGTACACAAACAATTAACTTCTTAGGATATTTAGAATTATTAAACTCATATTTATCACTCGATTAATTAATACAAATCATCGATAGATTAAAATAAAAAGGGGTCTTGCGAGACCCCTTTTTTATAACAATATTATTTTATATAAATTTTATTAAGCAAATCGAAAAGTTGAGAGGACTCAACACCTTGTCCTAAATAATATTCTCCGGATTCATTTTGTACAATGATTTCAATATGAAGATGTGACCCTTTTTTGTTTCCGTTTATTGCACCAACCATTCCTGAATTGCCAACCTTTCCAAAAACCTCTCCCTTTGTAATTTCATATCCAGGGATAATATGCGGTAAAATTTCGGAAAGATGAGCATAAATTGAAATCGTTCGATATCCTCGAACAATCTCAAATCCGTGATCAATGATAACAGCCCGCCCAAGAAAGATGTGATTAAACAGATCAGAGGGTGTATGTCCTGTTCGCTCCGAATGGTCTATCCCTTTCTCCAAGAAAGAAGAAGATATCTCTTTATAATACAGATCAGAACGAACAATCATACCATTTGCAACAGCTCGAACAGGCGTTCCCCAATTTGCTTGAAAGTCAATACCTCGATGGATACCGTTTCGGTAATTTCGAGGTGAATTTGGCAAAAAGAGAGGATTCTCAGGCACCGATATCGAATCACATGGTAAATGAAACTGAGCATCATTAAAGTCATTCACAGAAGGAAACTTATCATTGTGAGGAAAGGAAGGTTCAATAGGAAATGCAATATTCTTCTTATGTGCTTTTAACGCATTAGATATCGACCTGTTTATAGAATCATATTTAATGATGTAGTCCAGTGTAATGTTATAATGATTGATCGAAACATTAGTTAGTTCAAACCAATCAGTATATTTTGATATAAGCTCGGTTTTTATAAAATGCCTGAGAGAAGAATCTTTGATATCCGAAAGAAGGGGATCGATTAACTTTTGGACAGGTTCATAGAAAAGACTATCTTGATTAAACGATTCTCGGAAATATTTTTCACCACCTGTAAAAGTTAGATGTAGAGAATCTTGTCCAAATACATGTGTGATAGTCCTTGGAGAAGTGTCTTCATGTGATATTGGTGGAGATGAAGAACAGCCTATCAGAATAAATAGAAATATCCCTATAGAAAGAGAGCGAAATAGAATCACGGGTTATTCCTTTGTGTTTTTTACTCGGTTGACCAAAAGGTCAATTCCTTTTAAAAAGGTTTCATCGGGTTGCCCGGAGACAACGCCGGAGCTGATAGATGATAAAATAGAATCTTCAGCAGAGGTCCCCATATAAAAGTCGTCATTGAAGTAAATTTCCACAAAAGGAGTTTCGATGAGTTCTAAAACCTCTTTTAAAACAAATTCATATCGTGCCCATGCCATAGGAGCAATTAAAATACCGTTTGCCCAATTACGGTTTCTTTGAAGGAGCGAAAGCATTCTTTCCAACTTGTGTGTCTGATAAATCTTTAACTCTATATCTTTATCACGGACGTGACGGCGAATAGCACGATTGACTTTATCTAGAGTTAACCGGTGACCGCTTTTTAATGATTTTACACCTAAGAGATTTAAGTTGGGTCCTTGGAGGATTAATATATTCATGATTTAAACTTTCATCTTAAGGGCAATAAATGACCCAATATATAGCCGACGATGATCCCTGTTAAAACTGCAACGGTTAGAATTCTAGAACTTGTTACCGACTTTGTATATCCTTTTTTGATAGCCACAACAGATATAAAATACCCAAGGCCATTCACAAGCCAGAAAAAGGGGATCGTAAACAATTTTACAATAAATGGACCTACCCAAGGGATCAAGGCAATTAATGCACCTAACCCAGAAAACACCTGAGTAAATAAACCAAGAGTTAACGTAAGGAAAACAACGATCTTTTCGTCTATTCCAAGGCGGAGAGCCATAACGATCACCGCCAAAACAATTCCCCAAATAAAGAAATGATGTTTATGTTCTTTCCAGATTTTATTCATGGATTCTTTCTTATGAATATTGGAATATTAGACAGAGCTAAAGACGCTTGAATGATTTCATCGTTTTTATGATCAACCCATATCTGTCGTATACCATTTTGATGGGTAATATTACGACTGAAGTAGTCCGTTTGGTCAAGTACTTTTATGTTTTTAGTTTCATAGGGAAGGAGATCAAGTCTATAATGAACACACTCAACAGAATCTTGGTTAATATTTAACAAGGTTGATCCGGCTGATAAAAATCTGGAACGATAAGATCCCCCTTCATGTTCTGTGTAAAACCATTTTGTGTCTATACTGTCAGCGGGCACTGTTTTTACACGCGCAAGTAAGGAAAATATATTATGATGTAAGTCTTTGCGAGACACAACACCTAACTTTCGATATTCAAAAGTTTGATTATCATCATTCCATTGACAGATTAATTTCTGCTGAAAAGATCCCTGATGTATAGATTTTTTATACGAAACACATTGATATGATGTTGTGTCGAATGTAGTTACATATTCATTATTGAAGGGAAGAAATAAATCTAAAAGACCAGAAGAATTGGCAGAAACGATAATTGAATCCATTGTTGGCATGGATATTTGCACGTTGCCGATTGGAAAATCCCAAACAGAGATAGTATATGTTTGGGATGTTGCTGAAGAAGGACTCAACAAGATAATAAACAAAGACAAAAACAACGAACGAAACTTCATGATATTCGAAAAGAAATAATAGTTAGACTAAAATTCAGCCCAAACCTAACGTTTAGATCGAAAGAATGGATGTTGCAATAAGAAAATAACATGCAACTCCAAGAATGTCTATACTTGTAGTAACAAAAGGTCCAGTTGCAATTGCCGGATCAATATCCATTTTACGGAGCAGTAATGGCACTAACGTTCCAATAAATGTTGCGATTAACATTGATAAACAAATACTAAGCCCGACGACTAATCCCAATAGGGGTGGAGCGTCAATAAACTTAAACATTGCAAAAAATCCGAGGAGCAATCCATACAATCCTCCCAAAATCAATCCGACACTTGTTTCTTTTAGGATTAACTTGAAATCATCTCCAACATTAACACGACCGGTTGCCAAGCCTCGAACAATAATGGTGGAGCTTTGTGTCCCGATGTTACCTCCCATACCAATAATAACAGGGATAAACGCTGTCAACGCCATCACGACTTCTAATACATGCTCAAATGCACCAATGATAGATGCGGCGACGATTCCCCCGATCCAGCTTGCGAACAACCAAGGTAAGCGTGATCGTGCGTTTTCCCATGAGGATTTCAATAAGATCTCCCGATCTTTACCGGCTCCGGCCATTTGTAAAAAGTCTTCAGTTGCTTCTTCTCGGATAACATCTACGATATCGTCAACAGTTACAATCCCTAAAATTGTGTTTTCTGAATCAACAACGGGAAGAGCTAAATAATTATATAAAGATACAATACGTGCGACCTCTTCTTGGTCTGTTTCCGGTCGAACTGAATGTACATGTTTTGCCATGATATCTTTTAACAAAACTTCAGGGGGCGTTGTGACGAGGTCTCTTAAGGAGATCACCCCAGAAAGACATCCATCATCATCCGTGATATACAGATAAAATACCATCTCAGCATCGTCTTGATATTGAAGAGAGTGAATGGCCTCTTCAGCGGTGGTTTCTTCATGCAAAGTGAACACATCAGTTGACATGATACTTCCGGCACTGTCTTCAGGATACCCAAGTATTTCCTCAACCTCTTCTTGCTCTTCTTCCTTCATTAGGTCTAGAATAGATTGAGCTTGTTCTTCAGGCAATAGATTTAAGATATTTGCTTGATCATTTGATCCTAACTTCTGAAAAATACTAACAACTCGAGTTGGATCTTCATATTGAAATAGGTTTAACAAAATGGATTCATCCAACTCTGTGATAACCTCAGCGGTATGCTCATCTTCGACCATGTATGAGAACAAAGTTATTTGTTCGCTATCAGTAAAATATCGGAATAGAACCGCTAAATCGGCAGGGTGCGTTTTTTGGATTAACTTAATTAAGTTAGCTTTAGCGTGTCGACGAAGCAGTCTTCTAAAAGTATCCCGCAAAACAGTAATTTCATGTACGAACATTTCTTTTTTCATGGTTGAATCTCCAATGAGTTATGAAGCCATTTGAAACCAAAATAAACAAAGATAATAGCAAAAACAAGTAAAATAGGGTGGACATGTCCCTGCAAAGTATAAATTGAATCAAGGCCTTCAATATTTACCAGTAAAATAGCAAATCCATTATTTAAACCGTGTAAAATAAAACTGGAAATAATTGATCCGGTTTTCCAGGCAAGATATCCCAACATTATACCCAGAATATAGATTTGAATAATCCAAAAAGGGTTCATGTGAATAAAAGCAAAGAACAAGCTGGTTATTAAAACAGCTCGTGTAATATCTTTCCAATGTTCTTCTAAAAACTGTTGTAAGAATCCTCGGAAGAGGAGTTCTTCACCAAGCGGAGCAATAATAACAATTGAAGAAATAATCAGAAATGCGCTTCCAAAGGATTCCAGTTTCAATAATTTTCCGACGTCTTCAAACACATCCGGTATTGTAAAAAAGGTATTCATAAGCCTATCCATTTCATCTGCGAGGAGAATTACTCCAATTGAAAAGATGATAACAGAAAGTGCAGTGTGGAGAGAAATTTTATGAATACGAAATCGGTATAAAAGTCGTTCTTTTCGATGTAATAACAGAATTAATACAGGAAGAGCGATCAATCCTTGTCCGATGAACAGGGACAGATGAGTATAAAGAATGTTTTGATCAGGATGGTATTTCAGACCAAAACCAAGAACAGCACCGCCCACCGCAAAAGCAAATAGCACGGATGCAAATACAATTCCCAGTACAAGAGAAACTGTAAGGGTCCGGTTCATGGGGGTCTGTGTCCTTGTAATTCATGCACGAAAGTTAAGAATTTTGAGTGGTTAGTTCATACAACAGAATCGTTCCGGCAATTGCAGCATTTAATGATTCACCATCCCCGATTTTTGGTATAGAAATAGAATAGTCTAATAATTGTTCAGCTTCATCAGAAATTCCATGTGCTTCATTGCCAATAACCAACCCCCAAGGTTTGTCTATTTTTGGTCGTTCTGAAAGTGGAGTTCCATTCGCATTACCGCCAACTAGAATATGACTTTGTTTTAAATTTAACAAATGAATCGTATGATAAATTGACAATGAAAAATGTGCTCCCATCCCGGCTCGTACTACTTTAGGATTGAAAGGATCCACACATTTTTCAGAAAGAATGATATGATTTATTCCAAACCATGCTGCCGTTCGGAACAGGGTTCCTAAATTCCCCGGATCTTGTATCCGGTCTAAATATAAAAAGTTTGAATTAGAAATAGTGGTAATGTCACTTGATTGAGGATAATAACAAATCGCAACGACTCCTGAAGGGTGAACCGTATTCGTGATTGATGTCAGATCCGCAAGAGAAATAACCCCAATTGAAAGACCGTTTTCGTTAAGAGAACGAATAAAAGAAGAATAAGTTGAATCATTCATAAACTCCTCAGTGATGAGAACTTTTTTTATGATTTGAGGATTTGAATCAACCGCAGTAGAAACTAATCGCAACCCTTCAATAAGATATTCACCATAATGTTGTCTATATTTTTTGATTTGAAGAGAACGAATTTGTTTTATTTCTTTCTGGGTTAACATAGTATCATAAATCTAACAAGAAAAAACAATCTTTCCGTTAAGTATTGTATACAAAACGTTTGATGTTAATATTTCTTTATGTGTGACGGATTCTATCGGACGATCTAGCACAGTAAAATCAGCAAAATAACCCGGGAGCAACGTTCCTTTAATATTTTCTTCAAATGAAGCATATGCTCCCCAGGATGTCATCATTTTAATAGCGTCGTGTATCGAGATTTTTTCAGAGGATTGCCACCCATTTTTTGGATTTCCCGATTTGTCTTGGCGTGTAACAGCTGCATAAATCCCCTCCAAAGGTGATGGATATTCAATAGGAGCATCGGAACCTCCCGGAATAATCGAACCCGCATTTAGCAGGGATTTCCACGGATACGCCCTGCTTAATCTATGAGGACCTAATCGTGTTTCAACCCATGACATATCCGCGGTGCAATGAGTAGGTTGCATGGATGGGAGCACACCTAATTGAGCAAATCGCATCAGGTCACTTTTATGAATGATTTGAGCATGTTCGATACGATTTCTTAATTCTTTTTTCCCATGATGTTCAAATAGATTAAGCGCAACATGGTTTGCACGGTCTCCGATACAATGAACACAAACTTGAAATCCAGCAGCATTGGCTTGTTGAATTTTTTCACCAATAGTATTAGGACTTTCTAGTAGAAGCCCAAAATTGTTTGGATCATCTACATAAGGTTCAATCATTGCAGCGCCTTTTGACCCCAATGCACCATCCATATATAACTTGACCGCTCGTATTTTAAGAAATGGATCATCGAGTTCAGGACCATTTGAAAAAAAGTAGCCGGTATCTTCGGGGTCATCATTTAACATTGTATATACACGAACAGAAAGATCGTTTTGATTCTTTAAATCTTTTAATAAATGAATAGTCTCTAAATCTGTGCCCGCATCATGAAGGCTTGTAATTCCAAGGCTGTTTAATGTTGAGATACTATTATTTATATATCGTTTTTTTTCATCTTTTGTAGAAGATGGAATATGCTTTGAGACCAAATCCATTGCTTTATCAATAAGAATGCCGGTGGGTGTACCGTCAGCATTACGTATGATTTTTCCTCCAACCGGACCTATGGTTTTTTTGGTAATTCTAGAGATTTCCAGGGCTTTTGAATTTACCCAGGCGGCATGCCCGTCTACTCTGCGAAGAATAACCGGAATATCTTTAGCGACGGAGTCCAACATTTCTTTAGTTGGAAATTCAGGAATGACCCATGTGTTTTGATCCCAACCACGACCAATAAGCCAAGAATGTCTATTTTTGTTTTTTACAGCATCTGATATATGTAACAGAATATCATCAATGGAGTTCATTCCTTTTAAATTTAATACTTCTAACGACCATCCAAATCCGGTTAAATGTAAATGAGAATCTATAAATCCGGGATAAAGGTAGTTACCGCCCAGATCAATTTCCTCAACACCTTTTTGTTGTATATTTAATCCGATTTTTTCAATGAGACCGTTGTTGCAAAGAATGGAGTTTGCATTCGGGTGCTGATAAACCGAACAATTTGTGAATAGTATATTTTTATTACTGCTTAACATTGGTTAAGAAGATTAACAGTTGTTTTGAATAAACTATAAGTTTCTTTTTTCTACAAGTGAAGCATTTATAAATATTTCAACCCTTCTATTAATTTCACGCCCCTCTTCGCTTGTATTATTTGTAACCGGGCGGAATTCTCCGAATCCTGCAATAGCGAATTGTGACTCAGGAAGGTTGCTCTTTTGAAAAAGAATCCGCATAATCGACTGTGCTCTCGCTGCGCTTAATTCCCAATTATTCCTGTAATCAGATCCTTCAATCAATGGAATATTATCAGTGTGCCCCTCTATTCTAATTTCTACGTTCCAATCCAATCCCATTCTATCATAATCTTTTAACCACTTTTCATAAGCAGAGACTTTTTGTAAATGAAAAATAGTTAAGTTGGAAATTGCTTTTGAAATGACCTCTAATTGAGATTGGAAAAGAGGAAGAGGCTCTGCTTTTCCCAAGTCAAACATATTAGGATTATTTAATGTTAAACGAATACCTTTTGTGTCCTGTGAAATATGGAAAGAATCAATATCAAATTGTGAGATTACATCCGTTAGTTCATGTGAGCTTTCATCTAAGCACTTGTAAACCCAGTTATGTACTTTTGAGATATCCCCGGATCGTGTTATTAATGTCATAATAAAAAAACAGATAAGGAGAGTGGCAACATCCCCGTAAGAAAGAAGCCAGGCTCCGCGGGCGCGCTCAGAAAGCGATCGTTTAGTTGTTATTGCCATTTAATGAAACCATTTGTGCATTAATATAGATCTCTACGCGACGATTTTCTTCAAGGTTATCTTGATCGCGCAATGGATGAAAAGGACCATACCCGGCAATTGAAAATAGGTGATATGGTAGCTGTAGTTTCTCTTGTAACAACGCCATTACATTGCCTGCGCGCGCAATGCTTAATTCCCAATTATCTTTAAATCGCGTGTTGTTAATTGTTCTGCGATCTGTATGCCCTTCAATGACAATATCCACTCTAATATCTTTGTTGATACTGTTTAGATATTGAATTTCTTGAGAATATCGAGAAGGTATTTGTTCTAACCTCAGCGTGTGAATAACTTCTACAACAGAATTGATATAAGGCTCAAAGTCAGTTTTAATAATATCATCCCCAGAGTCAAACATGGAAACATTTTTGGAATTAATCGAGGCATCTACAATTGTAGAGGGAATAAGAAGCTTGACACCTTTTGTTCCCGTGTTTTCAACATGAAGCCAGTTTAGTTCTTTTTGGTGTTTTTCATACAGAACACGTATATATATATTATTTTTTAATAGATCAGCAACGCGAAATTTAGATTCTACAGCTTCTTCAGCTTTAAAAACGAAAAAGATGAAAAAAGCCAACAGAGCTGTAATCAGCGAAGCGTAAGTTAGCATCCACCGATGGTTTTTAGATGATCCGCTAGACTTGTTTTTTATCATGATATATTTCTAAAAACATCCCTGGAGTCTTTATCGATAAATGTGATTAATTTTTCTTGAATCATCATCCAATGTTCTTTTTGATGAAGACCAATAATTCCAGTCTTTATCATTTCACAGACATGAACTTCTTCGTTTGTGTGATTTTGTAGTTTGCCCGCAATTGGAATAAAAAACAAATTAGAGAGTAGGACTCCGTAAAATGTTGTGACCAATGCAATTCCCATATTTTTTAATAAACCTTGAAGAGGATCACTGAACTGATTTGCAAAATCTGAAACAGAACTACTTGTTGCTTCACCGTGCATCATCAAAATGAGCCCCATAACCGTTCCCAGAAGACCAAAAGCAGGAGCATAGGAACCCATATTAAAAAACAATTCATGTCCAGATTGATGGCGTTTGATAAGATTTTGTAGTTCGTTATCTAAGAATTTTTCCAGACGAACTTTATCTTTTTCAATAATTGCGTATTCTAACCCGGTTTGCATATATTGTTCTTCGAGGCTTGGTAATTCTTTTTCAAGCTCTGCTAATCCTTTTTTTCTGGCCAACTTACTTAAATCAACAAAACGGTGAATTAAAGATATCGGATCTTGTTGGTTTTTTCCTAAAAAGGCATTCCCTGCAATTTTGAATAGCTGAGCAACTTGAGAAAGTTGATAGTTCACAAGTGTTGCGGCAAAGGTGCCGCCTAAGACAATGGCTAATCCTTGTAATTGGAAAAATGTTGAAGGAACACCGCCCGTGGCACTGTCGAACATTCCAAAGCCGATTAAAAACAGTCCAGCAATTAATCCAA
The DNA here is from genome assembly GCA_964645915.1 of uncultured bacterium. Lineage (GTDB taxonomy): Bacteria > Fidelibacterota > Marinisomatia > Marinisomatales > JACNKV01 > JACNKV01. The sequence continues at coordinate 108,068 of CAZYDH010000001.1, forward strand.
AAATAGTTGATAGATCCATTTGTTTTCCCTCTTATTTATTTAGTTCTTTGTGTTCTTTTTGGATAATATCGTATTAACGGATTGAAAAATTGATTTTTCTTTTTCCGAAAGATTGTCGTATCCAATTTGATTAATTTTGTTTAAAAGACGTAAAAGAGTTTTTTCACGATCAATAGAGGCTTGATCTTTCTTTTCACTCCATTGATGTTTCAATCCGAGTATAAATTTTCTAAATGAAAAAGAAGTCTTTTTCCATTTCCAATTTGATTTTAAATAAAAATATCCAATGATCATACCGGACAAATGAGTTAAGTGGCTGATGTTAGAATTAGAGCCCCAGGATGAATAGAGAGCAAGAAGCCCAATAAACAGCACAAACCATTTGACCTTAATTGGGATCACAAAATATAATAAAACCGTTCGATTGGGGAAGATTAAACCATACGCTAAAAGTATACCATATATTGCTCCACTGGCACCGATCAAAATCAAATGAGAATTTGAAAGATTAAAGAGGAGCCAAACGAGACCGGACCCGACACCGGTTATGAAATAATATTTGATAAACTGGTTCTTTCCCCAAATGGATTCTAATTCAGAACCAAACATCCATAAGATTAACATGTTGATCGCAAGATGCCAAATATTCCCATGGATAAACATATAAGATACGGGTTGCCATAACATGGGAAGAACTGCTCTGGGAGAAAGTCCGAATTTCGAAGAAAAATCCAAAGATAAAAGAATATCGAAAAGAAAAAGAACAGCATTTATTCCAATGAGGATCTTTATTGCTTCAGGAAAATATTTAGGTTTCCATGAAAATTGTCCGTGTTGGGACTGGAATTGATATCTCATTTAGTTTTCGTACAAAACGGAACGAACGCGAAGACGGTTCTTAGGATTTAGCAAAGGAGTCATACGACTGGGGGGAGCTTCCGGAACGGTTAATTGTGGCATTTTAAAGATTCTTACTTTCAAGTCGGGTGCATGCTGAAGATTGTAAGCAATATTAACAAAAAGATCGAAAGGAAAAACTCCTTTGATCTTAGTGAATCCGTACCGATTTAATCCGTCACGAATGATCGTGCTGCAACTACGGGTAAGAAAATTAAAATCTCTATATTTTTCAGGAGCTTTTTTACTGGGTACACATGCATGGATTGTTTTTAACTCTTCATGATAAATATCAGAAAGTTTTTTTGTGTCAACCCCTTCAATTCTAATCACATGGATTGTTCTCATAAAATTGCGGCCGAATTTGTCAAAAAAGGCTCGTCCGTCATCAAGAATTTCAAACATATCATTATTTGGAGATGGTGCAAATTCACCTAATGCGGGGCGATAAAAATATTCTTCTTTCACCATGACTTCATTTTCATTGATTAAATGTGAAAAATTAAATATTTCTCCATTAACATTGATCGCATTGTGTCCGAATGTTGATGCAATATATTTTACCAGACTTTCATTATAATAAAACTCGACAAATGGAGTGCTTACCGGGGGATCATCTGGCCAGACAATTATAATGGGTGCTCCCGTTTCATAATCTTTTTGGGGCAGATGTCTGGCACAGACTTTTTTATTAAGCCAATGAACACAATATCCATCCCAAATATTTTCACCTTCAAAATGTCGGGTTCCGCTTTCATCTAACAGGAAGGTAGAGCTGTTGGATTGAGTAAGAACTCCCTTAACGGTTTTATTTATCATGAAAAAATTTTCTTAATTACTTCTAATGATTTCAAGGATTTAATTCCCTCAAAATGATAATGAATTTGCGTTAAAAGATATTGGCTTACAATCGTCTTATCTATGGGTTTTATATCTAATTCGGGTAAGGATTCTAAAGAATGTTTTTGCAGAGTGGATAAAATATTCAAGCTGGACGGATGATTTTGCATAACAGGAAGATTTATTCCCGGAAGATCATCGGTAGAAAGATCCGGTTTAAATCCTAAAAGAGTCAGTAGTTTCATTTCATAATACCAATATAGAACATTGGCTGGATGTGATTTTATATCTAAGGCACGAATACAATTGATCAGCTCATCAAATAATTCCGGATGTGGATCGTGATCAGTGATGGCTTTTTCTGTTAACTCAATAATTGCTAATGCTATTGATACAGTTTTTAGATCTGTCTGTAAATTAAGCCAAGGTTCTAAAAAAGATGCCTTTGAGATGGTTTGAAGTTCTCGAGATTGTTTATAATAGAAAATGACATCTAAATAACTTAAGTGTTGAAAGTAAGCTCCCATCGGATTTTTTTTTCGGCGAGCGCCACGAACTATCACGCTGATTTTACCCAAATCCCGTGTTAGACATCGGGCAATTAAACTGGTATCCCCGTATGGAAAGCTTTTTAATACAATCGCAGGAGATTGAACGATCATAATAAAATTGGTTTAATAGGCTTTGGCGAAAACAACCTCATGCTTCGCTGGTTTTCCGGAGTAGATACATGTTAAGCCGGAGGGTTCTTCATCAAATGGGATAACGCGGATCGTAGCTTTTGTTTCTTCTTTGATTGCATTTTCGGTTTCTGTTGTTCCATCCCAGCCACACCGAATGAAACCACCCTGGTTGTTAATAATCTCTTTGAACTCTTCGTATGATGAAACTGTGTGAGTGTTTTCTGTTCTGAAATCTTTTGCCTGTTTTAATAGTCCGGATTGAATATCATCCAACATGTCAGATAGCAGATTAGGTACTGCATTTATTGCAACGAATGTTTTTTCTCCGGTATCTCTGCGAGCAACAACCACTAGTCCATTGTTCATGTCTCGTTGACCGACCTCTAAACGGATTGGGACACCTTTTAATTCCCATTCATTAAATTTGAATCCCGGAGATGCATCTGACCAGTCAATTTTTATTCGAATGCCTAAAGACTTAATTTCTGACAACGTTGATTTGAGATATTCTTCTACTTTTTTCCGATCTTCATCAGTTCGCGTGATTGGAATAATAACAACTTGTATAGGAGCAATTTTAGGAGGAAGGCGTAGACCCTTGTCATCTCCGTGCGTCATAATAACAGCTCCGACAAGTCGAGTGGTGACTCCCCAACTTGTGGCATAGACGAACTCTTCTTTGTTGTCTTTTGTTTGAAATGTTACATCAAAAGCTTTTGCAAAATTCTGTCCAAGATCATGAGAAGTGCCGGCTTGCAAAGCGCGTTTATCTCCCATCATTGCTTCAATACAATAAGTTTGTTCCGCACCTGCAAATTTTTCAGATTCTGATTTTGTCCCGGTTAGAACCGGAACTGCCAGATAATCTTCCGCAAGCTGGCAATAAACTTCTAACATTTTTAAGGCTTCTTCTTTTGCTTCGTCAGCACTGGCATGTGCCGTATGTCCTTCTTGCCATAAAAATTCGGTTGTCCGCAAAAATAAGCGAGTACGCATTTCCCATCGAACGACATTTGCCCATTGGTTAATTAATAAAGGAAGGTCCCTGTAAGAATTAATCCACTTTTTATACATAGACCAAATGATAGTTTCGCTTGTTGGGCGAACGATGAGTTCTTCTTCTAGTTTAGATGAGGGATCAACTTCTACACCTTTTCCATCTTCTGTTGTACGAAGACGATGATGTGTTACAACGGCACATTCTTTTGCAAAACCTTCTACATGTTCAGCTTCTTTAGAAAGGAAAGATTTCGGAATGAATAATGGAAAGTACGCATTAACATGTCCCGTGTCTTTAATCATGGTATCCAAAGCATCTCGTAAGTGCTCCCATAAAGCAAACCCATATGGACGGATGACCATTGATCCGCGAACAGGGCTGTAATCAGCTAGTTTCGCCTTAACAACAATATCAGTATACCAAGCGGCATAATCCTGTTTCTGTGATGTAATTCCTTTTGACATTAACAACCTATGTATTTATGTGTAATTGTGGAGCTAATTCTCTGAAGGTTCTTTTTCAAAGACCTTAAATACTTTTTCTCCGGGTTTAGCCATGCGGTATTTTTCTCTCGCAAGGTGTTCCAGATAGTCCATATCGGTTTTTAGTCGTGTTTTTTCTGCTTCCAATACTTGTCGCTCTTTCCGTAATTCTGCAATGAGCAATTGAGTTGCTTTACGCTCAGTTTTTAGTCTATAGAGCTGATAAACACCATGATCTCCAAAGAAGAAGATAACAATTAGAATGCTGGTTATAAAAAACAAGATCCATCGAAACAGTTTTTTTTGTGCTTCGCTGGCTTGCTTATTAGAATAGCGAGATCTTTTTTGTCTGTTTGTTTTTCTATATCGTTTCACGAATTCCCAAGAACTTCATGCCCGGGGAAGATAGCTTGCGACCCAAGCTCTTCTTCGATTCTAAGCAATTGATTGTATTTTGCGATCCGGTCGGTTCTTGAAGCGGATCCTGTTTTAATTTGCCCCATTCCCATTGCGACTGCAAAATCAGCGATAGTGGTATCTTCTGTTTCACCGGACCGATGAGAAATTACAGCAGCGTAGTTGTTTTTCCGAGCCATTTCAATTGCTTGAATGGTTTCCGTCACAGAGCCAATTTGGTTCAACTTAATTAGAATAGCATTCATTGATTTTTCATCGATTGCTCTTTGTAAACGAAGAATATTTGTTACGGTAAGATCATCACCGACGATTTGGATTTTAGATCCGAGTTCTGCGTTCAGTTTTTGCCAACCATTCCAATCATCTTCATGCAAACCATCCTCGATGGAGACAATAGGATATTTTGAAACAAGATCTTTCAAAAAAGCGACCATCTCCTCAGAAGTTAAAGATCGGTTTTCAGAAGCTAAAATATATTTACCATCTTTATAAAACTCACTGGCCGCAGCATCCAAAGCAATGAAAATGTCTTTACCGGGGACGTATCCTGCATTTTTTATGGCTTGTAAAATAACCTCGACAGCTTCTTCATTAGACCGAAGATTGGGTGCAAAACCACCTTCGTCTCCAACGGCGGTATTTAATCCAAGCCCTTTTAAGACTTTCTTAAGATGATGAAAAACTTCAGCCCCCATCCGAAGAGCTTCAGAAAAAGAATTTGCCCCAATCGGAAAAACCATAAATTCTTGGATATCCACATTATTGTCTGCGTGGCTTCCTCCATTTAAAATGTTCATCATGGGTATGGGAAGCGTGCAGGCATCTTTAGTCCCCAAGTACTGATATAGGGGTAAATTTACACTTTTCGCAGCTGCATAGGCAGTGGCCATAGAAACACCCAAGATAGCATTGGCACCCAGCTTGGATTTATTGGGAGTGCCGTCCAATTCAATCATACTTTGATCCAGTCCGGATTGATCCAAAGCTGAATGGCCGATAACGGCTTGACGAATTATTGTATTTACATTATCAACAGCTTGTTTTACACCTTTTCCAACGTAGCGATTTTTATCACCATCGCGTAATTCAACCGCTTCATGCTCTCCGGTTGAAGCGCCGGACGGAACCGCTGCTCTTCCAAAACTTCCGTCAGATAATGTGATATCCACCTCAACGGTCGGATTTCCCCTTGAGTCTAAAATTTCTCTAGCGTGTACATCAGAGATTGTTGGTTTCATTGTTTTCTCCTATAAAATTAGGGTAGAAAATTAGAGAGTCTTTTTCGGAGTTACAAACAGGTTTCATGATAGATGTTTTCACAGCTAATTTCTTTGGCTGTACAATGATGAGCATTCAAAGAGATAAGAATCTTAAGCAGAAGTAAAGATGACATGTCTGTTACAATAGAAACATCGGAACTTAACCATCGTTTTGAAAGTTTCTTTAGCACATTACAACAATTTTAAAACAATAGTTTGAGTAAATATGAACATCAATATTTTCAAATACACAAGTAATGATAAACAAGATTGGGATCGTTTTGTTCAAAACTCAAACAACGGAACACTCTTTCACTTGCGGAACTTCTTATCCTATCATATTGATCGTGTTTTTCCGGACCATTCGCTAATGTGTAAAAAAGGTGAAAAAATTGTTGCGGTATTTCCCGGGTCGATCGTTGAGGAAGATGGAAAAAAAGTTTTATTTTCTCATCCAGGAGCAAGTTATGGTGGGTTTATTATAAACGATCCTTCTTTTGCTTTGGCGTCGCAAATTCTTGAACAATTCCAAAAATATTGTGAAAAAGAAAATATCCATGAAGTAGCCTTAATTCCACCACCATGGATTTATCATTCTTTGCAAAACGAGTCATTTGAATACGCGATGTTGTGGAATCAATATATCACAGATGAAATTTATATATCCAGTGTGATTCCATTGATAGAAGATGAAAAAACACTCATCGATAATGTGTGTAAGTTGAAACATCGGTCGAAGAAATATTTTGATAAAATCATTCAGGATTTTGGAATTACAACTGAATGGAATAATAATTTTGAGGAATTTTATCCGATTCTGTTAAAGAACAAACAGAGACATCAATCCAAGCCAACACATTCATTACAAGAATTAAAAGTATTAGATAAAGCCCTCCCAAACCATCTCCACCTTTTGATGATGTACTCAAATGGAAAGCCGATTGGAGGAACGTTAATATTTATGGCAAATGAAAAGGTTGCGATCATTTTCTATAATATGATTGATTACGATTATATTGGAGCCCAACCCGCAACACTTCAGATAATGGAAACAATAAAATGGGCGAAAAAAAGAGGATTTTCATATTTAGATTTTGGAGTATCTCAAAACCCAACAGCTGAAAACCCCTTAACACCGGCTCCTTCACTTATTCGATTCAAAGAGGAGTTCGGATCTCTTGGGATGATTAGAAAAGTGTTTCGAAAAACTTTTTAACACTATGCAGTTGTAAAAAGGAAAACAGTTGCTAATTAAATCATTAGGGAAGCACGCATTGATCTACGGTGCCGGGCATATTCTTGCTCGATTGGTGTCTTTTTTGCTATTACCTCTATATACGAACGTGTTTTCTCCGGAAGAATATGGTGTTGTATCGTTAGGTTATGCGTTTCTCGGATTTATGGGAGTCGTCCTTCATTATGGATTAGATGCCTCTTTAATGAAACATTATGTCCCCGCAGATCAAAATAACCGAAAATCATTTTTAACAAATACATATATATCATATATAATTACTTCAATAATTGCCGCTGGGATTATCATTGTTTTTCGATCGACCTTAGCGCCCGTGATATTAGGAAGTAATTATGTAAAATTCTTACCGTATTTAGCAGGTATTTTATTACTGGATATCTTGTGGTCCGTTCCAATGCTGATTCTCCGATCAGAAGAAAAACCCTATTATTTTATTATGTTAAGTCTAACGAATGTTGGGCTGTCGTTGTCCTTGAATTTGTACTTTGTGCTGTCATTAAAAATGGGGATTGGAGGTGTTTTTCTAAGCAATCTTTTTACGTCCGGTGTGTTATTGTTATTGACATCTCCATTCTTATTTTCTCGTATTTCATTCAAAATGATTTCCTTTTCCGTCTGGAAAAAGTTAATGAGATTTGGGTGGCCTTTTTTATTGTCAGGGATGTTTGCAATGATGATGGAATTAGCGGACAGATATATTTTAAGCTGGATGACAGACGTTGGAACAGTTGGGTTCTATAGTGCTGGATATAAATTAGGAATGTTCATGTTACTCGTGGTTATGGGCTTTAACATGGGATGGCAGCCGTTTTTTCTTAAAGACGGAGATTGGGAAGAAAAGAAAAAACTATTCAGTAGAATCACATCTTATGTACTTTGGGCAATGGGATTGATTTGGGTAACATTGGTCCTTTGGGTTGATGTTTTAATACAGCTGGATTTAGGCGGTTTTACATTTTATGGTCCTGAGTACTGGTCTTCAACCTCTATCGTGTTTTGGATTGCTCTGGGATACTTATTTGATGCGATGTACTTGTTGCAGCTTCCGGGTCCGTTTTTAACAAATAAATCAGGAATTATTGCTTGGTCGCGCGCTGTTGGTGCAGTTATCAATATCGGGTTAAATATTCTTCTCATCCCGATTTATGGAGCGCTGGGCGCTGCACTTGCTACGTGTATCTCTTTTGGAGCAATGGCCATATTCCTTTTTGTTATAAATCGTAAAATATATCCTATTCAATACGAATGGGGAAAACTAATCCGAATCAGCTTAGTGCTTTGCATTATTGGGTTAATTATAACGAATTATAGTTTATCGCTGAGTGAAAAATTATTTATTACTCTCCTGTTCCCGGGATTGACAATATTAACCGGATTTTTTACAAAAGGAGAAATTGAGAAGATCAAAAAAATCTTTAGATCAAATCGGTAAATATTGATTGTACGTGATCTGTGTAAATTTGATCTCCATAATTTTTTTCAACGAATCGTCGAATGTCTTTTCCACTGTAATTTTTATAATTCATTATCAAGCTTATCATTCCGCCTGCAAGAGCTTGAATATTGTTTTTTTGAACAAGAACACCTGTTGTTGAATTGATATAATCAGAAGGCCCTCCGCAATCGGTTGCAACAACGGGCAGTCCGCATGCCATTGCTTCAATGGGCGCTACACCAAATGTTTCTATGTCGCTGGAAAGCACAAGCGCATCGCTCTTTTGAAGTTGTCGGGCGATTAAATTCTTTTCTAAGTAACCCTTTAAGGTAACAGACGAAGATAGGTTCAGCTTTCGAATTTGCTGATGAACTTTGTTTCTTAAAGGACCGTCCCCAACGATGACCAGATGAGAGTTTGGATGTTTGTTGTTAACCAAAGAAAAAGCATTCAACAATAAGACCAATCGTTTTTCAGGACGGAATAATCCAATGTAAATGAAATGAAATGGATTAGGTTGGTCAGATAGAATTTTCAGTTCAAATGATTGAATGTCTGCAGGATTGGGTATGACTTTGAGTTTGCTGTGAACATTTGGGAACTGGCGGAGGATGTTGTCCTTCAAAGCAGAACTGGTTGCAACCACACTCAACGCTTTTTCATAAGTTTGAGCAATCTTTTTCTTTTGAAAATTGGACAAACCGTTTTTATACATAAATCCCATTAAGTGTTCTGATACAGCGAACGGGATATTCATCTTATCCAGTAATGAGAATAATGCAGCTCCAGCCCAAAGAGATGAGTGAATATAAACAGCATCGGGTTCTCCGATTTTTTCAATCGCCTGTTGGAACAACGATATTGTTGCTTTTTGATAAGCTTTGAAAGACAAAGATTCACATTTTGGAAATTTATTAATAGTCTCTTTTTGCACAAGAGACATATTTCCGTCTTTTTCCCATCTTATGCCATCGGATTTAAATTGGAAGAGATTCCACAGAGAATGTTGAATGGGGGAGATGACAGTGATATTTATTCCGTTGCGAGAAAGGATTTGTGCTTGTTCTCGAAAAAATGTCCCGCTTTCCGGGTGAATTTTTGTAGGATACCAAGAAGGTATAACAAATAGATTCATAAAAGAATAATATGTTTTAAATTCATCGTTATTGAAGTCTGAAAACAATTCGTTTTCAATTTATCTATGAAATAAATAGAGCCATTAATAGGATCACACGAAACCAAACCCCCTATTTTATTTAGGTAAGTTTAATCATGAACATGTGGAGGATTAAATAAAAATTTCAACCATGAGAATACTTTATATTTCTCCAGAAAATACAGTTGGGACTTTAAGAACATGGAAAAAAGCACACAAAGCCAAAGGGAATACGTGTGATTTTGTAACACTTTATCAATCAAAACATCAATACGATCCCGGTATTTGTTTGGACCTTCCGATGATTAATACACAATCATGGTATTTAAAAGGGAGGCATCTCTATTATCAAGCCTATCGTGGAACCCATGGAGACCACCATGAAAAAACCGGATATCCGCCAACTTGGGAACCCAATTCATATTTAGAAAACCTCTATTTTAAATTTCGAGATTGGGTATGGCATTTTAAAATTGAACCTGCTATTCGTCGATATAACTTATTGGATTATGATGTTTATCATTTTGAATGGGGGATGGATCTTTATCGAGACGGTCGATTTGCTCAAAAAATAGCAGCACTTGGGAAACCGATTGTTTGTACTTATCATGGTCAGGATTTGAGGACACGAGGTGTAATCCCTCAAATGGATAAATTGAGTCAATTGAATCTTACCAGCGAATTGGATTTGTTGCAAAAACATCCAAATCTTCACTATATGTTTTTACCCTTTGAGACGGATCAATTTGATAATCAACCTGTAGAAGATGAGAAGATTCGAATATGTCACAGCCCAACAAATCGTTACTATAAAGGCAGTGAAGTTATTATTCCGATCTGTGAAAGAATTGCTAATGAAAATGAACATGTAGAATTTATTTTGATTGAGAACACGCCTTATGATGAAACAATCAGGTTAAAACAAAAGAGTGATATTTTGGTCGATCAAATTTTTAACCGAGGAGGTTGGGGATATGGAATGAACTCGATCGAAGCCCTGTCCCTGGGATTGTGTTGCGCAACAGAACTAAATTCCGAGTATATTAGTTTTATTCCGGATCATCCGTTTGTAAATGTAAATAATAGCAATTTATACGAGAAGCTAACTAAACTGATCAATGATCCGGAGGGATTAAAAACCAAGAAAGAACAATCTAAAGAGTGGGTAAAAACCAATCACAATCTTCATAATGTTGCCGACAAACTTTATCAATATTATGAAACCATCTTGGGGATAAAATAATATGAAATTGAATGTGGTGTCTTTTGACGTTCCCTATCCACCGGATTATGGTGGAGTAATAGATGTATTCTATAAATTAAAAGCTCTTTATGATGAAGGGGTTGAAATCGATTTACATTGTTTCCAATATGGTCGTAATGAATCTAATCAATTAGAAAAGATTTGTTCCAATGTTTATTACTATAGACGATATAGAAATCCATTTTTATATCTGCATCAAAAGCCTTTTGTTGTGAACTCCAGAGCAAACAAATCATTGGGACGTTCTTTAGCTAAAAATAATGCACCGATCTTATTTGAAGGACTTCATTCATGTTATTATTTATCTGATCTTCGTTTAAAAGACAGGTTCAAAATTGTTCGAATGCACAATATTGAACATCACTATTATCAGCAACTTTCTGAAGCAGAACCCAATCGACTAATGAAACATTATTTAGCAACAGAAAGCAAAAAACTGAAACGATTTGAGTCTATATTAACAGATTCAAATTTTATTGCAGCCATTTCAGAGAATGACACCGAGTATTTGCACTCAAAATATGACTCGGTATTTCACTTACCTATTTTTCATGGGAACACAACTGTGAATATTAAACCAGGGCATGGAAAGTATGCTCTGTATCATGGAAATTTGTCAGTTAGTGAGAATGAAAAAGCAGCACTATTTCTGATAGAAAACATTTTCAACGATCTAGATGTAAAATTTTATATCGCCGGGCATAATCCTTCGAATACTATTATAAACTCTGCTCAAAAGTATTCTAATATTGTTGTAATGAAAAACCTCGCTCCTGCAGAGTTGTATGATTTAGTACACAATGCCCAAATAAATGTTTTACCAACATTTCAAGCGACGGGTATAAAGTTAAAAGTGATTAACGCGCTATTTAATGGGCGCCACTGCCTTGTGAACAAGGAAATGATAACGGATTCAAAATTGAGTTCTTGTTGTGAGGTTGCTGATACTGTAGAAGAGATGAAATCCAGCATCTTGAGATGTATGAAAAAAGAGATTTCACAACAGTCCTTGGAAAGCAGACAGCAACTTTTACAAAATCAATATTCAAATTCAAAAAATATAAAGATACTCCTAAATACGGTTTTTGCATCAAAAATATAAAAAATGTTGCAATATCTCGAATTATATGTAAATTTCCATGATTATAAAGGTATTACACTGCAAAGATTACTGAACATAAAAAAACTTGATAAACGGGGGTGGGAATAGTGCCCCTGTTTTTGTTGATAAACAAACCAAGGAGGTAATTATGGCTGATGTAAGCGCAACAGTGCAAAACGTAGTCAAAGGACTTGTGAGCTTAATAAAAGGGTTAGTAGTACTCTTTGTTTTTGCAAACATAATCTACGCAACGGGATTTGATCCGGTTGGAGGAATTGTTGATCTTGTCAATGCATTCCTCGATGGGGGATTCCCGGGCTTGTTAGCCCTGCTGTTCTTTATTTCTTTTCTGGACTAACCACTTAAGATAAATCTGTTAACTCAGATTAATGGAGGAACAAATGAAAAACGCTTTTGAATTCGTTAATAAATGGCTTGGTGAATTAGTGGAATTACTTAAAACACTAATCGTCGTCGGTGTAATTGTTGGAATTCTTTTTGATGATTACTTCGGTGTTATAGCCGGGATAGGACGAGTCGTTGGTCAATTCGGTGATGGCGGATTGGCTGGATTACTGGCGTTGATCATCATAGCAATGTGGTATCAGAAGAAGTAAGCCAAACACCTTAAAATAGCGCCTCAACAGAGGCGCTATTTTTCTTTTAACCTGTAATTGTAGATTATATATGAATAAAATATTTGCCAATATCTTGTTTTGGGGAATCTCGATTGTTCAAATGAATATTTGTTTAGGTGCTTTTGAACATGTCCCATTATCAACAATGGGATTAAGCACTGGAAGGATCGTTGAGTTACCTGTTGTCCATCCAGTAGATGTAATGACCCATCCTGCATTACTTGCAAATCCGAGTGAACGAGCAGAGGTCTTGTGGGGTCGGTTGTTTAATCAACCTAATTTGAATTATGGTTATTGTGCCGGCGTGATGTCTACACCATTTGCAAATATGGGCGTTTTAGGTGGAACATTCGGAAACCAAATATATCGAGAAACAATCTTTGCCTTCTCTGTAGGAAAGTCATGGAAAGAAAAATTGCAATTTGGAACAACCGTATCGGTTTATCACTTACAAATAGGTAAATATGGCTCAGCACAGACTTTTGGACTAAATGTATCATGGCGGTATGTTATCGTTGATAAATTTGTGTGGTCAACCCGTCTAAAAAATATTAATGCGCCTACTCTTGGCGTAAATGGCGATCGGTTATCACAAAATATCTCTACCGGAATTAGTACAACGCTTCATGAAAGAATATTTGCGTCAGTTGAATGGGCGCATGATCTGGATTTTGAAAGAAGTCTTAATTTTGGTATAATATACTTTCCATTAAAAAATATTGGAATATCATCCGGTTTTTGTTCCTTCCCAACAGAAATTACTGCCGGATTATTTTTTAGAAAAAATCGTTTATATATTGAATATGCAGCTTCAATCAATCAGAAAATATATCGAATCTCACAGCAGATTAGCCTGGGTTTATCTTTCCCTCGTTAATAGTTGTCTTTGTAATTCGACTCAAATATTCTTCTCTGAACTCGGCCTTGATCCGGAAGATAATATTTCTGAAGAAGAAATAATTATTATTGAACAACTGCCGTACATCAACGAGCCTGAAATATGGATTCCGCTTGTAGAATCCTTGTCATTTATTACTGAAGAGGACATTCAACTACTTCGCCTATATAATAATTCGATACCGGAATCGTTACTGAAGATGCATCCAAACGCATCTCCCCAATGCCAAGCTGTTCTTGAGCGAATTGGAAGTAGAACTAAACAAAAACAAACCATTTTAAACCTAAAACAAGCAATGGTTAAAAACGATGATATTAAATATCAATGGCGATTACAATGGAAGAAAGACAACCTTACAGCCGGAGCAATGATTGAACGTGATCCAAACGAGAAAGACCTCCTTGATTATTTGTCCATGTACCTAAAAGGAGAAGCGGGTCGAGCCAAATGGATAGTTGGAGACCATCAAATAAAAGCAGGATATGGATTAAATATTTGGGGAGGGTATCCAAAACAAAAAGGGTTTGAAACTATCAACATATTACCAAGATATGGCAGAGGACTCTCTGCATATCGATCCAGTCATGAATCGTGGGGATTTAGAGGGTTGGGTTTTGCTTTGTTAACAGATCATGGACAATGGACCGTGTCCGTCGGTAGAAATTATCGAGACGGGACGGTAGATAAAAATATAATTCATTTGTTTGATGATGGATATCATGATACGGAACTCGCTATTTCAAGAAAAAACAAGATCAAAGAAACAACAGTTTCAGGGATGTGGCATTTCCAAAACAAATCAATGTATCTCGGATTGTCGACTTCTTATGGAAGAAGGAACATTAAAGATTTTAACGAAACCAAAAAGGCAATTTCGATCTTTGGTGAATATAATAAACCTTATGGAAAGATATTTAGCGAAGCATGCAAAACTGATAATGGTACCGGTTTAATATTGGGAACACTGTTAAGAAATAAGTTGATCAGCTATGTCTCTTCCCTAAGGATCTACTCTGACGGGTATGGTAGTTTGCGCTCAAATCCGATGGCTGAGTGGGCGGGCGCCACAATGGGAGAGTCTGGTGTATATCAAGGATTAAGACTATCTACAAAACACATAAAAGTTGTTGTGTTTGGTGATTGGTATTCCGAAAGTAATATCACTCCACGAATAGGATACGAAAGTGGGATAAGAGCAGATTGGAAGAGAGAACGAAATAAAATACGATTTCAATGGAAGACAGAAGAGAAGACAATTGAGGATGGTGGAAATTGGGAGCCCAATAGCTTAAACTCAACGGTCAAAAGAGAGACATATAAAATTGTTGGTGTTACAAAAATAACAAATAAGTTGAGTTTCCGCGGACAACTTATTCAAACTATTGCATTTGAAGAGAAAGGAAAATGTGTTGAGCTTCAAACAATCTACAAACATCGTGCACTTTCATTTTGGATTCAAGGCATTGTATCAAAAATTCCGGACTATACATCAAGAATTTATGTGTGGGCGTTGAACCTACCAGGAGAAATGCGAAGTCGGATGTATTCAGATTCCGGAATTTCTCTATCATGTAAAACTATGTATGAGAAAGAAAAATATCGTTTTGGTGCACGGACATCTTTGGATTATATACCAGAAACAAAAAGCGTTACACATGACCATGCAATTATTATTGAGGTAAGTTTATAATTAATTGGTTCTAACCTTGCCATAGAATCATCCTAACAGATAAATTGTCTGCCATGAATTTCCGCAGATATTTCCTTTTTATCATTTTTCTGGTGAGTTACGCTACTGCCTCTATTCAGGTGATTAATCGTACAGAGCAGCTGGAAGATGAAATAAAGACATTGGCAAAGATGACAGGAACCTACATTTCTGTGATTGATCTTGCCCGTACGCTTTCAACACATCTATATAAAAACGATGAACGAGAAAAGGTCGTTTTATATATTGGTGATCATCGCATTAAAATATCCGCTGAATCCGGCTATATCATTGTCAATGGCGAAGGTTACCAAATGCCGATGTCAGCAATTGGAAGATCCGGCGATATATTTCTCCCGGCAGAAGCGTTCTTTTCCATCTTGCGATCGACAGCCTTGCCGGGAATCCATTACGATTCGCATAAACAAATCTTAGAGTTTCAACTGACAAAGTTTAATGTGAATTCCCTCACGATTGATGAAAAAACAAACGGAACGATATTACGGATCAAAACAAGTAAATATTTTGATGATGGAGACATCAGTGTTTTTAAACATCAAAACGGTTGGTTCTATGTTACTATTAACGGCGGTCTGGTGGATGCAGCTGAAATGCAACGAACAGAAACTCGTGGGGTAGTTCAGCAAGTAACATACGATCAAATGAAAGAATCCGCACAGTTAGCATTAAAGCTACGGTCTGATATTGAAGGATATGAATTTTATCAAAGTCACGATCCAAATGAAATTGTCGTTACGTTGAGAAGTCCACTTTCAAAAAGCGCAGCTCGGATTCTTTCCGTAAAAAATCGTTGGAGAATGGATAAAGTAGTCTTAGATGCAGGACATGGAGGTAAAGATGGTGGTGCCGTCGGAAAATATGGAACAAAAGAAAAAGATATAACACTGGATATTACAAAACGCATCGGGATGTTGCTGGAGAAAAACACACGAACAAAAGTAGTTTATACTCGAGATGAGGACGTATTCATTCCTTTATGGAAACGAACAAAGATTGCCAACGAAAATGATGGAAAATTATTTATTAGTATCCATATCAACGCCAATCCGAATCGCAATGTGCGTGGTTATGAAACTTATTTATTGAAACCGGGTAAAACCGATGACGCAATTGAAGTATCCTCTCGTGAAAACTCAGTGATCAATTTGGAAAAAACAGGAAAAAAGAAATATGAATCTCTGACGGGTGAAAATTTGATCATGGCGACAATGGCACAGGCAATGTTTATGAAAGAAAGTGAAGATTTTGCTGCAATTGTTCAATCCGAATTGTCTAAAAAAATAAACTCAAAAAACAGAGGAGTGAAACAAGCAGGTTTTTATGTGCTAATTGGAGCGAGCATGCCAAACGTATTGGTTGAAGTCGGATTTTTATCTAATCCAGGTGAAGAAAAAAAATTAAAGAAATCGGCTTATCGACAAAAAATTGCAGAAGGTATTTATAAAGCAATTCTTAAGTTTAAAACTTCTCGTGAAAAAATGTTGGCAGAAGGATAATAACATTGAAAAAAAAGATGAATAATAATCCAATCGGTATTTTTGACTCAGGTTTAGGAGGGCTAACAGTCGTAAAAGCTATCCGCAAAGCACTACCAAATGAGTCAGTAGTTTACTTGGGAGATACAGCCAGAGTTCCTTACGGGAATAAAAGTGAAAAACTCATTCAGGAGTATTCTTTACAAATTGCTGATTTTTTAATCAATAAAGGTGCAAAAATGATTGTGGTCGCCTGCAACACTGCTTCTGCACTGGCCCTGGATACATTAATTAAAAAAATTGACATACCGATTATTGGTGTCATCGAGCCCGGAGCCGTAGCTGCAATTAAAACCACAAAGAACCGGCATGTCGGCGTGATCGGAACAATTGCCACAATCTCATCGGGGGCCTATCAAGAAGCACTTCTTCAGCAGAGCAAGGATGTCATTGTTGAAAGCAAAGAATGTCCATTGTTTGTACCACTTGTTGAAGAAGGCTGGTTAAACGAAAAAGCTACCAAGTTGATTGTGCATGAATATTTGGATGAGTTAAAAGAGAAATCAATTGACACGTTAATTTTAGGATGCACACATTATCCTCTTTTAAAGCCGACCATCAACCAAGCTTTGGATGGCGAAGTCACACTCGTGGATTCCGCGGATGTGGTCGCCGATAAAACAGCCGTTATTCTCAAGGAAAAACAATTATCATCTGACATATCCGACGAAGGAGAGTTGCAGTGTTATGTAACCGATCTACCTGCACGTTTTCAGAACGTTGCTGAGCGTTTCCTTGGAGAAGCCATTCATCAAGCGGAGACGGTTCACCTTCCATAAGTACCGAACCTTTTTTCTTAGGCAACCGAAAGAGAAAGAAATTGAAGGTTACAGACGACATGAGAAACCTGCTAAATTACCTTTATGGTCTTGAGCGGAAAGGTATTAAAGTTGGATTAAAGCACACCAAAGAATTGTTAAAACGATGTGGAAATCCGGAAAAATCTTTTCGGATAATTCATGTGGCTGGAACAAATGGCAAAGGCTCAACATGTGTAATGATTGCAGCAATCCTGCGCGAATATGGATTGAAGGTTGGACTGTATACATCTCCACACTTAATCAATTTTAACGAACGAGTTCGCGTAAACAGCACCCCGATTCTTGATGAAGATATAGTGGAATTTGTTCATCGATATCAGGCGGATATCAAAGAGATCGAGTCCACTTTTTTTGAAACAACGACCGCTTTAGCATTTTCGTATTTTAAAAATTGTAACGTGGATGTTGCTGTTGTTGAAACAGGGTTAGGCGGACGACTTGATTCAACCAATGTAATTACTCCGGAAATATCCGTTATTACCCCCATCGGGATGGACCATACAGAATTTTTAGGGGATACTTTAATATCCATTGCAAGAGAAAAAGCAGGGATCATTAAGCCATCGGTTCCATTGGTTATGTCTGAACAAAAAAATGAAGCCGAAAAAGTTCTTCTGGAGACCGCTAAGAAAATATCTGCATCCGTTAAACGTGTTCAATCCTCAGATTATCGAACCGTCAGTTCAGGAGTGTTCGGAACCGAATTTATCTATTTGGAAGAAAAATATTTTACTCCGTTACTGGGTGACTACCAAACCTTGAATGCGTGTACTGCAATAAAAACAGTTCAATTATTTGAACCAATCCTCACGCGAAAAGATATCAATGCGGGATTACAAAAAACAAAATGGCCCGGACGTATTCAATTGCTGGAAACCAATCCACCTATTTATTATGATGTTGCCCATAATGTTCATGGTATTCAGGCTGTTTTGAAATGGTTAAGTTATCAATATTCTGAAAAGCCGGTAGGCGTTTTTGTTTTAAAGGCAGACAAAGAATTAGAAAAAATGCAGTCAATTTTATCCAATGGTTTTTCATCTTTGATCGTGACATCTGTGACTGATTC
This sequence comes from uncultured bacterium, assembly GCA_964645915.1. Classification (GTDB taxonomy): domain Bacteria; phylum Fidelibacterota; class Marinisomatia; order Marinisomatales; family JACNKV01; genus JACNKV01. The sequence continues at coordinate 126,548 of CAZYDH010000001.1, forward strand.
CGGATTAATGAGCGCAGAGGCTATGGAAAAATCTTTGAATGAAATCGGTATAATTCCTATTCGCGATGATGATTTTCACTTAGCCGTAAATCGATTAAAGCGATCCATATCAGAGAAGAAACCCGGATTAATATTTGGCAGTCATTATATAGCTTCTGCCGTATATGACCACTTCGATTTTTTCTTTGACAAAGGGATCATTTAATGTAATTTACCGTATCGGCTATAGCCGATATACCGAAAGGTTTTATATAAATCTCTTTTTTCCCCCGGAAAAATCATAATTAAAGGACTATTTATTATGGATGTTAATAAGCTCCATTCCTTAAAGATCAAGGAATTAACGAAGCTTGCCCAAGAATTAAATATTAAAGGATATTCAGGGCTGAACAAGCAGGCACTGATTATGCGAATTATTCAGGAACGAGAGGACAAAGACAGCTCTTTATACGCCAAAGGTGTACTCGAAGTGATGTCTGACGGATATGGATTTCTCCGAAGTGCAGATTTCAATTATCTTCCCGGACCGGATGACATTTATGTCAGCCCTTCCCAAATTAAACGACTTGGCTTAAGAACGGGTCATTCAGTGTACGGTCAAATTCGACCTCCAAAAGCAAAAGAGCGGTTTTATGCTTTATTAAAAACAGAAATGGTAAATGATCGCCCTGTTGAGGAAATGAAAAATGCCATTATGTTTGATAATTTTACTCCACTCCACCCTGAAGAAAAATTCAACCTTGACACAGATCCGAAAAATATGTCTATGCGAATCATGGACTTGATCTCTCCTCTTGGTAAAGGACAGAGGGGGATGATCGTCGCCCAACCGAAAACAGGGAAGACAGTCCTTTTGCAAAAAATTGCAAATGCGATTCGAAAAAATCATCCTGAAACAAAGATGCTTATCTTATTGATCGATGAACGTCCGGAAGAAGTAACCGACATGAAACGAAATGTAGATGCAGAAGTTGTCAGCTCAACATTTGATGAAGCGCCGGAACGTCACGTTGCCGTGACAGACATGGTTCTGCAAAAAGCAAAACGCATGGTAGAATATGGTGAGGATGTTGTAATCCTTTTGGATAGTTTGACTCGTCTGGGGCGTGCACACAACGCTGTCATACCACATAGCGGAAAAATCCTTTCAGGAGGTGTAGACTCCAATGCCTTGAAAAAACCAAAACAGTTTTTTGGCGCAGCAAGGAACACCGAAGAAGGTGGAAGTCTTACAATCGTTGCAACGGCATTGGTAGATACGGGAAGTCGGATGGATGATGTGATTTTTGAAGAATTTAAAGGAACGGGAAATATGGAATTGGTCTTAGATCGAAAATTAAGTGATCGGCGACTTTTCCCTGCCTTCGATCTGATACGTTCCGGGACCAGAAAAGAAGAACTTTTACTCTCAAAATTAGGAACCGGAAGAATGTGGATTTTACGGAAACTCTTAAACGAGATGAACACGGTAGAAGCAATGGAATTCATATTGGATAAGATGAGACGAACAAAATCAAATGAAGAATTTTTAAATACAATGGGAAGATAATTACTCCATATATTTAACGACTGGTGTAGATAATAAATAATTTGTTGGGAAGATAATTACTTCCTATATTTAATGACTGGTGTAGATAATAAATAATTTGTTTATGAGGTATATATGAATGAACAGGTATCACCTATTATAGAAGAAAGAGTGATAAAAACTGTAATCGTAAAAGTCATTACGGATAAACCGGTGAGAAAAACACCTTATCAGGTGAAGGGTGTTTTTATCAGCCATTTCCCTGATGAGGATATTGTTCCGTTATTGGATGGAAGATACAGGGAGCATTTTTTGTATCCCCGTGTTCAAGTCAAGATCCTTAACGAGCAAATATATATCGTGGGTGTGAATGAAGGTGTAGAACCGGTTTTATCATTGGCACAAAAATTTGATGTCTTAGATTTTGGGAATATCACTTTTCAGGTAATGGACGTTGATGTCGAAGAAATCATGGATAGGTTTAAACCCGTTGATCGGTTGATTCGATATCGGTTTATAACTCCTTGGGTTGCTCTAAATCAAACAACCGGAAGTCGGTATCGCTTCTTAAATAATACAGAACGGGTTACATATCTAAATCGTTTGCTAGGGCAGAACATAGTTTTTCTTGCAAGAGAGATGGGAATTGACATAGAGGATAAGATTTATACAAAATTAGCCTTAACCTCCCTTTTCCCGAAACCGGTAGATGAAAACAACTGGGGTGCTTTTTATGGCGAATTCCGTACGAATTTTATTCTGCCGAATTATATCGGTGTTGGAAATGGAATTACGCGCGGATATGGAACGATCTATGGACTGGTTAATCCAGAAGTCTTCAGTTTTGATGAAGAAACACTCAAGAAAAGTGTGAAAAAAGAAAAACCGGAAGAAATAAAAGAAACAGACAAAGGACTGGAATCTGTTGGGGTTGAAGAAGTCCCAACTCCTAAAAAACGGATCTTTTTCCAGAGAAAAAAAGAGAGCAGTCGTAAGATGTTTGCGGAGGAGTTTGATGTGGAAGAGCAGCCACTACCGTCTGAGAAAAAGCGGAAATCGCCTGCAAAAATCACACGGAAGAAAAAGAAAAAAGATGTGGAAACAGACGAAGATAAATTCAACAGCCCTGAATTTCATCAAAAGCAACACAGTATATAATTCGATTCCGAACTAAATAAAAAAGCCTCGAAACCCGAGGCTTTTTTTATTAACAAAAGATTAAACAACTAAAAAGGTTATTTCGACAACCTTTTTGGTCCGGCTGAGATAACGTCATCCGGAACTCCGGCAGAAAACAATTTGAAGTTTTCAACATACCGTGAGACCAATGCATCATATTTTTGCCAATATTCATCTTTATCTCCCCAGGCATTGGAAGGCTCAAAAACATCTTCTGGAACCCCAGGACAAGAAAGAGGAATATCAAAACCAAAGAGTTTATCTTTACGATATTTAACTTTATCTAACTCTCCATCCAAGGCAGCATTTAACATGTTGCGTGTATGACGGATACTAATCCGTTTCCCTACACCAAATTTTCCACCGACCCACCCTGTGTTTACCAACCAAACATTCGCACCGGAATTTTCTGTTTTCTTTCGAAGAAGATCCGCATAGAAAAATGGATGGTGTACCATGAACGGCGCACCAAAACATGGACTGAAAGTGATTTCAGGTTCAATACCTAAGCCCATTTCCGTTCCGGCAATTTTGGAGGTGTATCCGCTGATAAAATGATAGATCATTTGCTCCATGTTCAACTTAGCAATCGGTGGCATAACTCCCTGAGCATCACAGGTAAGAAAAATGATGTTGTTCGGTTGAGAACGCACTATTTTATCCTGAACTGCATTCGGAATGAATTCCAGAGGATAGGATAGACGCGTATTCTCAGTGAATCGTTCATCATCGAGATCGATATGACGAGAAGTTGTATCAAAGACAACATTCTCTAAAATCGTTCCAAACTTTCGTGTGCAGGCGTGAATTTCAGGTTCAGCTTCGGCAGAAAGGCGAATAGCTTTCGCGTAGCACCCACCTTCATAGTTGAATACCGCTTCGTCACTCCATCCGTGTTCATCGTCCCCAATCAGAGACCGGCTTGGATCGGCAGACAGAGTCGTTTTCCCCGTTCCGCTTAATCCGAAGAACAATGCGACATCGTTCTTTTTACCAACATTTGCTGAACAGTGCATAGACATAACATCTTTTAATGGCATGAGATAATTCATGACAGTAAATGCAGTCTTTTTGATCTCACCTGCATAGTGGGTATTGGCTACTATCGCAAGACGTTTCGATAAGTCCACGGAAATAGCCGTTTCACTATTTGTTCCATCAATACGCGGATCGACCTTAAAAGATGGAGACGCAATAATCGTAAACTCCGGAATAAAGGACTTATGTTTATCCAGTTTTTCATCACCAATAAACATATTTCGGGCAAACATGCTCTGCCAAGCAGTATCCGTAATGATACGAATCGCCATCCGATGTTCAGGATCGGCACCAACATACATATCCTGTACAAAGAGTTCTTCTCCTTGTAGAAAGGCTTGTAATCTAGTGTAAAGATTATTGAACTTTTCTACGCTCATCGGACGATTATATTCGCCCCAATTGATCTTGTCTTCAGTCGAAGGTTCGCGAACAAAATATTTTTCGTTTGCTGCACGGGCGGTCCATTTTCCGGTATTGACCAAAAAAGCACCACCGTATGTGAGTTTTCCTTCGTTTCTGAATATGGCTTCTTCATAGAGTGCCGGTTTGGGTAAATTCCAAAACACACGCTCCAGATGAACCAACCCATGATTTTTTAATCCATAATCACTTTTCAGATCCTTAGCCTGTTTTTGAGCAGGCGATTCAAATTTTAAATACTTGCTCATACCCAGTCCCTCACTAATTTACGTTCACCAATATAAAGTTCATTCGGTGAGTTTGGATCTAATGCCCATTTAATCCGCTCTATCCCTGCGGTAATATCTTTAATCGTTCCACAGGTAGAAAGGCGTAAAAATCCGTCCAAACCAAATTCAACACCCGGCATGGTGGCAACCCGAACTTTTTCCAACAGGAAATTGGCAAGTTCAGTAGAGTTTTTATTATATTTTCTGAAATCAACGAATGTATAAAATGCTCCATCCGGTTTATATGCTTTCACTCCCTCAAATGCATTGAGTTGCTCCATCATGACATTTCGGTTGTTCTCCAGTGTCAGTCTCAAAGATTCTACACAGGACTGGACCCCGTTAATAGCACCGACAGTGGCACGTTGCATCAACACGGGTGGACCGGAGGTCTGATGCCCTTGAATATTGGTCATGACTTCGATCAGTTTTGTGTTCGCAACCGCCCAGCCGATACGAAATCCTGTCATTGCGTATTGTTTGGAGACGCTGTTCACAAGAATCAATTTGGAGTTATTCGAAAAGTCCGAAGCATAATCATAACAGGAAATGGTTTTTCTACCGTCAAAGATCAGTCGATGATAGATCTCATCCATGATCAGGTAAATACCTTTTTTCTCGCAATATTGTACAATATCTGAAATGAAATCTTCAGAGTACATCGCACCGGTTGGATTGTTCGGACTGTTGATAATGATCGCTTTTGTGTACGAAGTAACATTTTGTTCAATGTCTTTCATACGTGGATAAAAGGAACCATCTTCAGATAAAACAGGAACCGGAACAGCCCCACAGAGTTTGACCATCTCTGGATAACTCACCCAATACGGCGCAGGGAAGATAACTTCATCTTGTGGATCAAGAATCGCCTGAAGTACAACCATGATCGCTTGTTTAGCGCCACTAGATGCAATCACATTTTCCGGTTCAACTTTTCGATTGTAGAATTCTTCCGTATAGCGAATGATCGCTTGTTTTAATGGAATGATCCCATCGGCAGGTGTATAGCGTATTTCACCGGAATTCAACAATCCGGAAACAGCTGTGATCGCGTCGATGGGAGCTTTTGTTTTTGGTTCTCCTCCGCCGAGATGAATAAGGGGTTCTCCCTTTGCGCGAAGGATGGCGGCAACCTCATTCAGCTTCAGGGTCGCTGATTCACCGATTGACCGCCCAATTAGGCTTATACTCATAATGATACCTTTTAACAATTAGTCTTGTTAAAAATCGCCGGAAATTTTCAAATGCACATCTGCAAAATGAAAATATTTTCCACGGCATGTGTCTTAGAAATTAGGGAGTTATTTCTATCGAAATGAAGTGATTTTCAACAGAATTTTAAATCTATTAATTTTGCCAAGTTATAGAGAATAATAACTCTTAAATTTATTAGAAAAGAATCAATTTAAGAGAAAAACCATTCCTTATAGTGGCACATTTGATGGGAATTATCTTTCTTGTTCTTCCAATACAGTTAATCTATATTTCCCGTCTTAATTTGGAGATAATATGAAAGAATGGGTTCTAATATTAGGATGTTCCACCGGACATGGTGGAGCAACAGCAAAGCGTTTAGCCGAAGACGGTTACGGTATTCTTGGGTTTCATTTCGATCGAAGTGAAGTCAGGAAAAAAGCGTTGGCATTCAAAGAAAAACTTGAAGAAATTAATGGCGGACGGGTTCACTTTTGGAATGTGAACGCAGCTTCAATCGAAACGATGGATGAATACATTCCGAAGATCAAAGAGATCATTGGAGATTCAACATTAAAGCTGTTACTTCATTCAATTGCATTTGGTACAACAATGGATCTGCTTGGTGAAAAACATGTGACAAGAAAGCAGATGGACATGACCCTTCATGTAATGGGGACCTCACTTTTATATTGGACACAAAAACTCCACGACTCCGGAATGTTGGGTGAAGGCTCACGTGTAATGGGATTCACGAGCGAAGGGAATTATGTTGCAATGGAAGGATATGGTCCGGTGTCCGTTGCTAAAGTCGCGATGGAAGCGATCATCCGTCAGATCGGATGGGAACTTGGACGGTTTGGGATCACAGCAAACTGTATTCAAGCAGGTGTAACACCCACACGTGCGTTGACAAAAATATCTGATCGATGGGAAGATTGGGTGGAGCGTACGGAATACCGTAATCCAATGCGGCGCACAACAACACCCGAAGATGTTGCCGGGACTGTCTCTTTGCTTTTAAGAAAGGAAGCAGACTTTATTAACTGCTCAACAATTTATTGCGACGGTGGCGAGCATCGATCCGGAAGAATTTATTAAGCTCTCGGTTTATTTTCCGTGAACTAAAAAACCTCCATAATGCCCGATAACGGAAATAATTCCTAAAGAGATTACTTGGGCAATGATGTAAAAACCATAGGTAAACGACAATCCGGGTTCAGCAATGGTTCTTAATCCTACTGCAAGAGTTAACATTATAAAAAGAACAAATGATAGTCGGATCTTTTTTGTAATGATAGTATAGGTTCGGCCACGGTATTTCCGTTTCCAATCGATTAAACCGGTGAAAAAAGTCGCCAATCCACCCGCAAAAGAGATTAGCAACAACCAATAACCGATCCATTCAAATTCTGCGGCTTTAAGGGTCCATTCACAGGATGCATATGCACAAAATAAGAATGCGATGAGATGGGCAAGAAAAGCCAGCGGTAAAAGTCCGATTGAAAAATGTGTTGCAATAGTATGAAGGCGAAACATCGGTTGGGGACGTTTAATCTCAACATTGTGTACGATCGGAATTTTATGTCCGTTCGAATCAGCAACCTCTAACACAGCACCGCAAACCGGGCAGACCACCAATCCGTTTTCATCCACATCATGCATGTGGAGCTCCAAATGGCAGATCGGACAAACGAACCGGTTTTTTCTAGCTTGGAGTTTACGTTTTCTCATCTTCCCCTCATCAAACTTGCAACGATGATCGTACGCTGGATCTCGCTGGTCCCTTCATAAATTTGAAAGATCTTTGCGTCTCGCATGAGTTTTTCCATTGGGACTTCCATTGAGTAACCGTATCCACCCATAACTTGTACCGCATCGATAGTCGCTTTCATACAATAATCTGCCGCATAGGCTTTTGCCATTGCAGATTCTTTTGTGTTTGGAAGTCCTTGGTCATATAACCATGCAGATTTCCAGGTCAGCAATCTAGCAGTTTCTACATGCATTGCAATGTCAGCCAATTTAAAACTGACACCTTGGTATTTAATGATCTTTTTATTAAAACATTTTCTGCGTTTTGCATAGGTCGTGGCATGCTCTAGAGCTGCTCGAGCTACACCTACGGCTGCGGCTGCAACTAATGGACGAGAATAATCAAACGTTTTCATCGCAATTTTAAAACCGTCACCTTCTTTCCACAGGATGTTTTCCGCAGGGACATGAACATCTTCAAAAGCTACGCGCACCGTATTTGATGCATGTTGACCTAAGTTTTCTTCTTTGGGTCCACGAACAATTCCGGGAGAGTCTGCATCAACAATAAATCCGGTGGGACCGTTTTCTGTTCTTGCAAGGACAAAATACCAGTTGGCAACACCTCCGCCCGTGATCCACCATTTTAGACCGTTGATCACAAAGGTATTGTCATTGATCTTTGTTGCAGTTGTTGAAAGTCGAGAGACGTCGGACCCTGCATCGGGTTCGGTAACCGCATAGGATGCGAACATTGGTTTTTCAGTCATTGGTTGTAAGAATTGACGTTTTTGTTCGTCACTTCCTGCGACAAGGAGAGGTCCTTGTGCCAACGAATTTGCATCAAGCGCAATTCCAATTCCACTACAGGCTGCCGATATTTCTTCAGCAATAATGCAGGTTTCTATACTTCCGCGCCCGGGGCCACCAAATTCTGCAGGAATATGAGAATTTAAGAATCCTTCTTTCCAAGCTTGTTTTGCAATTTCGTATGGAAATTCCCCTGTGCGATCATGTTCAGCTGCGCCCGGAGCTACAACATCCTTTGCAAATTGACGTACCCGTAATTGTAATTCTTGTTGTTCTTTTGTTAAACTAAAATCAATCATTGTCATCTACCTCTTTAAGTGTTTGAAGGGTTTGAGAAAGAATATCGTAATCCGGTTGGTTTTCTTCATTTTTGGTGTAGGATAGTTTTCCACCGTATCTACCTTGAGTAGAGATCAAACCAATCACCATGATCCAAACGACCAAGATCGGCTGAACAACCCAGATAGAGAGGTTGATTATTCCAGGGAAAGGTGTTGGTTGTAAAATAGTTGGAAGAGTCGTAGCTAAACTGATAACCAACAATACAGAAAAGATCAACTTTCGCTTGAAAGAAGGAAACCAGTTTGCGTGTTTCTTATTACGTTCCAAAATTCCGGTGGCTATCGAAATAAGAGATGTAATAAGAGAGACGGTTACTAAAAACACAACCGCTGTTTTATAAACCGGATTACCTTTGAACAAAAATAACGCATGGGTAATCGCTGCCAATGGAATAGTTGCACAAGGTGCGTGTACTACCATTGAATGTAAATGGAGTTTGTTTTTCATCATTTTAAAAGGGTTTAAGTGTTAAGGTTAGCGAAAGAAAGATACAAAGGAAAGAATGAAACTCAAGATTCGGGAGGTAGAGAATTCAGTAATATCCGTTTATGGATAAGTTCCAATAAATCATAATGCTCTTGAGTTGGCTGAAGATCAAAACAAATTTTTGCTTCTTTTAATGCAGCATCCCACCAGCCTTTTTTTGTATAAACGATTGCCATATGATAATGAGCATTACCTAAAAGAAGGAACTGCTCACGGGTCATTGTTTGATGATTAGCAGGGGATAGACGAATCACTTCGCGGAATTCAAGCACTGCATCATTCCATAATCCTTTTTGTGCGTACCATTTTCCCAATTCAAGATGCCGACCGGGATTATCATTACAGCCAACAATAAAAAACAGTAATGGCAGAACGAGGAACAGAGGCTTGATTTGTCTTTTGATTTTCATTAGAAGCTGTACAGAAGTTTCATTAATTCACTGTCTTAATGCAAGTAAAAGATTGTGCTAAGATCAAAGGATTTTATTGAAGTATATGAGTCAAAAAAAAGAAAGATTATTTTTTGTTAATCTACAATGATCTTTTTCATTTTGTAATGACTTTCGGTCGTTTTGTACGTTTTGAACCCACATCTTTCATATAGAATCCGTGCAGGATTATTTAGAAAAACTTCAAGATATAACTCACTAAATCCATTGTCTTTACCTTTACTTTCACAAAGGTTTAAAACATAGTGTCCGATTCCTCTATTTTGAAAATTTGTGGACAATTGAATATTAGCAATATGGGCATTTTCATTAAGACGAAAAACAAAAAAACCAGCTTTATCTCCGTCTATCATTATGATGTTCGTTGATTGAGTATCCAGACCGCGTTTATAAATATCTGAATTCCAGCCACCCCAATACTTATTGATATAATCGATCATATTATTCCGATGCAAATTATGCGTGAACAGATAGTCTTGATCTGAGTAGGGAACGATATTTATTTCCATGCACACTGAGTTTTTCAAAGATTAAGAATCAACATAAATCATAGATTCATATGAATGATCTTTTGGGTCTTTTACCATAAACACCAATAAAAACAATCCGACAAACATCATAACAGCGATAATGGTGAAAATCCAGATGGTAGAATACATTTCTGCCATAATTCCGGCAACAACAATTGCAATAAGCGTAAAAGGAGCTAAGGTTGAATCAATCAGTGCCATGATCAATTTATTATCTCCTTTTTCGCCGGCAAAATCATAGACCATATTCATAGCAGATGGCATAAAAGCTCCTTGGGCGATTCCAATGAAAAGGAAAATTCCATACACCCATACCATCGATTGAGCAGTGATTGCGGTTAAAACGGCTAACAAGTGTGCGATAAAAGCTAACGTTAAGGATGTTTTATGTCCGAACTGATCACCAATTTTGCCCGAAGCATAACTTGCAAAACCATATGCGATGGCTGTAAGTGCTGTAAAAATGCCCGCTTCGCTAATATCAAAATTGAATTTGTCCTGACTGTAGACAGCATAGAGACTCATTGCTGGATAATTAAATGTAAAAAAGATACGAGCCAGCAGATATTTTCTGAAATTAGTATGGGTTTGAATAATGGTTTTGATTTCTTGGAAAAAATGAGATGCAGTTCTATGGGATTGGATTTCTGAAGAAGAATCCAGTCGAAATCCGACAAACAATACTGCACCGATCGTCATTGAAGCGGTGAAGATCAAAAATCCCCAACCAAAATTATTTGGAAAAGGGATTGAACTACTCAACAACAACTTTACCAGAATCCCACCGACAAACCCGCCGATGCTATTGAAGGCAAATGAAATCCCAAAAAACGAGCCTCGTGTTTTGTCATCTGTTGCATGACGAAGAAACCCGGTCCAAATCGGAATGATAATACCGACGGAAAGTCCATAAAGAATAAAACAGATATAATAAAAGATCCATGCATTATCCCCAAGTGGTGTAAGGAAGGCAAAAACAAATCCGGCAATAAACATAGGGGGGATGGCAAATCCATGAACACCGATAGCAGCCCATCGAATATTTTTTATGTTTCGACCAAGGAATGCAGAAAAAAATTGCGGTATGGACATTAGAATGTAGAATAGCCCTGCTAGCGAAGCGACAATAGCATCCGGAGCACCTAATTTGTTCATAAATAGGGGGATCACCGCATATACTGTGTGAAATGCAAAACCAAATCCCCATGAAAATTCATGCAGACTATTTAAATATAAATTATGCCGAAGATCTTTAGAAGTAAGTTTAGGCATTCTCTTGCTTCGTTTCACGCGTGAGAAGAATGATTGCAGTTAGCAAGACGCAACCACCGATTATCTGCGATGTTGAAAAAACTCTTCCACGGATCAGCCAGTCAATTGCCACGGCAGATAGTGGCCAGAACAATTCATAAATAGTTGCATGAGATGCAGGAAGGTGAGTTAATCCGTAATAATAGATAAACAGTGCGATCGATCCTGAGGTTAATACAATAAGGATAATAGCCATCCATTGATTTCCGGTAAGATTGAATGTGATCGAATCAAATTGGGTGGATAGCAAAATCGCTAAAGCAACCACAGATGTAGTGGTCAGACGTAATGCCGTAACGACAGGGAAAGAGATCTTATTTAAAGCATGTTTCCCCAACACGGTTGAGCTTCCCCATGCAAATGCTGCCAAGAGAGCCAACAGAGAAGCAATGAGCGTTTTATCATCCGTTTCGGTAATTGGACTTATCCCGAAAGTGACTAAATATCCCCCGACAAAAGCAGCGCCAGCCAAAAGAAGAAATCGTTTTGTAAGTTTTTCTTTTAAAACGACCGATGCCAACGTGATTGCAAAAATCGGTTGAAATTTTTGAAGCAAAACAACAACCGAAAGATCAATATAGTGTATATAGCTAAGAGCTTTTGTATAGAAAAAAGTACCCAATATTCCACCGCAGATAGATATCCATAATATAGACGACCAACTTCGTTGGCTCATAGTTGCAATTTCTTTCCATCCTTTTATCAAAAAACCAATAAACAATAATGCACCGAAAGTGTGCTCTAGAGTAACAATCAGAAAAGATGGTAGTGAATAAAGTTCTTGTCTAAGAAAGCCGTCTAAACTCCAAAGAGTTGCAGCAAAGATGATCGCAAGTGCAGGTAGGTACTTTTTCATACCTGAAATTACGGAGAATATAAAAACTGTAAATCACAAATTATTCACGAAAACAATATGTATTTTACCAGAGAATTTGTGCTCCGATCTTTAAAGAACGTGGTTCAACAATTGACTCTGTTATCACTGCAGTTAGTTTAAAACGATCTTTATGTTTGATTGAAATACCGGCATTGAAGTTAAACTTGTTTGAAAAATGGTGGTCTCCGGGGAATTCGTGTCCTTCAACATAGGCAGAATCTTCCTCAGTAATTGTGATGCCATCCACAATAGTGGTTGATGATTCGTGATTTACAATTAGATCGTATCCTTCCTCAACATCGATCTGTTTCATTAATTTTGTAAACCCGACCTGAATTTCAATATTATTACCAACATCAACAAAGACACCTATTGGGACAGCAAGAATTGTTTGAGTTCTTTCATACCACCATGCAAATTGTTTGTCGTCTAGTTGTGTAGTTGTTTTATCGTAAAAGCTTGTCCAGCTATAACCATTATAGAGTCGTTGAGAAAATTTTTCTCCTTCAAAAGGTTCGGTAGCTTCTTGTTTCTGATTCAAATAATCGAAACTTAATCCCCCTACAAATCGCAAAGAAGGACTGATACTCCAATCAACCCCGGCAGTTATTTGTTGATGTTTCCGAAGAAAATCTCCTCGCCCAATGCGATCCATAGTTGCCCAAGAATCCGACTCAGAAATATAACGATAACTTGTGTCATTGGCTGTATACAAAAAAGTACGATGGTAATAACTATGCCCGAAAAAATCTTCAGATTCATCTAAATCAGCTTTCGAATCTTCGGTGTGAACTGAGAATCGTAGTAGAAAACCATCACGGATGGTAATATCTGCATGAACGGATGCCCAAACCGAGTTTCCATCATAATCCCATTTTTTGATATTATCAGATCTTCTGAAACTTCTATAAATGCTTGAATCGGGTTGGTTAACATTATATAAAGAAAAATAATTTGAAGTATCGGTTACTACATAGGTCCGGGATAAAGAACCAGGAGTAAAACCCGCTGAGACACCAAAGCGTACGGTTTCTTTGGGTGACCAGATTAATCCCGCCCTAACTTCAGCCTGATCGAAATTTTGCTTTCGATTTTTGTAGCTATTTGAATATCTCAAATACTCATCAGCATAGTTGTTATCATCTTTACGATCCATATCGCGATATGTACCATCGCTATTTTCAAGATGTAACGTTGTTCCAACTCCAAGACTTAACCAATTGAAAAGCGGAATTGCCAGAAAACTGTTCAAACGATATCCGGTATTAGTTTCGGTGTTTGTTCCGGTTTCTACTAAACGATAATCGGTATATGGATCGATTAGTTCATCACTGTACTCAGCACCATCAGCCGCTTCAGTATACCATTCACTTCGATACCAGTACGGACGATAAAAATCCTCTTCATTATAGAAATACTCTGCAGTAATTCCAAATCGAAGCGGTAGGGTCGGTATTTTTCCCAAATATACAGCTCGAAAGAGGGGTTCTTTCCCTTGAACAGTTTCTGTTGTTGTATAAGGCGACCAATAATATGGATAGGGACTGTAAATATCAATCCCATCATAACCGATCCCAGGGACATTATTAAATCTTGGTTCAAACTCTTCACTGGCCAAATCGAGATAGATATAATTATCCGGGACATAACTTAAATAGGCTGGATTTAAAAATACATTATCTAACGGGTGATTATAAATGTTGAGAAAATGATTACCTAATCCCATTAATCCAACAGAACGAATCTTTGTAGGTGCTAAGTAATCTTGTCGGATTTGAAAATCGGTTGCAAGAATTGTATAATCCGGATACCAGCCATAAAGCAAAGAACAAGAAACAGTGAACATGATAGCGAAGGTGAATTTTTTCATGCTACCCTCCATTTAGTTATTAAAAAATATTGTTAAAAAATTATGCTTGACCGCCGTGACCGGAAACTTGAGCTAATCCAATATTGAACTGATGAGTTGCCTGATTCCATACTTTTTGGTCGTCGGTATGAAAAATATATTCACTTTCAGCATCTAATAACAACCAATCTCCGTTTTTTATTTCTCGTTCCAGTTGACCTTTCCCCCAACCTGCATGCCCAAGCATTAATTTATAATGAGTGGGTCCATTTTTTGAATTAATTTGTTTAAGAATCTCTTTTTGACTTGTCAGTGAATAGTTGTCGGAAACACGAATGGTCTCGTTGGTCATGTATTCTGAAGAGTGCAGTACAATACCACGTTCAATCATTACCGGTCCACCAAAATAAATAGTGGGTACTGCTTTTAAGATCTTTTCGTTTTCTTCATATATTTCCGATATCAAGCCACGAAGACCCGGTTCCTCAAACGGACGATTAATGATCAAACCCATTGCTCCTTCTTCAGTGTGATCACAAATGAGAACGACTGCTTTTGTAAAATAAGGATCCAGCATATGCGGCATGGCAACGATCAATTTATTTTTTAACGAACTCATACTGAAAATTAACCAATTCATCACTTATGGACAATGGATTTGAAAAACAAATCATCAATGAAATAACAAGAAAAAACCAAGGTTAAAGTGTAAATCGTTTTTTGATTGGGTTGGGTTTTAGAGGTAAATTACCAGTTCGTGTTCAAAGGGAGTGAGAAACCGATTCTATGTCCGTAAAACAAAATAAGACAAAAAGAAATCCAACAAAACATATTTGCATTCAGGGAGCAAGACAACATAACCTGAAAAATATAAACCTTGATATCCCACGTGATGAGTTGGTCGTTATTACCGGACTTTCAGGATCCGGCAAATCATCATTGGCGTTTGACACTATTTATGCTGAAGGACAAAGACGGTATGTTGAGTCGCTGTCATCTTATGCTCGACAGTTTCTTGGACTGATGGAAAAACCGGACATGGATTATATTGAAGGATTGTCTCCAGCTATCTCAATTGAACAAAAATCAACAGCACGAAATCCACGATCAACTGTTGGAACAGTCACAGAAATTCACGACTACCTTAGATTATTGTATGCACATATCGGAAAACCTCATTGTTGGAAATGTGGTCGTCCAATTCAAAAACAAACTGTACAGCAAATTGTTGATACCGTTAAACGGTTTGGAAAAAGAGCAAGGATATACATTTTAGCTCCGGTGGTTCGCGGAAGAAAAGGTGAACATAAAGGTGTTTTTGACGAAATTAAAAAAGAAGGATTTCTGCGAGCACGAGTTGATGGTGAAATTTATTCTATTCAAGACAAGATCAGTCTAAAAAAGAATGTAAAACACACGATTGAAGTGGTTGTAGACCGATTAGTCATGGAAGGTGATATTCAAGAAAGACTCACCGAATCAGTTGAACTAGCGCTTAAGATTGGATCCGGCTTGATTTTGATCCATGAGCTACCGAATAAAGATCATTTATTTAGTGAACATTTTGCTTGTCCGCATTGTGAAGTGTCGATGGAAGAACTGTCTCCAAGGATGTTTTCTTTTAATTCTCCGTATGGCGCTTGTAATACCTGTGATGGGTTGGGTTCTCATATGGAAGTTGACCCGGAATTAGTCGTTCCGGATAAAATGAAATCATTGGTGCAAGGCGCAATAGCTCCTTTGGGAGAACAACCTCGCGGAAACTGGTATGGAAATATTTTGAAAAGTATGGCAAGACATTATGGTTTTGCATTTTCAACTCCCTGGATAAAATTAGATCCGAAGATCAGAGAAGTGCTTCTCTTTGGAACGGGAAGAGATAAATTGACAATGTCTTATACATCAGATCGATGGTCGGGAACGTATACCGGAGGTTGGGAAGGAACAATTAACAACTTAACTCGGAGGTATAAACAGACAAAATCTTCCGGAGTCCGTGCTTGGATTGAACAATACATGAGCATGAGACCTTGTTCAGATTGTCAGGGTACACGGTTAAAGCATGAAAGCAAAGCAGTGATGATCGGAGACAAAGGTTTGGGTGATGTTTCCAAAATGTCTATAAAAGATTTGCTGAAATTTTTTACATCATTAAAATTATCCAAAACCGAGACCACTATTGCAGAGCAGATTTTAAAAGAAGTAGTTGAAAGACTTCGATTTTTGGCAAATGTTGGTTTAGAGTATCTTACATTAGATCGTTCTGCTTCAACCTTATCGGGTGGAGAAGCTCAGCGCATCCGGCTTGCCACTCAAATAGGCTCCCAGTTGATGGGTGTCCTATATATTTTAGATGAACCATCCATTGGACTACATCCTAGAGACAACACTCGATTATTAAATACGTTGAAACATTTACGAGATCTTGGGAATTCGATCTTAGTTGTAGAACACGATCGGGAAACAATGGAAGAAGCTGATCATATTGTTGATTTAGGTCCGGGAGCAGGGGAACATGGCGGAAAAGTTGTTTATTCAGGCCCACCCTCAAAGATTATGGATCATCCAAAGTCAGTCACAGGTAAATATCTCTCTGGAAAAAGAAAAATAAATTATCCTGTTTCCAGAAGAAAAGGTCATAAAAAAGACCTCGTTTTAAAAGGAGCTACTGGAAATAATCTTAAAGAAGTTGATATCAAAGTTCCGTTGGGAACCTTTACATTGGTTACCGGGGTGTCGGGTAGTGGAAAAAGCACATTGATCAATGAAACGCTTTACCCGATTTTAGCCAGAGATCTCCACAGAGCAAGAGCATATCCACTTCCGTACAAAGAGATAAAAGGAATTGAGCATTTAGATAAAGTTGTAGAAATTGATCAGAAACCTATTGGGAGAACACCCAGATCCAACCCCGCAACATATACAGGTGTTTTTACACATATTCGTGATCTGTTTTCACAATTACCGGAGTCAAAACTAAGAGGGTATAAACCCGGACGGTTTTCATTTAATGTAAAGGGAGGGCGTTGCGAAGCCTGTAGTGGTGACGGCATCATTAAAATTGAGATGAACTTTCTCCCCGATGTTTATGTGACCTGTGAGGTTTGTAAAGGTGGTAGATATAATCGAGAAACTCTGGAAGTAAAATACAAAGACAAGACGATTACGGATGTACTGAATATGTCTGTTGAAGATGCACTTGAGTTTTTCAGAAACATTCCCTCCATTTGGAAAAAATTAAGCACATTGAACGAAGTAGGGTTGGGATATATTCGATTAGGGCAGCAAGCCACAACATTATCAGGAGGAGAGGCTCAACGAGTTAAATTGGCTTCTGAGCTCTCAAGGCAAAGCAATGATAGAACGCTATACATTTTAGACGAACCCACAACCGGGTTGCATTTTGAAGATGTTAGAATGTTGTTAAGTGTATTACAACGACTGGTCGAAAAGGGAAATACAATTATTGTGATCGAACACAATTTAGATGTTATCAAAACTGCAGATTGGATCATTGATTTAGGTCCTGAAGGAGGAGATGATGGAGGAACAGTCTTGTTTGAAGGAGCCCCGGAAGATTTAATCGAACACCCAACATCCTACACGGGTCAGTTTTTACGTCCGTTATTAGAATAAACTATAAATGTTTTGGATTAAAACACTAAAAATTTAATTATCGAAGAGTAATATTTAATAACACCTCATACTCTGAATTCACTTTGGTTTGTTAGAGAATTGGGATAATTTTATATAATGAACTCTGAAAACTCACGATCAATTTCGACAAAATGGTACAAAAAAATTAATGTTTTGTACTATGTCTTGTATTTGTTATTAGGCGTCATATTAGTCATCCCTAGTATTTTTGAATATAAATCAGCAGAAACAGAACTCAAAAAAGTATTACATAATCAAGCTTCGCTAATCAGTCGCGTAGTTTCGAATGCCGGTGAAGGACAAATGCGACTTGGGCAAGAGCTTTTGAAATCGTATATTGACCGTGCCGTTGAATTATTAGCCTCTATTGATCGTCTTGAACAAATCAATGATTCAGAAACTCTTAATATTGATGAAATATATCCCGGTGGCGAAGTTTTTAGAATAATGGCCTTAACTCCAAATCTTGATGTAGAATGGTCTGTGTCGCACGGAGGGCAATCATTTAATCGTGGATATGGTCCCGGATTAGTTAAACGAATTGAACCAATAGTTTCCGGTGAGGTTGATACGCTTATTGTTAAACTCGGTGGAGGGCGTGGTTCTGGTGGTCGGCGCTCATTTGCTCATGACGACTCAAGATTTATGATCGCCTTAAAGCGAAGCGTGGGAGGGGTGCTGATCGCAACGTTATCTATTGAGTCCGAACAAAACTTAAGTAAGAATACAAATATATCCACAGTGTTTGAGGAAATTATTACCGAAATAGATTTGGCTTATGCATGTTTGACCCTGAAAGGACAACCCGCTCTTGCTGTTTCATCAAACAATGATATTAATGAATTTCTTGAAACCCGTAAATACGGTATTCTTGATAGTAACTTGGTAAAAGTGGACATTGGGGATAAAACATTTCTTGAAGTACAACATCCAATTTCAATTAACAGTATATCGGGTACGCTTGCGCTTGGTTTTGATTATCAATTACTCTATGATATGCAAAATCAACTTTTTAGAAAAATTGTAATTAGAACCACATTGCTTATATTGTTAGCTATTTTCACATTTGTTTTTATCATGTCAAAACAGAGAGAACGATTGCTTGCAAAAGAAAAACGAAGGATACAGCATGAGGTGGAAATCTTAGAGAGAAACAACAGGATACAAGAGAGGCAAGCAGCACTCGGTGAGTTAGCCGCAGGAGTTGCCCATGAGATTCGAAATCCTCTCAACGCCATCGGAATTGCAACACAAAGAATTCAAAAAGAATTTATTCCCACAGAGGACAATACTAACGAGTATACAGAATTAACGTCTATGATGTCTGGCGAAATAAATCGAATCAATCAAACATTAAAGGAATTTCTAGATTACGCTAGACCAACAAAAATGAACAAGGTAGATGTAAAAATTGAGTCTTTGGTTCAGGAGCTTTTTATGCTTTATAAGCATGAAGTTAATCCTGATGTGATTAATGTACAGATCGAAATAGAACCAAGTTTAATCGTAAAAGCAGATCAAGATGTATTAAAGCAAGTTTTAGGAAATTTATTAAAGAATGCCATTGAGGCGATTCACAAAGAAGGTTCAATAAATATCAAGAGTTGGAAACAAAAAAATGAAATATTGATACAAGTTTCTGACGATGGCATAGGAATCAATAAAAAAGATATTAATCATATCTTTGACCTTTATTTTAGCACAAAAGAACAGGGAACGGGTATAGGTTTGGCTATAAGTCATAAACTTATCCAAGATTCGGGAGGAACCATAGAAGCTTGGTCCGAAGAAGGAGAAGGAACGACTATGACAATTCATTTACCGGTATAAAAAATGAGAATATTAGTTGTAGATGATGAAAGAGTACAGCGAGAATCGTTAGCTGGTTTTCTGAGAAAATGTGATCATGAAGTCACTACAGCAGAATCTGCTCAAATTGCTTTAGCTAATCTATTTCACCATGAAATGGATGCAGTTATTACGGATTATAAAATGCCGTACATGACAGGCAGCGACTTACTTGAGGAAATTAAATCTCGGCATCCAAATACTGCAGTGATTTTGATCACTGCTTATGGAACAATTGAAATCGCAGTGAAAGCGATGAAATCAGGAGCTTGGGATTTCTTAAACAAGCCAGTTGATCTTGATATTTTAGTGGAACAACTTGATGCAATCGATAATTATCAAAAATCACGGAAGCCAGTAGAAGACGCACAACAACCAAAGCAAAGTATTGATAATACTGAAATATTTATAACTCAAGATTCCAATACTCAACAAATGTTGAAACGAGCGAAGAAAGCGGCTAAAAGCAATGCTTCAATTTTGATTACCGGTGAAACAGGTGTAGGCAAAGAGGTTTTGGCAAATTACATCCACCATCATTCAAGTCGTTCGAGTAAAATATTCTTGCCAATAAATTGCGCTTCATTACCGACCCACTTAATCGAGAGTGAGTTGTTCGGACATGAAAAAGGTAGTTTTACGGGAGCTATTAAACAGCGAATTGGGCATTTTGAAGAAGCCGATGGCGGTACGTTATTCCTTGATGAAATAGGTGATCTCGCTTTGGAACTACAAGTGAAATTACTTCGCCTCTTACAAAGTGGAGAATTTTTACGGATTGGTAGTAATAAAGTCAAAAAATCAAATGTTAGAATTCTTGCAGCTACAAATATTGATTTGAAACATGCTATGGAAGTAGGAGAGTTTAGAGAGGATTTATATTTCAGATTGAGTGTTGTACAATTTAATATCCCCCCATTGCGTGAACGACCGAAGGACATCAAATATTTAGCAGATATTTTCTTGAAAGAATTTAGCGCTCAGCATTCAACGATCCCTCATAAAATGTCAAATGAAGCTCTCAATGCGTTGATAGCACACCCATTTGCTGGAAATGTAAGAGAGATTAGAAACATACTTGAAAGAGCTGTTCTGTTTGCAGAGCATCAACTCATTTCAGTAGATGACTTAAATATACAATCTTCTTCTGAATCGGAAACACACACAACGAGCTCTTTACCTGATTCCGTTTCACAAATGGAAAGAAAATTGATATCAACCGCTTTATCAGAATCTATGGGTAATCAAAGTGCTTGTGCCAGAAAATTAGGCATCAGTGAACGAGTTTTACGTTATAAAATTCAAAAGTATAACCTAAAGTAATTTCCGACATATTTGTTAATATTCGACAGAATTGTCGAATGTTTTTGCTTTTTCCTATAAATAAGAATATCCTACAAGTATCTTATATATAGCGCGTTAGAGATATATTTTTTTAGCGCTCATCCGTTTGGTATAGAATTTGATTTATATAGAGCAGAATGTAAACAATGAAGTTTACGAAAGGAGATAAAATGAAAACAACAAAACTAAGCAATTTACTATTTGGATTTATTGCGATTGCGATTTTTGCTGTAAATCCGATGTCTGCTCAACCTGATTGGGGATTTGGACCGGGAACATTTATTGATGAAAACGGTGATGGATTCAACGATTTAGCACCTGATCACGATGGAGACGGGATTCCTAACTCTTTAGATGAAGATTGGGTTCGTCCTCTTGATGGTACTGGGGCAGGTAATGGAGCAGGATCCGGCACGGGAGAATGTGATGAAACCGGCAACGAAAATCCAGGTCCTCATGGTCCGGGTAATGGCGGTGGAAACAATGGTGGTGGATCTGGTGATTGCACAGGTGATGGTTCTGGTGAATGTGAATTACCATCCCAAACAACAATCCGATCATTTGGCAAGTTCAGGTTTGCTCGGTAATTAAATAGGTGGACAATTGCGGGGAGATAGAATATTCTAATTCCCCGCAAGGTCTGAAATTTATCGAGATATTTTATGATAAAGCATATAAAAACACACAAATCTTGGCCAATTAAACTAGCTGTCAGCTTATTTGTTATGTCGGTAATAATAAAAGCCGATGATAGCTTTGTGTTTTACCTCTCTACTCAGGCAGGGCAAAGTCCGGATATTATCAAAAACGCTCTATTGCCTCCTCAAAATTATTTAAACAGCACCATGGGCGCGGACTACATTTTATCAAACAAGGTTAAAACTTACTTCAAACTAAATCACTTTGAGATTCTGAATAACCCTATATACAATAATAATAGTTTAGAGATTGGTCTGTTAGGTAGAAATTTATCGGATACTCAATTTGACTGGCGTTTCGGTGTTAATGGCGGGATATCTCTTTATACAGAAACCTATTCATATTATCGCTATTTATATGCAAGTGCATATATCCGTGCAAAACACTATTTTAATCCCGGCACATCTACAGAAATGAAATATTCTATTCATCGAATATATTATCCCGGTTTGGAGGAAGCTTCTAATTTCCAACACTCATTAGCTTTTAATATCAATACGTCATTTTTTACAAAGACAGCACTTCTCATTTCTCCAAATATTTCAACTCAAATTTTTGATCAATTTATTGAACCTAATATTTGGGGTGGTCGATCTAAGTATGCGACTATTAGTTTTCCACAGAGAACACGCTTAACATTTAATGTTCGACTGAGCCAATCCATCAGTGATAATTGGGGATCGACCGCGTGGTTGAGCACACAGAAGGTGTTTAAAACTGACGGGACAACTATGTATATTTTAGATTCTCACGATAATCCATTTATTGACGAATTCAGATGGTCAGGATCAAGCATTTATTTGAGAAACACTTATAGATTTAATGATAAACATTCAATGTTAATTACCGTTTCACAACAAACAAAAAATTATCTTGATGTTCCTGTATATATTTATGATTTGGAAAAAGATCAGTTTCTCATCGATGAAAATGGTTATTATCTCGAACAAGGAATTCGTTCAACAAAAATTCAGAAGATAAGTGTCAGTTTGAATACCGATATGGGGAAATTTATTTCTTCTTGGCTTCGTTACGTTGATTTAAAGCTGACATGGGAGTATGGCAAAAGTTTGTCTAATGATTTCCTTCATGATATTCAAGGTCATGGAGTTGCATTAGAAATCAATTACACATATTAATAATATTGAAAGGAAATAAAATGCGTTACAAAATAGGAGCTTTAATTTTGTTAATGGGATCGATTGCATTAGCCGGAATGGGTAAGGGTTCTCGCTGGATGTGGGATGAGGATTTAGATCTTTCCAACGAACAAATTAAAAAAATCCAAATACTTCAGGAAAATATTAGATTGAGCAAGTATGATATCCAATCTGAAATCAAACGAATGCGAATTCAATTAGATCAAATGGAAAATCAGAGCACTCCGGATATTGCCGCAATGACAGAACTGCTTTCAGATATCAAAAAGCAGGAAGTTGCTTTGGGAAAAATGATTATAACACATCGTCAAAAGATCAAAGAGATTCTTACTGAAGGTCAAATAATAATTTTTAATCAAAAATATAGTGATCGAGGATTTTCATCGGGCAATATGAAAATGAGAGGACAGGGACGAGGGAAGAGAATGAACGGCGGTTGTAGCGGTGAAAGACCTTATCGCAATTTCCCAAATAGAGATATGCGCCCTTAAATAATGGGTATATTAAAGGGTGTCAGGAAAAGACCTCAACTGACACTCCTTAATAGTAAAACTATTATATAATTGTTTTTAACTTTGTTTAATTAGTTGTGTCTAACAAATTACACCGATATTTATGATTAAAATGGGAAGAAGAATGAGACAACATAAAATTTATACAGTCTTGTTATTAATAATCGCACAGGCGGTTTATACACAACCCTATAAGATTGTAGACACAGATCAATCCACTTATTATGATAATATTAACGAAATTGCACCGCAAGTAGAAGGGGACACCTTTTATGGTCAAGATGCTCAGTTTCAGGGACTCCAACCATCTTATACAAACAATAATGATGGAACAATTACAGATAATATAACAGGATTAATTTGGACAAGATCCATTGATACAAATGAAGATGGCTTTATCGATGCCTACGATAAAATGACGTATGACGAAGCAGTTGCAAGCGTTTCATCAGTTAATGTTGCGGGTTATACAGACTGGAGATTACCTTCAATAAAAGAACTTTATTCCTTGATATTATTTAGTGGTATAGATCCACCTCCGACCATGGATGGGGACACAGATGAATTAACACCTTTTATTGACACAGACTATTTTGAATTTGAATATGGTGATGAAACGGCCGATGAACGCATTATCGATGCTCAATATTGGTCGAGCACTGAGTATGTCGGCACAACAATGAACGGAGATGAAACGACATTTGGTGTGAACTTTGCTGACGGTAGAATAAAAGGGTATCCTTCAGAACCTGTCGGTCCGCCAGGGCAGGAGTTTACCATGAAATCATTTGTAAGGTATGTTCGAGGGAATCAGGAATATGGTGTCAATGACTTTGAAGATAATGATGACGGAACGATTACTGATAACGCAACCGGATTGATCTGGTCTCAGAATGATAGTGAGTTAGGATTAAATTGGGAAGAAGCGTTAACCTGGATTCAACAAAAAAACACAGAAAATTATTTAGGGTATAATGATTGGCGTCTACCCAATGCAAAAGAACTTCAGAGCCTTATCGATTATTCAAGAGCTCCATCCATTACTAATTCTGCAGCAATTGATCCTATATTTATTTGTTCAGTAATAACAGACCAAAGTGGTCAAAATAACTATCCATTTTATTGGACCGGAACAACACATGTGAATACACAAGGCGGTGGGTCAGCAGCTTATGTTTGTTTTGGAGAATCCTTGGGTTGGATGGAAATGCCACCGAACTCCGGAAATTACCAATTGTTGGATGTTCATGGCGCGGGGGCACAACGAAGTGATCCGAAACAAGGTGATCCGAATGACTGGCCAAATG
>CAZYDH010000001.1:151214-194853 GCA_964645915.1 uncultured bacterium
GCGGGGGCACAACGAAGTGATCCGAAACAAGGTGATCCGAATGACTGGCCAAATGGGAATGGACCTCAAGGTGATGTGATCCGAATTTATAACTATGTTCGCTTGGTTCGCGGAGGACAAACGTCAATGGGAAGCATTGAAGAAAACACAGATTACCGTATGAATGTACCTTTTAATATTAATGTAATCTATCCCAATCCGTTTAATGCAACAACCACCATAGAGTTCAATCTGTCAGAGCCGTCAGAATTGTCCATTTCTGTCATTGATATTGCGGGACAAGAGGTTGATAAGTTATTTCAAGGTTTTAGAACATCGGGGTTAAGCCAAATATCTTGGAATGCAGGTTTCAATCCAAGTGGAGTGTATTTTATTAAAATATCGTCTGAAGACATGTCCCAAATTCGAAAAGTCATGTTATTAAAATAAACCCTGAGTCACTTTTTTCTATATAATTCCCGAGGGCGAATAGAGGGTTTTCTGTTCGCCCCTTCTATTTTAAAATATAAAAGATAAACATTAACTGTTTGGAAACCCCTCGATCGGATTCTTATCTTCAACCCTCTGAATACGGCAAATTTTATCGTTTTTGATAGATGACAACAGAAATACATATTACCGACCCAACTCCGTTTGACGAAGATATCGTTATAGAGCGTTCATTACGCCCATCTCACTTTGATGATTTTATCGGTCAAAAAGAGCTGGTAAATAATTTAAAACTCTATATTAAAGCAGCGAACCAAAGAGGTGACTCTCTGGATCATGTGCTTTTATTCGGACCTCCGGGACTTGGGAAAACAACCCTTGCAAATATTATCGCCAAAGAATTGGTCGTAAATATTAAACCATCTTCAGGGCCTGTAATCGACCGAGCAGGAGACCTCGCAGGGATGTTGACCAATCTCAAAGGCAGAGATGTGTTTTTCATTGACGAGATACATCGATTAAACAGTGTGGTTGAGGAATATTTGTATTCTGCAATGGAAGATTACAGTATCGACATTATGATTGATAAAGGGCCCAGCGCTCGAAGTGTGCAACTCAGCGTTGAACCCTTTACCTTGATCGGTGCAACCACTCGAATGGGGAATCTAACCTCTCCATTACGTGATCGATTTGGTATTGTGTTAAGGGTTGATTATTATGATTCAGAGGAATTATTTCATATTATTGCTCGGTCTGCAGAAATATTGGATGTAAAGATCACAGATACAGGAGCGATGGAAATTGCTCGCAGATCAAGAGGAACTCCACGAATCGCAAACCGCATCCTTCGTCGTGCAAGAGACTATGCTGATGTGAAGGCGAACGGCGAGATCAATCAAGATGTTGCTATTGCCTCATTGGATGCGTTGGGGATCGATCCCTATGGTCTGGATGGCATGGACAGGAAAATTCTATCAGTCCTGATCGATAAATTTAACGGAGGACCTGTCGGAGTGAGTTCACTGGCTGTTGCTGTAAGTGAAGATCCGACAACCGTAGAAGATGTTTACGAACCCTTTCTCATCAAAGAAGGATTTATCCAACGAACAACTCGAGGAAGAATTGCTTTAGAAAAAGCCTATACATTATTGGGGAAAACCCCGACTCAACTTCAACAAGGACTGTTTCATGATTACTAAAAAGAAAAAATATAAATTAGCAGATTTCGATTATCCGTTACCGGATAAGTATATCGCCGAATATCCTGCTCAACGAAGAGATTTCTCAAAATTGATGGTCGTACATAGAGACTCAAAAACTATCGAACATCGTAAGTTTATAAACATCGTTGACTATATGCGCAAGGGAGATCTTCTTCTATTAAACAATACAAAAGTATTTCCGGCCAGACTATTTGCTGAAAAAGACAAAACAGATGCGATTGTGGAAGTCTTTTTATTGCGCGAACTTGGGAATGATCTTTGGGAAGTCATGGTCAAACCGGCAAGAAAAGTAAGGATCGGGAACAAGCTGATCTTTTCAAAATCTGTCCATTGCGATGTGATCGACAATACAATTTCCGGTGGAAGAGTTGTTCGATTTGAATATGATAAAGGAAAAGATTTATATGACATCATAGATCGAGTTGGTAATTCTCCTCTTCCTCCATATATTAAACGGAAGGCTGAACCAAAAGATAAGACACGATATCAAACTGTTTATGCTGAAAAACGAGGAGCAGTAGCTGCACCAACAGCCGGGCTGCACTTCACGGAAGGATTGTTGAATAAACTTCGTGATAAAGGGGTCACCATCGAATATGTCACTCTTCATATAGGACTGGGAACATTCCGTCCGGTACAAGTAGAAGATTTAAACAGGCATCAGATGGACTCTGAATATTTTGAAGTATCGCCCGCAACAGCAATGGCGATCAATCGTGCAAAGAAAAAACGTCGAAAAGTCATTGCGGTTGGAACCTCTACTGTTCGAGCAATTGAAACAGTTGTTGTGTCCGGATTTCAGGTAACACCAAAACGTGGCTGGACCGATAAGTTTATTTATCCACCGTATGAATTCAAAATGGTCGATGGGTTGGTAACCAATTTTCACCAACCGAAAAGCACGTTAATGATGATGGTTTCTGCCTTTTCTGACCGTGATTTTATGATGAAGGCATACCGCGAAGCTAAGAAGAATGATTATCGATTCCTCAGTTATGGCGATGCGATGCTCTTAGTGTGATCAAAAAAATTTAGATCTTAATAACAGACTCTCGTTTTTACAGGGAACCACAAAATTTGTGGGGGATGCGGAACCCTACTAAAAACGAGCACAAAAATGACCAGTAAAAACATAACACAGGCTAATGTAGGTGTGGTTTTACCTGCTGCAGGTTTTGGAACTCGGTTTGGAGAGAAAAAACAATTTAAAGAGTTAAATGGTCGCCCGATCTATTATCATGCTCTATTGCCTTTTCTGTCAATCAATGCCGTTCGAGAAATTGTTTTGGTAATGCCCGAAGAATCTGTCCAACAATCTCACCGGGAGTTGAAATCGATGATCACGACTAAACCTATTCGTGTAATCCCTGGAGGAAAACGAAGACAAGATTCAGTGTATCTAGGACTTCAAGCACTCTCTGATGCGTGTGAATGGGTTTGTGTTCATGATGCCGTACGCCCCTTTGTTACTGAAAATCAAATTCTTACCACAATTGAAACTGCTAAAGTAGCAGATGGTGCAATATTGGCAATTCCTTCTAAAGATACAGTAAAATTGGTTGAAAAAGAGATTATCCAAAATACGGTTTCAAGGGATAAAGTTTGGTTGGCTCAAACCCCTCAGGTTTTTAGAAGAGAATTATTACAAAAAGCCTTTCAGCTGACGAAAAATAATGAGCAAGTGGTCACCGATGAATCTTCAATGATGGAAAAGTGTGGATATAAAATAAAAACCGTGAAAGGCTCATGGTTAAATATTAAAGTGACCACCCCTGAAGATTGGATAATTGCAGAAACCATAATCAATCAGCCTTTATCAGATGGAGATAACTCTCTCCAACTTGGAAAGGAATCACAATGATAAAAGTAGGAATTGGCTATGATGTTCATGCCTTATCTGAAGGACATCAATTGGTCGTTGGGGGAGTTCATATTCCAAGTAAAAAAGGATCAGTGGGGCACTCGGATGGCGATGCATTAATCCATGCGATCGTTGATGCGCTGTTGGGAACAATAAACCAAGGAGATATCGGTACTCATTTCCCAAGCGATGATGATGCATGGAAGGATATGGAAAGTTCACATTTCTTAACGAATGCAGTGAGTAAAGTTAGAAAAGCAGGTTTTGAAATTCAGCATATTGATAGTGTTGTCATATTACAGTCTCCAACATTGAGTACATTTATACCTGAGATACGTTATAAGATAGCCTATACACTACAAATTGATGAATCTATGGTATCTGTAAAAGCAACCACAACTGATAGGTTGGGATATATTGGAGAAGGAAAAGGATGGGCATCTCAAGCTGTGGTGACCGTATCCTCAACATGAGTTCTTTGTTAAAGGTTCAGTCCTTTGCTAAAATAAATATAGGTCTTTTAGTAAAAGATCAACGACCGGACGGATATCATAACATTCATACCGTTTATCAAGAAATTTCGTTATCAGATACGATCACTTTAAGAAAACAATCCCAAGGATGGGAGTTATCATCAAATGTAAACTGGGTACCGACCGACGAGACAAATCTTTGTGTCAAAGCATACCTTGCTTTAAAACAAAGATACAAACAAGTCGAAGGAATATCTATTCATTTAGAGAAAACAATTCCAGCGGGAGCCGGGCTTGGAGGCGGATCATCAAATGCAGCAGCAGTTTTAAAGGGATTAAATGAATTATATGAATTATCGATCTCAAATGAAGAACTTGAGCGGATAAGCTCTACACTTGGAGCAGATGTTCCTTTTTTCATCAAAGGAAAAACGCAGATTGGTAATGGAATTGGCGATCAACTTTCTCTATCACCACATACAATTCCTGGTGTGTATTTAGTGGTTGTTCCAAATATTCATATTGATACAAAATGGGCTTATGGAGAGTTAAAAAAGCATTTGGACAACCGACCGGATAGCATTAATTTCGCAACCAGATTGAGAGATAATAATCTCTCTTTATCGATATTTGAGAATGATTTTGAACGAATAGTGATTCCAGCATATCCAGAAATTGGCAAGATAAAGGAACGATTGATAGAATCCGGAGCTTCCTTTGCCAGTTTGTCGGGGAGTGGCTCGGCTGTGTATGGAATATTTGACGATGAAGCTTCAACAAAAGAAGCCGAGTCAGTTTTCCTCTCACATTATACTTTTATAGCCCACCCCTTAAATAAGTAAGCTTGCTGGCAGTCCCGAACTAAGAATTGGGGAGTCGTCTAATGGCAGGACACCGGGTTTTGGTCTCGGTAGTTGGGGTTCGAATCCCTGCTCCCCAGCAAGCATTAATTTGAAAAAATAAGTGATTCAAAAACATGAAAACAAATCCACATAAGCTGGCAATATTTGCAGGTCGAAGCAATCCAAACTTAGCCAAAAAGATTGCTGATTTTGTTGACTGTCCACTTGGGGTGGTCGACATTAAGAACTTTTCTGATGGCGAAGTATGGATCAAGTTTCGTGAAAATATTCGCGGTAAAAATGTTTTTCTTATTCAATCAACCAATAGCCCGGCTGAGAATATCATTGAATTGGTGTTAATGATTGATGCAGCTGTTCGTGCATCGGCAAATCGAGTATCTGTTGTCATTCCCTATTTTGGATATGGACGGCAGGATCGAAAAGATACACCGCGGGTTCCGATCTCCGCCCGAGTTATGGTGGACATTTTTACAGCTACAGGAGCAGATCGAATTATTACAATGGATCTTCATTCCACTCAAACTCAGGGGTTTGCAAACATCCCGTTTGATCACTTATACAGCAGAATCATTTTATTAGATAAACTGAAAAATATCGGACTTGATCCCGAAAACTCAACCGTATTGTCTCCAGATATGGGTTCGGTACAAATGAGTCAATCTTATGCCCGACGACTGGGCATGCATTTTGCTTTGATCGATAAACGCCGGTACGCACCGAATAAAGCAGAAGTCGCTCATTTAATTGGAGATCTGGAAAACAAAGATGTGTTGATTGTAGACGATATGATCGATACAGCAGGAACAATTGTGAATGCAGCTGAAGAAGCTATTCACAAAGGAGCAAAAAGTGTTTCCGTTGCTGCTACGCATGCTGTATTGTCTGGGAAAGCAGTATCACGACTAGCGCAATCACCCATTAGCAAATTTATTTTTACGGATACTATTCATATTCCGAAAGAAAAACAATTAAGAGATATGGAAATTGTTTCTGTATCTGAAGTATTTGGTGAAGCGATTAAAAGAGTTCATAACGGTGACTCTGTGAGCTCACTATTCGAATTTTAATGAAGGAGGTTTAATATGGCCCAACAATATGAAAGACTAGAAGTTTTTGAAAGAACTTCAACTGGAACAAAAGCTGCAAAAGCTTTGCGTAGAGAGAATAAAGTTCCGGCAGTATTTTATTATAAAGAACAAG
This sequence comes from uncultured bacterium, assembly GCA_964645915.1. GTDB lineage: Bacteria > Fidelibacterota > Marinisomatia > Marinisomatales > JACNKV01 > JACNKV01. The sequence continues at coordinate 157,264 of CAZYDH010000001.1, forward strand.
AAAACATCAATTTATCCATGGATAAAATATCTCTGATGAGAACCCTGCATACCGGGCACCACATCTTTGAAATAGAAATTGACGGAAAACCGCAATTTGCAATGGTAAAAGAGGTTCAATATCATCCGGTTACCGATGAAATTATCCACATTGATCTTTTGCGTGTTCGCCGTGATCAAAAGATTACGATTACCGTTCCATTAGTATTGGTTGGTGATTCAAAAGGATCCCATGAAGGCGGAATGGTCATGCAGTCATTAAATGTTGTAGAGGTTAGCTGCCTGCCAATTGATGTTCCGGAAAAAATTGAGTTGGATATTACGGACTTAGAATTGAACAACACCTATACAGTAAGTGATATTGTTACTGCTGATAATATCGAGGTTATCTCTCAAGCAGACTTAGCAGTTGTAAGCGTTCAGATACCAAAAGAAGAAGTCGCTCCGGTTGAAGAAGAAGTTGAAGGAGATGAACTTGAAGGTGAAGAAGGCGAGATCGCATCTGAAGACTCAGAAGGATCTGCTGAGGAATCCGCTGAGAACGAATGATCGTTTTTGTTGGATTAGGAAACCCCGGTAATCAATATGCCGATACAAAACATAATGCTGGATTTTGGGTGGTAGATGAACTTGCAAGACGATGGAAGATTTCATTTACCCCCGGAAAAGGCGACTATGTTTTTACACAAACAAAAAACAAAGAGGTTTTGCTTGTGAAGCCGACGGCTGGTATGAACGTTAGCGGGAATGTTGTCAAAGATTTGCGTAATCATTGGAATCTGTTAGAAAAGGAGATCCATATTATCGTTGACGATGTAGATTTACCACTAGGGACGATAAGAATTCGTCCAGGTGGTGGAGATGGCTGTCATCGAGGAATGGAATCTATCATCTATCGTTTAGGTAGTAACAAATTCCCACGATTACGTTATGGAATTGGAACTGAAGAGAATATGCGTCCAGCAGAAAAATATGTATTAAAACCTTTTCGTAAGCAAGATAGACCCTTGGCTGAAGAAATGGTTATCGAAACTGCTGATGCCGCAGAAATGATTATATACCAGGGATTAAATAAAGCAATGAACCGGTATAATCAAAATAAATCAGGAGAATAAAATGAATAATATGTTTTTAGTCCTCGCATCCGGTGTTATAGCAATGTTATTTGCTTTTTGGAAAACAGGATGGATTGAAAAGCAGGATGAGGGAACGGATAAAATGAAGCTGATCGGAAAGAATATTTCTGATGGAGCGATGGCATTTTTACGCGCTGAATATCGAGTATTAATATTTTTCGTGATCATTGTAGCCGTGCTGCTTGGTTATGCAAATTCCGGAAGGAATGAATCCAGCAGTTTAATTGCCATGTCTTTTGTTACGGGGGCTTTGACTTCTGCTCTTGCAGGATTTTTAGGAATGCGAGTTGCAACCAAAGCCAATAACCGCACAACACATGCAGCCAGAACAAACTTATCTTCTGCTTTGAACGTTGCGTTTACCGGTGGATCCGTTATGGGATTAAGTGTTGTTGGGCTTGGCGTTCTTGGCTTAACTGGACTGTTTATTGTCTATGAAAATATCTTTTCTCAAGATTATGCTAAGATCATTACAGTGATCTCCGGATTTTCATTGGGAGCTTCTTCTATCGCTTTATTTGCACGTGTCGGTGGTGGTATCTATACAAAAGCTGCAGATGTTGGTGCGGATTTAGTGGGTAAAGTTGAAGCCGGTATCCCGGAAGATCATCCACTGAACCCAGCAACCATTGCGGATAACGTAGGTGATAATGTGGGTGATGTGGCCGGTATGGGCGCTGATCTGTTTGAATCTTACGTGGGATCCATTGTCGGATCAATGGTATTGGGAGCAAGCATTCTCGTCAGTGGGCAGTTTGACCTGTCTTTTGTTACCTTACCATTGTTTATTGCGGGAGCAGGAATCCTTATTTCGATCTTGGGAACATTCTTAGTGTCAGTTAAAGAAGGGGGCAACCCTCAAAAAGGATTAAACCGAGGAGAGTTTGGTTCTTCCTTTGTAATGGTCATTGTTATGTATTTCATGATTACAATGATCCTGCCAGGTAAATTTGCATTAAACGGAACACTATACTCGAGCATGGGTGTGTTTTGGGCAACAACAATCGGTTTGGCAGCCGGACTTGGAATCGGAATGATCACCGAACATTATACCGGAACGAATACATCTCCGACTCGTTTAATCGCCAGACAATCATTAACCGGTCCGGGCACAAATTTAATTGCCGGTTTAGCCGTGGGTATGCAATCCACTGCTATTCCAATTTTGATTATCGCTGCAGGTATTATCGGTGCATTTCATTTTGCCGGACTCTATGGCATTGCGATGGCCGCCCTTGGAATGTTGGCAAATACTGGGATCCAACTTGCAGTTGATGCCTACGGTCCTATTTCGGATAACGCCGGGGGAATTGCAGAGATGGCTGAACTCCCTGCAGAAGTTCGAGAAAGAACAGACAAACTGGATGCAGTTGGCAACACAACAGCAGCGATTGGTAAGGGATTTGCAATTGGTTCCGCTGCTTTAACCGCATTGGCATTGTTTGCTGCATACATGGTCCAAACAGGAATCAAAACCATCGATATTTCAAACTCCAGCGTTATGGCCGGATTGTTCGTGGGTGGAATGCTTCCGTTTATGTTCTCTTCATTGGCTATGAGCGCGGTGGGTCGTGCAGCTATGTCCATGATTGAAGAAGTCAGACGACAGTTTAAAGAAATACCAGAACTTTCTGCTGCATTGAATGTGATGAAAAAATATGGTGACGGTGAAAAAATGTCTGCTAAGGATCAGGCTGTATTTGATTCAGCAGATGGGAAAGCTGAATACGGTAAATGTGTAGATATTTCTACGAAAGCTGCTGTAAAAGAAATGGTTGTCCCGGGACTGTTAGCAATTTTATCTCCTGTTGTTGTTGGATTTGTTTTTGGTCCGGAAGTATTAGGTGGTATGCTTGCCGGTGTAACGGTAACAGGTGTTTTAATGGCAATTTTCCAATCCAACGCCGGTGGAGCATGGGACAATGCCAAGAAAATGATTGAAGAAGGTTTGAGCGTAGATGGTGTTGACTACGGAAAAGGATCCGAACCACACAAAGCGGCAGTTGTCGGTGACACAGTAGGTGATCCATTTAAAGACACATCAGGACCATCATTAAATATTTTAATAAAATTGATGTCAGTGGTATCCTTGGTGATTGCCCCATTGATCAAATAATTTAAAAGGAGAAATCATGAGATACTATGAAACATTATATATAGTAAATCCCAACTACGAGCAGGAGCGTTTTGACAGTGTCCTGAAAACGGTTGGAGAATATATTGAAAAAGAAAAAGTGAGTATAATCAATCATTATACTTGGGGTAAAAAACGTTTAGCCTACCCGATTCAAAAACACAAATATGGAACCTTTATTCTGCTCCAGTTTGAATCTGAAAAGGTAGATTTCCTTTCGGAATATGAACAGTTCTTAAGATTGAATAAAGCGGTGTTGCGTCATCAAACAGTTCGACTAGATGAGAAGCCGGAAATTCATGTTGAAGAGGAACCGGTTGTAGAAGAAGAAACAACAGAAACAGCAGAAGTAGAGAAATTAGAAGCTGAAACTGAAGTAGAATCCCCTGCAAAAGAAACTCCTGAAGATAGTGTTGAGCCTGTGACCGAAGAGGTTAAAGAGGTAGAAGCCGAACCGACAGCTGCAGAAGAAGTTTCAGAAGAAAAAGAAGAGGAAGAGTGAGGATAGTATGGCATTTGTAAGTCGAAGAAAATATTGTTACTTTAAAGAAAACGGCATTACGGAAATTGATTACAAAGATGTAAAACTTCTCCGTCGTTTTATCACTGAACAAGGAAAGATAATGCCTCGACGCGTAACCGGGACCAATGCAAAAATGCATCGGAAACTCGTTCATGCGATCAAACGAGCAAGAAATATTGCATTACTTCCTTTCACAAATTTGAGTCAGGAGAAATAACATGGATGTCATATTATTACAAGATGTAGAAAATCTGGGTGTTACCGGTGATATCGTTAGTGTTAAACCCGGATATGCAAGAAATTACCTGGTCCCGCGTGGATTAGCTCTTCGCTCATCCAAAAGAAATATTGCTGTCTCTGAAGAGAAAAAACGTGTAAAACAAGCAAGAGCTGAACGTTCAATCAAATTACAAGAAGCGTTAGCAGAAAAGATTGCAAAAACAGAGATTACTCTTGAGGTTCAGGTGGGGGAAGAAGAAAAATTGTTTGGTTCGATCACATCTCAAGATGTTCATAAAGCGTTAGTCGAAAAGGGATTAGATATTGATCGTCATGCGATTGTATTGGACGACCCAATTAAAGCGTTAGGCGTTTATAATATTCCCGTGAAGGTAACGAATGAGCTTCAGCCAACAATTAAAATGTATGTGATTCGCGCATAAACGAACATAAACATTCTATAAAAAACGCTCCAGTCGGGGCGTTTTTTATTTATGAGAAATTCATCTTTTCATCATTCTTTTTGTTGCGAGAAGCACCAAGAATCTACTACCTTTGTAAGCTATGTTTGCTGATGTTGCTTTTCCAATCTCACGATATCTGACCTTTACCTATCAGATTCCGAAAGATCTTCTTAATGAGATTTCCGTTGGCGTGCGTGTAAAAGCTCCTTTGGGAAAACGGATTGCACAAGGGATTGTAGTCTCTACAAACAAAAAAGTTGCTTTCCGAGGAGAAATTCGTTCGATCATTTCTTGTGTAGACGATCAACGGATTTTGGATGCCGGTTTATGGAGGTTGATCAAATGGTTGAGTTCTTATTATATGACCCCGATTGGCATGGCTGCAAAAGCGGCACTTCCGTCAAATCTAACCACACGTTATAAGCCCCCAACAAAGTGGAAAGTAAAAGCTAAACAATTAAAAAACATTCCTGAAGAAATTCTTAAAAATGCCCCAATCCAAGGAAAAATACTCAAGCATCTTCTCGAATATAAAAACGAGGTATATGTGTCTGAATTGGGAGAAATGGCAAGTAGCCCATTAACCGTTTGCAGACATTTATCAGAAAAAGGATTTGTTGACTTAATTGAAGAAGTAAGCCTTTCGGATGTTACCGGTTTTACATTTCAACCGATACATAAAAAAATTAAATTTTCTAAAATGCAGTTGGATATTCTTGATGAGCTAAAACAAGGATTGTCTTCTAATGCATTTCATCCATATTTGTTGCACGGAGTCACCGGAAGCGGAAAAACAGAGATCTATATAGAGATTGCTCGACAGGTTTTAGAACAGGGTAAAACAGTAATTATGTTGCTCCCGGAAATATCGTTAACTCCGCAAATTGCCGGAAGATTTCGGTCAGTCTTTGGTGACACGGTAGCCCTATGGCATTCTAAATTGAATCCTGCTGCACGCTCATGGACATGGAAGCAGATTTGTGCCGGGAAGTATCAAGTGGTCATTGGTGCAAGAAGTGCAATTTTTGCACCATTAAAAAACTTAGGATTGGTTGTGGTCGATGAAGAACAGGAATCTTCTTACAAACAATCATCTCCCGCCCCTCGGTATCATGCCAGAGATGTTGCACTGATGAGAGGAAAAATCCACAATGCGATGGTTGTTTTGGCGAGTGCAACACCCAGTTTCGAAAGTTATTATAATCAAATTCAGGAAAAATTTACCTATTTACATCTATCTAAGCGATACGGTGGAGCAAAGTACCCGGTTGTTCATGTCGTTGATATGGTAAAGGAACAAGAAGAAAGCGGGAAGATCGGACAGACGTTTTCCGGATTGTTGTTCGAAAAAATAGAAGATCGCCTAAAGAAAAAAGAACAAATAATTCTTTTACAAAACAGACGTGGTTATTCACCGGTATCGCGATGTGATGATTGTGGAGAAATGTTTGAATGTCCACAGTGTAGAATTCCGCTTACTTATCACAGGGTGGGCGATAAAATGCAATGCCATATTTGTGACAAATATATAAAAGGGCTACCGGTTAAATGTGATCATTGCCAAGGGACAAATATCAAACTAACTGGTGTTGGAACACAAAAGGTGGAGGAAACAATACAGGCAACTTTTCCTAAAGTCAAAATTGCACGATTAGATACAGACACGGCCGGCTCAGGTGCTTCAATCACAAAACTGCTTGAACGGTTTTCTAAGGGAGAGATAGATATTTTACTGGGAACGCAAATGATCGCAAAGGGATTGGATTTTGAAAATGCAACATTGGTTGGTGTAATCAATGGAGATGCGGGGTTATTCTTACCAGATTTTCGTTCTGGAGAGCGGGTTTTTCAGTTGATCTATCAAGCATCAGGCAGATCAGGAAGACGGCAAAAACAAGGCGAGGTTGTGTTGCAAACATGGAACGCAGATAATCCCGTGATAAAACATGCAACAAAACTGGATTTAAAAACGTATTACAATATAGCATTAAGTGAAAGACAAGCATTAAACTATCCGCCGTTCAGTTGGATGGCAAGGATAGTTTTGTCGGGGAAAGACAAAACAAAAACGGAAAATAAGGCTAAACAACTGCGAGCAAAATTTTCGGATAAAAAGAACAAATTGAATATTTTTGGTCCAACAGCTTGCTATAGAGAATGGGTACAAGGAAAATACCGAACTCAAATTGTGATTAAATCTTCAAAAAATACCGATCCAAATGGATTACACCTACATCATTCTCTTCAAAAAATGATGGGTCCTTATTTAACTAAACCTTCGAGCGGTATATCCATACTAATTGATATCGATCCGACCTCTTTAATGTAAATGAATTACACTATGAATAAACTAACAATTACCACCTTATTTGTATTGATTGGACTTGCTTCCATATCGGCTCAAACATCTTATCATGGATTGACCACGTGGTATTCTCCAAAAACAGTAGCGATGGCAGGAGGAGTTGGATCTATCAATGAAGAAGCAGATCGAGTAAATCCTGCATATCTAGGCAGTGTTCAGAATAAAATTGCAGGAGTTTCGTTTATACAGTATCCTGCTGGAATCCAAGCAAAATTGATAAATGGAATTTTTCCAAGGGTGAATTCGATATGGATGGTTAGTTTACGACATTTGAACTACGGAAGTTTTGTTGGAAGAGATGAAGATGGGAATCTGACAGAAAATTACCAATCGAACGATACGTGGTTTATGGCAAGTGTGGCGAGAAACTTGCCAAAGATTCATACCGCGATCGGATTGTCATCTGGGTTGTTTATTAGCCAGCTTGAGAAATATGAATCAGCAGTTTTGATTTTTACACCAGGGGTGGTTATTGATTTCAACATTATCGACGCTAAAGTTGGACTTAGTGTTCGGAATTTAGGCTTCCCGGTAACAACGTATACAGACACCAAAGAATCACTTCCAACAAAACTGGTTGGAACCTTTACAAAAAAACTCGCGCATCTTCCATTGGAAATAAATCTTAATACGGAATATGAGACCCATGATGAAGTGTTTAGCGGAAGCGTCAGTGGAACATTTTATTTCTCTTATCAAATACAATTTAACTGGGGAATATCTATGAATAAAAGCGCTCAAATTACACACGTTGATCTTGGCAAAGACTATCTGACAGGCACAGGAGTTGGATTAAGCTTTACAACGAGCATTGTTGATATAAATCTTGGTGGATATATGTATGGAACGGGGACGTGGATCTCTGGCGTTGGAATAAAATTACGATTATAAATATAAATATATAATACCCCTAATAATATTAGGGTATAATATATAACAACGTAATAAAATAAATAAATATAGCTTGTAAGCATAAAATAATAATGTATATATTTATGCATGAAGCTTGATAATAAAGACAAACAAATAATCAATCTATTGCAACACAATAGCAGAATGACAGCCAGCGATATGGCTACAAAAGTTGATTTATCTACCCCTGCGGTAGCAGAAAGAATTAAAAAATTAATTGAATTTGGATACATAGATCATTTCACCACTAAAATTAATGCCAAAAAAATGGGTTTTGATCTTACAGCATTTATTAATGTGGACAGTTCATCCTCTGATCACTATGAAGAAATCGTTATATCTTCAAAAGCCCATCCTTCCGTTATGGAATGTCATTCTGTTACCGGTGAAGGGAGTCACTTATTGAAGATCCGTGTGCGAAATTCAACTGAATTGGAAGAATTACTAAGCGAAATTCAACAATGGCCGGGCGTGATAAGAACACATACGATGTTAGTTTTATCAACTTATAAAGAGAATTTAAACATCCGATTATCGGATGAAGAATATAGGAGAAAAAATGTTTAAAATAATGGCTGAATATATTTGGATCGACGGACATAAACCGACACAAAAACTAAGGTCTAAAACAAGGATTATTGACGGACCTGTTTCTGAGGTCTCTCAGGTCCCGATGTGGAGTTTTGATGGATCAAGTACAAAGCAAGCAGAAGGGAACACAAGCGATTGTTTGTTACATCCGGTGTATCTCATTCAGGATCCCATTAGAGAAGCAGATAATGTTTTGGTGATGTGCGAAGTATATAATCCGGATGGAACTCCGCATTCTTCCAATAAAAGAGCAGAGCTTCGAGAAATGGCTGAAAAATATAAATCAGATGAACCATTATTTGGAATAGAACAAGAATATACATTGTTTAAAGGTCGCTCTCCCCTTGGCTGGCCGGACGGTGGTTATCCGGCTCCACAGGGACCTTTTTATTGTGGTGTCGGTTCTGATGAAGTCTTTGGAAGGGAATTAGTCGAAAAACACTTACAATTGTGTTTGAAGGCAGGGCTTATGGTCTCGGGAATTAACGCAGAAGTCATGCCGGGTCAATGGGAGTTTCAGATCGGACCAATAGATCCGCTAGAAGTCGCTGATGAAATATGGCTAGCACGGTGGTTGCTGTATAGAGTAGGAGAAGATTTTGGAGTTAGTGCAACATTGCATCCTAAGCCGGTCAAAGGAGATTGGAATGGTGCCGGTGCTCATACAAATTTCAGTACAAAAAAAATGCGGGAAGCAGGTGGACTAAAATATGTGGAAGAAGCCTGTGAGAAATTGGGGAAAAAACATAGTGAACATATAGCAGTATATGGTGCTCACAATAAAGAAAGATTAACCGGATTACATGAAACGTGCTCAATAGATGAATACCGGTATGGTATTAGCGATCGAGGAGCTTCCGTTCGAATACCTATGGTCTCGGTTAATGAAGGAAAAGGATATCTGGAAGATAGACGTCCTGCTGCAAACATGGATCCGTATGTTGTTTGTGCAATGATGATAAAAACAATTTGCGAATAAAAAGATTATCAAATATATAACAGAAAAGCTCCATTAATTTGGAGCTTTTTCTTTTTGAAACAAGGTTTGTTGATATTGTGTAATATAGTATAGTATCTATACATTCAAGCATGAAATTAATGAAAAAATTAGTGATTAGACAGATAACCGAAAAGTTTCTCCAGATTCACAATCAATTAAAGCTTCTTGAAAAATCATCCAAACGATTTGGGATTGATGAGGAGTTAAGTTTGTCTGAACTTGAATTAGTTAAAGCTGTCGGACGACATCCAAGAAGCAATATGACTGAAATTGCTTCGATCTTGGGGATTACAAAAGGAGCTGTCTCTCAAATGTCCGTAAAGCTCGTTAGTAAATATCTGTTAAAAAAAGAAAATAATCCTGTAAACAGTAAAGAAATATGGTTGATGTTATCAGAAAAAGGAGAAGCTGTCTTTGAACAAGCTGAAAACTTTTATTATGGGATGTTTTCAGAACTTGATGATAAAATAGATAAAATGAACATTGAACAAATCGAGTTGATCCTTGAATCATTTGATCTTGTAGAAAATTATTTGAAACAAAGTAATAGGGATATAGTATAGATACTAAACCGAAAAATATAAACAGAAGCGCATAAATGAAAAAAAATAAAGATCGCTCCCAAACTCTCGGCGAAGAAATTGCAAACAGCATTACCCATGGAATTGGAACAGGTTTAAGCATAGCAGCCCTTGCAATTTTAGTGGTGTTTGCTGCTAAAAAAGGAGATCCTTGGGAAATTGTAGGATTTAGTATCTATGGAACCTCACTATTTTTGCTATATTTGATCTCTACGCTGTATCATGGATTTACACATCAAAAGGTAAAAAGAGTATTTAGAGTTTTAGATCATTCGGCTATTTTTATTTTAATTGCCGGAACGTATACTCCCATTACGTTAACGGCCTTACGCGGACCTTGGGGTTGGACATTGTTCGGAATTGTCTGGGGCTTGGCCGGAGCAGGAATTATACTAAAAGTGATGTTGTTTGGACGATTTGAAAAATTAAGTGTTTTATTGTATATCCTTATGGGATGGATAGTGATAATTGCTTTAAAACCGTTAATCACGATGCTTCCCGCAGTTTCACTGATGTGGATTGGAATTGGGGGTCTATTTTATACGATTGGTGTCATATTCTATGCTTGGCAGAAATTACCCTATCACCATGTCATTTGGCACATATTTGTCTTAGGTGGGAGCGTGTCTCATTTCTTTGGGATGTTGTTTTTATAGTTAACAGAAATCAAACAATTTAATTTGTGAATTAAAATGAAGTTATTATCAGAAATACAGGGATTAACCAAAATAGATTTAGGAAAACATTTGTCTTCATTTGTTTCAGCCAACAGAGACGATAATAGAATAGATTTAACCTATTATTTTCAGAAAGATACGGGACATTTATTTACGGAAGTTGTTTTTGGGAAATTTGCACAAGGTCCACCAAATCATGTTCACGGAGGTGCAATTTCTGCTGTGTTAGATGAATCCATGGGAATAGCATCATGGATCAATAAACACCCCGTGATGACTGCAAAATTAACCACTGAATTTCTAAAACCGGTTCCGTTAGGTATTGATATTATTGTTGAAGCATGGATTGATTCTATCCAAAATAAAAAAATAACCGGACAAAGCAAATTGACAGACTCTCAAGGTGTTGTTTACGCAAAAGCACATGGGTTATTTATAGTCCTTGAAATAGACAAATTCAAAAAGATGGGTGCTTTGCCGGATGAGTACATTCGTCATTTATAGTATACTCATTCTGATTCTTGTCTTCAGTGCTTTGCATATCCGCGCTGAATACAGGAATTCTATTTTATACATTACGATTTTTAAACCACTTACTATGCTATTGATTCTCGCTATTGCCATATTTAATAGCGATACAATCTCTTTATATAAAGTATTGATCATATGTGGTTTAATATTCTCACTAGTTGGCGATGTGATGTTAATGCGACCTATCAATAAGTTCGCTTTTGGGTTAATTGCATTTTTTATCACCCATTTGTTTTACGTGTATGCTTTTGGTTCAGTTGAAGGTTTCCAAGATTTGCAAGTTGGATGGGTGATTTTATTTGTTGGCGGATTTGTTTTGTTTTATCATTTGAGTCGATCATTACACAGATTAAAGATCCCCGTGTTTTTTTATATCACTGTGATCAGTTTAATGACGTGGCAGGCAGGTGAGTTATGGATGTCGGTTGGAACAAGCAAAGCAACCTTTGCTTTTGTAGGTGCAATATTATTTTGCATCTCAGATTCAATATTGTCAATTAGTCGGTTTAAAGTCAATTTTAAACTGTCTCAAGCGATAATCCTTGGGACCTATTATCCGGCACAACTTTTCATAGCATTATCGGTTTAATAAGAGGTTTCAATACAGATTATAGAAGAATCATACGGAAGATTGTGATTAATATCTCATGTATAATCAAAATACAAATCGTGACAGTTGAACCATTTATGAGAGAATGTAATATTCAGATAATATTCTTTTGAAACAAATTAGGATTTCGAACATAAATTTAGATACTAACACGCAACTCGCCACATAAAATTTTTATACATATTTAATAAATATACTCAATCAAGGAGAAAATAATGGAAATACAAAAGAAACAATTTTTTAAAGCATTAGTCGTTGCTCCGAGTCCATCAGGATTTGAACAACCTGCACAGGAAGTATATCGGAATTTTGTTAAACCTTACGCTGATGAAGTCAAAACCGATGTGCATGGAAATGTAATTGCCTTTAAAAAAGGAACAGGAAAATTACGTTTAATGTTTAGTGGGCATGCAGATGAGATCGGATTAATGATCAATTATGTTGATGATAATGGATACATCAGATTTCAACCAATTGGTGGAGTGGATGCAGGGCTTCTTCCGGGATTGCGTGTCAATATTTACCACAATGGAAAGAAAGTCCGTGGAGTTTTGGGTAAAAAACCGATCCATCTGTTAAAACCGGAAGACAGAAAGCATGCTGCAAAAATCAGTGATTTATGGATTGATATTGGTGCCAAAGATAAGAAAGCAGCTTTAAAACGAGTCTCAATAGGCGATCCGATCACTTTCGATTTTGGAATGGACACTTTAAAAGGTGATATCGTTTCTACAAAAGCAACAGATAATAAAGTAGGTGTATATGTTGTTGGAGCAATCCTGAAAGAACTGGCAGATGAAAAAATTGCCGCGAATGTCTTTTCAGTATCCTCTGTTCAAGAAGAAATCGGATTACGAGGTGCAATTACCAGCGCTTATGGAATTGATCCACAAGTGGGGATTGCCATTGATGTTACACACGCAACGGATTATCCCGGAATAGATAAAAATGTCCATGGAGATATTAAAATGAATGAAGGGCCGGTTGTGGCGGTTGGTGCAAATATTAACCCGAAAGTTTTTGAGTTGTTAAAAGAGGCAGGAGACAAAGCAAAAATTAAATACCAAATTGAAGCTGCTCCACGCGGGACAGGAACAGATGCAAACGCCATACAAACTACACGAGCAGGCGTTGCGGCTGGATTGGTCAGTGTGCCTAATCGCTACATGCATACACCCAGTGAAGTCATTTCATTAAAAGACTTGGATGACACAGCGAAGTTATTAGCACAATTTGCACGGATGGTTAACGACGACACAGACTTTATTCCCGGTCTTTAAAAACACATCAAAACATGTTGAAGCAGAATTATCTGCTTCAACATGTTCACTATTAATATATTTAAAAAGTTTTCAGAAAGATGACAACTTTTTTATTAAAAGGTTGTCTAAAGGTTATATATAAATACAAATGGACGGATTTTATCAAAAACAGTAAAAGGAAAAACGTACAATGAAAACAACAAAGTTAATCGTATTATTTTTATTTGGAACATTACTTTTTGCACAAGAAGATGCAAACCAAACCACAGATACTCAAGCTGAAAAAGAAGAAGCTAAAGTTGAAGTGATCATCGAAAAGCACGATAGCGTTGATGAAGAGTTGGAAAAAATTGGTGAGCGTTTGGAAGAGTGGGGAGAGGAAATGGAAGACTGGGGGGCTGAGGTAGAAGAAGCTGTTGAAAGTGGTTTAGAGATTCCACCCATACCATCTATTCAAACATCCATCAAATCAGGTGGGAAGAAAAAATTATTAATGGGCATTCATCCAAAAGATATTTCATTTCCGGTAGCATATAAAATGCACTACCCACACAATTATGGTGTTTTGGTCACGAAAGTGATCGAAGGAACAAATGCAGATCGTGCCAAATTGATGAATAACGATATCATCATGGAATGGAATGGAGAAAAAGTACGAGGAGAAGAACATCTACGGAACTTAATTAGAAGTCAAACAGTTGGGAACACGGTTGAAATAACCTATTTTAGAAACGAAGAAATAGCAAAAACAAATCTGACGTTTTCTCTCCCTCCTTCCAAAGTGATACATGAAAAAAAATACAAAAAAGTAAAAAAAACGAGTAAACTACATCCCGGATATGGTGGTGGATTTGTTAATGCAAAATATATTGATTTCGATTATTCTGAATTAAACCAAATTTTAACACAATTAGGATTTACTGAACTTACTCCGGAAAGAACAATCTATTTTGGCGGCGGCGGAATGGGAAATGTTGGAAAAGGTTGGTTTCTTGGAGGAAGAGGTTATGGCTTTATGAATAAGGAAGATATCGCTATAACAGGTGGCGGCAAACGCCATTTAGTAGTGAATAATGGGTTTGGCGGAGTTACACTCACTAAGAAAATCCCCCTATTTACAAAACGTCTTGTACTTGATTTTGATATGATGCTTGGTGGTGGAATGATGGAGATTGAGATGGGTGAAACCAATGGATATGATTGGCAAAATACAGAGATATCCGGTCAATATCAGAAGTTTCAAAAAGGATATATGATCGGAGAATCTTCTGTTGGTGCATTATTGAGAATAAAGAATTGGTTTGGGTTTCATGCACGTTATGGATTGCTAAAAACCTTCACCTTTAATGATAATTGGGGAGAAAATACGTTTATGACCGATACCTATACGGTGAGTGGAGACTCTCCGGAATTACCATATGGAAGAACTGCAACAATCGGAGTATGGTTCGGATTTTAGGTTTTAGTGGATAAGCAGTATTATCTGATCGCAAAAGGAAATTAAAAAATGTTGAAAAAAATATTAGTAACAACCGGCATTTTCATTGTCTTCTTTGTGACGGAGTTAAACGCAACCGGCAAGACGCTGGAAGCGATTCCTCTTGAAGAAAGCAAAATCATCGTTGACGGTTTATTGAATGAACAAATCTGGATGAACGTTCCGTTTAAAGATGATTTTATTCAAAGAGAACCTGTTGAAAATATTGATCCAACTGAAAGAACAGAGTTTTCCATTCTCTATGATAAAGCACACATTTATATTGGGATTAAAGCCTTTACTAAAGATCCCAATACGATTAAAGGTGTTTTAACTCGACGTGATGAATGGTCACCGAGTGATTGGTTGGTGGTATTCATTGATAGTTATAATGACAATCGAACTGCATTTTCTTTTGCGATCAATCCTGCAGGTGTGAAACAGGATATTCGATGGTCTAATGATGAAGAACCCGATATGAATTGGAATGCTGTATGGGGTGGTCAAGCATCTGTTTCTTCAGATGGTTGGTCAGCTGAGTTTTAAATTCCGTTTAGAGAACTTCGTTTTGAATCCGCCGATACTCAAACTTGGGGGCTTCAAATAAAACGGAATATTGAACAGAACAATGAAGAGGATTTTTGGACATATTGGTCAAAAAATGAACATGGGTTTGTGAGTCACTTTGGAGAGTTAAATAACTTAAATGACATTCCTCAGCAAAAACAAATTCAGATAACTCCATACAGTACTGGTCAGGTAAATCATTCTGAACTTTATGTAAACCCAACCCATATGGACAATTATGATTTAGATGGCGATATTGGAATGGATGTAAAAATCGGCGTGACCAATAATCTTACATTGGATATGACGGTTAATCCTGATTTTGGTCAGGTTGAAGCAGATCCTGCAGAATTAAACCTTTCAGCATTCGAATCATACTTTCAGGAGAAACGTCCATTTTTTATTGAAGGAGGAAATATTTTCCACTATCCACTGGGAATTGGTGATGGGGAACAAAGTATGAATTCGTTGTTTTACACACGAAGAATAGGAAGATCTCCACACTATAGTGCTTATTGGGGAGAGTTTGGAGATGGATATATTACCGAACCAAATTCAACCAGAATATTAGGTGCAGCCAAATTGAGTGGCAAAACCAGTAATGGTATTTCTATTGGGATTTTGGATGCGATAACAGCAAAAGAAACAGCAGTTATTAACTATGAAGATGGATTAGAATACAATCAAACCCTTGAACCATTAACAAATTATTTTGTCAATCGTGTTCAAAAAGATTTTAGAGAAGGCAAAACGACCCTTGGTGGAGTTGTTACAGCGGTTAATAGAAAGATTGAAGACGAACATCTGAATTGGCTTCACAATGATGCTTACTCGGGTGGAATTGATTTTTCACATCTTTTTAATGATAACTCTTATATTATTCTTGGTGGGGTTTCAGCTTCACATGTACTCGGATCTACCGATGCAATATTGAACACACAGACCGGGCCCATACATTATTTCCAGCGTACAGATGCCGAACATTTAAAAGTGGATTCAACAGCCACATCCCTCTCAGGTATTGCAAATAATTTAGCTTTATTTAAAGTGTCCGGAGAGTGGCGCTGGGGATTTGGGCAATGGATGTTTTCTCCCGGATTTGAAGCCAATGATCTTGGGTATCATAGAGACGTTGATAAACAAATTCAATTCTTGTGGTTCAGCAGACAGAAGAATGAACCCGGGAAATATATTAGAAATTATCAAGCAAACTCATCTATTTGGCATGGGACAAATTTTGGTCAAGAATTTCACTCGTTTGGAGGAAATTTAAATACTAATATTACCTTTAATAATTATTGGGAAATTGGATCCGGTGTAGAGATTGATGGTCCGGGAATTCATAAAACTGCACTTTGGGGTGGCCCTGCAATTGACAGAGATGGTGGATCGTCCATGTGGGTGTTTTTAAGCTCTGATTTAAGAAAAGATATTTCATTTAATGTCAACCTTCATCAGGGGGGAAATAAAATGGGAACGCGATGGGAAGGGAGACGGACTCGGATAAATTGGAGACCCAGACAAAATTTAAATCTTTCGGTAGCCCTTCATTACAACTATCAACATGATACGTGGGCAAACTGGCAAGACTATCAACCAAAAATTAATGAGGAAACTGGGACTAAAGATTATCTTTTAGCAAATTTCAGGCAGGAAACACTTTCTTCAACATTCCGATTGGACTGGACTTTGACTCCTAACCTGTCTCTTCAATATTACGGATCTCCATTCGTAACAGCGGGGATATATGACCGATTTATAAAAGTGATCGATCCGAAGGGTGATGATTATGATAGCCGTTTCTATTCATTCTCCGATGATGAATTGAACTATAATGAAACCTATGGCAGATGGGAAATTGATGAAGGGTCAGATGGCACAGTTAATTATTATATTCCCAACCTAGACTTTAATTTCAGATCCTTTAATTCGAATTTAGTTCTACGTTGGGAATTCTTACCCGGATCAACATTATATGCGGTATGGTCACAGGGGATTGTTGATTTTGTGGAGTTAGGAATTTTTGATTATAAAGATGATATGACCAGCTTGTTTAAAGCGGAGCCGGAAAACATCTTGTTACTTAAGGTTAATTATCTTTTGAGCCTATAAAGGAAAACAGTATAAATATCATAAAAGTATTAAACCTAGAAACATTGTTATGAGCATTATAAAAAAGATTATTAAATATTTAATAATAGTTACTGGTCTAGGTTTAGGCATAGCATGTTGGTTTATCTTCACATTATTTGCTAAGACAGATGTTTCAAACGAACCGGACTATTATCCGTTTAAATCTGTAGAAGCAAAAACAAAGTACCTTGAGTATTACAAATACCGTTCTCAAGATTGGCCAGTCCCTTCTGAAGTTCGGATTGTTGAGACATCCTATGGAAAAACATATATTCGGATAAGCGGCGATGAAGGTAACAAACCTTTAGTTTTATTACCTTCAACCAATGCTACGTCACTTATTTGGGGAGTTAATATTGAAGCACTTTCTAAATATTTTAGAGTATACGCAATTGATAATATTTATGATGTAGGTTGCAGCGTAAACATTAAAAATATTGACCAACCGGAAGATATGGTCGAATGGTTGGATGAATTATTCGAAGAAATATTTGCCGAAGAAAAAATCAATCTTCTCGGAATGTCATTTGGAGGTTGGCTAACCAGTCAGTATACATTAAAAAATCCCGATAGACTTGATAAGGCAATTTGGATATGTCCGGCAGCAACTTTATATAATTTTCCATCTGAATGGGCTTGGCGTGGAATTATATCTGCTATTCCCCATCGATTTTTCGTTAAGAAATTTATGGTAGAATGGTTATTTAATGATTTGCAAAATAGCGAAAATCCAAAGGATTTACAGCTGTTGGATACATTAGTCGAGGATGCAATAATGGGTATGAAGTGTTTCACATTTCGAATGCCGATCACACCAACAGTTTTAACAAATTCGGAATTGGGTTCAATACAAACACCCACTCTGCTTTTAATAGGTGAAAATGAGAAACTTTATTCATCATTAAAAGCTGTTGATCGTGTAAAATCGATAAACAAAACAATTAAAACAGTAATTATTCCGAATGCCGGACATGATTTAATCTTCGTTCAACCAGAGATTGTTAATGAAAAAATAATTAAATTTATCTCTGGTTAGAGATATCGCTTTGATACAAAAGGAAACCTAAATATGAAGAACTTTACAAGAAGGGAATTTATGAAAGTTACCAGTTCAGGTCTTGCGCTTGCCTCTCTTTCAAATATGTTACCTGGGATGATATTAACTGATGAAAAGAATTCCAATCGATTTTCATCATTTGGGATCGATGAAGAGATCATCAGAAAAATACTGAAAGAAGCGCTGATGTATGGTGGAGATTATGCGGATGTCTTTTTTGAAAATTCCATCAATAATTCAGTTAAGATTCAGGACAGAATAGTAAATAGTGCAAACACAAATATCACATTGGGTGTGGGTATTCGAGTACTAAAAGGAGATCAAACCGGCTATTCATTTACTGAAGATATCAATCTTGAAAGTATGAAATCGGCTGCACGAACGGCTGCTAGCATTGCCTCAAGGTCTGCCAAAGCCCCTCCGACGGAATTTACCCCGATGTCATTACCAAATTATTATCCGACTCAAATACCGTGGGAAAAACTTGGGATAGACAAACGTATTGCGATCATCAAATCGCTTGATGATGCCACCTTCGCATTGGATAACCGAATCGTCAAAAATTCTGTATCCATGTATGATTCCGAAAAACATATTTTGGTAGCCAATTCTGAAGGAAAGATCTGCACAGATTATCAACCAATGCTTCGGGTAAATGTATATTGTACTGCCGAACAAAATGGAGAATTAGAATCTAACGGATATAATTACTCAGCCAGAGATGATATTAATTATCTGACACCCGAGCGACTAGACAGACTTCCAAAGATGGCTGTCGAAAGTACTGTAAAATTGTTTGATGCTAAACCGGCTCCCGCAGGA
Organism: uncultured bacterium; assembly: GCA_964645915.1. Classification (GTDB taxonomy): domain Bacteria; phylum Fidelibacterota; class Marinisomatia; order Marinisomatales; family JACNKV01; genus JACNKV01. The sequence goes on from CAZYDH010000001.1 coordinate 176,324, forward strand.
GAATTTCCGGTCGTATTAACTCCGGGGAGTTCAGGAATTTTACTACACGAGGCGATAGGGCATGGAATGGAAGCGGATTTTAATCGTATTAATAGCTCCATTTATTCAGACAAGTTGAATAAACGGATCGCTCCTGAATTTGTGAATATTGTTGATAGCGGACTGAATCCAAATGTTCGTGGCTCGATTAATGTAGACGATGAGTGTAATCATTCAAAAGAAACGATGCTGGTTGAGGATGGTATTCTAAGATCCTATTTACATGATCGCATTTCTGCCAATCATTATGGTGTAGAACCCACCGGAAACGGAAGACGTGAATCATTTAAACATATTCCAATGCCGCGAATGCGAAATACATATATGTTAAACGGACCTCATACATTTGATGAGATCATTGCAAATGTTGATTATGGTATTTTAGCTGATCAGTTTTTAAATGGAGAAGTCAATATAGGTCCCGGCGATTTCACTTTTTATGTAAAACTAGGTTCACTAATTGAAAACGGAAAGATTACCGCACCAATCAAAGATGTGAATATAATCGGGAATGGCCCTGAAATCTTGAAAAGAGTAACGATGGTTGGAAATGACTATTCGATGGCTGAAACCGGCTGGACTTGCGGAAAGAATGGACAGTCTGTACCGGTGTCGCATGGATTGCCAAGTATTCTTGTATCTTCAATTACCGTAGGAGGGAGAGGATAATATTATGGATAAAATGAAATTAGCTAACTGGACACAGGATTTTGCAAAAAAACAAGGGGCTGAAAATACAGTAGTAATTGTTAGTAAAAATCGATCTACAAATATTGCATATCGCGATGGACAAATTGATCAATTGAAGGAATCGACCTCTAACTCATTGTTTATTGAAATCTATACGGAAGGAAAATATTCTTCCCACACAACGAATGATCTCACAAAACCGGCATTAAAGAAATTTATCGTAAACGCAGTTTCAATGACAAAGTATCTGAATGAAGATCCGTTTAAAACCCTTCCGAACCCGGATGTATACAAAGATCGATCTACAAAGGATTTGCAACTGTTTGATCAATCTATTACAAAAGTTGAAACCAAACAGCGAATTGAAAATGCAAAACAGATGTATGAACATATTCGACCAAAAGATGATCGGATAGTATCCGTTACAACCAGTGTGAGTGATAGTGAATATGAGAACATTCATTTAAAATCCAATGGTTTTCAAGGGACATATAAAAGCACATATTTTAATGCCGGTGCTGAAGTTTCCATTGATGATGGAACCGGGAAAAAACCGCAAAATTGGAGCTATTACGGTACCCACCATGGAAAAGACCTTCCAAATCTAAATCAAATAGCCGAAGAAGCTCTTAAACGTACACAAGATACGGTGGGACAGGAAAAAATAGAAACAGTTACCCTACCCATGATACTCAAGAATCATGTTTCTCCACGATTATTGTGGGGAATATTTAGTGCACTATCGGGTGGAAACCTTCAACAAAAATCATCTTTTCTTGAAGGACAATTAGATCAAAAGATCGCATCGAACATTTTATCAATAGTAGATGATCCGCTTATTGTCCGTGGTTTGGATAGTCGATATTATGATAATGATGGAATCTCTGCAAAACCGATGCCGGTCATTGAAAACGGGATTTTAAAAAACTATTATATCGATGTGTATTACGGTCGGAAATTGAAAATGCAACCCACTACCGGAAGCCAGTCTAATTTGATATTCTCATTGGGCCAACGTTCAGAGGTTGAAATAGTAAGCGATATGAAAAAGGCGATTTTAGTTACCGGATTTATAGGGGGTAATTCAAATTCGACTACCGGAGATTTCTCACTGGGAGTATCAGGTTGGTTAATAGAAAATGGTCAACGAACCAAACCTATAAATGAGATGAATATTTCCGGAAATTTTGCCAACTTGTTAAAACAATTAACTGAAATGGGAAATGACCCGTATCAATATTCATCTTGGTTAGCACCCACGCTGGTGTTTGATGAAATCACATTCGCAGGATTATAAGAAACTCCAATTTATTAAATACAAAATCAAAGAGGGTGAACCTCGATGACAGATATACGTAAATACATCACGGTTGGATGTCTTTCCCTTTCAATTGTTGGAATGGAATTGATATGGACGAGAATATTTTCAGCTGAATTTTATTATACATTCTCATTCTTGATCCTATCATTTGCGATATTAGGTTTGGGAATGGGCAGCCTGAGTTTGAGATATTTGAAGAAATTAAATAATGTTGAATATCTCAGTTTTTATTTAGGATTAGCAGCAATCTTTTCTCTTGTAGGCCCCGTCGGTATTTTCAAACTAAACATCGATTTCTCCAGTTTGTTTGGCAGCGAAATGATGGTGTTGAAGTTTTTGACAGCAATTTCTCTGCTCTTTCTGTCATATTTCTTTGGAGGTCTTTCTTTGGGGTTGATATTCAAGAAATATCATGATGAAATACCCAAGCTTTATATGATAGATCTAATTGGAGCCGGTTTGGGAATAATTGGTGCAGTTATTTTAATGAATCAAATCGGAACTCAATATGCCACGTTTGTGATTTCATTACCATTGATTGTTGCATCATTCGCAGCTCCGGGGAAGAAAATTACGGTGTTCGTCCCCATAATTTTGTTTGGATTGATAATTGGGAATGCAGATGACCTTCTTCATTCATCTCGTTCAGAAAGAGCACCCGTCATCTATGAACATTGGGATGCCATGTCGAAGATCAAAATGTATGGTTATGGCCCGGAGTATCGGGGATTAAATATTGACAATTTGGCGAATTCTCCGGTCATCGGCTTTGACGGAGACCTTCAGAATCCGATGTTAAGCGATTATGACATAGATGTTAATAATTTGATCACACGATTTGATTCATGCACCTTCCTTTCTTTGGGCGCCGGTGGAGGGATGGATGTACTCCAAGCGCTGGGTTATGGCACATCCGAGATTCATGCAGTTGAGGTAAACCATCATATCAATAAAATGATGACGGAGGGAGACCCAAGCGGATACTTCATTCCCGATTCAATTGAAAATAAAGATGATTATGAGATTATTACCTGTAATGATTTTACAGGGAATATTTATAATCATGAAAATGTAAAGGTCATTTCGGAGGATGCCAGAACATATATTAAACAATACAAAAACAAGTTTGACATTATTTATTCATTAAGTTCAAATACATGGGCTGCACTTGGATCGGGCTCATTTGCTTTCGCTGAAAATTATCTTTATACAACAGAAGCATTCATTGATTATTGGAATGCTTTATCTGAAGCGGGTTTTCTTTCGATGGAACATCAGATATATATGCCTCGATTGGTCAGTTCGGTATTAAGCGCGTTAGAGACTGTCGGCATTGAAGATCCGATGAAACATTTTGCCGTTTATGATATACCAAAAATGCGTAGAAAACTTCTTCTGCTTTCAAAACAACCACTTTCTGATGAAGTAATTCATCATGCTTATGGAGTATTAAAAACAGGTAAGCATAATGAGAAAAATATTTTATTTCCACTAGAAGAAGAATCATCTAATCTTTACAGCAACATTATCATGAACGGATGGGAACAATATGCTGATTCTGTAGCCATCAACCTAGAACCCGCAACAGACACAAAACCTTTCATTGCCCAAATGGGATTGTGGCGAAATTTTAGCTTTGACAAGATCAAAAAAACAAACATCATGTATGATTTTACAGGTTTCCCATTAACCAAAACTTTATTGGCAGTTATTACGATGATGATTATTCTAATTGCTATTCCACTCTGTGTTATTCCATATTGGTTTAGTAAGGAAAAATTAAAACAGAGTTTTTGGATATATTTTTTCCTATTGGGCTTGGGCTATATATCTATTGAACTGATCCTGATGCAAAAATATTCACTTTTCATCGGAACTTCTTTTTACAGCATTGCGACCGTCTTATTCTCTATGTTGGTCGCTTCAGGAATTGGAAGTAAATATTCCCTGAGTGTAAGCAATAAAACAGCCTTTGCCGGGATTGTCGGATTTTTACTGATTAATATTTTTGCTGTAAACCTATTGATGGAAACATGTATTTCCCTACCGATCTTTTGGCGGTCTACTATTGTTGCGTTGATTGTATTCCCGTTGGGATTTTTTATGGGAATGCCTTTTCCAAAAGCAGGAGTAAAAGTGAAGGATCTTGCTGATTGGGGGTTTGCCGTCAATGGTGTAGCCTCTGTTTTGGGATCCGCTCTCGTTATGTTCTCTGTGTTTAGTTTCGGATTCAATCTTTCATTAGGAATGGCATCAGTTTTTTATATCGTTGCCTATTTCATTTTAGAATCAAACCCCCTGTCAAAATAATAGAAAATATCGTTAACCTCCGGTATAGATTCATTTGAACGGATAGTGTAATTTTGGGATATGAAATTCGGTAAGAAATCCAAGCATACCGCCCTCTCAATCCTTTTTGCATTATGTGTAATTGTTAGTAATACCTATTCTCAAAATAATTATCCGATTATATTGGTACACGGATTTATTGGTTGGGGACCTGAAGAAATGGGTGGCTATCATTATTGGGGAGGAAATAATGATCTAAAAGCTTATTTAGAATCTCAAGGGCATGAAGTATATATTGTTTCAGTAGGACCCGTTTCATCCAATTGGGAGCGTGCGGTTGAAGCCTATACACAAATTAAGGGTGGACAAGTCGATTATGGCAAGCACCATGCGGATAAATGGAAGATTATACAAAAACCGGAGGGAAAATATTATAAAGGGTTGTATCCGGAGTGGGATGAAAATCATCCGGTTCATCTTATAGGGCATAGTATGGGTGGACAAACGATCAGGATGTTATCCTATCTGTTAACAGAAACGTTTTATGCAGAAGGAGACTATGTTTTAGAAGAAAGTGATCTGCTGGGACAATCACACAACAAATGGATAAAATCCATCACAACTCTTGCCACTCCACACAACGGGACAACACTATCTGACTTGATCACAAAAAGCGTCCCATTTTTACAAAATTTCATAGGATTTGCGGCAGTTGTAGGAACCAAATTTTATGATTTTGATTTACAGCATTGGGGATTTGAAAGACAAGATCAAGAAAAATGGATGGATTATTTTAGACGTATGCGAGAGCATCCGGCATGGAATACAAAAAATATTTGTGCATGGGATCTTAGCTTGGATGGCGCAAGAGAGTTAAATGCAAATCTTCAGGCAAATCTTGATATTTATTATTTTTCATTCGTTTTATCTACGACACATTTGGATACATCCACAGGATATCACGTACCGGAGAGTGAAACCAGCTTGATCCTGAAAGCCAAAGCAATTCAGATGGGAAAAAAATCAGTCTATTGGAATGATGGTGCAGAAACAGATTCTTCATGGTATGAGAGTGATGGTGTCGTCAATACAATCAGTCAATTTGGTCCAACCACCGGGATGAATGGCCCGGACCCGATTGCAGAATACCATGAGGATGAACCATTAATTCCTGGGCAATGGTATACATTTGGTCCACTTTCATATGATCATTGGAATATCATTGGTCATGGAGTAAAGAATGAAAAGCATTTAGAAATATTTGATTTATATCTTGAACATTTAAATAGATTGAAAAAGCTATAACAGCTTTTGAAAAAGACAAAGTTTACATCATTTAATTTAGACCTTCTTCATTGGTATGATCGTCATAAAAGAGATTTACCATGGAGAAAGACCAAAGACCCGTATCAAATTTGGTTATCTGAGATCATGCTTCAGCAAACACAAGTGGATACGGTGATCCCGTACTATAATCGTTGGATTGAAACATGCCCAACATTACATGATGTAGCTAAGTTAAGTTTAGACCAATTATTAAAATTGTGGGAAGGATTAGGATATTATTCTAGGTGTCGAAATTTTTATAAAGCTGTTCACCTAGTAAATTCCAAATTTAACGGTGTGATTCCTTCTGATCAGCAGCAATTTATTAAATTACCCGGAGTGGGAGAGTATACAGCGAATGCTGTATTATCGATTGCATTTGATCAACCTCTTCCGGCAATGGATGGAAATATTAAACGAGTAATGTCCAGAGTATTGGGAATAAAAACTCCCTCAAAATATAATTTATCTAGGATAAAAAATAAGTTGATAAAGTGGATAGATATAGATCGCCCCGGAGATTTTAATCAAGCATTAATGGATGTCGGAGCGAATATTTGCCGCCCACAAAACACGAAGTGTGAAATATGTCCGATTGCAGAATATTGTTCTGCAAAACTCTCAAAGAATCCTGTATCATATCCATTGAAAACGGTAAAGAAAAAAACACCTCATATACAAGTTGTTGGGGGAATGGTTTGGTATAAAGACAAGTTTCTTATTTTGAAAAGGCATGAAGATAAAATGCTGGGAGGTCTTTGGGAATTCCCGAGTAAAAAAATAATTTCAAATCAAGATATATCAAAAACACTTCAATCGTTGATTTTTAATCAAACAGGGTTAAATGTCCAAATTCAAGATAAAATAGGATCTGTAAACCATACATATTCTCACTTTTCTATGACGTTTACTGTTTATCATTGTTTGGTGGGATCATTAAAAGGGTTCACAACAGACCAAGAGACAAATTGGGTTCAATTAGAAGAAATAGATCAATATCCGTTCCCGAGAGCAAATCAAAAAATATTTGGATTATTATAAATTAATAAATTATTGAAGAAGATCTAGAAATTCGTCTTCACTCAATATAGAAATATTTAATTCTTTTGCTTTCGTTAGTTTAGATCCTGCTCCCGGCCCTGCTACGACATAAGTTGTATTCTTACTTACCGATCCACTTGATCGCCCACCGTATTTTTCGATCATTTCTGAAGCATCTTTTCGTGTGAATTTTTCCAATGAACCTGTCAATACAAATATCATTCCTTCAAAACGATTATCTGAAGGTGATGATTCGATTTCTGCAAAGCTAACACCCGACTCAAAACAAGAGTTTACAACATGAATATTTTTAGGATCACTCCAAAATCGCATAATTCCTTCGGCAACAATTTTTCCAACCTCAAAGATATTTTCTAATTCTTCGGGTGTAGTTTTTATGAACAGATGAAAATCACCTTTAAAATGTTTTTCCAGAACTTTAGAGAGATGTTGTCCGACATTGCGAATTCCGAGCGCATGAAGAAAACGGGCAAAGGTTGTGGATTTGGATGCTTCAATAGATTGAAGAATATTCCGTGCTGATTTATCGGCCATTCGGTCAAGCGGAATAATATCATCATAGGTTAAGGTAAACAGATCATTAACTGTTTTAACAAGTTCGCGTTCTACTAATTGATCAACTAAGCTAGTCCCGATACCGTCGATGTCCATAGCATTCTTTGATACAAAATGCTCGATCCTTCCTCGTATTTGCGCAGGACAAGAAATATTTTGACACCGTAAGATCGCTTCGTCTTCTGATCGATAAACTGTATGACCGCAGTTTGGACAAACGGCTGGTAGTTGATAAGGTCGAGTGTCTTTTGGGCGTTTATCAAGAATCACTTTTACAACTTTTGGGATAACATCTCCAGCTCGTTCAATAAGAACAGTATCACCTATTCGGATGTCTTTTCGATCAATCTCATCTTGATTATGTAACGTGGCATGGGTTACGGTTACTCCACCTACAAAAACGGGTTCAAACGTTGCTACAGGTGTAACGGCTCCGGTGCGACCAACTTGTGGAGAAATATTCAAAACGGTGGTTGTGCTTTGTTGAGCTTTAAATTTCCCGGCAATAGCCCATCTGGGTGATCGGCTTCGAGAACCTAATTCATCTTGTTGAGAAAAAGAATTTACTTTAAAAACCGTTCCATCAATTTCATAGGGGATTTCATTACGTTTTGATTCAAGATCATGGTGATATTGGATCATTTGCGCTGACCCGCGAATGGATTTTATCAATGGATTTACAGGGAGTCCCCAATGTGAAAGATCTGATAGAAATTTTGAATGTGTTTTGTAGGTTTTTCCTTCTATCACTCCGAGTTGATAGCAATAGATCGACAATGGCCGAGATGAGGTGATACTTGGGTCTAACTGTCTAAGACTACCTGCTGCTGCATTCCGTGGATTAGCGAATAATGATTCATTAGTTTGTTCTCGGGATTTGTTTAGAATCTTGAATCCTTCTTTAGAAATAAAGACCTCTCCTCGTACTTCCAAAACAGAAGGTGGTTGCAAAACATTTGAGTTTAGTTTTAGTGGAAGGCTACGGATCGTCCTTAAATTAAGTGTTATGTCTTCACCGGTATATCCATCTCCGCGTGTTGAACCTTTTACAAAGATCCCATTTTCATAGATTAACTCTACGCCTAATCCGTCTAGTTTTGGTTCAGCAATATATTCGATGTCCTCATTTTTCCCCAGCCCCTTTTGCACCTGTTCATCAAATGTGTTGAGTTCTTCTTCATTCATCGCATTTGATAATGAAAGCATTGGAAGGCGATGAGGAGCAGGATCAAATTTTGAGAGAGGAGTAGCACCGATTCTTTGTGTTGGAGAATCAGGAGTAATCCATTCGGGATGTTCCCTCTCCAAAGAGTTCAATTCACGAAGCAATTCATCATACTCGCCATCAGAAATAATTGGATCATTTAAAATATAATACCTATGATTATGACTGCGAATTTCTTCTCTCAGTGATTGAATATTTTTTAAAATGTCAGAATTCATTTTGTCTACTTTGATCTCACTGATTAACGGTTTGCATCCCATTGAGTTTGGAAGTGTTCTGCAGAATTGATCAAGTCTCTTTCAATTGATTTTGGACCATTGTCATTATCGGAAGGCACCGAATACAGAGAATAATCGATTAGTCTAACAATAAAAAAATACTGTAGTGATGTACATGCACACGATGTGGGATCAAAACGATATGTATATCGTTCTCGAGAAAATTGAAGAGGAATCTCACGAACCTTTTCGTAAGCATCGGTAATTAAAAATAAACTAACGGATTCAATACTATCTTGAGGAATATCAACAAACAATTCAAGATCAGTTAAACGATTATCAAAGATCACTTCAGGTGGGTGATGTAATATCCGTGGAATAGCAGATTGAGTCTGAACAGAATCCAACGGGGGAAAGGCAAATAAAAATGAAAACAAAGTGCTGACTAAAATCAGTCTCATCATTTTTGGAGATATTGTTCAATAAAATCAGAGGTCGTGAACTGTTTTTCCATATTCGGCGAAAAGGTAAGATGTTGATAATTTCCGTCCTGATTGATTTCGTACTGAGATGAGTATGTTTCACGATTTGCAATAATATCTTTTAATGCGTTGATCAATCGATCTACATCATCATATGTGTTGTATAAACCGAAAGATGCTCTGACCATCCCGGCTTTAATCTTGTATTCTGGCCTATAAACATCTTCGTCAATATCCGGATAGAGAACTCTAACATCTTCAAGGATCATTTCCTGCACATACGGATGCGCACAGAAACACTCATTGCGAACGGCAATATTATAGTAATCATTTAATATGGCTGCAACCAATCCATGGTCCATTCCTTCAATATTAAATGAAATAGAAGCAGCACGAGGACAAACTATATAGTCAGAAGCACCGTAAATGTGAATATCTCTTATGACTTTCATTTTTTCCATTGCATCATTGATCAGTTCAGTTTCTTCTTCAAAAATGTTATCCATCCCTATTCTATCCATGACTTCAATGGCAGCTGCGAGTCCTATTGCACCGGGAATGTTGGGTGTGCCAGCCTCTTCTCGATCTGGGAATTTTTCAGTGACGGTGTATTTTTCTACAAATACTCGGTCAACCATCCCACCACCGACTTCTTCCGGTTCTATAGAACTTAAAATGTCTTTTCTGCAGATGACAACTCCGGGAGATCCCGGGACATATGTTTTGTGTCCGGAGAATACAAGTGCATCAATGTTTCTAGCAGGATTTTCATGTCCATACATTTTCACAGGAAGATGAGCCACTAATTGCGCACCATCGACAAGCATGAGGGCATCATATTTATGAGCAAGCTCAGCGATATCATAAATTGGATTTATGATGCCGGTTACGTTACTGACACCAGTCATTGCAACATAATTTACTTTCCCGGCGTTTTTCCGAAGCATTTCTTCAAGCGCTTCTAAATTGATACATCCAGGCTCACCATCATGATTTGAAAGAGGAACGTGCATCACCTGTTTTGCATGTTTTCTATGAGGAAGGTCATTTGAGTGATGTTCCATAAGCGAAATAATCACATTTGGATGATTAGGGCGAAAATCTCTGAATACGCGAGCAAGGCGATTCATTCCTGCTGTAGTTCCACTCCCTGTAAAAAAACAGGTATATTTGCTTGGATCAGCCTGAACAAACGATAGAATGCGTTCGTGAGCAAACTGATATTCATTTGTTGAAATTTTTGCGGAAAAATGTAATAAACTGTGTGTGTTTGCATAATGATGGTAAAATGATTCAATGGCATCATGTGCGGCACCCATCATTAAAGTAGAAGCCGTTGAGTCCAGATAAATACGACGTGTCTTTGCTCCATTTGCAAGCAAATATTTTGTATCTATTCCAATAAAATCTTTTTGAATTTTTGAGAGAGAGACCATGCTCTTTTCCTTTTTTATGAATAACAAGAATTTAAGAATAAAACTAGATCATTCTGAAATGTTCTATTGCTTAGAATAAGTAATATTTAATTATAAATACAGAAAACTTTTGCAATTATTTACTTCTTTTCCAGAGGATACCTATGAGGATCATTAAGAGAACAAAAGAAAGTAGAATGAGTTTTTGAAGCTTCGTTTTAGAGTAGATAACAGATTCTGCTTCCAGTATAAGATCATCGTTTAAAAACTTTTCGAGATCAAAAGTCCAACAAAGAGTATCATTCATAACCGTATCAGCATTAGTAGAAACTAAACTACCGGGCATGATCAATATATACCCAAATGAGTCATCTTGTAAATCCAAAGTAGTGCTCAACTCATTTTCATAAGGCTCCATACACTGTGCCATTTCCTGAGTAAAATCAGTAGGTAATTGTGATAAAAATGGAGAGAAAAAACGTTGAATAAGTTTTTCTCGATTATCTTTTAGCTCATTGTAAAGTTCTTCTTCTTGAACATGAATTAAATATTGATGAAGATGGTTTTTCATTCTTTCAACAAAAAGCGGTTCCAACTCTAATTTTTGTTTTAGCTGCAGTTCATTAATTGCTTTAGAACAGATATATTCAAAGGATTCCGGTAACCATCGGATGGAGTCAAGATTTGTATTTGTCCTCAATGCATTGGCTAAAATGGGATATTTTGTGAAAGCTTTTCGTCCGGAGAACATATGATTGAATAAATATCGAGAAGAAATCCAACCATCTTCTTTTTGGACATCAATTTGATGGTGAAGAGGGGCTATTGCAAGAGAATCCTTTGTGAATTGAGATTGCCCGGATAAATATCCATCTGTGGTCATTGTCCAAATGGTATCTTCTTCTTCAACATTCATCTTTATTATGCGCACCCATCCTGACCCAGGAACCGGATGGGTAAAATCCTTATTGAATACATCCGTAGAATCACCGGAGGATTTAAATCGCATTTGATAATATCCATCGGGATTTACTCGAACAGTGATTGTGTTTTCAACACATGAAGTGAAAACGACAACAAGAATTACTAGATATTTACTTACTTTCATCCTTAGAAATATACATATAAATCTTTGCACCAACCTGCAACGAAATCCATCCGGTAATAGCTCCGACCAAGACGTCAACTCCATAGTGAAAAGAGCATAATACTGTCGATAATGAGATCAAAATAAAATAAGCAATAAACCAAAGATTTTTACCCGGAAAAAATTGAATAGAGTATCGCATCATTACATAAGCAGCAGCCACGTGTAAGCTTGGGAAGGCACCTCCCCCATTATCAAATGTAGAGTATAGCCAATTCATGATCGGGATAAATATCAAGCCATCCGGGATGTTAATCTCTCTAAGCGGGACAGGCCCGGAAGCGGGAAAAAGAATCAGAAACCATTGATGTATGATCATCGTGAAACTCAACACAAAAACATATTCCAAAACATAGGGATTACGTTTTTTCCATGCAATGATTGCAAAAAGCACAAGCCCGATATAATAAGAAAAATAAATACCATGAAACATCTCAGTTACCCATTCGGGTAATACAGATGGTAAAACTTGATACCATTCCAATATAAAGACAGACTTTTCAATACTTAAAAGCAAGGGGTCAAAATCCGTCGTGAAAAAGCTATGACGTAATAAACATGCCTGAGGATATAACCAAATAAAAAGGGCTATGGGATAGAAAGTAACCCAAAACTGTATTGTTCTTTGTTTATATCGTTTATTTATAAAGAGCAACATGAAGATCAAAAAGATACTTACAATACAAAAACCTAGCTCTATGTTATAGGTAGAGATCGCTGGGGATCGAAGAATGATCAACAGTATAATGGAAATAAAATATCCCAATAATAGTTGATCAACGGGGCGATAAAATGAGGAAAGTTTCAATGAGTCAGATACCCCGATTAACACCTTTTATTGAATGATATTTAGAAAGTCATTCGCAGGGAAGCCTGCAGAGTTCGGATAATGAGTAAAGCGTCTGCACCGCCTACAAATCCTGCCGGATTAAATGCTCCGGTCATGACATCTGCTTGCATGATCCCTCTTTCACTACATAATGCCATGGCATTGTATGCGGGATGACTGCTTGGCACATCGCTGAATCGGGAAGGATTTTCACCAAAATATCTAAGTTCCAGACTTTGATCGCGAGTTGCAACAACGAGAAGTCTTTGAACCGCCATTGCATATTCAGCTCGTGTTATCGTTTCATTTGGAGAGAAATTACCATCCGGGGTTGAATCCATGATCCCATATCTCAACATTTCTCTGACCCATGACTCTGCCCAGTGACCTACAGCATCCTGTGGAATTTGAATAGATGTACCGGTTTTTGCTTGATCGGGTGTATTAAAAGCAGAGGAAGCTGTTTGAGGAAGTTTTGCAAATAATTCGCTAAGTTTCAATTCTTCCATAAAGATCACCGCTAGATCGGCTCGTGAAATCTTTTCATATAATGCTACTTTTTTACCGATGTCTGTCCCCGGCATAGCGCGGACAATTTTTTGTGCGACATTCCATTGGTGATCGGCTTTTCCGGCAAAGTCACTTTTCATTTCAACGACGCGACGAAAATATGATTCTGCATCAGAAAAGTTATATTGATACAAATGGGTCAACCCGTAATAATATAAGGAAGCCTCGTGATTTTCATTTCTTTTTAAGGCTTTTTTCAATAGTGATTCAGCCCGTTTATACCATTTCTTTTCATCCTGTCTTAATGTGATCCATCCACGGGCACATAGAGCCAGCACATCAGGATCTTTTTTGCCCTTATCTTCTGCTTTCCCAATCAATTTTTTTGCTTCTTTTACCTGACCTAGATGAGCATGAGCAATCCCCAATCCTGCATAGCCAGGAGCAAATTTCCGATCTAATGAGATTGACCGCTCAAAAGAAGAAATCGCATTGGAAAATTCTGCTTGCTCTATGGAACGCATCCCTGCGTTAAAATGATATCCCGGGGTGTCAACATCACTTTGAGGTTTTTGACTACACCCAATGAACAATCCCAAAAATATAATATATGAAAATAAAGAATTCAGCTTCATAGGAAGTTCCTTTCACATGATTGACCGATGGAATATAAGGGTAATATCCTTGAAAAAAAATAGAAGAGAAATACAAATGTGAGTTGGAACACTTTTTTTGAATTCATGTTGCATAAAGCTTATGGTATGAATAACTTAACTCGTTCCCATAAAAGGGAGAATAGAGAGGTGCGTCTAATGAGACTGAGAAAATTCAGTTTTATACTTTGTATTTTGGCTTTTGTAACAGTTAACGGTTCTACAGTCACCGTGAAAGGTACCGGCCTCGGATTGACAAAAGATGCTGCAATTGAACAAGCAAAACGCGATGCTGTCGAAGTTGGATTAGGAGCCTATATTTCATCTGAGACGGTTGTTACTGCAACGTCATTGATGGATAATATTTACTCAAAAGCTTCAGGTTTCGTAAAAACATTTGAGATCGTCTCAGAAAAAACTGCCCCGGATGGAATGTTTGAAATAACCATTCAAGCACAGGTGACAAAGATACTAGATCAGGTTATGGCAGATGAAGCAGCATTCCAAACTTTGTTAAACAGCATGAACCGTCCCCGACTTATATTTTTATTTCGAGAGGACAATCTCATAGATAAGGTCCCGACAGATTTTGCTGAAACAACCTTGTTAAGCTTGTTTTATGACAAAGGCTTTGATGTTGTAGATCGACAAATGGTTGCTGCAATGAGAGGAAAACCCAATTATGAAAAAGCATTAAATGGTGACATTTCCGCTGCGGCTCAAATCGCAACTCAACTTGGTGCTGAGATCATTGTTCTCGGAACAGCAAAAATCTCATCCGGTGGAAAGATTCTTTCATCACCAATGTTTTCCGGTCAGGCAGACATCAATGGAAAGATCATTCGAGCGGATACAGGAGAAATCTTAGCTGTCGTCCCACAAGCCAGAGGAAAGAAACCCCATATTTCCGAATCCACGGCAGGTATTAATGCTGTGAATGAAGCTGCAAGCATATTAGGAAAAAATATTATGCGACAGTTGATCGAAAAATGGAGTACTCAACAAGCTAATTTTGTAAAAGTATACATTGTATTAAAGAATGCAGATTTTGGATCCTACATGATGTTTGAATCCTTTCTAAAAGCTCAGACCGTGCCCGGGATTCGGAATGCTTATGCAAAAACACTTGATGACGGAATTGCAGAATACGAAGTAGAATTTGAAGGAAAAGCAAAAGACCTTGCCATGGGATTAACCCGAACTGCACCGGACGGTTTTTCCATAAAGGTAACCGGATTATCTGGGAATCGAATCACAACTGAAGTTGTACAATAAATCGGAGGATGTAATGAAAAAATCATTCCAAATTATTTTTATTTTCGTACTTAGTACGATTGTGTTTTCCCAAAACTATGTTGGGGAAAATTTTGATAAAGGATCAATCAATTATTCCGATCGAACGATCTCTGCAGTTGGAATTGGATTTATTCCTGAAAATGTGATCAATGCCGGTCAGGCACGAAGGTCAGCATTACGGATCGCAAAAAATGACGCATTAAGAAATTTGATTGAAATTGTAAATGGGGTTGTAGTAAACAGCGAAACAACCATCTCCGGAGCCATGTTTGATGATGTCATCAAAAGTCAAGTGCAGGGTGTGATCAGAGGTGCATATCAAGTAGGTGAACCTACGTATCTAAGTGATACATCATTGGAAGTGACTTATGAAGTAAAAATGAGTGGAATTTCTGAAATCCTAATTCCACCAGTGACCATTCAAACTTTGTCCGGTGAAGCATCCGGATTGCAAACTGAAACAACTTCATCTCAACCAAACTCCTCATCCATTACGGGAATTATTTTAGACGCGACCGGATTGGGATGTCGCCCGGCTATGGCACCAAAAGTCTTAGATCAGAATGAGAATGTTCTTTACGGTCCGGGGAATTATTCGAGAGAATATGCTGTCATGAACGGCGTAATTGGGTATTCAAAATCGGTAGAAGCTGCGAAAGAAGATGAACGCGTAAAAGGGAATCCATTGGTGATCAAAGCTGTCGCTGTTCAGGGAACAAACAAAACAGATGTCGTTATTGGAAATGCTGATGTGAACGCTTTTCGCTCAGCGGATAGCTCATTTGGTGTTCTAAAAGATTGTCGAGTTATTGTGGTTTTAAATTAATCTATCATTTTAAAAAGGATTCTTAAAAAATGAAAAAATATATAATGACTTGGGTTATGGGTCTTGGATTGTTTACCATAATCTTTGCACAAGAACATGAAATAAGCGTTCCTGATACTAATGGCACTGAAGTTGCAATCTTGAATATTGGAGATATTGCTCCTTCGTGGGCGTTACAAGAAATTCCAATGGGATCTGAACTACCCAAAATGCTCAATTATGAATTTTTAAAAACGTGGACTATTGAAAAAGATAAACGACTGCGAAAATTTACAACCCAACCGGATAGACATGTTGTGCTTATGAGCTTTTTTGCTACATGGTGTAAACCATGTATGAAGGAGATTCCACATGTTCAAGCACTCTACAAGAAATATGCAGGAGAAAAAATTAAATTCTTTCTTATTGATATCACAGAAGCTACGCGGACTATCCCCGGATTTGAAGATTATCCCAAAGCCGGACCATTTTTAAAAAATATGGAGATCTCCGTTCCAGTATTGAATGATAATCGAGGAGTAGTGAAGGAACGATATGGCGTTGAAACGCTACCAAGATTGTTTATTGTAGACAAGTATCAAACCATTCGTTTGGTTAAACAGGGTTTTAGTGAAGAAGAAAATTTTGAGGAGGAATTGAGTGAGATGATCGACACCCTCCTAAAGGAAGATGTAAAAAATTAATCATAGGACATCATCAGAAAGCAAATTGCACTGATTCAAATAGAAAGCATTACACACATCATTTTAGTTTGAGATAAAGGAAATTTATCATGAAAAAGAAACGCATCATATTATCAATTTTCTTAACACTTGGGCTGGGCTTTTCGCAAAATGCCACAACCAATCCGGAGCCGGAGTTAGAAACAGCAGCTGTTCTTGATTTCGAAGGTTTGGGAATCACTCAAATGGAGGCAATTGCATTAACGCAGCGGCTGTCCGGAGAGTTGGTAAGCACCCAAGCTGTTGTGTTGGTAGAACGTGGTCAGATGTCTGATATTCTGGAAGAGCAAGGCTTTCAGCAATCCGGATGTACGAGCGTTGAATGTGCCGTCGAAGTTGGTGCGTTATTGGGTGTGCAAAAAATGATCTCGGGGTCGTTTGGAAAAATCGGAAGCAGTTATACGATTGAAGCAAAAATATTTTCGGTGGGAACAGGTCGCACAGAAAAAGCGGTAAACAAAACCTATAAAGGTGAAGTAGATGGACTCATTACTCAGGTAGAATTAGTAGCATGGGAGCTTGTAGGCTTGGAACCTCCGGATGCATTAAAAGAACGTGCGGGGATCGCGGTGGCAGTAAAAGAACCGGAACCGGCAGAAGAACCGGTAGATGAGCCCGAAAAAGTTGTTAAGAAAAAAAGCAGTAAAAAATGGCTATTATATACCGGAATTATAGCCATTGCAGGTGGAGGAGCCGCCTATTATTTAATGACACAACAAGATGATGGACCTGCGGAACTCAGTCTCCCGCCTGCCCCACCCTCCTCAAATAAGATCAGGATTGGGGGTGTACGATGAAAAAATACACTTTCGTAACTATGTTATTACTTTTTGCCATTTCATTATGTGGACAAACAGTAACCGATATTGATGGAAATGTTTATCAAACCGTGCAGATCGGTGACCAAATTTGGATGGCAGAAAACTTAAAAGTAACTCATTATCGTAATGGTGACCCAATCCCCACAGGACACAGCAATTCAGAGTGGGAAAATCTCTCAACGGGTGCGTATGCGGTTTATAACGGAAACGAGAGCAACGCAGACACTTACGGCTACCTTTACAACTGGTTTGCTGTGGATGACAGCCGAAACATCGCCCCTGAAGGCTGGCATGTGCCTACAGATGATGAATGGCAGACATTGGTTGACTACTTGGGCGGAAGTAGCGTTGCAGGTGGCAAACTAAAAGAAGAAGGCACGACCCATTGGAACAGCCCTAACACAGATGCTACCAACGTAAGCGGTTTTACGGCCCTCCCGGGTGGTTACCGCGGCAGCCCCAATGGTTATTACGTCAATATGGGGAGCTACGGATACTTCTGGTCTTCTACAGAGAACGGTAGTTACTACGCGTGGTACCGGGTACTGAGTTACAGTTATTCAGGCGTGTACCGCTACAACGACAGTAAGCTACAAGGGTTCTCAGTCCGTTGTGTGAAAGATGAGACAACGACAAGTACAATCTATGTTCCTACAGATTATTCGACAATTCAAGCCGCCATTGATGCTGCCAATGACGGAGATGAAATCGTTGTCTACGATGGTGTTTATACCGGAGTTGGGAATAAAGATCTTTCATGGTTAGGATTAGAAAAACACATAAACATTCGTTCGATGAATGGCCCTGAAAACTGTATCATTGATCTGCAAAATGATGGCAGAGCTTTTACATTTAATTCAACGATAAACGAACATTGGATATCTCGCGAAGATGTAATTGAAGGATTTACTATCAAAAATGGATATGAAACTCAAGGTGGCGCCATATACCTTTACTATGGTTATAATAATGAACTTGCCCCGACAATTATTAATTGTGTATTTGAGAATAATACTGCCACAAGCGGTGGTGCTGTTTTTGCTGACGGAGCTTCACCCTTATTCGAAGACTGCATATTTAAAGACAATACGGCTCAAAGCAACG
>CAZYDH010000002.1:0-174674 GCA_964645915.1 uncultured bacterium
TCACTGAAAAAACTCTACGCAACAGAATTGCAGATTTGAAGAAGTATGGGGTAATAGAGCAGAGCGGAATTGATAAATTAACTGAATCTTATACCACTTCAGAAACATATTTAAACGAGATAGATATATTATATTTTTCCAAAATATTTTTGGACAGGAGAAAATTTTTTATTGTTAATATTGTAGCAATTACTTTTTTTACTATATTTATTTCGTTAATAATGCCAAAAACCTACCGTGCATCAGCAGTGTTAATGCCACCCATCCAAAATCAAGGATCAGGGGTTCTTAGCTCTCTTTCAAGTTTACCATTAGGAGGTTTATTACCACAATCAGCAGATGAGACTATGAACTTTATTGCAATATTGAAAAGTCGAACCGTTATGGAGAATGTTATAGAAAAATTTGATTTAGTTAATTTCTATGACGCAAAAAATCTTGAGGAAACAGTTATTATTCTTTCGGATAATGTCCTGTTTGTAGTGGAGGATGAGGGCACTATCCGAATAACTGCTAATGTAAATACAGGATGGTTTCATCCATATAAACAGGAAGAGAAAGCCAGAAAGCTGTCTGCAGATGTGGCAAATTATTTTGTTGAACAATTAGAGGTTGTAAACAAAGGACAAAAAATACAACAAGCATCATTTCAACGAATGTTTATCGAAGGACGGTATAAACAAAATATTGCAGATTTAAAAAATGCGGAGGAGAGGTTAAAAATCTTTCAAGAAAAACATAAGATGGTCGCAATAGAAGAACAGACGAGAGCGGCTATTGAAGCGGCGGCAACAATAAAGGGAAAAATACTTGCCAATGAAGTTAAGTTGGGGGTCATGATTACAACACTTAACTCAGGACATCCCGATATAGATAGAATAAATAAAGAAATAAAAGAGTTAAAACTACAATTAAGAGATATGGACTATGGCTCAAATAATAACAAATTAGACAAGAATAAATTATTTCCGGTTTTTACCGAAATACCCGAGTTAGGTGTGCAGTTAATGCGTTTAAAAAGAGATGTAGAAATTCAAAACACATTATTTACATTCTTAACACAACAATATGAAGAAGCAAAAATTCAAGAGGCTAAAGACACACCAACTGTTCAAGTCTTAGATGTAGCCCAAAGTCCAATAAAAAAATACGCACCAAGAAGAATTATTATGGTGATATCAGTATTTATTCTGTGTCTTTTATTATGTATGATATATGTTTATGTAATAGGTATCAAAAACAAAATAAGTAGGAATAAGCAATAATTTGGATATTCAATTAATTGGGGTTACTAATATTCTATTAATATCTTTATTAGTAACTCTGATAGTATGGGACAGGAACAAATCCTTATCAATAATATTTGCAAGTGGTATGATTATCCGGATTATAATATCCATACTACAAGACAAGTATAAACTCTTTCCTTACGATTGGGACGAGAAAGTGTTTTATTCAAATGCACAGGTAATGTATGAATACTTGGTAGGGAGTATACGTGCATACTCTCCCATGGAAAACTTAAACTCTGTTACGACCTACGGAGGTTTTCTTGGTGGAATATTTTATTTTTTAGGGAATACATCTATAATCGCTAGATTGTCGAATGCATTTTTTGGTGGTTTAATTATACTTGCAATTTACAGACTGTCGGTAAATATAGGGGTATCAAAAAACCGCGCAATAATTGCTAGTGCAATTATCGCTTTTACACCTTCTTATATTATCTATTCATCTTTAATTATGAGAGATATGATAATTTGGTTGATTTTAATTATTGTTGTAATACAATGGGTCAAAACGATCAATTACAGTAATTATATTAGCTTTATCATTGGATTAATTGCAGCTTTGATTTTATTCCCTTTTAGAAAACAATACATAATAATATTAGCTGTGTTTGCTATGTATATTCTCGTTGTTGTGTGGTTTAGAAAAGACTTAAAGTATTCTGATGTAAAAATCACGGCGATCAAATATTTATTTATTATAGGTATAATAGCGGTGACTATAATTATATCATATAAATTATTACTAATGGAAATTTCAAGATGGGGTGACGATGAAATAATGGAATATTTTATTTCTCAGGTAAATTGGAGAACACAAGGTGGATCAGTATATTTAACTACATTAGAATATACATCTTTATTTAACGTTGTATTATACATGCCGTTAAAATTTATACATTTTACTTTTGGTCCGTTTTTATGGACATCTTCTTCACCTTTGGTTTTGTTATCTGCTTTGGAATCTTTGATTGGTACTTATTTTTTTATTTCTTTAGTGCTTAATTACAAATATGTATCAAATATGAAAATGAAGAAGAGTGTCCTCAATTTTATTATCTTATTTTCAATTACAGGGTTATTATCAAGTGCAATTTTTGACTCAAACTATGGTACTGCAATGAGACACAGAATGGTATTTATGCCATTGATATTCGTTAGTGCTTTATTGCTGAAAGACAATAAAGATGATAAAACAATTATTGTTAATAGATTCGATCGTTAAATCAGGTTTTATTTTTTGCTTCAATTTAATGTTAACCTAGAAATGTTATGATGCCAAGATTACTAAAAAAGATAGGGTATGTTGCAATTATAATGATATCTGCTTCTGGCTTTCAGATGGCTTCGAATATTATTTTGGGGAGGGGGTTATCAAAAGAGGAATATGGTGTATTTTCATTGATAAGAAAGGTAATTCAGTTTTCCTCATGGATATTGGTATTTGGTTCAGATGTTGGTTTGATTCGTTTATTTAATAAATCAATCACGAAATATAACTGGAAAAATTTCTTAAAGCGTATATTGTTATATAGTTTATCATTTTCTATTATACCTTTGCTAATATTTCTTAAACTGTATTCACTGTCAAATAATCAAATTATAGCCACAATTTTAATAATTTTTATTACAGTTATACTGATAATAGGAAATGGAATTTTTCGAATTCAAAACAAATATAACTTAGCCCAATTTATAATTTCTGGTGTCAGGTATTTGTTTTTTGTATCATTGGTAATACTATGGTATGTAAATAATTTGACGTTGAACAACTCGATAATGGTATTTACTGTATCATATTTCATGTTTGGGCTACTATGTGTTTTTTATCTCAGAACCATTCCAAATGGTATAGACATAATATCATTAAAAGATGTAATAAAAGAATCTTCTGAATTTTATCTTATAACCATTGTTACCGTTAGTTTGATTGTGGCTGATACTCTCATAGTAGCAAAATATTTCGCCTATGAATATGTAGGGGTATATGCAGCAGTATCAATACTACCAGTCACTATTTTTAATCTCAGTGGGTCCAGTATTGGTCAAGTTCTTATGCCTTCACTTGCGAAGGGAGAAATCAGAAGTTTTAAAAAAATAATATTTATAAGTGTTGGGATAGTGCTAATATTATTTTTTGTTTTCAGCTTCATAGGTAATCATTTATTACACTACACCTTTAATGGTAAATACGATGGAAATTCAAATTTATTTTCCATTTTCATTTTTATGGGTATTGCCCAGTACTTCAGTAATATAATATACTTTTCAATTGGGGGAATTGGCACTAGAAATATTTTAAAATATTTTCTTATAAATACTATAATATTAACAGTGTTGTATATTCTTTTAATTAATTATCTTATCCTTACAAATATTATTACTAATATTTCAAGTGTGGCAATAATCACTGTTTTAGTTTGGGTAATTAGAGATTTTATGGGAATTCATCTGATAATTAAAAGTAGGAAAAATGGATAAGATATTAAATAATTCCTTTTTGTTATTTAGTCGAATTGGCAAAGAGATAGTTCGTATAATCCCAAGAAAATTTGCTAATTATTTTATTAAATTAATTAGAAACTGGGAATCGACTTTAAGTTACGGAATTAGATATATTCTTTATTTCAAAACATTGAATAGAATAGGATCAAAAGTAATAATATTTCCTCATGTTTATATATTATTTCCAGAGAATATTAGCATTGGTACAGGTGTTTCAATTCACCAGTTCTCTTATTTCGATGCTTCAGGTGGTATAGAAATTGGATCTGAAGTAATGATTGGACATGGTGTTACTATCATGACGAATTCGCATAATTATAATCGGATTGATATTTCTATGAAAAGTCAAAATGTTAGGCATAAAAAAGTGAATATTGGTGATGATGTTTGGATTGGAGCAAAAAGCACTATACTTATGGGTGTAAATGTTGGTAAGGGTGCAATAATTGGCGCTAATTCTGTAGTAACAAAGAATATCCCGGAATATTCAATAGTGGGTGGAGTTCCCGCAAAGGTTATATCAGTTAGAAAATGAAGATTGTTTTAGTTGCCAATACGTCTTGGTATTTATATAATTTTAGAAAACCATTAATTCGTGAATTAATTAATCTTGGTCATAGCGTATATGCAATTTCTCCAAAAGATTCATATACAACAAAATTACGGGATTTAGGTGTGTTTACTTATAATGTTCGTATTTCCCGCTCAGGGCTTTCTCCCATTAGAGATTTAGCTTTATTATTACGATTGCTAAAACTATACATAAAAACACATCCAAATGTTATACATCATTTCACAGTAAAACCGGTCATTTATGGTAGTATAGCCTCCAGTTTATTAAAAAATACTAAAATCATTAATTCTGTGCCGGGTTTGGGCATCGTTTTTAATAACAATATAATTACACAATTATTGGTTATAACATTATATCGTTTTGCGATTTCTATAAAACATCAGGTTATATTTCAAAACCCAGATGATTTAATGCGTTTCTTGAATTATAGAATTGTAAAAGAAGAACAGTGTTCATTAATTCTAAGCTCAGGTGTTGACACCAAATATTTTCGACCTAATTCAGTTGGGAGAAAAAGCAAACAAATTAAATTTGGCATAATGGCAAGATTACTTTGGAGTAAAGGCATTAATGAATTTGTGAAGGCCGGGCATATGATATATGAAAAAAATAAAAACACAAAATTTATCATATTAGGCAGTCCTGATGGAGGAAGCTCTAATAGTATACCTGAAGAATGGTTGAATAAAATAAATAAATCTTATACTCACATTCAATGGCGAGAACATATAGAAGATGTAAGATTGTTTTTAGACGAAATAGATGTTTTCGTATTGCCAAGCTTTTATCCTGAAGGAGTACCTAAATCTCTCATTGAAGCAGCATCCATGGCTTTGCCTATAATAACAACAGATACACCGGGGTGCAAAGAAGTTGTAGAGGATGGAAAGAATGGACTATTAGTCCCTACTAAAGATGTAAAAGCTTTATCGATAGCTATGGGAACAATGATTTCCGATGAAGAAAAACGTGTTAAAATGGGTGAGAATAGTAGAAATTTAGCAAAGAATAAATTCAATATAGAAAAAGTTAACAAAAAAACTCTATATTTATATTTTCAATAAGATATTGGGAGTTGATAAGTGAAGATATTTATTACTGGTAACTTGGGTTTTATTGGGAATCATTTATCTAAATATCTCTTAGAAAATGGTCATATACTAATTGGATTTGATAAGAAAAGTCCAAGTGGTAAAGAAAATTATCAATGTGTTCAAGGGAATATATTAGATTATAAATTATTAGTTGAATCAATAAAGAATATTGATATAGTCATCCACCTCGCTGCTGAGCATAAAGACAATGTTCAACCGAAATCCTTGTACTATGATGTGAATGTTAAAGGGACTGAAAACATAATTAATGCATGTGAATTAAATAACATAAAGCATATCATATTTACTTCATCTGTTGCTGTTTATGGATTACATCTAAATAATCCAGATGAAAATTCTAATAAGGCACCATTTAATGACTATGGTAATAGCAAGTTACAAGCAGAAAAAGTTTTAATTGAATGGTATAACAAAAATAATAACCGTTCACTATCAATAATTCGCCCAACGGTCGTGTTTGGTGAAAATAATCGAGGTAATGTTTATAATTTAATGAAACAAGTTGCTGAAAATAGATTTATCATGATTGGGAAAGGGAAAAATAAAAAGTCTATAGCTTATGTTGGAAATTTAGTCAAATATATTTTATCAACTATTGATAATACCGGTTTAAGCATTACAAATTATGCGGATAAACCTGATCTAACGATGAAACAATTAATTAATTTGATTAATATAAATCTAGGAAAGAAAAAAGGAAGGTTATCAATTCCATATTTAATCGGGATTTGTGCAGGATATGCTTTTGACTTAATTGCATTTATATTTAGAAAAGAAATATCGATCAGTTCTATAAGAATTAAAAAGTTTTGTGCGAATTCTATTATTAATACAAACAAATTAGATCAGCTTAATATTCAGTCATTAATACCCCTGAAATCTGCAATAGAAAAAACGATTAATTATGAAAAATGGAATCTCGTAAAATAGTATGAACATTCTCACTATTATCGGAGCCCGACCACAATTTATTAAAGCAAGTATGGTATCACGAGCGTTGAAAAAAAAGAATGTAACGGAGGTGCTTTGCCATACAGGTCAACATTATGACGATAATATGTCACATGTGTTTTTCAAAGAAATGCAAATCCCCGCACCAAAATATAATTTAGGAGTGGGTTCGGGTACACATGCAGAACAAACGGCATCTAGTTTACGTGGAATTGAAGAAGCCATTTTAATTGAAAAACCAGATTTAGTGCTGGTTTATGGTGATACAAATGCTACAATCGCAGGAGCTTTGGCAGCATCGAAACTTCATATCCCAATTGCTCATATTGAAGCTGGATTACGCTCGTATAATCGTACAATGCCTGAAGAGGTCAATCGGGTACTCACAGACATGATCTCCTCATTCTTATTTTGTCCAACAAAAATCGCCGTGAAAAATTTGGAAAAAGAAGGAATTACCAAGGGCGTTTTTCTATCTGGTGATGTAATGGTTGATGCCCTCAACCACTTTACAGAAATTGCAGAAGACAGATCAATCATTTTAGATAAACTGAAAATAATTCCCCAATCATATGGATTAATGACAATCCATCGACCGGCTAATGCGGACAACAAAGATAAACTATCTGAATTATTGACCTCATTAAAACAATCACCGATTCCGATTGTCTTCCCTATTCATCCTAGAACCTTAAAGTCATTAAAAGAATATGACCTTAATAATCATGCAACCATACGACCCATCGATCCTGTTGGGTATTTAGATATGATGTGGCTTGAGAAGAATGCTAAAATTATTTTAACTGACTCTGGTGGAATCCAAAAAGAAGCCTATCTACATAAAGTTCCATGTCTTACAATACGTCCTGAAACAGAATGGGTGGAAACGGTTGAGGATGGCTGGAATACATTAGTAGATAATAGAATCAAGGAGCTTCCTGAGTTGATTCAATCTCCACCAAATCCTCACCAATGGAGATTACACTATGGAGATGGTAATGCTTCTGAAAAGATAACTCAGACTTTATTAGATATAAATGAATAAAGGGTGATTTTTATAGATTTAGGATCATTCCTATCCTACCATAGGATTGATCTGACTGATCGTTATAAACTATCTGTATAAAACCTTCAACCATAATTGAGAAACGATAGTTTCCCCTTATCTCGACAATGTTTGATGTTATTATTTCACCCATTAAAAATGGAGTATTATAATCTAAAGAGGAATCTCGATGATTATAATTATCTGTAGGATTGCTTCCAAGACCGGTTCCTTTTTTCAAATGACTGAAAGAAACCGTCCATAGTGATTGTGGTGACAACCACCAATTTGATTCAAGAAAAAGTAATTGTGAGTTTGGTCCGCATGGTAATCCTAGACCAATATTGGCTGATGTATAGGTAATTAGAGAATCGTTGTGTGAATATACCCAAGGACGTGCAACCGTGAATTCAATTCTTAAATCAGGAAGATTGAACTTTGATTGTGGGACCCAGTAAAAACCGGATTGAAAAATAAATTTATTTGCCCACCATTTACTGAAAAGATTAAAGAATGAGAGTTCATCCCAGAATAATGTTCCATAAACCTCATACCCGGGTTTTGGTTTCCATTTCCCTTCAAATGCCATTAATACATTATCTCTGTCCCCTAATGTATGTTCTTCAGACCAGAAAAAATTAAGTGGAAGAATATATCCCGGCTCAACATGGCGTCTTGCATAAATTACTATTTCTGAAAAAGATAATAAGATATTTTCATTTACAAACCAATTAAATCGATGAGCTGCAAGACGCTTATCGTGTATTAAAGTGTCTCTTCGTGTTGGAAAAATTGGCATAAGTGCACCATGAATACTGGTTACAGATATTCTTTTGTATCTTTTGGAAAATCCTATATATGTAAACGGTAGAACTTGATTGGAAAAAATTGGAGAATTCCTTGGTGAAAACCCCCAATAAATTTGCTTTTTACTAAATTCAATATCGATAATTGGATTATTATACACTAGAGACGCTTGTGATAAATCCCAAAAAATCATAGATATCTCATCAAAAATGTTTCTGTGTCCCTGTTTGAATTCACTGGGCATTTGCACATCTGCTAGGGCATTCTTATATTTTAACCGAAATAGAGTGTAATCACTATAAAATGATAAATGATTAGAGAATTCTCCGTGGACGGCCATTCGATCGGAATGAAATCCCGTTGTTGATTTGTTATGATTCCACCATCTCATGGTTTCTTGAAACTCAACCCACGAAACAAGTTGATCATCTTGATAAGTTAACAAATGGTGTGGAGAGGTATCAAAAGAAAAGATTTGTTTTGAAAAGTTCTTACGTGTTTCTTTATTCCAAAATGCAGTTAATCCCTCTCGAATCTGTGAAGTATCAAATTCAATATTAAATAGATCTAATCTTCTTTTCTCTTGAATGGATAATGAGTTCACCTTCGATAATGTTGATAGAGCTCGTTGAATATCAGAATAGGTAAATGGTGAAACTCCACCCGACAGCTCAGGGATTCGATTTTGTGCAATTTGTTGTCTTATAAAAGTATAGACCGGATGAGTAAGATCAACAGGTGTGGATTGTGTAAACACAAACGATCCAATGTGTATAGCCAATAATAGGATTATTAGATTAAATCTATTTCTATTGAACTGCAAATTTATCTACCCTTGCCAGAGAACATTACCAAGATAGTTGAAAGTATGATTTTTAAATCGATATTAAAACTAATATTTTCCAGGTAATAAAAATCATATCTGAGTTTTTCACGAACATCATCTAACTCTCTATCGGATCGTTGTTTAATTTGTGCCCAACCAGAGATTCCCGGCCGAACTTTAAATCTGCGGGAATAAAGCGGAATTTCCTTTTTTAATTTTTCCACAAAATAGGGACGCTCCGGTCGAGGACCAATAAGACTCATTTCACCTTTAATTACATTTATTAATTGAGGTATTTCATCAATTCGAAACTTTCGTAAATAGTTTCCAATATTTGTGATTCTTGGGTCATCGTCTTCAGACCAAACGGGGCCAGTATGTTTTTCTGCATCTTCTCTCATTGAACGGAATTTATAACACGGGAATGGAACCTCATCTTTCCCAACACGTTCTTGAATATAGAAAATTGGCCCCCTTGAATCTATTTTGATTAGCACCATAGAAACTAATGTAATGGGAAGCGACAATATGATCAAAACAACAGAGTATAGTAAATCTGTGAGTCTTTTATAGTATCGAAGATATCTGCTGTTAAGTTGAGATCGAAGTGCAAGAAGTGGCAGACCTTGAAGCTGTTCAGTATGAATTAATCCTGTCATAGCATCTTGTAATGCGGGTATGATATTCGTGTTTACCGGCAATCCATTCAATTGATTCAACAACAATAATAAGCGATCATGTTCATTCTCTTCTAAGGCAAAGAGAACTTCAGTTATCTTGTATTTTACGATGATCTCATTTAATTCAGCTTCCTCTCCTAAAATGGGGAATTGAAGTTCATCATTGCAATCAGTGTCATCAGTCATTTTTACAAATCCAATGATATTATAACCCTGCTGTTGATGTTCATCGAGAATCCTTGCAGCAAGGAGACCTCTGGGATTTACTCCAAGGATGATAGTTTTCTCCTGCCCAACTCCAACAGACAGCAATGATTTTTGAAACCCTCTTATCAGTAAATGAACGATAAATACACCGATATAGAATTGAAACCAATATTCGATAAGACGTTCAGCTGGAATCCATGGGACGGGATAAAAAACAGCATTAATAATAATAAAAAAGAAAACGAGAGATAAAGTTGTTTGTGCTATCTCCTTTAATTCATGAGCACGAGAAACGGTGAATGACCCCAAAAAATGCATTCGAAGGGAAAAAATTAAAGTGATCATTAGTTGTAAACAAACAAATCCCCAAATTGGATGAACCCCAAGTTTAGTGATAAATGTTTCTAATGAAAAAATATAAGCGAAATATCCAACAACCGAGTCTAATAATATTAATAACCAAGAAAAAACCCATTTGGGGTAACGAACTTGAAAACGAGAAATGAATCTCTTCATGACACTACTCCACTGATATCATTTGAAATATTGAATAAATTGGTAATACAATAAGGAAATAATAATAAAAACAAATACTTGCTATTCTGTCTGCCCATTTGAACCTCCTCGAGATTTGATTATGTGCTTGGATTAACTGATAGCAGTGATTGTATATAGAGCCCTTATATTTCTATTAGAAGTTAGGGTGAATTTATATTCATTGTCAATCATTTGAAACGGGTTTGAAAATCTGTGATCTTAATCACATACCATTCTTTTGCTTAGGTGAATTTTATACACTAATTTTAGGACAATGAATTAACTGAGGAATAGTGTGTTACCCATAGCTGAAATTAGAGAAAACCCCGATAAGTTCCAAAATGGTCTAAATGCAAAAGGTGAGAATTTGAATATCGATGAAGTTCTTACCCTTGATAAAGATCATCGATATCATTTAAATCAATTAAATGAACTTCGCGCTGACCGGAATACTGCATCCGAAGCGATCGGAATTGCAAAAAGGAATGGTGAAAATGCTGATGAAGAAATTAAAAGAATGCAGCATATTTCAAAGAAGATTAAAACCTTTGAGAGATCCACTTCAGAGTTAGAGGAACAGTTAAAATCACAATTAATTACAATCCCGAATATTCCACATGAATCTGCTCCGATTGGAAAAGACGAATCAGAGAATGTGGTTGTTCGTGAGTGGGGTGAAAAACCAAGTTTTTCATTTGAACCAAAATCTCATTTACCTTTAGGATCAGAGTTAGGTTTATTTGATTTTCAACGGGGAGCAAAAGTGTCCGGTTCCGGGTTTCCGCTATATATGAATGTCGGAGCAAAATTAGAAAGAGCTCTTATCAATTTTATGTTGGATTACCATCATAGACAGCATGGTTTTACCGAAGTATTGCCACCTTTTCTTGTAAATAAATCCTCGATGATCAGCACTGGTCAGCTACCAAAATTTGCTGAGGATATGTATCATTGTGAGACGGATAATCTGTATTTGATACCCACGGCAGAAGTTCCGATTACAAATATCCATAAAGATGAAATATTGGCTGAAGATGAATTGCCAAAATATTATTCTGGATACTCTGCATGTTTTCGCAGAGAAGCTGGGTCCTATGGTAAAGACACCCGCGGATTTTTAAGACTTCATCAGTTTAATAAAATTGAATTGGTGAAATTTGTAAAACCGGAAACCTCTTATGATGAATTAGAAACACTTACGGTGCAGGCTGAGTCTGTTTTACAAACACTGGGGTTGCATTATCGTGTAGTGGAATTGTGTACCGGTGATTTGAGTTTTGCTTCAGCGAAATGTTATGACATTGAGGTTTGGGCTCCGGGCGAAAAAGCATGGTTGGAAGTTTCTTCATGCAGTAATTTTGAAAGTTTTCAAGCAAGACGAGGAAATATCCGCTATCGACGAAACACCGATAAGAAAGTAGATTTTGTTCATACGCTGAATGGTTCGGGTGTCGCAACCCCTCGTTTGCTTGTCGCGTTAATGGAAACTTATCAACAAGCTGATGGTTCAATTCTGATACCGGATCCACTTCAACAGTACTTAGGCAAGAAAGAGATACGGTAAGGTTAGTATTTCTAAATGATTACATATAAATCTTTGATTTACAATGAAGAGCAAATAAAGAATCTTTATCTTGATAATCAATGGTATGCATATACAAATGATATTGATTCGTTGTTTACAGGAATTAAGAACTCAACGGAATGTTTAGTGGCTTATGATCAAGAGACTCTTGTCGGTTTAATTAGAACCGTTTCAGATAAAGAGACAATTTGTTTTATTCAAGATATTCTCGTTCTAAACGATTATAAGCGACGGGGAATTGGCACTAGACTAATGAAGGTTATATTAGATAAGTATACGCGCGTACGACAAATTGTTTTAATGACCGGGACTGAAGAATATCAAAGGTTGTTTTATGAAAGCTTGGGATTTGTAATATTTAAAAAATCTGGAACCGTTGGGTATACATATAATCGAAAATAGAATTTTAAATCACTCTATAATCAATTTATGGATCAAAAAGGAGATACAATAAATGCAGTTGATTTGGATAATGATAAACCTTGTTTTTTGGACAATCACTCTTGTGAGTTGTGGACTATTAATTTCTATTTTTGATTGGAAAGGTCGGATTTTTGGTCATGTTGCCCGAATATGGTCAAAAATATTATTATTTATCTCGAGAGTACCTTATTCTGTGCATGGATTGGATAATTTAGAACCAAAAAAACATTATTTCTTTGCGGCTAATCATGAATCTGCTTTTGATATACCGCTCGCTTTTGCGGCAATACCACTTAGAATGGTGGCTGTTTCTAAAATAGAATTAAAAAAAATTCCATTTTTTGGATGGGGTATGATTGCTGCAAGAACTATTTTTGTTGACAGAAGAGATCGGGAAAGAGCTCTAAAATCATTAAAGAAAGCGAAGACGAGTTTGAAAAACAATCCTCGATCAATTATGGTCTATCCTGAAGGAACTCGCTCTTTAGACGGAAAGATACATAAATTTAAAAAAGGGGGAATCGTCCTTGCGATCGAGATAGGAATGCCAATTGTGCCGGTTGCACTTTGTGGGACATCTGACGTAATAAAAAAAGGTTCATGGAAACTAACACCAAAAAAACTAGAAATTAGAATTGGTAAACCGATAGAAACAAAAAATTTAAGCTATGAAGACCGGAATTGGCTTGCAGAAACATTAAGAGAAGAAGTCGTTAAAATGAAACAGGAGTGGGTATTAAAAAATAAATGATTTATTCTTCTCCTCAATATCAGAGGATGTATCCTATCTATGATCCTGCTCAAGAATATGAAATATCACTTGTAAACCAATGGTTGAATCTTGAAAAAGGAGTTGTCCTAAAAACTATCAAAGGACAAAAGATCTTCATTATTCACCCCGGAGTGAGGAATCAACATGAAGGACCGGACATTTTTGATTCCACCCTTCAAATCGACGGAAAAATTGCTAAAGGAAAAATTGAATGTCATCTTAATTCAAGAGATTGGTTTACACACGGACATGATAAACAGCAAGATTATTCGTCGGTAATTTTACATGTGGTAAGGCAATATAATTGTTCAAAATCAAAATTGAACATTCCAACGGTTGTGTTAGCTCCTCCAAATAAATCTAAAGTAAAATGTTCTCTGAAAATTGATTCAGTATCCAAAGATGTTATTGGTTCTCTTCATTATTTATCAGAATTGCGATGGCAAACCCATGTAAAAAGGTTTGTAAAGGAATCCCCAATCGACAATAAAAAACTTCTGGTACATTGTGCTTCAATCTTTGGAAAAGGATTAAATAGAGAAGAATATATTAAACTTTCGGAAGAATTAGATTTTAAAAATATACTGCAATTATCAGAACAAGATGGAGTGAGTCAACTTACGAACATTGCCAAAGAGAAAGATATTAAGTGGCATAAACGAGGAGTGCGCCCCGCAGGACATCCGGAATCAAGATTCCCTGCATTCTTGGCATTGATCCGGTTCTTGGAACAAAATCCCCGATTGGAAGGTATGACTCCTGAAAATGTTGAGAAACAACTCAAACACAATTTAAAATCATATTGTGGAACAGGATTCATAACCGAGTTATTGGGAAATATTTTTTATCCATTTATAGGAGCAAAAGCCGTTATTGAACATGATATCCCCTTGTTTACCTCTTCGAAAGATAAATGGTTTGAATTAACACTATCGTACAGTTACAGAAAATATGATAAACAATTCCAAGACGTGTTTAACTCTACCGAACTTCGATCATTTTCATTTTTACAGGGACTGAAAGCATTGGATAAACATTACTGCCAATTTCATTATTGTAAACTTTGTCCGTTAAAGGAGAATTTTGATGATTATTTCTAAAAATGAAGTAAGAAAAAAAGTAGAAGCATGGAAAAGATCCGGAGACATTATCGTTTTTACCAATGGGTGTTTTGATATTATCCATCTTGGACATATAGAGTATCTAAATGATGCGAGATCATTTGGAACACATTTGATCGTAGGTGTGAATACTGACGCATCTGTTCGTAAACTAAAAGGCGATGATAGACCCATAAATTCTGAAAATGATAGAGCAAAAGTCTTAGACTCTCTAACGAGTGTTGATGGTGTTGTTCTATTCGACGAAGAAACTCCGATCGACTTGATTCAATTAGTACAACCGGATGTTTTAGTGAAGGGTGGAGATTATAC
Source organism: uncultured bacterium (assembly GCA_964645915.1). Taxonomy (GTDB): domain Bacteria; phylum Fidelibacterota; class Marinisomatia; order Marinisomatales; family JACNKV01; genus JACNKV01. Next base: position 14,750 of record CAZYDH010000002.1, read on the forward strand.
GCTTGATTCCATTGTGGGTGCACATGAAGTTCTGACATATGGGGGAAGAGTAGAAATCATTCCATTTCTTGAAGGATATAGCACTTCTAAGATAATTTCAAAAATTATTGCTCATGCTAAATGAAAGATGGTTCCATTATCTGTGTGTTTAAATTCAGCAGAATAACATTTCTTATTGAATATAATCGAATATAATGGGAATAATCCTTGACTGACCTTCAATCTAACACCTAACTTCGCCGGCTATATTAAGCTAACTATCGTATGATTAGAACACTTACAGGAATTGCACATCTTATTATTTTTGTTTCTGCGTTGCACGCGGAACAAGACACTCTATCCGTATATACTTCCTCTGGGGACAGTACGATGATTGGTAACGACTCAACCATCGTTAGAATCGATAAGAATCCGATAGAAGCTGACACAACAATAAAAATTAGTCCTGTTTCAGATATTCCGATCAATGGAAATGGGTATGTGGAAACTGAAAACCGTTTGCCACAATTATTAAGAGATGTAAAAGTATACTTAACCGATGCATTAATTGCGGATGTCCATAGTGACACATTAGAAGTTATTTATAATCTTGATCGGATTTTTGAACTATTAAGTGAGGCAGATCAATTTGGAGAAATGACAGCAGAAGACCGTGAAGAGTTCGAACGGTTTGAAAGCTCACTGATTGACGTATATGCCCATCGATTAACAACATTAGAATCATCGGATATTGCTATTACCGCTGAACAATTAGAACATCAGGTTGGTAAAATAACGGAACCTCTAGAGATAGAAGTTGGCAATTCGAAATACACCGTGATAGATGACCGCGATGGTCACATCCCTTTAGTTACGAATAAAAGAGTCGAACAATACATTTCGTTTTTTAAGAACAAGGGACGGAAACAATTTGAGATCTGGCTGCAGCGATATTCAGAATATGGCGATATGATCCATGAGATCTTAAAAGAATGCGAACTCCCTGAAGAGTTAGTGTTCCTTGCAATGATTGAATCCGGGCTTAATCCCAAGGCTTATTCAAGAGCCAGCGCGGTGGGGTTTTGGCAATTTATTTATTCTACCGGAAAAAACTACGGACTTAAACGGACCTGGTATGTAGACGAAAGACGAGACCCGATCAAATCTACTTATGCAGCTTGTGCTTATTTAAAAGATTTATATGAAGAGTTTGATAACTGGTATTTAGTTATGGCTGCGTATAATTATGGACCGGGTCGAGTTCATCGAGCAATTCGTTTACATCAAACGAATGACTTTTGGCAAATGCACAGTCTCCCTAAAGAAACACGAAATTATTTGCCCTATTTCTTAGCAACAGCTATTATTGGAAGCAATCCTGAAAAATATGGATTTAATATCAAACCTTCCGCACCATTACAATATGATGAAGTTGTTTTAGAAAAAAGTGCAGATTTAGCCGTAATTTCACGATCAGCCGGTATTAAGCTGAGCTTGTTGCAAAAGTATAATCCCGAACTGAGACAATCAGCAACTCCTGATGTAGAATCTTATGTGTTGAAACTACCTAAAGGGAAAAAGGTAAAGTTCTTAGCAAATTATAATGCCCTTCCTGAGAATGAACGTTTTGCTCCTGTATTTGTTACCCATAGAATTAAAAAAGGGGAGAGTCTATGGACTATTTCAAAAAAATATGGAGTGTCCATTCACGACCTTGCCTCAAGAAATAAGATTCGAAACAGACATAAAATTCGTGTCGGACAAAAATTAATCATTCCGGTTCGTGGTGAATCACAACCAATTGCAGCATCAAACACAACCGAGTCTAGTAGTACAAAAATTATTTATAAAGTACGAAAAGGAGATACGTTAGGACATATTGCCGAAAGATATAAGACGCGCCCAAGTAAAATTCGGAGATGGAATGGACTGAGGTATGGTCAGTATATTTTCCCTGGACAGAAATTAAAAATTTGGGTGAAAGATGCCAGTCAATTCTCTCAGAACGAATCTGCTTCTGAATTAAAGAAATTGAAATATAGAGTTCGAAAAGGCGACACATTAAGTGAAATTGCGGAACGGTATGGAACTCAAGTCTATCAGATCAGAAAATGGAATGGATTAAATAAACGTGAGTATATCTACCCGGGACAGCAATTAACGTTATGGATAAAAGCCGGATGAAATCCTTGACAATGCCAAAATCCAATAATCGTTGGGTATGGATCCTTCTTGCATGTATTTTTGGGATTTATTTATTGTCACGTATAGGAAGTGTTTTTTCTGAAGATGGTATTTCGTTTGGCGACAAAGTTGGGATCGTTAGACTTGAAGGACTGATCACCGATTCGGAAAAAATTATAGACAATATAGAAAAATTACGTAAAAGAGAGGATGTTCGTTCCATCGTCCTTCGAATTGATAGCCCGGGAGGATCAGTCGCTCCCTCTCAAGAAATTTATGAAAAGGTCAAACAGACGAATATGGAAAAACCTGTTGTTGCATCCATTGGAACGGTTGGTGCATCTGGTGGTTATTATGCAGCGTTAGAAAGTGAGACTATTATCGTAAATCGTGGATCGATAGTAGGTAGTATTGGTGTGATCTTAGAGTATCCGGTTGCCGTTGATTTATTAGAAAATATTGGTTTGAAATTTGAGACCATAAAAAGTGGAAATGTCAAAGACAGTGGAAGTCCAACACGTGAAGTAACAAAAGAAGATCGTGAAACTTTTCGGTCCGTTGTATTAAACCTTCATGATCAGTTTAAACGTGCAGTAGCAGATGGTCGTAAATTGGATGTTGAGTTAGTGAATACACTTGCAGATGGTCGGGTATTTACAGGAGAACAATCGATTGAGTTGGGACTTGCGGATACGCTAGGGACACTGGAGGATGCAATACGCATTGCCGCGCAGCTTGGAAATATTGCAGGAGATCCTGTTACTGTTGAAGCACGTAAAGAACAACCAAGTATTATAGACTTTCTCTTTGGAGAAGTCGATGAACAAATCGAGAGTTGGTTTGGTTTACAACCGGCTTATCGTTGGCGTTAGGAGGAAGCCATGACAAAACAAGATATTGTAGATATGGTATCAAGAGCTACCGGATTAACGAAAGTGGAAACAGAAGCAACCATGAATGGTATTATGTCCGCTATTGTAGAAGCCCTTGCTCAAAAACAACATGTTGAGTTAAGAGGATTTGGTACATTTGGTGTTAAACATCGGAAACCCAAAAAAGCACGGAATCCCGGAACAGGGGAACCGGTATATTTACCGGAAAGATATGTTCCTACATTTAAACCATCAAAAAATATGAGAGAATCAGTCAGTAGATCAAAATAACTGACTTGACTATTTTTAACGAACTATTAGTAAAGAGGTAATATGCCCTGCGGTAAAAAACGGAAAAAGACGAAAATGAATACGCATAAACGTAAAAAGCGTCTTCGTGCAAATCGTCATAAGAAAAAGAAAGTTTAGAACGACGTCGCTAATTGCGACACACTATTTGAATTATCTCGATCATCATTTCCTTTGAAATATTTCAAAGGAAATGATGATAATGTATTAACTTCCTATCAGACATGGATTCGACTGCCCCAATTTCAGTTAGTGAATTAACGGCTCAAATTAAGAATCTCCTCGAAGGATCTTTCCAAAAAGTATGGATTACCGGGGAGATTTCCAATTTTACACACCATCGATCCGGGCATATGTATTTTACTCTTAAGGACGAGCAAGCTGAAATCAGATCTATCATGTTTAAAGGGAATAACCAATTCTTGCGGTTTTATCCAGAAGAGGGGATGAAAGTCGTTGCCCAAGGCAGAATATCCGTTTTTGAAAAAAGAGGTTCCTATCAGTTAACCATAGGAAAAATGGAACCCGCGGGATTAGGTGAATTATATTTAACCTATGAAGCATTGAAAAAACAGCTTAGTCAAGAAGGGTTATTTGATCAACAATGGAAAAAACCTTTACCTACATTTCCCAAACAAATTGGGGTGATCACATCCGGAACCGGAGCCGCAATACAAGACATTATACAAGTTCTTAATAGAAGAGCTCCTTATGTGTCTGTTGTTACGCGTCCAACACAGGTTCAAGGAGAAAAAGCTGCAAAAGATATTATTCAGGCGATTTCTGAGTTTGAAAAATTGAATAATGTTGATCTGTTGATTATCGGTCGTGGTGGTGGATCTTTGGAAGATCTATGGCCATTTAATGAAGAAATAACTGCACGGGCAATATATAATTGTAGTATTCCTGTGATTTCAGCGGTTGGACATGAAACAGACATAACGATTGCAGATTTGGTTGCAGATCTTCGAGCACCCACTCCTTCTGCAGCGGCTGAGGTAGCAGCACCTCATATAGATGATCTGACTGATAAATGCATTACATTCAACAAAGATTTAAACCGTGCGATCGGAGTTAGGTTAGAACAATATTGGCAATCATTGGACATGCAATCAAATATAATGAATCTTCTACATCCTGGAATGAAAATTGAACAAAATCAATCTACGCTTCAAATTTTATCACATCAATTAAATCATGCATGGAAAAATCTGATCCAAAAAGAAAAGACAGCATTATCAGCATATCAAGAACAATTAGAGATACTTAATCCTAAAGCAGTGCTCGAGCGTGGGTATTCAATTGCTTATACAAAAGACCGCGAGATCATTCGCTCAGCAGACAGTGTTGATATCGGTTCATCTTTTGATCTGCAAACTGCCGATGGAAGATTGACTGCGGTTAAAACTGAAAATGAAGAGAATTAAGACTTGATCCATATATAAAATAAATAATCGGATTTATGAATCTACTTGTCAAATAAATTAATAAAAGAGTTAAATTAAAATATGGGAAAGAAAAAAGAATCGCTAGAATTCGAAGCCGCATTTACTCGGCTGGAAGAAATTGTTGGGAAACTTGAATCAGGTGACCCTCATTTGGATGAAAGTTTAAAACTATATCAAGAAGGTATTGAGTTAATCCAATCTTGTTCAAAAAAACTTGAAAATGCCGAGCAAACCATTAAACAATTAACTTTAGAAAATGATAAATCATCTTCAATGGGGGAGTTTGATGAAGAAGCCTAAACGATTTGGGATTTGGGGAAACACTGAAAAACCCGAATTTTGGGAATTGTTTCCAACAATTATATCTTGGGCAAAAGATAAAGGTCTCGAAACTTTTATTACGACAAGAATTCGTGATAAAATGGATAGCCAACAAGAACAACTTTCAGTTATTGAATCTGCAGAGGATTTTTATAAATTAGATTTCTTACTTACCCTGGGTGGAGATGGTACCATCTTGTCTGCTGCACGTGCTGTTGGCCACAGGAAAACACGTATCCTTGGAATTCATTTAGGTGAATTGGGTTTTTTAGCACAAGTTACCATTAACGATATGATTCATCGCCTAAATTTAGTTTCACAAGGAAAATATACAATCCAATACAGAATGGTCTTAAAATGTGAAGTATATAACGGTGAAAAGCCAAAAATGTTTTTTGCATTAAATGACTTTGTGATTGATCGCGGCAAATCGAATCGGATGCTTAGTTTTCGTTTGTTGGCGAATGATAGGTTTGTTGCTAACTATCGATCCGATGGCCTCATTATCTCAACCCCAACAGGATCTACGGCATATTCGTTAGCAGCCGGAGGACCGATTGTCATGCCTAAATTAAGTGCGATTGTTGTAACACCGATTTCACCTCACACATTAACGCTTCGGTCAATTGTTCTTCCAGATGAGAGAACATTAGAAATTGTATTCTCAGAGAAAACACAAGAAGAAATAGCCCTATCCGTTGATGGACAGATTTGTGAATACTTGGATTGTCAATCAAAAGTTTATATACAAAAAGCTCCTCATGAAATATATATGATCGATTTTGAGGACACTAATTATTTTCAAACACTTCGAACTAAAATGGGTTGGGGGAAGCGCGGAGAAATTGATTAAACCAAGTTGTAAAAAACTATTTTAATTTATACTCGACACACTTTGATGTTGTCGTAAAATACAATCATCCATTACAACGAACAGTCCTGCATTTTCTGCCTTTTTTGCAGCAGATTCATTGATCACTCCATCTTGAAACCAAATCGCTTTTGCACCAATCTCAATCGCAGCATCTGTAATAGACCCAACGTGCTCAGATCGACGGAAAACATCTACAACATCCACTGAATGCGGAATATCCCGTAAGGTCGGATAACTTTTTTCTCCCAATATTTCATCATGTCCGGGATTGATCGGAACGATTTTGTATCCTTGCGACTGTAAGTAAGCTGCAACTCGATAGCTGGGTCTGACCGGCTTTGGTGATAACCCGACAACAGCGATCGTTTTATAAGAAAGTATTTTGCTGATAGTTTTTTGCTCGTTCATATTATTCTCTAGCTGATATTAATTTGACGATAAACTTTAGATAATGTTACAAATAGTGGTGTTATTGTTTACCCAGTCGTTTTACAATATTGCCAAGGATATACCAAATTATATTCGGATTTTCTTTCAATCGGCGAATAGAATAATCAAACCATGATTTTCCGAATGGAACATAAACACGGACTTTATATCCCTTGTTTTTCAAACATTCAAGTCTATCTCCCATAGGCACACCATACAATACTTGAAATTCAAATCGACTTTTATCAACTTGGTTATAAGTGATCCATTCGTCTAAATGGTCAATAATTTTTAAATCATGGGTTGCAATCTCTGCATAACCTTGTCCATTTAAAATTGTTTTAACTATTTTAATAAAATTCTGACGGATATCGTCAGAGTTATGATAAGCTATTCCCGATGATTCCTTATAAATCCCTTTACAGATACGTAAACGAAAATCCGGAGCGTCTAATGAACGAACATCTTCAACACTTCTGAAAAGATAGGCTTGTAATACCGTTCCGGTTCCGGAATGCTCTTCAAGACAGGTTTGATATATTTGGAGTGTTTCTTCGGTATAGGGAGAATTTTCCATATCAATTGTGACTTGGAGTCCTAATTGTTTTGCCTTTTGTATGATCGTTAAGAAATTGTTTTCAGCAATTTCTTTATCAAGCTCCAATCCAAGATGCGTGGGTTTAACTGAGATAGTGCTATCTAATTTTTCTATGTGAATTCTATTTAATAAGTCGCAATAAGCTTCGGTGACATCTTTTGCTTCATCGATAGAATGTACATGTTCACCTAGAATGTCCAGCGTTACAGAATACCCGCGTGTATTAAGAAGGTGAGCATGAAGAATGGCATCTTGAATAGTCTCACCTGCAACATATGGCGAGGCAAAAGGTTTTGCCATCCATTTTGGAAGACATGGAAGAATAAGAGTGATGACCTGATTTAAAACTCTAAAAACAAATGCAAATGTTTTGTGAAGAATCGTCATTGTGTTTCCTTTTACACTCCTTAATGAAAAAAATGAAGGATGAATTTAGACTGATATACCATTATAACGGAAACATTGAAAATAGATTATTAAAAATTAGCAACCCCAAAAAACCATGGAATTCCTCGGTATTTAGCTTGACTGGCTAAAAACAGATATTCTAAATTTACCACTTGAGGATTGATGAATAATTTATGTTACTAAACTTCGGAACGATATTTCTCTTTTTGGTGTTGGGGGTAGTCCTTCTCACCGTTCTTTTGTTTATTTCTAAACTTTTGTCCCCATCTAATCCCACTGAAAAAAAGGTCAGCACCTATGAATGTGGAGAAATTGCAGAAGGCTCTGCTTGGGTCCAGTTCAATATTCGATATTATATTATTGCGTTGATCTTTTTAATATTTGATGTAGAAGTATTATTCCTCTTCCCGTGGGCTGTTGTATTTAAAGACTTGGGTTTGTTGGCCTATATTGAGATGGGAATCTTTTTATTAATTCTGATCGTAGGATTAGCCTATGTTTGGAAAAAACGAGATCTTGATTGGGTGAAATACAAAGTGAAGTATGGAAAAGGTCGTTATCAAAATTTAAATACTGAAGAGCAGGAGACGGTTTAAGTGGGTTATCTAGAGCACAAGTTTGAAGATAATATTGTTGTTACCAAATTGGATAAACTGATCAGTTGGGCACGATCCACATCTCCCTGGTATTTTCAATTTGGATTGGCTTGCTGTGCAATTGAAATGATGTCTACAGCTGCCAGTCGCCACGATCTTGAACGGATCGGTATGATGCCACGGTCATCACCAAGACAAGCTGATGTCATGATCGTTGCTGGGACGGTATCCATTAAGATGGCCGAAAGAGTAAAACGACTTTATGAACAAATGGCTGAACCAAAATATGTGATCGCCATGGGTAGCTGCGCGACAAGTGGAGGTCCTTATTGGCAACACGGATATCACGTTTTAAAAGGTGTAGACCTGATTATACCGGTAGATGTTTATATCCCCGGATGCCCTCCCAGACCGGAATCTCTGATTGAAGGATTAATCAAACTTCAGGAAAAAATTAGAAATGAACGTCCATTGACCAAGGAAAAAACAGCATGATCAATCTTAAAGTTGCAGAGCTGTTAGAAGCAAAATTCCCTGGTTCGATTGTTCAACTGGAAGAACCTTCCGATCAATTTATACAATTAAACCCGGATCAATGGCAAAATATTGCAAAATATTTATTAGAGACGCCCGACCTATTATTTGACTCCCTGCAATGTATAACCGGCGTCGACTTGGATGAAGAAACTTTAGAATCGAGATATAATCTTCACTCCATGACGCATTTTCACAAGATCGAAGTACGAATCTCTACCTCAAAAGATGATCCGAAAATTCCGTCAGTTGAAACAATTTGGAGAATTGCTGACTGGTTTGAAAGAGAAGTTTATGATATGTACGGAATTATATTTGAAGGGCACCGAGATTTAAGAAGAATGCTCCTCCCCGAAGATTGGGAAGGTTGGCCTTTGCGAAAAGATTATGAGACTCCTCAAGAATATCATGGAATGGTTGTACCGAAAGTGAAGAACGTATGAGTGTTTTACGCGGCGAAGAAATGATTCTGAATATCGGCCCTCAGCATCCGAGTACTCATGGCGTGTTAAGACTGAAGGTAAAAACGGATGGGGAAATTGTCTCTGAGATCACTCCTGTTATCGGTTATCTTCATAGATGTTTTGAAAAACATTGTGAAAATATTACATATGAGCAGGTAATTCCATACACAGATCGATGCGATTATATCGCAGCAATGAACAATAATTTTGGTTACGTTATTGCCGTTGAAGAAATGATGGATATTCAAGTACCCGAGCGAGTGGAATATATCCGTGTGATTATGGCTGAATTGAATCGTATTGCAAGTCATCTTTTAGCGCTGGGAACATATGGACTTGATATCGGAGCGTTTACACCATTTTTATATATGTTCCGTGACCGAGAACGTATTTTGGATCTATTTGAGACAGTCTGTGGTGCTAGACTTCTATATAATTATATGTGGGTTGGAGGTGTGTCTCACGATTTACCTGTCGGATTTGTAGAAGCTACCTATAAGTTTTTAGATCATTTTGAACCGCAGATTGATGAATACAATAACTTACTAATGTATAATAAAATTTTTATTGAACGTACTGCAGATGTTGGAGTTCTTCCGGTTGATGTTGCTATTAATTACGGTGTAACAGGACCGAATCTTAGAGGTTCAGGCTTAAAATGGGATATCCGTAAGAATGAACCCTATTCAATTTATGATCGATTTGATTTTGATATTCCACTTGGAGAAGGCATTGTCGGTTCAGTTGGAGATTGTTGGGATCGATATTGGGTGAGAACACAAGAAATGCGTGAAAGTGCAAAAATCGTTCGTCAAGCGCTGAAACAGTTACCCGCTGAAGGGGATATTCACGAAGCTATTCCAAGAAAAATACGTCCTCCAAAGGGATCGATTTATAAACGGACAGAATCTCCACGTGGAGATCTTGGATATTACATTATGAGTGACGGGAAACCTAAACCACTCAGAGTAAAAATGCGGTCTCCCGCTTTTACTGCGATGAGCGTTTTAGATGAAATATCTAGGGGATGGATGTTATCGGATGTGTTGGCAATTTTAGGGAGTCTTGATATTGTCCTAGGAGAAATTGATCGATGAACGGATTATTTGACAGCGGATTTATGCTCATCGTATTACTGTCCATTGCGGGATTAGCCATCTTTGGATTAATGGCTGTTATTGCATTGGTTGGCGTCTATATTGAGCGGAAAGTCTCTGCATTTATGCAAGATAGGGTTGGTCCGATGGGGCAAGGTGCAGGACTACATGCCGGTAAATGGGGATTGCTCCAAACGGTAGCAGATACAGTTAAACTTCTCATGAAAGAAGATATTATCCCGAAGGCTGCTGATCGAAAATTATTTATTATTGCGCCTTATATCATTTTTATTGCCGCATTCATTGCAATGGCAGCCCTACCGTTTAATCAGGTATTAATCGCAATTAATTTGAACATAGGTGTATTTTATATTCTGGCAGTTAGCTCATTAGGTGTTATAGGATTAATTTTAGCGGGTTGGGCTTCTGACAATAAGTGGTCTTTATACGGAGGGATGCGCTCAGCAGCACAGATTATTAGTTATGAGATTCCTGCTGCTTTGTCAATTGTTTCTGTTATTATGATCACCGGCACTTTAAGCATGCAAGGGATTATTCAATCTCAATCAGGAACCATTTTAGGATTTATTCCAAACTGGATCATTTTTAATAATCCATTTTCATTTATCGCCTTTTTTGTGTTTTTTATCGCAGGAGTTGCTGAAACAAACCGGACTCCATTTGATATTCCGGAAGCTGAATCAGAATTGGTCGCCGGTTTTCATACAGAATACTCAGGAATGCGATGGGCTTTTTTCTTTCTGAGTGAATATGCAAATATGTTTATTGTTTCCGGTATTGCCGTTACCGTTTTCTTAGGAGGTTGGTTGAGTCCGATCTCAGGATTAATGGATTCTGCAGGATGGGGTCTTTTTTGGTTTTTATCAAAAATTGCCGTTCTGATCTTTATCATGATGTGGTTCCGTTGGACATTCCCACGACTTAGGGTAGACCAGTTGATGAATGTAAGTTGGAAATATTTATTACCGATTGCGCTCTTTAATATTTTTGGTGTCGGTCTTTGGATGTTGTTGCTGGGGTGATGGAATGAGAAACTATTTATACGGAATTGTTGAGACACTCCAAACAATGTTTACAGGCCTTGGGATTACATGGAAACATATGGTTCGGATCCGTAAAGGAAATGTGACGCTACAGTATCCTGAAGAGAAGTGGCCGAGACCTGAACGTAATATTGGATTTGATTTTTCCAATTACAATGTAATCCGTGCTCGTTTACATCAGAACATTGATGATTGTATCGGATGTTTAAAATGCGCCCGTGCTTGCCCTGTGGATTGTATCACCATTGAAACAGTGAAGGTCCCAAAAGGAACTGATCTCGGAACTACATCCAATGATACAAAAAAACGGCTGTTGGTAAAAAGATTTGATATCGATATGTCTGAATGTATGTTTTGCAATCTTTGTACATATCCCTGCCCGGAGAGTTGTATTTTTATGACAGGTGGACCCAACTCTGAGAAACATGTTTTAGATTATGAGTTCTCTGAGTATGATAGAGATAATTTAATCTACAAATTTGCTACCGTTACCCCGGAAGAGATCGAAAGATTAACCACACAACCTCAAGTTGATCTCGTACCTGCTGAAGATCAAAACAAAACAAATGGAGATGCAATAAATGGCTGATTTTGTCTTTTGGATAATTGCCGGCATGACCATTGTTAGCGCTGGACTGGTTGTGTTTAATAAAAACTTAGTTCATGCTGCAGTGTCATTACTGTTTACATTTTTTGGTCTAGCCGGACTTTATGCATTTCTATGGGCAGATTTTATGGCTGGTGCTCAGGTGATGATCTATATCGGTGGAATTTTGGTTCTGATTATCTTCGGAATTATGTTAACAAATAAAATTCGTTCAGTGAACATTTCACATTCAAGTGTACAAAGATCCACCGGGGGACTCGTTGCCGTTGGAATTGCCGGTTTGCTGATTTGGCTGGTTATTAAAACTCCATGGAAAACTGCGCCTGCAGTAGAACCAACCGGAACAGTTGATAAGATCGGATATTTACTGATGACAGATTATCTGTTACCTTTCGAAGTTGCATCTGTCTTATTATTAGTAGCTCTAATTGGTGCTGCAATGTTATCAAGGAAGAGGCAATAATGGATAATTTATATAGCTATCTTATTATTGCTTCCATCTTATTTTCTCTTGGTGTTTTTGCCGTGATGACTCGTCGAAATGGAATTGCCGTTTTAATGGGAGTTGAATTAATTCTGAATGCAGCAAACTTAAATTTTGTTTCATTTTCACGATTTGGTGGTATGAATATTGACGGACACATTTTCTCTTTGTTTGTCATTATTTTAGCAGCAGCCGAAGCAGCAGTTGCTCTTGCGATTATCATTAACTTATATAATAATTTTAAATCCGTAAATATTGATGAAGCTCAGCAATTAAAACAATGAACATATTTATTGAATACACAATCTGGATCTATCTGCTGCCGCTGGCTGCCTTTTTGATTAATATTTTCTTTGGCAAGCGGTTACCGCGACAAGGAGATTGGATTTCGATTGGTGCTGTTTTGATTTCTCTGGCATTATCGGTCGCGATGTTTGCAGGGATGTTGTTGAACTACGATCCTGATTTTAGTCAGGAAATATCATTTACCTGGATCAATCTTGGATCATTTAATGTCAGTCTCGGTTTCTTGGTGGACAATATCACGATCACCATGCTGCTCGTAGTATCTTTGATTTCTTCAATGAGTCATATTTTCTCGTTGAAATATATGGAAGGAGATGTCAGATACTCCCGTTATTATGCGTATTTATCTTTATTTACCTTTAGTATGAACGGAATCGTCGTTTCCAACAATTTGATGCTACTCTACATGAGTTGGGAATTGGTTGGATTAAGTTCTTATCTCTTAATCGGACATTGGTTTGAAAAGAAATCTGCTTCGGATGCAGGGATGAAAGCGTTTTTGACCAATCGTGTTGGAGATATTGGGTTCTTTATCGGGATTATGTTATTGTTCACTGCGGTAGGATCCCTAACATACAGTGACATTTTTACCAGTGTAGAAAATGGAAAGGTCGTTGGAAGCTTTCTTGGATTAAGTGTTTTAACTTGGGCAGGAATTGGTTTGTTTATGGGGGCGATGGGTAAGTCATCACAAGTTCCACTCCACATTTGGTTGCCTGACGCGATGGAAGGTCCAACCCCTGTTTCAGCATTGATGCACGCCGCTACAATGGTTGCGGCAGGTGTCTTTATGGTTGTTAGACTCTTTCCGATCCTTTCTCCGGATGCGCTGGTCTTTATTGCTTATATCGGTGGAATAACCGCTATCTTTGCTTCGATCATCGCCGTAACACAGAATGATATTAAAAAAGTACTGGCTTATTCAACAGTAAGTCAGCTTGGCTACATGATCATGTCAGTTGGCACAGGTGCTTATATTGCTGCATTTTTCCATTTGGTTACACACGCAGCTTTCAAAGCTAATTTATTTTACGGATCAGGAAGTGTTATCCATGCGATGCATCATGCTCTCCATAAAAAACATGACCATGATACAGATCCTCAGGATATGCGAAATATGGGTGGTTTTAAGCACAAAATGCCTATTACATATTGGGCTATGCTAATCAGCACATTAGCCATTTCAGGAGTTCCATTTTTCTCTGGCTTCCTCTCAAAAGATGCCATTCTTGCCGGAACATTATCTTTTGCTTCACATCATCCTCAACACTTTTTATTACCCGTGTTTGGATTTGGGGCTGCAATGATCACTGCTTTTTACATGTTCCGTTTGATATTTATGACTTTTCATCATGAACCGAAACGTGAAGATTTATATGATGACATTCATGAATCCCCGGTGGAAATGACAATGCCCTTAGTGATATTGAGTGCACTGAGTTTTTTCATTTTTTACACATTACCACATTTTAATCCAATGTCTGACCACGGATGGTTCAAAGAGATCATTCAAGCAAAGTCATCGCTGGTTATGGGAGCGCCTTCCGCTCATGAGATAGCTGAAGGAATTCATCATAGTCATATTCCTGCGATGCTGCTTTCTCTATTTGTTGCGGGCTCGGGAATATTATTAGCATGGTTAATGTATTATAAGAAAGTATTTTCCGCAGATGCATGGGCAAGACGATTCAAAGGATTGTATAATCTATCCTACAATAAATTTTATATTGATGAACTCTACGAACGATTCCTTTACAATCCGTTTTATAAACTTGCAGGACAGGTTGCCTATCTCGATTGGGATCTCTATGACAAATATGTAATTGATGGATTTGGGAAAGTAACAAATTGGATTGCCAAATTAAGTGGAATTACTGATTATGATGGTTTAGATCAGGGAGTCATTGATGGTTTTGGACGAGTCACTCAACGAATTGGATTTTGGATGAAGGGACTTCAAACTGGAAGACTGCAGAATTATATCCTTTTCGCTGCGGTTGGAATGATATTAATAATAATTTTTCAAACGATCATTTGATGCAAAGATAAAGTTTTTTTAAGGAAATGTTATGGTAGCAAATATACTAAGCTGGATTGTATGGCTTCCCATTGTGGGTTTGACCGCAATTCTGTTTATACCTAGAGAAAAGAAAGATGTAATTAAAATTATTGCCGCAATCGCAACGGGACTGCAATTATGGATGGCTGTAATGCTGTGGCTTAATTTTGATTCTGGGTCTGGAACCTTCCAGTTCACGGAGCGTCTTAGCTGGATCCCTTCATTTAATATCTCCTACGCACTTGGTGTAGATGGACTAAGCCTTCCAATGGTAATTCTGACAGCGTTATTATCCTTTATTGCTATCTTTGTCAGCTGGAATACCGAGAAAGCAACAAAAGGTTATTTTGCATTGTTTTTATTGTTAGACACAGGAATGATGGGTGTTTTTGTATCATTGGACTTTTTCCTTTTTTATGTCTTTTGGGAAGTCATGTTATTACCAATGTATTTCTTAATCGGGATGTGGGGTGGCCCCCAAAAAGAATACGCTGCTATTAAATTCTTTTTATATACATTAGTGGGATCAGTCACGATGTTGATTGCTATTTTGGCATTATACTTCACTTGCGGAAATACATTTGATATGATCTTGCTTATGGAAAGAGCACCTCAAGCTTTAGATGGCGTCTTCTGGTGGGGGATGGCGGCGATCAAAATCATTTGGGTTTTACTCTTTATTGGATTTGCGATCAAAGTTCCTGTTTTCCCATTCCATACTTGGCTTCCATTAGCACACGTTGAAGCTCCAACAGCTATTTCAGTTATTCTTGCCGGTGTCTTATTAAAACTGGGGCTCTACGGAATGTTACGAGTTAACTATACTATGCTTCCGGATGCTGTGTTTTGGTTTGCAGGATCTTTAGCAATCTTAGGTTTAATCAATGTAATCTGGGGTGCGTTGTGCGCAATGGCTCAAAAGGACCTGAAAAAACTTGTGGCGTATTCTAGTATTAATCATATGGGATACGCTTTAATAGGGATGGCAGCGGTTATTGCTGCGTCCGGTGCAAATGGTCAAGATTATACAGCTGCTCAAGCGGGATTAAGTGGGGCTGTTTTTCAGATGTTTAACCATGGAACAATTTCTGCAATGCTCTTTATCCTTGTGGGAGTTATATATGAGAGAACACACCATCGTGATATTGATGGGTTTGGCGGTTTAGCAAAACAGATGCCCATTTATGCCGGGATATCAATGGTTGCCTTTTTTGGTGGTCTTGGACTCCCGGGACTTTCCGGATTTGTGAGTGAGTTTCTGTGTTTTATTGGTGCATTCCCAATATTTAAGGTAGTGGTCATCATTTCTACAATTGGTATCTTGCTGAATGCAGCTTATTTCTTGTCTGCTTATAAACGGATATTTTTTGGTGAATTGAATACAAAATACACAGATCTTCCGGAGATAAACGGACGCGAATTGTTTACAGTTATTCCTTTGGTAGTAATAACTTTGTTCTTCGGGATTTATCCAAAGCCTTTCTTAGATATTATTCGTGAAACGGTTACGGTGCTCATCGATCAAGTTGTGTTGATTGGTAATATAACTGGAATGTAATAATGAATAATCTCCAAAGTTTATCCTATTTTATTCCTGAGTTTGTTCTCGTCGGAACGATTTTAATTGCTATTATTTATGATTTACTGACAAAGGATAAAGATTGTCAAACCGGATTGTTGGTTATCTTTGGATTAATACTTTCATTTGTTGGAATTTGGTTGATAAAAGACCAAGCTATGACCAGTTTATTTATGGGGACTTTGGCTTTAGATCCCTTTGCAATCTTTTTTAAAGCGCTGGTTACGATTGCTACGATACTCATCCTATTTGTAAGCAAAGAAAATGATGAATTAAAGGGATATAAGCTGGGTGAATATTATGTCCTGATTGCGGCATTGACTTTAGGGTTATATTTGATGGTTTCTTCTATTGATTTAATTATGGTGTATTTATCAATAGAAGTTGTTTCCATTTCGTCCTTTATCTTAGCGGGATATTTAAAAAACAACCTTCGTTCAAATGAGTCTTCTCTGAAATATGTCATTTACGGTGCGTTTTCATCTGGACTAATGTTATTTGGATTAAGTATCCTATTTGGTTTAACCGGTTCTACAAAGTTTGCAACAATCCAAACGGAGATCGTCAATCTTTCTGGAACAGCTGATTTTGCATTGATCGTTGCCATTGCATTGATCTTGGCTGGATTTGGATATAAGATTTCAGCCGTACCCTTTCATTTTTGGACACCGGACGTATATGAAGGAGCTCCTACACCGGTTACAGCTTATTTATCTGTTGCACCCAAAGCAGCAGGTTTTGGATTGTTGATTCGATTTTTCCATTCGATTTTTACCGATGGAACCTTGCTTCTTCCTACTGAACAGTTAGGCTCATCCGGATTGCCTTGGCCTCAATTGATCGCGGTAATCGCTGTGATTACAATGACGTTGGGAAATATCGTTGCCTTACAACAAACGAATGTAAAGAGAATGCTTGCATATTCGAGTATTGCTCATGCAGGATATATGTTGATGGCTTTACCCATGTTATCAGCTGAAGGTATTTACTCCATTCTTATATATCTTGTGATGTATATGATAATGAATCTTGGTGCTTTCACAGTTGTTATTGTTGTAAGAAATCAAACCGGTGGAGAGCAATTATCAGATTATATCGGTTTAGGATGGAAAATGCCATTTGTTGGTGCGGTTATGACGATCTTTATGTTGTCATTAACAGGAATTCCTCCAACCGCAGGATTTATCGGAAAATTTTACCTCTTTGCTGCAGTCATTAAAGCCGGATCAACTTTTTATTGGTTAGTCGTCATTGGAGCTGTTAACAGCGTTATTTCATTGTATTATTATATGCGGATTATCAAAGCAATGTTTTTAAAAGGAGAACCTCAGTCTGAATTAATTTCACCTGGAAGACTTCTCGCAGTTCTCCTTGGCCTGTTAGCAACGGCTATCATACTTTTTGGTGTCTATTGGTCACCAATTGCAGATTGGGTACGAAACTCCATGATGTTTTTTACTCAAATTCAATAACCAATTAACTTAAAAAGACATGTCTAATATTAAAATAAAAAAAGGGCATGATATTCGAATTGCAGGTATTCCTTCTAAGGAAATCAAACCCTGTGATCCTCCATTATCAGTTGCCCTCATACCTATTGAATTCCCATCCGTTAAACCGAAACTTCTTGTAAAGGAAGGAGATTCCGTTAAAATCGGTTCTCCTGTTTTCTTTGATAAAAGCAGACCCGAAACAAAATTTGCCTCACCGGGTTGTGGGATTATAGCAAAGATTCAATATGGCGCAAGACGTGCTATTGAGCGGATTATCATTGAGCTGGATAAAAATGAAACTGCAGAAAAAACGGAAGTCTTTCATGAAGAATCATTGATCTCCCTAGGAAAAGAAAAAGTCATTAAAACGCTTTTGAATGCAAATCTTTGGCCAATGATCCGCCAAAGACCCTATAATCAAATTGCGAATCCATCTGATGTCCCAAAATCGATCTTTGTTTCCGGATTAAACACAAATCCTCTCGGCGTCGATTTGGATCTTGCTTTAGCCGGTCAGGAGAAAGCATTCCAAGCAGGATTAGATATTTTGACAAACCTGACTCAAGGGAAAACGCATCTTACCGTTAAGAAATCCTCTCCTTTGCAACCAATGAAAAATGTCGAGGTTCATACAATAAGCGGACCACATCCTGCAGGGAATGTTGGTATTCAAATTCATCATGTAGATCCCATTAATCCTCATGAAGTGGTTTGGACTGTAAATGCACAACACGTTGCAATAATCGGAAAGTTATTCTTAACCGGTCAATATGATCCAAGCATCGTCGTTAGCGTTGGTGGACCCATGGTTGAATCTCCTGCTTATGTTTCAACTCGTATAGGAGTTCCATTTTCTCTCTTGCTGGAAAACCGACTTCAATCCGGTAAAAACAGAATTATACATGGGGATGTATTAACGGGATTGAAAGCCAATAAGTATTATTGTCTTGGATTTTATGAAACGACGGTTTCAGCTATCTCGGTTAGTCATGAACGACCGGTCTTAGGATGGATACGTCCGGGTTCGAATAAAACCTCATATAGTGTTTCCAGTACGTTTTTATCTTTTGGAAAACGCTTATTCAATTTTACAACATTACAAAATGGAGCTGAACGAGGAATGGTTCCGTTTGACAGTTGGGAGAATATGCTTCCGATGGACATTTTACCTAATCCATTATATCGTAGTATTTTAGCCAAAGATGTTGAAGAAATGGAAAAACTTGGTATCTATGAATGTGATCCTGAAGACTTTGCGCTTTGTTCCTTTGCTTGTCCCAGTAAAATTGATGTTGGGGGTGCGATCAAAGAAGGACTGGACTTAATGCGGAAGGAAGGATAGACAAATGAAATTCTTAGAAAAGTTTTTTAAAAAAGGTGGAAAGCTCGAATACTTCTATCCGATATTTGAAATGGTGGACACCATATTTTTTGCAACAAATAAGCAAACAAAATCCGGTCCTCATATTCGAGATAGTATTGATCTGAAACGAGCTATGACAATGGTGATCATTGCATTGATACCGGCTGTGGTATTTGGGATGATCAATACAGGATATCAACAAGCAATCGCTTTGGGAATTGAACGATCATGGCTTGATAATCTAATTGTCGGGATGGGTTATTTTGTTCCGATATTGATAGTTTCATATCTTTCAGGAGGTTTTTGGGAAATCCTGTTTGCTTTGATCCGTAAACATGAAGTGGATGAAGGATTCTTTGTAACAGGATTGCTAATCCCGCTAATTGTCCCTGCAACGATTCCTTTATGGCAAGTTGCTGTTGCAACGTCATTCGGAGTGATCCTTGGTAAAATGATTTTCGGTGGGACGGGAATGAATATATTCAATCCTGCATTAACTGCACGTGCCTTTCTGTTCTTTTCATATCCTGGGAATATTTCCGGTGATCTTGTTTGGGTAGCTGCGGATGGATTTTCAGGAGCAACGGCACTTTCAGTATCTGCTTCACAAGAAGGTGCGAATGCTGTTTCATTACTGTCTCAAACGACACAATTTGATTATTCTTGGTGGAACTTGTTCATAGGGTGGGTCCCCGGATCTATTGGAGAGACCAGCGCATTAATGATATTGTTTGGTGCGTTTTTCTTAATTCTGACCAAAATTGGTTCTTGGCGTATTATAGTTGGTTCAGTGCTTGGATTAGTTTTTACAAGTATGATCACCAATTTATTTTCCGGTTATTCCACAAATACAATGTTGAGTCTTACTCCACATTATCATTTGGTTATGGGCGGATTTCTATTTGGAACGGTCTTTATGGCAACCGACCCCGTAACTGGAGCATATACTAACCGTGGTCGATGGATTTACGGTTTTATGATTGGATTCTTAACGGTTGTCATTCGATCAATAAATCCAGCGTATCCCGAAGGAACGATGTTAGCTATTTTATTGATGAATGCCTTTTCACCGTTAATCGATTATTTTGTTGTTCAAGGAAATATCAAAAGGAGGGTTGCCCGTTATGCGAAGTAACCTTTATGTGATATCGTTTATGTCATCTATTACCATCGTTCTTGGTTTATTGCTATCCATTGCAGCGACATCCTTAGCAGATCGTCAAGAAATGAATGTGCAGATCGACATGAAGAAAAATATTTTGAGTTCACTTAATATCCCTGAAGATTCTTCAATGCAATTGACAGGCGAAGAAATTCAATCTTTGTTTAGTGAACGGATCGAAAAAATCACCATTAATGAAAAAGGTGAAATTATTACAGATGGACCCTTTTCAGTTTTTGTCAAAAAGTCACCTGAAGGTGTTGGTGGGTATGCCATTCCAATTAGTGGAAAAGGACTTTGGTCCACTGTATATGGTTATCTTGCCATTGAACCGGACGGGGAAACTGTAAAAGGAATTACATTCTACAAACACGGCGAAACTCCCGGGCTTGGTGGCGAGATTGACAAAGATTGGTTTACATCCAATTACACAGGGAAAAAAATCGTTAATGCAGAAGGAGTTCCGGTTCCATTGGAAATAATAAAAGGAGCTGTATTGCCAACAGATCCGGAAGGCTATCATCGTGTAGATGGAATCTCCGGTGCAACCTTAACATGTAATGGACTCAACCAGTTTATCGCAAAGGATTTAGCTGTTTATGATCCGTTCTTCAGTAAGATCAGACAGGGAGTAAGTGAATAATGAGTATACTAAGTAAAAAATCACAACAAGCTCTAGTCGATCCTTTGGTTCATAATAATCCGATCGCTTCACAAATATTAGGGATTTGTTCTGCTCTTGCTGTTACGGTAAAAATGGATACAGCAATTGTAATGACTCTTGCTGTAATATTTGTATTATCATTTTCAAATACGGTGATCTCATTATTACGATCTTTCATCCCCAATCGGGTAAGAATTATTGTAATGCTAACAGTGATTGCATCTCTGGTTATTGTTACGGATCAGGTTTTAAGAGCATTCATGTATGATATCAGCAAACAACTTTCTGTGTTTGTGGGTTTGATCATAACCAATTGTATTGTAATGGGACGGGCAGAAGCTTTTGCCATGCAAAATAAACCTGGGAAAGCATTCTTAGATGGTCTGGGTAATGCATTGGGTTATGGACTCATTCTTATCTTTGTATCATTTTTCAGAGAACTATTGGGGAGTGGAACTCTCCTCGGATTTCAAATCATTCCACAATCATTTTATGATATTGGTTATATCAATGTTGGATTGATGGTCCTTTCTCCAGGAGCGTTTATTATCCTTGGATTGATCATCTGGGTTCAACGCTCTATTACAAAATTTGAGGAGGCCTAAGATGTTTGAACATTATTTATCTCTAGCGGTTAAATCAATTTTTGTCGAAAATATTCTCCTTGCATATTTTCTTGGGATGTGTTCATTTCTTGCGATCTCAAAAAAAGTGGAAACATCCATTGGCTTGGGGATTGCAGTTGTATTCGTCTTAACGATCACGGCACCAGTCAACTGGGCTTTGCATCATTTCTTCTTAGAAAAAGGAGCCCTCTCTTGGCTTGGAATGCCAAACAGTGATTTGAGTTATCTCAATTTCATTGCCTTTATTGCTGTGATCGCAGCGATGGTTCAATTAGTTGAGATGACCTTGGATCGATTTTTACCGGTGCTTTATCAGGCATTGGGGATCTTCCTTCCGTTAATTGCTGTTAACTGCGCTATTTTAGGTGGATCACTTTTATTGGTGGAACGTCAATATACTTTCGGTGAATCAATGGTGTTTGGATTCGGATCTGGAATAGGCTTTTTCTTAGCAATTGCCTCAATGGCTGCTATCCGACACAAATTGAGATATTCAAATGTCCCACCCGGATTGAAAGGATTGGGAATCACAATGTTGTTAACGGGTTTGTTGTCGATGGCATTTATGGCCTTTTCGGGCATCAGTTTATAAGGAGGCGGATACAATGATTACAGCATTAACAGGTGTGATATTCTTTACAGCATTGATCTTGATCCTTGTTCTCCTTTTGAACTTTGCAGAAAGCAAATTGTTACCCAAAGGAGATATGAACATTGAAATCAATGAAGATTCTGAAAAAACATTAAAAGTACGTCCGGGTGGAACGCTGCTCCAAAGTCTCGCTGCAAATGAGATCTTTATTCCTTCAGCTTGTGGAGGAGGAGGAACCTGCGCCATGTGTACTTGTCAGGTAATTGAAGGTGGTGGAGATATCCTACCCACAGAAACCGGGCACATAAGCAGAGTAAAAGCAAAGGACAATTGGAGACTAGCCTGCCAAGTAAAAATAAAGAATGATATAAAAATAAAAATTCCTGATGAAATATTTAATATTCAAAAATGGGAATGCACAGTTAGATCCAATGCGAACGTTGCAACATTTATTAAAGAATTAATATTAGAACTTCCAGAGGGAGAAATACTGGATTTTCGTGCAGGTGGATATATACAAATCGATATTCCTGAATATGAATTGGATTATAGTGAATTTGATGTTGAAGAAGAATACCGTCCAGATTGGGATAAATTCAATCTATGGCAATATCATGCTGTAAATGATGAGTCGGTTTTCAGAGCTTACTCAATGGCAAACCATCCGGCTGAAGGGAATATTGTGATGCTGAATGTGCGAATTGCATCTCCTCCTCCAAACGTTCCCGATGCGCCTCCCGGCATTGCTTCGTCGTTCATTTTTAATTTGAAGCCAGGAGATAAGGTAATGGTATCAGGTCCTTATGGAGAATTTTTCCCAAAAGAGACCGACCGTGAAATGCTATACATCGGCGGTGGAGCAGGGATGGCTCCTATGCGCAGTCATATCTTTGATCTGTTAAAAACAAAAGGGACAAAACGAAAGATATCATTTTGGTATGGAGCGCGATCTCTAAGAGAAATGTTTTATGATGATGATTTCAAAACACTTGCCGAAGAATTTCCAAATTTCTCTTATAATGTTGGTTTATCGGAACCTCTTCCTGAAGATAACTGGGAAGGTCCCGTTGGTTTTATCCATCAAGTCGTACACGATCATTATTTAGAAAACCATGATGACCCGACTGAGATCGAATATTACATGTGCGGACCTCCTATGATGATCGATGCTGTTGATAAAATGCTTTACGATCTAGGTGTGGATGCTGAAATGATCGATTACGACAAGTTCTGATATCTTCTGAAAATATCAAAAGTTTAGGATCAAATTCATCTTGTCTGATTATTTCAAGATGAGTTATGTATTTATGATTAACCATCTGATCAAACACTATTTTCCATTTACGGTTTTAATCATATCTCTGTTCTCAGGATGTGAAAATCTTTCTCAAGAGACCACATTATCTGGTCGAACCATGGGAACAACCTATTCAATTATCCTCATTTCAGATTCGCTGGTAGAGACTCAGAGGATTCAAAATGGGATTGATTCAGTATTAGTTGAGATAAACCGTCAGATGTCGACATATATTCCGGAAAGTGAAATATCTCATTTCAATCGGTGGGAAAGTATTGAGCCATTTCCTGTTTCTAAGGAATTCGCATTTGTTGTTGAAAGAGCTTTAGATATCCATAAGATAACGGGAGGAGCGTTTGATATTACGGTAATGCCCATTGTGGACCTCTGGGGATTTTTTGGTATGCGGATGAAAAACTGGACACCACCAACCGATCAACAAATTACAAACATTTTAGAGAGAATTGGTTCCGATCAGCTGGAAGTTCATCAAAATCAACTTATTAAACGAAATCCAACACTGCAAATCGATGTAAATGCTATTGCCAAAGGATTTGGTGTAGATGTCGTTTATGACTATATCGTAAACCTTGGATATAAGAACTGTCTAGTGGAAATCGGTGGAGAGGTTCGATGTGGCGGTAGAAATAAAAATGGAGAAATATGGAAGATCGGGATTGATATTCCTTCATATAACGCAATACCGGGTAAACAATTAGCAGATATTATCGAGTTAGAAGATCAGGCGATGGCAACCTCCGGAGATTATCGAAATTTTATTGAATGGGAAGGAGAAATATTTTCCCACGCAATAGATCCCAGAACGGGTTATCCCGTTAAAATGAATGTAGGTTCAGCAACGGTCTTTGCCCCTACATGTTTAGAAGCGGATGCTATAGCAACAGCCTTAATGGTTTTGGGTGAAGAAGAAGGGAATAAATTAATACGATCTTTACCAGAGGTAAGTTGTTTACTTATCCTGCGAGAGGATACAGAAAAGTACAATATTATAAAAGTAAATTAGAACTTACTCGAACGATCGTTCTTACAATTTTCTTTTTCATCATGACTGCATGCACAGGAATCCGGCTGGTTATTACAGGAACCACGTAATGATTTATTCCCGAATATGATTCCAATCGACATCCCGAGAATAGCAATACCGAGTACAGCAATACCTAAAAGAATTTTCATAATAAAAATTAAAGATTTTGAGAAATATACATCCATTTAATTTTAATTGATTATAATTTGATTCATTATCAGGCACATTTTACAAGGATAAATATTTTCATAATTATTTGAATAGAAAGCAGTAAATTTTGTGTCTAAAATATGGTAAGATAACACAAATGAAAACAATGTATGTTAGAAAAATAATTATTGCTGCTACCCTGTTGGTTTTTCCGATCTTTACCCTAGCAGCATCAGGCCATAATTCTACTCCACATCTTCAAGGTGCCGATTTATCAATTCTGTGGGTTCTCCCTTTTGTTGGGATACTCCTTTCAATTGCAGTAATGCCATTGATTGCTCCTGCATTTTGGCACCATCATTTTGGGAAGATATCCTTTTTCTGGGCAATCTTATTTATTGTTCCATTTTTTGCTCAGTACGGGACATCCATGACCGTTTATGAGTTGCTCCATGTTGGTCTACTGGAATATTTTCCATTTATTGTTCTTTTATTGGCACTTTTTACAATCTCTGGCGGGATAAGATTGACAGGTAAATTAGTTGGAAGTCCAATAGTAAATACAGGAATCATTTTTATAGGAACTCTCCTTGCAAGCTGGATGGGAACGACGGGTGCGGCGATGTTGTTAATTAGACCCTTAATTCGAGCGAATATCAATCGAAAACATAAAGTACATGTTATCGTGTTTTTTATCTTTTTAGTTGCAAATATAGGGGGGTCGTTAACTCCGCTTGGTGATCCGCCACTATTTTTAGGATTTTTAAAGGGAGTGAATTTTTTCTGGACAACTAAAGCCATGTTAGCTCCAATGATCTTCGTTACTACGTTGTTATTGGTTGTGTTTTATCTGCTTGATTCGTTTTATTATCGAAAAGAAGATCTTCCGGAACCATCTGCGAAAATATCTGAATCCGGTGAATATAAACTTGGAATAGAAGGACAGGGGAATTTTCTTCTTATTGCAGGTGTTGTATTCTCAGTGTTGTTGAGTGGATTTTGGCATCCAAACATATCGTTTTCAATTTACCATATTGAATTAGAACTGCAAAATATCACAAGGGATGCTTTAATGCTTTTGTTTACCGGATTAAGCTGGAAATACACTAAACAAGATATTCGTATTAAAAATGACTTTACTTGGTTCCCCATTCAAGAAGTAGCAAAATTATTCGCAGGGATTTTTGTTACTATCATTCCTGCGATTGCAATATTACGAGCTGGAGAAAATGGAGTGTTATCACCCGTTATCAATTCAGTCTCATCAAATGGGAATCCAGTGAATGAGATGTATTTTTGGGCTACAGGAACTTTATCCAGCTTCTTAGACAATGCTCCAACGTATTTGGTCTTTTTCAGTACGGCAGGTGGAGATCCGATACAATTAATGGGAGAATTAAGTTCTACACTGTTAGCTATTTCTATGGGGGCAGTCTTTATGGGAGCTAACACATATATCGGTAACGCTCCGAATTTCATGGTTAAATCAATTTCTGAAGAAGCCGGAGTTGCAATGCCCAGTTTCTTTGGGTATATGTTGAAATACTCAATTCCAATTTTAATTCCTATTTTTATCTTGGTTTCATTAATTTTCCTATAATGCGTATTAGTAAAGTCACTACAAAAAAAGGGGATAAAGGAAACACATCCTTGGGCGATGGAAAGATCGTATCCAAAACACATCCGAGCATTGATGTGCTTGGCGACTTGGATGAGCTGAATGCAATGATTGGATTTGCAATCACCGCTTGTGATGAAACAGCCATTAAAAAAGAACTTTTAATTATACAAAATGATTTATTCTCCATCGGAGGAGAAATCTCACTTCCGGATAAGGAAATTGAGTTGCTTTCTAAAGATCGGATAACAACATTAGAATCTCAAATAGAAGAGATGAACAAGACACTTCCTGCTTTAAAAGAGTTTATCTTACCGGGCGGAAATGAGTTCACTTCAAGACTTCATATTACTCGGGCAGTTTGCCGAAGGGTAGAAAGGCAAGTGGTGAGTCTATTAGATTCTGAAAATGGGAATACACGCAGGATTCAATATTTGAATCGGTTATCTGATTATCTGTTTGTTTTGGCAAGATATTGCACACAATCTTCAGAAACACAATGGAAAAGATCATAGAATAAAATTCATATTTCTTCTAAAATATTCTCACATAAAACACATCCGGTTTCTTTCAAATCTTTAGTATGATAAAGGAAAACAACATAAATTCTTTGTTCACTAAAATGCATCATATGATCGATTGGACTAAATATCATCAAATTATTAATGAAGCGGATCGCATTCTGCTGACAACACATGAAAACCCCGATGGTGATGGTTTGGGATGTGAAACAGCTCTATATGAATTTCTATCGGAACTTGGTAAAGAATGCAGAATCGTTAATGTGTCTCCGTTCCCCTCGGAATATTTGTTTTTAAATCCTGATAATCGATTTGAATTATACCAAAATGGAACCCAGTCTGATTGGATTAAAAAGGTAGACCTTGCAATTGTATTGGATATTGGAGATTACAAACGGATGAATGTATTGTGGAATGAATTGGAAAGTAACAACATACCCACATTAAATATAGATCATCATCCACATTTGGCAGGATCTCCATTTACATACAATATAATTGATATTAAAGCCGCAGCGACGGGGGAGATGATTTTTGAGTATATTAAAAATCATTATAATGGCTCGATCCCGACGATAATCTGTGAAGGAATATATACAGCCATCATGACGGATACAGGTTCATTTCGTCATAACAACACGACAATCAATAGTCATAAAGTTGCGATCGAATGTATTCAAAACGGAATTGACTATACGGGAATTTATCAAAAAGTTTACGAGTCGCACTCTCGAAACCGAATGGCTTTATTAGGGCAGGTCTTAGCAAATCTTAATTATAGTCATAATGGCGAATTAGCTTGGTTTATTATTGATCAGAAACTATTGTCAAAAACAAAAGCGGTTAAAGAAGATGTTGACGGTTTTACGGATATTGTAAGAACGATCCGAGGAGTTGAAATTGCTGTAATGATTTTCCAATTGGATGGGAAATTCTGTCGGGTCAATTTTAGATCCAAAGGAAAATATATTATAGGAGAAGTGGCTCGTCGGTTAGGCGGTGGGGGTCATGATATGGCAGCAGGAGCTATTGTTCATGGGCATTTGAGCCTAGTGGTAAAAAAAGTACTCACTGAAATCGAAAATACGATATTTCAATCCGATGAAAATTAAAGTAGCCAAAGACGCAGGATACTGTTTTGGAGTGAGAGAAGCAGTAAAATTAGCAGAGAAGACCGCTACGGATTATGGAGAAGTCTATATGCTTGGTCATATCGTTCATAACGAACGAGTGGTCTCAAGTTTGGAAGATTCCGGAGTAAGAGTTATAGAATCGCTGGATGATGTACCCAAAGATAAGCCTGTTCTATTTAGAGCACATGGGACGAGCCCTGAAATATGGGAAAAGGCGCAAAAAAGTGGAGTAGAAATTATCGATGCCACTTGTCCGTTGGTGACTGAAATTCATAAAGAAGCAAAAATATTAGAGGAAGAAGGATATAAGATCATCATCATTGGAGATCATGGGCATGATGAGGTCATCGCTATTGCAAATCAGGTCAAAGAGTCAATTGTGGTTTCAACTCCGGAAGAGGCTGCAAACTTACCAAAGATCAAAAAAGCGGGAATCGTCACTCAATCAACTCAGATGATAGAGAATGTCCAAAATATTATAAAAATTCTCATTACAAAAGTATTCGATCTTAGGTTTAAAAATACGATATGTTATCCGACTCGCCGTAATCATGAACAAATCATGTCGTTGGCAGTAGAATGCGATATCATGTTGATTATTGGTTCGTTTACAAGTGCCAATTCGAAACGATTGACACAATTATCCAAACAACGCAATCAACGGTCATATCAGGTCACGTCCATCGACGACATTGACCCTGAATGGTTTGAGTCAGATGATACCGTAGGAATCACTGCAGGAGCATCTACACCGGATAACGTGATTGAAGAAGTGATAAATAAAGTTAAAAAAATCGGTAAGATTAATAATAAGGAAATTATTTATGAGTAAAGAAGCAATGAAGGTTAAAGTTGGTTTAGCTGAGATGTTAAAAGGCGGTGTTATCATGGATGTCATGAACGCTGAACAAGCACAGATTGCAGAAGATGCCGGTGCAGTTGCGGTAATGGCATTGGAGCGAATTCCGGCTTTGATCCGTCAGGATGGTGGAATTGCAAGAATGAGTAATCCAACCATGATCCAAGAAATTCAGAAGATGGTCTCCATTCCGGTGATGGCCAAATGTCGTATTGGTCATTTTGCTGAAGCACAAATTTTAGAAGCACTGGAAGTAGATTTTATTGACGAAAGTGAAGTTTTAACACCTGCAGATGAAGCAAATCATATTTGGAAACACGATTATAAAGTTCCATTTGTTTGTGGATGTAGAAATCTTGGCGAAGCTTTAAGACGAATCGGTGAAGGAGCAGCAATGATCCGAACCAAAGGTGAAGCCGGAAGCGGAAATATCGTTGAGGCTGTTCGGCATATGAGAACTGTCCAAACACAGTTGAAAGAGCTAACGATTAAAAGTAAAGATGAGCTGATGGCCGTTGCAAAAGAAATGGGAGCACCATTTTCATTGGTTGAAACAGTTGCAGAAACCAGTAGCCTTCCGGTGCCTAATTTTGCTGCAGGTGGAATTGCAACTCCTGCAGATGCTTCTCTTATGATGCAATTAGGTGCTGAATCAGTATTTGTTGGATCTGGAATCTTTATGAGTGAAGATCCTGCTGCACGAGCAAAAGCGATTGTTGAAGCAACAACCTACTATGATGACCCTAAAAAATTAGTCGAAATTTCCGCTGAGCTTAAAGAAGCTATGCGGGGATTAGATATGAGCGAAATTCCGGAAGAAGAACGCCTTCAGGAGCGTGGCTGGTAATTCGGGTTGGAATCAATTATGAGAATTGGAATCTTAGGACTTCAAGGGAATGTTAATTCTCATCAAAACATTCTTCAAAAGTTGGAGATAGATACTAGTATCGTTCGATATCCTTCTCAGCTTGATCATATTGATGGTTTGGTCATTCCAGGAGGTGAATCCACAACGATGACAAATTTGTTGGATTGCATGGATCTATATAACCCAATTCGACAATTTGCTAAATCTCATCCGGTGTTAGGAACCTGTGCAGGTCTGATTCTCATGGCAAAAAAAGTTAAAGATTCGCGAGTAAGACCATTGGGGTTGTTGGATATATCTGTTGATCGAAATGGTTTTGGAAGACAAATTTATTCCTTTTCAGATTCGGTGATTGCAAATACGCATGATGGATCGAAAACAATTAAAGCAACTTTTATTCGTGCGCCAAAAATATCGAATGTTTCTGATTCAGTCCGAGTAATTGCAAAATATAATAATGAGCCAATTGCAGTGAAAGAAGGAAAACATGTCGGTTTAACTTTTCATCCTGAATTAGATGGCGAAACATTTTTCCACAAGTTAATGATGGAAATATAATTAATGTATACCAATTGACAATCATAGAGCGTAAGAACATGTCTAAAGAATTATTATCTACAATCCATTCTCCAAGTGATTTAAGAGAGCTTGATATTGATCAACTTTATCAAGTTGCTGATGAGCTGAGGGAATACATTATACCGACCATCACAGAAGTTGGAGGGCATCTGGCTTCAACATTAGGTGCAATAGAATTGACATTGGCTTTGCATTATGTCTTTGATACACCGGATGATAAATTGGTTTGGGATGTTGGTCATCAAGGATATGCTCACAAAGTATTAACCGGTCGATATAATGCATTAAAAACCATTCGTCAATACGGAGGATTGAGTGGATTTTTAAAACGTTCGGAAAGTGAATACGATGCTTTTGGAGCAGGACATGCTTCAACATCCATTTCAGCGGCTTTAGGAATCGCCTGTGCACGCGATCATAACAATGAAGATTTTAGTGTTGTGAGTATCATTGGTGATGGATCCATGACAGGTGGACTTGCTTATGAAGGAATTAATAACGCAGGACATTTGCGAAAACAGATGCTTGTGATTTTAAATGATAATGATATGTCCATTAGCCCGAATGTTGGTGCGGTAAAAACTCATCTGAATAGAATCGTGACCAACCCGATTTATAACCGAATCCGTGATGAAATTTGGAACTTTACAGGATCTCTTCCCTTTGGCAAGTCAATGGCGCGAAAGGGACTCCGAAAATTGGAAGAAAGTTTAAAAAATCTTGTATCACCCGGGATTGTTTTTGATGAATTGGGGCTTCGATATTTTGGACCTGTTGATGGGCACGATCTCGAAGAATTGATCCGTACATTAACGAATCTAAAGAAAATTAAAACGCCGGTTCTCCTCCATGTCCTTAGTAAAAAAGGAAAGGGGATGAAGTTGGCGGAAGTTGATCCAATCACATTTCATGGTATTAGCGGAAGTGATAATAAGAAATCAGATATCCCTAAACCCCCATCTTTTCAAGATGTGTTTGGTGAGGTTGTTACTGAAATAGCTCAAAACCGAGAAGATACAGTTTGTATATCTGCAGCGATGCGAGAAGGGACGGGATTGGTAAAGTTTGATAATAAATTTCCGGAACGGTTTTATGATGTGGGAATTGCAGAAGGACATGCGGTTACATTTGCTAGTGGATTGGCCACGGAAGGGGTTCGACCGATTGTTGCCATTTACTCAACTTTCTTACAACGTGCTTTTGATCACATTGTTCATGATGTCGCTTTGCAAAATCTCCCGGTCCTGTTTTGTTTAGACCGTGCAGGATTGGTTGGAGAAGATGGTCCGACCCATCACGGTGCATTAGATATTGTTTATCAACGTTGTATTCAAAATCTTATCGTTGCTGCGCCAAGAAATGGGAATGAATTAAGACATCTTATGTATACTGCTTTGAATCAGTCCAACAAACCTTTCTCAATTCGGTATCCAAAAGGGAGTTCTGTTCAATTTGATCAAGATAGACAAGCAGAACTCGTTCCGATTGGAAGTTGGGAAGTCTTGAAGAAGGGGAATGATGTTGCCATTCTTGCGGTTGGAGCACAAACCTATGATGCTATGGAAGCTGCTGAGTATCTTGAACGTGCAGGAATTTCATGTGAAGTAGTTAACTGTCGGTTTATCAAACCGATGGATGAATCTGTCCTTGAATCTGTTTATAAACGATTTAATAAAATTGTAACGATCGAAGAAGGTGTCATACAAGGCGGATTTGGAGACGGTGTCTCATCTTGGTTAGTGGAAAAAGGTTTTTCCGGCAAATTAAAACGGATGGGACTTCCTGATGAATATATCACGCATGGAGCTCGAGAGCTTTTGTTGAAAGATGTTGGTTTAACAGTTGACGGAATTGTAAAAACCGCACAAGATATTTATAAAAACAATTAACTAAATATGATGATAAAGTTACCCGGACTTACTTATGAGTAAACAATTAGAACTTTTTGACAAACAAAAACATCAATGGGAAGAAGTCGCTAATTCTTCTGCAGAACGGAATTATGACTTTGACACCTTAAGTGGAGAACCCCTCGATTTATTATATCTTCCGCAGGATCCGTCAGAGGATTATTTGGATCAACTAGGCTTCCCTGGGCAATATCCATATACGAGAGGTGTTCATCCCAACTTGTTTCGTGGAAAATTATGGACGATGAGACAATTCTCAGGATTTGGAACACCAAATGAAACAAATGAGCGTTTCCATTTTTTGTTAAAACAAGGACAGATGGGGCTCTCAGTTGCCTATGATATGCCAACACTTATGGGATACGATCCGGGGCATCCATTTGCTTTAGGTGAAGTAGGTAAGTGTGGTGTCAGCGTGGCATCCTTAAAAGATATGGAAATTTTATTTGATGGAATAGACTTGGGTGAGATATCTGTTTCTCAAACCATTAATGGACCTTCAGTCATTTTATTAGCTTTTTATATCGCGGTTGCTGAAAAACAAGGGGTTCCAAAAGAAAAACTACGTGGAACACTGCAAAATGATATTTTGAAAGAATTTATTGCGCAAAAAGAGTGGATATTCCCACCGGAACCTTCCAT
Source organism: uncultured bacterium (assembly GCA_964645915.1). Classification (GTDB taxonomy): domain Bacteria; phylum Fidelibacterota; class Marinisomatia; order Marinisomatales; family JACNKV01; genus JACNKV01. Next base: position 47,484 of record CAZYDH010000002.1, read on the forward strand.
GCGAGTCATAACTGATATGATGAAGTATTGCACAGAACACTTACCAAAGTATAACACGATCTCTATCAGCGGTTATCATATTCGAGAAGCCGGTTCAACAGCCGCTCAGGAATTAGCATTTACTTTAGCTGATGGATTTACTTATGTAGAATATGCAATCAAAGCAGGGATGGATGTTGATAGCTTTGCACCGAGATTATCATTTTTCTTTAATTCTCATTTGGACTTTTTTGAAGAGGTAGTAAAATATCGAGCCGCCAGAAGAATCTGGGCGAAAAGGATGAAAAATAAATATGGTGCGAAAGATCCACGCTCATGGAAGCTAAGGTTTCATACACAAACAGCCGGATGCTCTTTAACAGCTCAACAACCCGAAATCAATATTGCTAGAACCGCTTTTCAAGGATTAGCTGCCGTAATGGGCGGAACCCAATCACTACACACAAACTCGATGGATGAAACGTTAGCATTGCCTTCTGAGAAAGCAGCTGAGATCGCCTTGAGAACACAACAGTTGATCGCCTTTGAAACCGGAGTGCCCAATGTTGTCGATCCGTTAGGAGGTTCATGGTTTGTTGAATCCTTAACTGATCGCATGGAAGCACTTGCAGAAGATTATTTTAATCAGATCGATGAATTTGGAGGAGTGATTCCTGCAATCGAAGCCGGATTCTTCCAACGTGAGATCGCACATGCAGCTTCTGAATATCAACGGAAAATTGACAATAAACAAAGAATTGTTGTTGGAGTAAATGAGTTCATTAAAGAAGATGAAAACATTGAAATTCCAATTTTAGAAATTGGACAGAAAGTCGAACAGGATCAAATTTCTGCGCTGGAATTATTAAAAAATGAACGGGATAATGATTTAGTCCAAGCGGCTTTAAATGAACTATCAGATGCATGTAAATCCGGAAAAAATATCATGCCTCCAATTGTTAAAGCTGCAAAACAGTATGCGACATTAGGTGAAATTGTTCAAACGATGAAAAACATATTTGGCGAATGGCAGGAGACGACTGCTTTCTAAAGATGGGAGAGAATAAATGAAAAAAACATCAATTTTTAATGAGATATGGGATTTATTGGTTTCGATGAAATTTGCAACGATCCTGTTGACGGTATTGGGCGGAATTTCAATGCTGTCAATGTTAATGAATGAATATCCTAATTTTTTCAACGAAACTTCGTTGTTGCATCAATTACTCCAACAACATTCACCCTATTCATCATGGTGGTATAGAGGATTGTTGTCGTTGTTGTTTTTATCGGTGTTTTTCTGTGTGATCCAAAGATTCAAACCAATGATCAATCAACTTAGCTTTAAACCATTTAAGTCTGCAGACAGTATTAAAAACTTAGGTCAATATTATGAAGTTAAAGGAGATCCTTCCCATCTTAAATCAAGAATATTGGCTCTTATTAGTAAATCTTTATATAAAGTAAAAGAGCGCGAAACTGATGGTGGTATAGAGATCATTGCAAGTAAATACCGATTTAGTGGTATCGGTTCATGGATATCTCATGTAGGGCTGCTTATTATATTTATCGGAGCGGTTTTATACAGCATAACTGAGGAAAAAAGATTTCGATACGTCCTTGGGCAAGAACATCGTATAAACCATACACTAAGTGAAAAAATATCGCAGGATTGGTTTGAATGGAATATCCCAGTTTCGGGTTCAGATACCATTCAAGTAGTAGTAGATAGTTTTCGTGTGTTTTTCTATGAAGATAGACAAATGATTTCGGATTATCGGTCCTTTATTAGTCTTTATTCTAAAAATGGTGAAAAAATACGGAGTCATGAATTAACAGTTAATAGTCCTCTTTTATATAAGAACACAGCGATTCATCAATCAGATTATAAACCATTTGTTTCAGAGTTCTTCACACCACGATCCAAATTTGTAGACGATAGATTAAATCGTATTCAGCGAACCCAAGAGATAGAAAAAATAACAGATAATTGGATTACCGGATTGAGTTATAAAAAATACAGTGGAAAGTCAGTTATTTTATTTGGAATGCTATTATCCTGTACCGGTTTAGTGATTGCTTTTCTATTTTGGCGTAGGGATATCTGGATCTCTATCAGTAAAAAAGAACTTATTATGAGTGGACAGACTATTAAAAATACGGTTGCTTTCCAACGAGAGTTAAATCAAATTTCAGAAAGGATCAAACATGAATAAAAATACACTAATCGCTTTATGTGGAATTGCACTTTTAGTTATCCTGGGGTATTTTGCATTAAATACCGAGGAAGAAGTAAAAGTAGAAACAAATGTACCAAACTTTACATCTCCGATGGGTGCCCATGGGAATGGTGAACTTGTTACGGTAATTGAAGAGGAAGTGATTCCGTTTAACACATTGTTTAATGTTGATGACCAATGGACGATCAAAGTCATTCAATTTGAACCGGATGCTCGGTTGTCAGAACCAATGGGAAGCGGAAAAATTGAATCTGGATCAGATGTGGAAAATAACCCCGCAATTAAGGTTGAATTCTATAAAGACGGAAATTATGAGCATTATCAAATCTGTTTCAAAAATATGAAAGGAATTCATTCTAAGAAGTCAAATCAAAAGTATTTCGTAGATTTGCTGGATTATAAAAATATGGAAAAAACTGGCGATGGAAATTTTGTAGTTGAGTCAACAACTGTTAAAATTAATGAGGCAAAATAATGGAAAGTTTATATCAAAATTTATTCTGGTATACATTTATTTTATACCTAGCAGGATTTGCCGGTTATGTGTTCTATTTCTCATTGAAAAAAGAAGTATTACATAAAGTAGGTTTTTGGTTATTTAATATAGGACTCGTTTTACAAACATCAGGATTTATCGTAAAATGGATGATTGTTGGATCCATCCGATTTCAAAATATGTTTGAACATTTAATGTTAATGTCCTGGGCGGGTGTAGCTATAATGATCTATGCAATTTGGAAATATAAGAACCCCGTTGTAGGTATTATTATTTCACCGATCATTGTCATGTTAAATGCAGCCGCAGCATTATTAGATAATTCACCAGCTGAACACCTCATGCCCGCGTTACAAAGTAATTGGTTAACCATCCATATTTCTTTAGCGGCACTTGGTTCCGGTGCATTTATTGTTGCCGGTGCTGTTAGCTTGTTATTCTTGATGAAAAATCATGAATACACACCAAAATGGAATGATGAGAAGAAACGATTTTTCTCTCAGGGATTGATCTATATGATCTATATTCCTATCATATTATTTTTCGTTTTGCGAATTGTTGGTTTAACTCCGGAGCATACGGCTTTTTCAGTAGGACTTGGATATAAATTCGACACTCAGGCGAGCTTTGAAGCAGCCAGAACCTTATTAGGTCAGTTTGTTATCATCATTGGAATGGTATTTATTCCTCTGATGGGTTTATTTACCTATATGGAAACTAAAAATAAATCTTCAGCAAAACAGAAGGGATTCGGTGGAAGTATTTTTGCCATTTATACATTATCTTTTGGTTTAGGGAGTTTGATTATTGGAATCTTAAACTCAGCAGGATATTTACTTATCACTCCCAGCAGACATTTAGGTGGTGTTTGGAGATTCTTTGAATTTATGGGAGCTGCATATGTGGTTTCAATCTTCTGCTTTGTCATTTTGTATTACATTCTTTATGTTTTAGCAGGAGAGAAGATCAACCAATTAAGCAGCAATTTAGATTTATTGGATGAAATCAATTATCGAGCGGTTTCACTTGGTTATCCGTTATATACTGTAGGGGCATTGTTTGCCGGTGCGATTTGGGCTGAACAAGCCTGGGGCACTTTTTGGAGTTGGGATCCAAAAGAAGTTGGAGCATTGCTTGTATGGCTATTCTATTCGGCGGTTCTTCATGCTCGATATAACAGAGAATGGAAAGATGAAAAACTTGCTGTCTTGTCCATTATCGGAACGATTACAATATTTATAACATTTTATGGGAATTTCTTTTTTGGCGGATTACATGCATATGCATGATAATCTAAAATAAACGCGTTGCAAATAAACTAAAAATAGGAGTTAAAAATGGAGCGTAAAATTGTTCATGTTGTAGGTACAGGAACTATTGGAGAACCATTAATCGGGTTGCTATGTGATTATCGTAATCAATTAGGGATTGATGATATCACATTTCATAAAAACTCTGCATTAACCAGTGATGCATCGAAGGTTGCAAGTCTTATTAAAAGAGGAGCAAGATTATCGGTTGATGAAAAGAAAATGGATGACTTTAAATCCCTTGATTTGGATCCATCATTCAATACAGAAGAAGCGATTAAAAGATCTTCAGTCGTGATTGATTGTACACCGCGTGGGATCGGACATAAAAATAAAGAACAATATTATCGGAATTTTAGTGAAGATGTTAAAGGCTTTATCGCACAAGGGAGTGAAAACGGTTTTGGGAAAAAATATGCACGTGGAATAAACGATTCTGCTTTGACTTCAGAAGATCAATTTATTCAGGTTGTATCTTGTAATACGCATAATTTATCCTGTGTTACAAAAACATTAGCATTAGATGTCTGTCCGGACAATTTAGTGGATGGCAAGTTTGTATGTGTCAGACGTGCGAATGATATTAGCCAACCGGGGAGTTTTATTCCGGCTCCACAAGTGGGTAAACATGGTCATCCCATTTATGGAACTCACCATGCTGAAGATGCAGCGGACTTATTTCACACATTGAATTATGATCTGAATCTTTTCTCATCTGCAATGAAAGTTAACAGTCAGTATATGCACGTTTTGTGGTTTACATTAAATGTGAAAGAACCCGTTACGTTAAACGAAGTAAAAGAAAGACTTTATACCAATCCTTATGTGGCAATGACTCAAAAAGACATGACCAGCACGGTCTTTTCGTTTGGTCGTGATCAAGGTCATTTTGGACGAATTCTCAATCAAACAGTAATGGTTGAGCAGTCATTGAATGTACGAAATGATCATGAGATTACAGGGTTTTGTTTCACACCACAGGATGGAAATTCCTTGTTAAGTAGTGTGTCTGCAGCAGAATGGTTTCTTTATCCTCATTCTTATCAAGATAAAATTCAGTGTCTTGCAGAATACTTCTTTGATCGTATCTAACTCTGTACTGAAAAAACAATGTCAATGCATATCGAAAAGTTAGTCGTTGGATCATTTCAGGAGAACGCGTATATCGTGTATAACAAGGATAACCGTGAAGCTGTGATTATCGACCCCGGTGATGAAAGTCAGAAGATCAAAGAACACATTGATCGACTTGGTTTAACGCTTCTAGCGATTCTGAATACTCATGCCCACGTTGACCATGTTGGGGCTGTATCGGATTTACAGGAATGGTTTGATGCTCCTTTCTATTTGCATGAACAGGAAAAAGACGTGTTGAATCGATTGAATGACCATTGTGCTATGTTTGGTTTGCCCGTGAAAAAAGAACCCAACGTTGCTGTATGGTTGACAACCGATGAAACCATCACCATTGGCTCTTTTTCAATTAAAATAATACATACCCCGGGGCATACCCCCGGGGGAGTATGCTACATAATTGACGGACATTGTTTTGTGGGTGACACCATTTTTAAAGGATCTGTAGGTCGCACGGATCTTCCGGGTGGCTCTTGGGACATCCTTGAAGGTTCGTTGAGAAAGATTATTCAAGAAGTCCCAAAAGAAATGATTATTCATTCAGGACATGGATTTGATACAACTCTCGCTGAAGAATACATTGATAATCCATTTCTTCATGCGATTGTATTTTGAAGGACCTTTCGAAACAAATGAGTTTGAATAAAGGATCTTTTTTAAAACATATAGAAGAGACAAATCTATTCCAAAAAAACGATTATTTGCTGATCGCAGTTTCAGGAGGTCTTGACTCAACCACCTTGTTGTATTTAGTTCGATCGGTTGCACAGGAATTAAATATCAATGTATCCGTTGGACATATTAATCATCAACTCAGAGATGAATCTAATCAAGAACAATTATTTGTGGAAAATATTTGTAAAGGTTGGAATGTCCCTTTCTATTCAAAGGAGTTAGACCCTTCAACCATCTCCAAAGGAAGTAGTATTGAAAATTGGGCAAGAACTGAACGATATAAGGCGTTAGAGACGATCAGAGACCAAATAGATGCAGATTGGATTTTAACAGCTCATCATGGCAATGATCAAATCGAAACATTACTGATGCATATTTCAGACGGATGTGGTTTGAGTGGATTAATTGGAATAAGATCCAAAAAAGAACGGATTATTCGCCCCCTACTTCCATTCTCGAAAAATGAGATTGTCAGTTATGCAGATCAATCAAAGATTCCTTTCTGTGAAGATGAATCCAACAAAGATTTATCAAATCCACGGAATTTTATCCGACATAAAGTTGTAAAAGACTGGGAAGAAAACTCACCTTCGATCGTTGAAGGATTTCATCGAATGTCACAGAATGTCGATAAATTGATAGAAGGCTATCATTCTCTCATCCCTTGGGTAGCAGAATCAGCATTGATAGAAAAAACAGAGGATAGAATAAAGTTATCCGGATTAAAATTGTCAGAATTTCCGCTTATCATACAGGCAATGATTTTCAAAGATATTGTCGGCAAAGGGAAAGCTTCATGGCGTCGGTATCGTTGGGACGATATCAAGAGTTTTTTAGAGACTGCGACAACCGGACAAACATTTCAATTTGATAATGATTGGACGTGTTTAAAAGACAGAGATCATTGGATACTGGAAAGAAGATTTATCAGTAATATAGTTGAGATTCGTGTTGAAGAAGATAAAGATACGGATATTGGTGAATATAGTTTTCGATGGAAAAAGATAAAACGTCCAACAGAACTTAATACAGATTCGATGAATGAGATTATTGACGGAACTTTTATTCGAAATAAAAAGTTAATCATTCGACCATGGAAATCCGGAGATGTGTTTATTCCTCTTGGAATGAAAGGAAAAAAGAAGATCCATGATTTTCTGGTGGATGAAAAAGTTGATCTATTCTCTAAAAGCAGACAACTTGTTTTAACCGCCGATGATGAAATCATTTGGGTTTGTGGAAGACGAATAAGTGATTTAGTAAAAGTAACTGAAAAAACGAAAGAATGGGTTAAGCTTCACTTAGTGAAGAAGAATTAGTATCACGAAAATTAAAATGTGTAGATTTTAACCGGTAGTAGAGTAACAATATTTTATCTATTGGTAATGATAGAAAGAAAAAAATGAATAGAAAGCCAAAAAAACAAGAGCCAAAACCTAAATTCAGACCTCAGAAGCAGCAAGGAAAATGTAAGAAACAAACACCCAAGAAACCTACCTCGCCTAAGATGGGTTTCGAATGGAAACGTGCCGGAAAAACCTCGATAATATGGGTAGCGATCATTATGGGGGCAATTTTCTTATCAGGTCTGTTTACTGATGGACTCAAGCGTGAAGTTGAAATTAATTATTTTCAATATCAAGACTACCTTATTAATAAACAAATATCCTCAGGTAAAGTCATTGAAACGGTTTTCCATGGTGAATTTAAAGTTCCTCAAACAGTAACAACTGAAGTTGGTGACTTAGAAGATATTTCAAATTTCTTTGTCAAATTACCATTTGTTGATCGAGAGGTCATGCAAGAATGGGATGAGTTTGGTGTCAAATACACATTCGAAGAAGAAAGTATTAATTGGTCGGGTTATTTGTTAAATATGCTTCCGTGGATTTTACTCATTGGTTTCTGGCTATTTATCATGAGAAGAATGCAAGGTGGCGGCGGTGCAGGAATGAAATCCGTATTCAATTTTGGTAAAAGTCGGGCACGTCTTTGGGATTCCAATATCAAAAAAGTGACGTTCAGAGATGTCGCCGGATGTGTAGAAGCAAAAGATGAATTGAAAGAGGTAATTGCATTTTTAAAACATCCTAAACGCTTTCAAAGATTAGGTGCAGAGATCCCGAAAGGTGTATTATTGGTCGGACCTCCCGGAACCGGAAAAACACTATTAGCTCGTGCTGTAGCAGGAGAAGCAAACGTCCCATTTTACAGTTTAAGTGGTGCAGATTTTGTTGAGATGTTTGTCGGGGTCGGAGCTTCTAGGGTTCGAGACTTATTTGAACAAGGTAAAAAGACAGCACCGTGTATTATCTTTATTGACGAGTTAGATGCAGTGGGTCGTCAAAGAGGTGCCGGACTCGGTGGAGGTCATGATGAGCGGGAGCAAACTTTAAATGCTTTATTAGTAGAGCTGGACGGATTTGAATCCAATCAAAACGTCATTGTAATGGCAGCAACAAACCGACCGGATGTCCTTGATAAAGCCTTATTACGCCCGGGACGGTTTGACCGTCAAGTTGTGGTTGACATCCCTGATATGCAGGGTAGACTAGGTGTATTAAAAGTCCATGCGAAAAAGATCTTAATGAATAAGCGGAAAGTTAAATTAGAAGATATTGCTAAGGGCACACCCGGAATGGTCGGAGCTGATCTGGCAAATATTGTTAATGAGGCTGCTTTATTAGCTGCAAGAAAGAAAAAGAATGCGGTGGAGATGATCGACTTCGAAGAGGCGATTGATAAGGTGATGATGGGTGTACAGCGAAAAAGTTTGATATTATCCGAAAGTGAGAAAAAAGTAACCGCTTATCATGAAGCCGGTCATGCATTGGTAGCCTCAAAAACTCCAGGAGCAGATCCTGTTCATAAGGTGTCTATTATTCCTCGCGGGCGTGCATTAGGAATCACGATGCAGTTACCGATTGACGAAAAGCATGGATATTCACGGAAATATATTGAGGGACGTTTAGCGATTATGATGGGAGGTCGTGCCGCAGAAAAACTGATCTTCGATGAATTAACCACCGGTGCTGGGAACGATCTTGAACAAGCTACAAAAATTGCACGAAAAATGGTTTGTGAATGGGGAATGAGTGATCTGCTCGGACCGTTGACATTTGGAAAGAATTCAGAAGAAGTATTTCTTGGGCGAGATATTCAATCTCAACGAGATTATAGTGAAGTTACGGCTCGCATTATTGATGAAGAAGTCGCACGAATCTTAAGAACTGCTCAAAAGAATGCAGAAGAATCCTTGAAAAAACATCAAACTCTTTTACACAGAGTAGCAGATGAATTACTTAAATTTGAAACGATTGATGGTAAAGATCTTCAGAAGATTATTGAAGGAAAATCACTTAGACGACCCAACAATCCTCGAAAGAGACGACCACCGCAAAGACGTCCGAGAAAACAAGCCCCACCAAAAGCTGAGAATAAAACGTTCAAAAAGAATAAATGACACACGACCAATATATTGAGTGGAGATCCAGCGAGGATTCCTCTACTCTTATTATGGGAATATTGAATGTTACTCCGGATTCATTCAGTGATGGCGGAGAGTTTATTTCAATAGAATCCGCCATAAAACATGCCTTAGAGATGGAGAAAGAAGGGGCTCACATCATTGATATTGGTGGAGAATCCAGTCGCCCGGGTGCAGATCCGGTTTCCGTTGAAGAGGAAATTGAGAGAGTCGTTCCGGTTATCAAAAAGATCAGAGCACAATCTGACATCATGATCTCGATTGATACAACCAAAGCCCTTGTTGCGATAGAAGCGATAAAAGCCGGAGCATCAATGGTTAATGATATCAGTGGTATGACCTTCGATGAAAAGATGATTGATGTCGTAAAAGAATTCAATGTTCCGATCGTTATTATGCACATGAAAGGTTCTCCGAAGACAATGCAAACTGATCCGGTTTATCATAATTTGATACAGGAGATTCAACATTACTTTGAAGAAAGAATTTCATATGCAAAATCTCATCAAATTAAAAAAGATCAAATCATTTTAGACCCGGGGATCGGGTTTGGGAAAACAGTCGAGGACAATTTTATTTTAATAAGAGACATGCGCCATTTTACAGAATTAGGATGTCCCGTACTGGTAGGTCCTTCACGGAAATCATTTATTGGAAGGACACTCGATTTACCTGAAAACGATCGGTTAGAAGGGACAGCAGCAGCGGTAACTGCATCTGTAATGAATGGAGCAAAAATCATTCGAGTTCATGACGTCAAAGAGATGAGTCGTGTTATAAAAATATCTGAAAAGGTCACACCAAATATTGTGTGAATCATTTGATGAGGATATAATAGGATTTATGTAACTTCTGAACAGTTATGATTCTCTTCAAAATAGGATTTCTAACCGTAACACTCGTTGATGTAGTTGACCTTTTATTGGTCAGCTGGATTTTCTACACGGTATACCAATATTTTCGTGGTACTCGTGCTGGACAAATGCTTGTGGGTCTGATCATTCTGTTAATCGCTTCATTTTTATTTAACGCATTTGGATTGCGTGCAACATCATGGTTGGTCAATCAATTTCAAACGGTCTGGGTAGTTGCTTTTGTTATCTTATTTCAACCTGAGATCCGTAGACTTCTTATCTATGTAGGGCAGCATCGATTCTTTCAAACCATATTTCGCGTAGGTACGTCCAAAACTATTGAAGCGATCGTAGAGACGGTCAATCTATTGATCGAAAAGAGATGGGGTGGACTCATTGTTATTCAGAGAGAGACGGGTTTACGAACCTATAAAGAAGCAGGGATGCCACTTAAAGCTGAAGTAACTGCACCACTTCTAATTTCGATCTTTAATCCGACTTCTCCATTACATGATGGTGCGGTGATCATTCAAAATGATATTATCGAAGCTGCTGCTTGTATTCTTCCTTTGACAGAGAGAACCACCATTGATGCAAACATGGGAACTCGTCATCGGGCAGCGTTAGGCTTGTCCGAAGAAACCGATGCAATTATCATCGTTATTTCTGAAGAAACTCAAAAAGTGTCCATTGCGGAAGAAAATCGATTCGTACATATCGGCTTGGATGAAATGGATCTGAGAAGATATCTCAATGAACAATTATTTATATCCTCCGGAGAATGAACTCACCAAACAAACAACAACACTTAGATCGTTTAAAAGATTTCTATAAAGACTCCATGTTGACCGCAATTGGTATTGAGGTTACCGATTTTGGAGATGATTTTGTATGTGGCAAAATGCCGGTGGATCATCGCACTGTACAACCCTATGGACGTCTTCATGGTGGAGCATCCGCTACATTAGCAGAATCTTTGGGTAGTATTGCCGCCGGACTGCAAATCGACCGTAATGTGCAATCCGTTGTTGGTGTGGAATTAAATATCAATCACCTAAAAAGTGTAACCGACGGTTGGGTGTATGGCAAAGCAACGCCAATAAAGGTCGGAAAACGATTGCACGTTTGGGATATTCGAATCACCGATAGCAATGATAAATTGGTCAGTGTAAGCCGACTTACCTTAGCTGTAATTAATAAATAATCGCCTTTCTGCGATAACTCTCCCGGAACATGGCTAAACACGCATTAGAAAATAATCTGGATCTCAACTCATTTTGGTCTAGTGTGATATCAAAAAATGGATCGATCGCGTTTTGGTGTTGCCCAAGAGAAAAAACTATACATTGTTTAGCTGATCTATCCGGATCAGTGAGCAGAGGTCGAGTTGACCTAAAGACCATCGATCAAGGATTCATCGTCAGTCCGTTTTTAAATCCTGAAGGAAATGAAACCCTCTTCTTAAAAAGAGATGTGTATGCAGAGTATAAAGATGGTCAGTGGAGAAACCAATTTGGTATCGAAAATATCATTAACCATGATATTCAAAATCCAAAATCTTATAATTACCATTTAAATGAACGACCCGATACTGAAATATCAGGAGAGAAAGCACATTTTATTCAGATGGTGGAAGATGCTCTTGTATCTATTAACGAGGGTGAGTTTGATAAAGTTGTTTCTGCCAGAACATACGATGAACCTTTACCGGATCATTTTGATATAATTCAATATTTTCTCAATTTGGTAGAAACGTATCAAGATGCTTTTGTGAGTCTTGTCTCAATCCCGGGTCGTGGAACATGGATAGGTGCAACCCCGGAACTTCTAATCGAATATTCTGAAGATCATTTTCGAACGGTATCCGTTGCAGGTACACAACCCTTTTCAATCGATAAAGAATTATCCGATGCGGGTTGGAATCAAAAAGAGATTGAAGAACAAGCAATGGTAAGTCGATATATTATTGATCAGTTTAAAACCATCCGTTTGAGAGAGTTTGAAGAAATGGGTCCGCGAACCGTGAGAGCGGGGAATATGATCCATTTAAAAACTGAATATTCGGTCAATCTCAAAGAAGTTCAATTCCCGGAATTGGGAACGGTTATGTTAAATCTACTGCATCCGACATCTGCCGTGTGCGGAATGCCAAAGTTTTCAGCCCTTCGTTTCATTGCCGCTCATGAACATTTAAACAGAGAGTTTTATAGTGGTTATTTAGGTCCTGTGAATACGAATGGTGTATCGAGACTTTATGTAAATTTAAGGTGTATGCAAATATTAAGAACTCGAGCTGTTTTATACGCAGGTGCAGGGATCACTCACGATTCTATCCCGGAAAGAGAATGGGAAGAAACCGCACTTAAATGTCAAACTTTGTTAGATGTGATGAGTTGAAAATAGTTTGACGCACAATGATTAGTATAAACGGTCGTTTTAATGCCATTTATACATTGTTGTGCTTAGTACTTGTTTGATTTTCTGGTCTTCTTATAATGCTTTATCATTTTCCCGAAATCTTTCTCTTTTTTCCGTTTTTCAGCAACGGTCGACTCATAATGTGCTTTTTCTCGTTCCATTTTCATATAGTTTTCAAAAGACAATTGTTCTATTTCTCCATTTTCTATTGCTGATTTAACTGCACAACCTTTTTCAGAGGTATGGGTGCAATCCGAAAACCTACAATGTTGCGTCAGATCGTATATCTTTTCAAATGTATTCTCTAGTCCACCCAAACTGTCTGTAATACCAACTTCACGCATTCCCGGATTATCAACAAGTATTGCACCATTTACCAATGGAATTAACTCACGGTGGGTTGTAACGTGCTTGCCTTTATAAGTACTATCACTTATAGCTCCTGTTTTCATCTGATTTTTTCCACTCAAACTGTTTATCAACGAGGATTTTCCAACACCTGACGAACCTAAAAGGCAATATGTTTTTCCTTTATTAACCAATTTTTTTAAACCATCCATCCCGGCTTGCGTTTCATTACTCACAGGGATGACCGGAACATTTTCAATTCTTTGGTTTATTTTGTCAAGCATATCATTCAATTTTATTTCATCCATCAAGTCTGTCTTTGAAACAACAATTATCGGTTCAATTTTTGAGGCGTAGCAAAGTGTTAAATATCTCTCCAATCTGTTAATGTTATAGTCTCTGTTTACTGATTGTACAATTAACCCATAGTCGATATTACAGGCAATCATTTGTTTTTCTCCGAATTTGCCCACAGCTTGTCGTTCTAAGACTGAGTAGCGTGGTAAAATTGCGTGAATCAATGCTTTTCCTATTTCATATTCAGAAATGGCTACCCAATCACCAACAGCGGGTAATTCATTCCTGTCTTTTGCTGTGAACCTTAAACCCCCTATAAGTTCACAATCTAATTCATCGGAACCCGTATTGACCGTGTACCGATCTTTATGTTCCCGAATAACCCTACCAATATCAAAGGAGCCAAGATTTTGCTCTTGTCTGTATTCTTCTAGTTCACTATTATATCCTAAATCTAAAAGTGTCATTTCAATTAAGCACAACAACCGGATAAATGCTATTGCATTTATTGGGTTTAGTGAGTTTAAAGTTTATTTTAGAAATCATTACATAAAAGTAATGAGTGATGTAATTATGGAGCAATATCTATTTTAATGAAAGAAAAGGGAAATGAGTTTATCATTGCTGAAACATTCAGTAAAACTCTACCGGCTTTTTTCTGTAATTTCTCTATTGATTCATAAGCGTCTCTTTATAAGAAAACAAATGACAGATCCGATACAAAATATCAGCCATATATTTGATCTAGTAACTCGGTGTGCAAAATACGGTGTGGAAAAAGCCGTGGTTTGTCCTGGGTCGCGCTGTGCACCTTTACTGATTGGGTTTGGCCAGCATCCTGCAATTGAAACTATTTCAGTGACGGATGAACGATCTGCCGGATATGTGGGTTTAGGCTTTGCACAGCAATCGGATAAACCCGTCGTTTTAGTATGTACATCCGGAACCGCTGCCCAAAATTTTATTCCGGCAGTAACTGAAGCATTTTATCAGCAAGTTCCACTCATTGTAATTACAGCAGATCGACCTTCAGAATGGATCGACCAATGGGATGGGCAAACTATTCATCAAAACGATCTTTTTGAGCCACATATTAAAGGAAGTTACGTTTATTCGAAAGATCAACAAGATGTAAGTGAAGAAGCATTTTCATTTGCATTAAGTGATGCGAAAGGTCCTGTTCATTTGAATGTTCCTATCGATGAACCTTTTTATCCAAATTCTTTGAACGATATCAAATTCTCTGTGGATACAAAACGGGATCATAAAACAGTTATAGATGAATCCATTTCAGATGATATTTTGGATGAGTTTAGTTCAATATTGAGAACCTCTGAGAAGGTGATGATCATCGGTGGACAGTTGAAACCTGATGACGATTTAATACAGTTGTTAAATCAGGTAAAGGTTACGGTAGTAGGTGATGTGATATCAAACCTTCATGGAGTGGATGGTGTTATCAAATCAGCTGATATGGTTTTTAACACAAATGATGAATCATTTTCACCTGATTTTCTGATAACGATCGGTCGATCTGTTATCTCAAAAAAGATGAAATTATTTTTGAGAAAAAATCAACCCAAGGTCCATTGGCATATCGGGAATGGCATGGTTGGAGATCCCTATCAATCGATCACGAAAATTATTAAAACATCCCCGGTTCATTTTTTCAAAAGATGGTTGGAACAAGATATCCATCAGAATAACTCGACTGGATATCGAACCAAATTATCGAATATCCAAAAAAAGGTCGATACTCAACTATCAACGGTATTAGACCATGCAAAGTTCAATTATTTTACAGCTCTAGAAACGCTCATAAAAACACTACCAGAAAACAGTGTGCTTCATTTAGGAAACAGTATGCCCGTCCGTATTGTTAATTATATTGGAATGAACGACCCCACTATTGATATTTGGTGTAATCGCGGAACATCCGGTATCGATGGAGTGGTCAGCACCGCTGTAGGGCATGCAATAGCTGAACCCAATCGAAAACATACACTGATCGTTGGAGATCTATCCTTTTTCTACGACCGAAACGGATTGTGGTTGAATCATGAATTTCCAACCAATTTACAGATTGTCGTTTTAAATGACTTTAGTGGTGGAATATTCAATATGATCCTCGGTCCATCAAATCAGGGAGAATTGTTAGATCTGTTTACCGTTCCGCACAAACGAACAGCCAAACTCACCGCAAAAGAATTTGGATTAGCATATCATTTGATTACATCCTTGGAGGAAATAAAAGGATGGTTTTCAGGAATCATGGAAATATTTACAGATTCAAAAATAAATAAAGACGTGTATAAAAAAATTACCACAATTGGAGGTTATTTATGAATTGGAAGCAGAATTGGCAAACAATTAGAGAATATAATGAAATCAAATTTGACTTTTTTGAAGGGATTGCCAAGATCAGTATCAATCGACCGGAAAAGCACAACGCATTCACTCCTCGAACGGTGAAAGAAATGATCGATGCCATGACTATTTGCCGTGATGATGAAAACATTGAAGTTGTCGTTTTTACAGGCGAAGGTGGAAAAGCTTTTTGTAGTGGAGGTGACCAAGGCGTTCGCGGGCATGGTGGCTATATTGGTAAAGATGAAGTACCTCGTCTGAATGTACTCGATCTTCAAAAACAAATACGATCCATCCCAAAAGTAGTTATTGCCGCTGTGGCAGGATGGTCGATCGGAGGTGGTCACGTACTTCATGTGGTTTGCGATTTAACGATCGCTGCTGAAAATGCCATGTTCGGTCAAACCGGACCAAAAGTTGGATCCTTTGATGGAGGGTTTGGAGCTTCCTATTTGGCTAGAAGTGTTGGGCAAAAGAAAGCCCGTGAGATATGGTTCCTTTGTGATCAGTATAATGCTGAGCAAGCGTTGGATATGGGATTAGTGAATACGGTAGTTCCATTAGGAAAATTGGAGGATACATTCATTGAATGGGCTAAGAAAATTCAAGAGAAATCTCCTTTAGCTATCCGCATGTTGAAATCAGCATTCAATGCGGAATTGGATGGTCAAGCCGGAATTCAGGAATTAGCCGGGAATTCCACATTGCTTTATTATTTATCCGATGAAGCAAAAGAAGGAAAAAATGCATTCATGGAGAAGCGAAAACCGGATTTTTCAAAATATCCGAAATTTCCGTAGAATGCTACGATGAAAAAATGGATAAAAGCCTTCCGTTTACGGACGTTACCACTCGCTTTTTCCTGTGTAATCATGGGAAGTGGATTAGCAAGGTATGACAATCAACTAAATTGGTTAGTGTTTTCACTCGCGTTGATAACGACTTTATTTTTACAAATTTTATCAAATCTTGCAAATGATTATGGGGACTATACAAAAGGTACGGATGATGAAAATAGGATAGGTCCTGATCGCACGATGCAAAGCGGACTTATTTCAAAATCAGAAATGATCACTGGAATGTGGATCATCATTCTACTTTGTTCTATTTTTGGAGTGTGGCTTATTTTTGAAGGAACAAAAGGAATTCAAATTCAAAACGCTGCATTATTTGCGGTTCTCGGACTTGCGGCTATTGGAGCAGCAGTGAAATATACGATGGGTAACAATCCTTATGGTTATGCGGGGTTGGGAGACCTCTTCGTGTTTTTGTTCTTTGGATGGTTAGGGGTGATCGGAACATATTTTTTACATACAAATTCATTTCAGGTCGAAATCTTACTCCCGGCTTCTTCCATCGGATTCTTTACATCAGCCGTATTAAATATCAATAATATGCGAGATCATGAAACGGATCAAAATACAAAAAAAAGAACATTAGTTGTTCGGATCGGATTTGTGTGGGCTAAGCGATATCATTTCATTCTAAATTTCTTGGGAGTATTTTTCATCATTTTGTATTTAATTCCTGATATCAAAGCAGTTTGGTTATTTCTTGTCGGGTTTGTATTCTTTTTAAAACCTAGCAGGGATATTCTACGACTCAACGATCACAGATTATTAGATCCGTTCTTGAAAAAACAGGCAATTGCCACCTTTGTTTTTACGATATTATTTGTTCTCTTTATCAACATCTAGTAGCAGAGTATTGATTTTAGATGAATGCTAATTGGACAAAACGCAGATTGATTTTTCACCACCCGGCTGGGACATTTCGAGGAATTATGAACTATCGAGATGTTTGGTTTATTACTTTAAGAGAAAATAGAGTAAACGGGATTGGTGAATGTGCACCATTGCCTGGACTTTCGGTTGATGATTTATCAACATTTGAAGCCATGTTGAGTAAAGTATGTTCTGACCCTGTATCATATATTCAATCTCCAGATAGATTATCAGATTATCCATCTATTCGATTTGGATTGGAAATGGCAGAAATGGATTTAAAAAATGGTGGTGGGCAACGATACTATCCTGTTAATGATTCTATCGAAGTACCGATAAACGGATTAATTTGGATGGGAGATTCCAACTTTCTTCTTGATCAGATTGAGACCAAATTGAAAGAAAATTGGAAGTGCATTAAAATAAAAATCGGGGCATTAGATTTTGAAACTGAATTAGACATACTCAAATCGATTCGCAACAAATTTAATCAAGGTGAATTGGAGCTTCGTGTAGATGCGAATGGAGCATTTTCTGCTGATGAAGTATTTCAAAAGATAGAAGCATTGTCCAAATATGATATCCATTCTATTGAGCAACCTATTGCAGCAGGGCAGTGGGATGTGATGAAAGAACTATGCGCGACTTCTCCTATCCCAATTGCTTTAGATGAAGAATTAATTCCGTTGATAAGTGAAGAATCTCGAATCAATATGTTGGATAAAATCCAACCGGATTACATAGTTCTGAAACCCAGTTTGTTGGGAGGATTTTCTGAAACGAATAAATGGATTCAACTCGCAGAAATCAGGAATATTAAATGGTGGGTGACATCCGCATTAGAATCTAACATTGGTCTGAATGCAATATTTCAATGGACTAATCAAATTCAACCCAAAGGATTTCAAGGATTGGGAACAGGAAAATTATTTACAAATAATATCCCATCATCTTTAGAAATGAAAGAAGGAAAGTTAACGTACTCTCATTCTTCATTTAGTCACGATGTTAACCAAGTTATTTCAGAATGGTTAAATGATAAAAAAGATATACCCCTTCAAACTTCCGGTTCTACAGGAAAACCAAAATCAATTATCGTTAAGAAAGATTGGGTAAAAAATTCAGTAGAGCTAACAAAAGACACTTTCCATTTGAAAAGTGGGGACTCAGCACTTTTATGCTTACCGGTGAATTATATTGCTGGTAAAATGATGGTTATTCGAGCGATTGAACTTGGATTGGATCTGACGATTAAAGAACCATCTGTAAATCCTTTGGAAAACAGTTCTGAACTATTTGATTTTGCAGCAATGACTCCTTATCAAGCGGGCAACTTAATTGAGCAACTATCACAGATAAAAACTCTGTTAGTTGGTGGAGCAGAGGTCAGTTCAGCATTAAATCAAAAACTACAGCCATTAACAACAAAAGTCTATGAAACGTATGGAATGACCGAAACGTTGACACACGTAGCGATCAAACGACTTAATGGTGATAAAAGTACCGACCTTTTTCAAGCATTAGATGGAGTTCTTTTAGGAACGGATGAAAGGGGATGTGGAGTTATCTATGCACCAAAGGTAAATCCTTCGCCTATCATCACAAATGATTTGATTAAAATAATTAACAGTAAATCTTTTCAATGGCTAGGTCGATATGATCGTATGATCAATTCCGGAGGTGTAAAAATAATTCCAGAGCAGGTGGAAGAAAAATTAGAATCAGTGATAGATCAGCAGCGGTATTTTATTACCGGAATCCCCGACGAAAAGTTAGGACAAAAAGTAGTATTAATTATAGAGGGCGAAGAGAAAGAGATCAATTTTGATACCCTAAATAAATATGAAAAACCTAAAGAAATATTCTTTGTATCCAAATTTGTAGAAACCCATACAGGGAAGATAGATCGAATTAAATCATTACAGTTAATATCTGAATTATTTTAATAGGATCATCTTTTTCGTTTCTACGAACTCTCCGGTTTTTAACTGATAGAAGTATAATCCTGCACTAACTTGCTTTCCAAAATGATCTCTTCCATTCCATTGAATGGTATGTCTTCCTACATCAAGATTCGCACTTAACAATCGAATTATTTCTCTTCCCGTGATGTCATAAATAGTCATTTCGGAATGTGATGCGAAAGGTAAACTAAATTGAATAGTTGTAATCGGATTAAATGGATTCGGGTAATTCTGTTCAAGAGAAATTCTTGTTGGGATCCCATAATCATCCGTTATAGATAAAATTTCAAATGTACTGTTTTGCAACCCGGGTGTACCGTAATCAACTGTTGATGCTGACCATGATTCGGGTGCGGAATTTTCCAGTGATGGATTGACCAATTCCAAAGTTGGACCGTTGCCATCAGGTCCAGATGGCCAAGGGGTATTATCATCATATTGGACGGAGTCAATTAATACACCGTTGGAATCAAAAACTCTGACTTGATCTCCGCTACCACTTAGGCCGAAACCAATTGGTCCAACAACATCAACAACATCGGGGAAATGATATGTAAACTGATTTAAATCTTTTGAAATAATGATGTATTGATCAGGTAAAACGGTTGTCCCTTCAGGAATATTGAAAGCATGCCCATCGTCGTCATCCTTTACGACCCAATTGGAAATATCAATGGAAGTTTCGCCGGGGTTGTGTAATTCAATCCAGTCATCCGGATCAAATGCGTTGTTGGAATTGTAATTGATTTCATTGATAACGACTGTCCCGGGTGTCTGTCCGTTTGGTTCAAATAGTGCAGTTAAATAGAAGGGGTCAGAAATGGAAATATTCATTTCAGCACTGGAATCCGGAAATTCAGCCCAACCAACAAAATCGAATCCATTTTTTGGTAGTGCCTTAACATAAATTGGGACGGTCGGAAAATAATAACCACTCCAATTAGGTTCAGAAATTTCCAATGAATTAACTTGGACGTTACCTTGCTCAGGAATTGTTTGAATGTTGATCAATGCGATATTTGGAAGATTAAACTTATCTCGGACGTGTATTCTGGCGTACACTTGTCGATAATTGATAAAGTTATACATTGTATTTAAATCATTATCCCAGTTTATGGCAGATCCATCACCCCAACAGCATCCACCTCCCCATGGAATAGCCCAACGTTCTTGATGGTGGGGAATTAGATCAATAATTGTGTCTACAATAGAGTCCAAACGTTGGTGTAGATGATTGGCAGATAAAACCGAATTGATCAAGTCACAGTAAAGATTAATGAATCTATGCTTGAAATGATCATTTTGAAGAATTCTTCTGAATAAATATGTACTCCAAGGGGGATTTGGCCATCCAGGACCATTAGGATCCGATGCAAATTCTAACGTGTTATATGTGAAAGCATTTTGATCCCAAATACCAAATCCAAAGTCAGTATCAAATAAGATCCAACGCCATTTTCCTTCGGGTTGATGATCACGCCAATATTTTACATTATTCCCCGGCCAATCACGATTGTCTGAAAATATTTGAATCCCTTGGTATTTTAAATAAGAGTCAAGATCCATCCAATTTTCTAAGGCTATTTCTACAGAAGGATCATTTATATTATGTGTTTCAAGATATTCTATAAGATTCAAATAGTCCGTATTTGTTCCATGGATAACGCTGTTATTTCCTTCTAAGAGATCCACTTGATCAGGGTCAACTCCATGATTGGATGCTAGATAGTGTTCATTAACTTTTTCTCTAAGATTGAAAATTCCCCAATATTCACCATTTAGATAAACAATGCTGGGGCGGTATTGTTGATAATCAACATTCTGCCCATTAGCCAAGCCTGTGATAAAACCATCTCTAAGCATGGATGATATCCAATCATTCCCTGAATTTCGGAGGATGAATGCTTCGAAGGTTTCAATGGAATGATCAGGGAAGATAGGATAATCAAATTCAGTGGGTCCATATTGACCACGTGCAAATATTGCCATGGATTTTTGAGGATAACCTCTACTCCAAGCGCCAAAAATTTTCACCCCTGCATTCGCATTAAACCCGGTGCCGTCATTTTCTAATATTTCAAAATGGATAGGTCGTTCCCAATCCTCCCAAAAGTTTGCACCAAAATGAGGGAAATCCGGACTAGCGTTAGATCCCATTTCGTAAATACCGGTTTCTTCATTGAAAAGATGTTCAGAATCTGTCGCAAGGAAAACAACCGGAACAGTTTCGGGGTGAGATTCGTCAAATATATAAGTTTTTGATTGAGTTTTGGATTCATACCAGCCTGATAAAAACACTTTTGCTCTAACTACTCTGTTTGAATTGATCGGGATGGGATAGGCATATAATAAAGAACTGGTGGTCGGCTCTGAACCATCTATGGTAAAATAGATTTGTGCGTTTGGTATCTCAGAAGTTAGGCTAAGGTATATTGTCTGTCCGTTCGGATAGAACCCTGATGGCTGAGAAAAACCAGGAGGAAGGAGTGTCCCAATATAGGGTGGAGTATTATTAGAACTATTGGGAGTTGGCTCAGAGAAAATACCCCATGTGTCTCCCTCAAGTAATCTCCCCAAAGAAATATCCCGATGAATGATACCGGTATAGACAGAATCTATCGTCTCTCCTAACGGAGTTGATAGAATTAGATTTTCACCATTTGAATTGATCTTAAAATTAGTATGTAAGTAAAATATAGGTAAGTTGATTGATGGATTTGGTTCACGCACATTTGTTTGAATGGTATTATATCCAAAGGTTAAAAAAGGAATACAACTTAGATCAGATGAGTAGATATTATAATTATGCACTTCAATTGCTAGTACATTTTCACCTGCAATTAGAGGAACTTCATTTATGTCAAGCCAAATAGATTCCGGGAATCCACCGGAATAAATTTCTGCCTCATGCAATTCAGAAGCAGATTGATTATAGTACACATTAGAACCGGGATAACCTAAATTTCTTCGGGAAATTTCTTGTCCATTGAGATATGCAACATATCCATCATCATAATCTAAATTAAAAACAGCTTTTTCAACGATACTCGGATCTTCGATATAAATAGATTTTCTTACAAATACCGAAATGGTTTGAGGGATGATTGTATTATCATCTGAATCTCCATAGCCAAAACCACTTTGACCATTTGACCAATTGGAATCATCAAAAGATAATTCTTTCCAATGAACTGTCGGGTTGGAATTACCGACAAAATATTTCCATTGATCTCCCCAGTCAATTACAGCATCCCATTGACTGATTATGTCTGTACGATTCTTCTCAGAAGCGAAAACAACAAGAAATTCTTCCGGTTCTATTAAAAGATCAGGGAACGTCCATTTATCTAAGTCTCCTGCATCATCTGTCAATCCATATCCGGAAAGATCAAGATTTGATCCTGAAGAATTGTAAAGCTCGATCCAGTCAGGTGTGTCACCATCTTCATCATAAAGTGTGAAGCCATTACTAGACATAACCTCATTGATTTGGATTGATTGTCCAATAACAAAAGTGAGAAACAATAGTATGGATAATAATTTTTTCATTATTGTAATTATATACTCCATATGGAAATTACCGAATAAATCGGTAATATAAAATTGATGTAGATCATATTTATTAAAAGATTTTATATGACAGTAATCATAACTCTTTGTTTGATATCAACAGAAGAACTTCCGATAAGGATCTCAAATGTCCCTGACTCGACTTCCCAAGAATGACTTTTGGGGTTATAAAATGAAAATGAATCTTTATCTAAAATGAACTGAACTGTTTTATCTTCACCTGGTTGTAACTGAACTTTATCAAATGCTTTGAGTTCTTTGATCGGGCGTGGGAGAGAGGACTCATTATCTGAAACATATAATTGAACAATTTCTTCACCATATCGATCTCCGATATTTTTCACTTGAACACTTACAAGTACATTATCATCAATTGTATATGTGCTATTATCAGTTTTGATCTTTTCGTATTCGAATTCGGTATAAGATAAACCAAATCCAAATGGGAAGCGTGGTTTCTCTGGAGATTTATCCCAATGACGGTAACCTAAGAAAATACCTTCTCCATAAAAAACTTGATTATCATTATCATGATCGAAGTAATACTCATAAGTTGGATTATCTTCAATATGATGCTCAAATGATATCGGGAGTTTTCCCGAGGGGTTTGTTTCTCCAAACAGAATTTCAGCTGCAGCAAGATTTCCTTCCTGACCGGGATACCAAGCCATTAATAGCGCATTAACGTTATCGATCCAACTTTCCATCTCTACATTTCCGCCTGCGTTCAAGACTACAATAATATTGTCATTTACCTCTGAAATAGAATTGATCAGATTGCTTTGGTCATATGGCATCTCAAATGTACGATCAAATGCTTCACCTTCCAAAGATGCGTTAAATCCAACCGCCATGATCACTAGGTCAGAGTTTTTTGCTGCTTCAATTGCTCGTGATGGATATTGATCCGGAAGAATGTCCATTACGGTCTTTTTAACCCCTAATCTAAGTCGTGCATCTCCACCGGCTTGATAATACTCAATGACAACTTTATATTCCTGACCGGCATTTAAAAAACATTCATATTTTGCCCTAGTATCTCCTTGATCTCTCCATAACTCTAACACATTGGTATCATCAATGAGGAGTCGATATCCATCATCCCCGGAGACACCGATACAATAATGTCCGGTTTCATTGGGTGTATAATAACAAGTGAACCGTGCAGAAAAATCAGTTTCCGGAACATCAGGTTTATTCCACATGTCTTCATTGACTAGAGCCAGTTTACTGTAAAATCCGGAGTAAATACTCTCTCCGGACAATGTTTTTCCTTTGAAAAAGTCCACGTTTACTCCTTTAAGTTGTTTACCATCATCATAGACATAAAAATCGAAATCATTAAATATTCCTTCAGGAAATTCCACTCCGGTGAAAATTCCTTTTTCAAAAATAATGTCCAATTTATTGTCGGTAGTTTGCTTAATAGCATCGACCAATGATAATGGATATCTTGGTTCAACAGTTGAACTTCCTCCTCCACCGGTAACTGCAGGATGTCCATTTGGTCCGATAATTGCGATCGAATTGATATTATCTGCTTGAAGGGGAAGTATTTGATCTCTGTTTTTAAGGAGAACCATACCACCTCGTGCAGCCGCTAAAGAAGTTTGTCTGGCAAATTCATGATCAAACGAATATCCTTTGCTGCGATCTGGATTTTCAAACAATCCAAATCGGTGATAAACAGATAGAATTCGACGGACTTTATCATCAAGTATTGATTCATCCAATTGACCTGCCTTAATTGCAGGAATCAATGTTTCAGGACTCATCATCTTTCCGGAAGGCATTTCAAGATCAAGTCCACCATTATAGCATGCTACACCATTATAAGTTGAAACCCAGTCAGAGACAACAAAACCTTCAAATCCCCAATCCTCTTTAAGAATATTATTAACTAAATAATCATGCTCTGAAGCATGGATACCGTTAATCAGGTTATAACTTGTCATTACAGAAGCAACACTTCCTTCTTGTACAACTGTTTTAAATGCAGGAAGATATATTTCATGCAATGTTCTTTCATCCATATCTGAAGAACAGTGATGCCGATTGAATTCTTGATTATTTGCCACATAATGTTTTGCTGTGGCGATCATTTTTTCACTTTGCATTCCAATCGTATACTCTTTTGCTAGTTGTCCGGCAAGAAAAGGATCTTCACCAAGATATTCAAAATTTCGACCACATAAAGGTAATCGATAGATATTAAACCCCGGTCCAAGCATAACATGAATATTTTTTGAACGGGCTTCACCGCCGATTGCTTTACCAATATTAAAAGCCAGTTCCTTATCCCATGAAGCAGCAAGATTGATAGATGCCGGGAAAGCCGTTGCTTTCCCAAAATTTCGAATTCCAACAGGACCGTCTGCCAAATAAGCTTCGGGGATTCCTAAATGTTTATACCCTCTAATATTATATCCTTTATATCCTCCGATAAAGTCAATTTTTTCTTCCAACGTCATTTTGGAGATCAATTCATCAACATCTATGTCATTTTGATTATGGATATGAATATTGTTTGAGCATCCACTGATGAGAATTAATAGAACAATAAAGAGTAATTGGATATATTTTTTTTGAATCATAATGGTGCTATTTGTTATTGTCGTTTAGTGGAGGTAAAAGTAGATCTTTAAATAATGAATCTTTGTTTCCATCATATGTTTTTACGATTGGATTTTCACCTCTATGAATGTTATTAAATGTTCCGTTATCTACTAACTCCCATAAGGCATATTTTGCTTTTCCCTCAACGGTGAAAAGTCCAAAATGTGATTCACTTCCTTTTTCTCCACCTTTCCAAGGCTCATTGAATGCTTCAAAATAAAAACAGCTTATATTGTTTTGAAAAGTCCACTTTGAGATTGAATCATAATAGAGTTTCATTTTGATTTCATCCGTCGCTCCTGAGCCGGGAGTTGTATAGATGTCATCGTCTACCGTTGCCCATCCTGTCTCTCCAATATGGATTGGTTTTACGCAATTTATTTCCTGTAGATAATTTTTTACCAAATTATATTGATTAACTGCACTTGCAAACGCAGCCTTCAGGCGGGATTGGACAATTTCTTCAGTGGTCTTTTTCTGGTCTTTTTCTGTCAATTGCCAAAATCCGGGATTCCAATGAGTATCATGAAAAGGATATGTATGAAGTGAAATAAAATCGATTGCATGCAATAGTTCAATTAAAGAATCTTTTCTGTATTGATCTTCAGCACCCCAAACTGCAAAATTATCTGAAGAAGTGATCAATACATCTTGTGGAAGTAAGTAACCGTTTACCGGAGCGATTTTTGCCTTTTGTGCATAGTTAACGTATTTCAAGATAATTTCAGATGATACCCAATGTGCTTGCCAGGTCACCATTGCTTCATTCCCGACTGCAATAATTTTTACGATATCAGGATACTTAGAAGCCAATTCGATTGCATAATCCATTTCGGCTATATTTGTTTCAATGTCCTCTTTAGTGTGGTCTACACTATCGGTATATGATCCTGCACACTGTATCCATGCACCCAGCATTACATACATTTCAAAATCCGGGTCATCCTGTTTCAATTGATGGATAGCTTCTAAAAGACGTGTGGCATGTAGATATTGCTGAGTGTCATAAGTCCGTAATAGTTTAATCCCCATTGCAGCCATGATTTTCATATCTTCTTTTAACTCAGCGGTGGATGGACAATAATCATTTTTATCAGGAAGATTATCTCCGCGGGTTGGTTTTCGATATCCGGAAAATGATATAGCAGGATATTGTTTGTTTCCTAATAACAAATCTCCGTTATCAAGGGAATAATTGTTTCTCACTGAAGTTTGAATTTCATTGACCCATTGATCACCCAAGTAATGGTTATCAATGATTTTGGACGAAACATCTATTTGTGGGTATAGAATATTTCCTACAAGAACAACCGTCATACTCAATAATGTGAAGTGAAATCGGTTAGAAATAAGCTTCATAGTGATTCTCCTTTAAGTTAGAAGAGTATGAGAAATTGAAACGTTAATTTGTTTAATTTTATTAGCCCTCTGAAAAATAGACGTTGAAATATCTTGGTTGAGTTCGAGCCCACCAATGGTTTCAAGTTCATTGTTAGAGTAAGTAATTGTTATTTGATTGTTATCAGAGATAGTATAAACAATTGGTGTTTGTACAAATGTGAAAGCCAAATTGTTTTTATGAAGTGATATTGTATTTTTCTCCCCTGAAATATTGTAGTAAGAAAACTCATTCTCATCTATGAGAAATTCTGATTTTCTAATCAGGTTTGGTTTGAAAATTATATGCCCTTCGTCAACGGTAACCCCTAATTCCCCAAACCTGGTAATATAATCTTCTTTTACTTGACCGGTCATCCCGGGTTGTTGGACACCACAATGTTCAGGAGTATGCGAATAGGGGTCGGTAGGGAAGGCCCCATACAGAGCCGGGTTTTTATGGACACCAATTCCATTTTTAATTTCGTAGTATATGGACTTTAGTTCAGTTAAGGTCTCGGAATCAGCATTTTCAGATAAAGCGGTATAATAGATTTCATTAACAGCTAAAAGAAGTTTTGAAACCATATGCCAATATATACTTCCTAATCCTTCATATTTAAAGAACGTTCCTGATCGACCAGTGAATGATTGGTGATCGAATATTTTCTCATAAATATTCAATACATCTAAGATATCCTCTTGAGAAAACCGATTTAATTCTACTAATTTATCTTTTAACAGTCTTGAATTACTAAACTGATTGTTGAAATGGATGTTTCCTTCAATATCTACTTCGATAATATCAGTGCTCTGCTCTTGAATAAGTTGTTTTAATACGGTTGAGGTATTTGCTAATTCATTCGGAATAATGTTTTTCTCGGTGAAATGTGGTAGTCGCCGGTTTGGATACAGAATATAACTTTGTTGATCTTCTCTGTATAATGAGCTTGAACGTAGAACTTTTAATAAATCTAAAGCTTTTTTTGTATCTAAATATCTTGAGCTGAGAACAGATACTTGACCTTCTAGCATTTCATATAAATGCCTGATCTTAATTCCATTATTTGAATCAAATTGAATCAAATTATATGCATTGTATAAATGGTCTTCCCGTTCATTTATTTGAATGGAGTGATCAATGTGCTCCATCCCAATTTCTAGAAATGATAATAGACTTTGAATAGGTAGCGGACTTTTCTTCCCTGAGAATCCATCTGAGTATATACGAGCACGGTGATTTGAACCTGCGGTAGATAAAATATCGGTGATCTTCTTGCGGTCTTGGTCTGATAAGGGTTTAGATAGATAGCTGTGTGTGTTGTGCAATCCTTCAAATATATGTTGGAATAACTTGATGACCTCATCAGAGATAGAAATTTCACTAATATTTACTTCTTTTAATAAATCTTGTAGGAATGTAGTATATCGCCTAAGGTAATATAAAGTAACCATCGATGTCCCATTTCCGACCAATGCATTATTAGCATCATTCCATTCGGGACGTTGAGTATTCATCCAAATCCCTGCTTCAGGAATAAAATTAGAGAATTTCACTAACATTGGGATTAGGAGTTTTTCAAGCATCGAAACGTGATATAATTCCCCATTTGGGTCATGATGGAATTTTCCATCGGTGCCTATCTTTTCTACTCTATCTAAAAGGAGTTTGTTTAGATCAAAGTCAAAATCAACCGTAATGTGATGATCTTTTTGTATTTCAGAATATGGTTTAATTTTATAAGGTACATTAGCATAGGAATAGATATTTTTTTCTAAAAGACTGAGTAGCCTTCCCGGGTGATATTTATGTGATATCTCTAATAATTTTAGAAGATAAATAATTTGGTGATCTCCCCAGTAACCAATATAGGTCCACGCATCATCCGGATTCAATACTTCCCAATCAAAACCATCACGAACTACTCGATATGGGTTATAACCATCAGCAGTAGAAGCATTTAAGAATTTGGTGATCATTCCTTCTATATATTCAGGGAAGGAAATAGCTAGTGCTTCCCAATTTTGAAAGATATCTCGCCAATTCCCTTGATAGTTTAGCGTTTTTACACCTTGTTCATCTTTTAACTCTATCGAAAAGTTATTCCATGGACGGCTAGGATCTCCATGCCTTCTGCTAAAACTGAGGGGTAGATACTCAAAATAAAGTCTTTCAAGATCTGGATGATCTATTTTTTTTATCTCCGATATATGAAAATAATCAGGTAAATGTTCCAACAATGAGTTAAACTGAGATTGTTTAGGCTTATTAGCTTGGTAAATGTATCCTAGAAAATCTTCTTTGCTGATCATATAATTATCATCAAAGATTCCCCCACGCATAATATTAAATAGTGTGTTTGAGCAATGCCGAAAATTGTTTAGTGTATCGCGAGTTAATTGAATTCCATCTGCCTTGGCAATTTTCTTGAATAAATTTTTATAGCTTTCTTGAATTGATTGCTGAAGTTTAAAGTTCAAGTCCTTGTCATTAATGATTTTATGCGATAATAATGCTACCTGAGATTGGTTTTTATTAATATCAGTTACAAAATTCCATTCTCTTGTTTGGTGCTGGTTCAAAACAAATTCAGTATGGATAAAATAAGCACCGCGACGTGCTCTAATATTGTTTTCGGGGTTAACCTTCATTGTTTTTCGGAAGGTATCTAACTGTTCTGACGATAATAAAATGGTGGGATCTTGTAATCCAAATGACCAAACAGTTGTAGCCGTTAATGACTCACTGGGCTCTGCTCGATCAACTGGAATAGAGCTTAACATAAAAAGTCCTAAATTGGAGTCTGGTATCAACTCATTTTTTTTATATCCGTCAATTAACGTACTATATTCTAATTGGAATTTTCTATCTACTCCTGAAGGAAGAATATTCTGAATCCCATCACACATATTAATTGTGATTTCCTCTGAACTGTTATTAATAATTCGTGATCTTTTAACAAATCCAAACTCATCACAATTATACCAGCTATACTGAAAAGTCACATTAAGATCGTGGTTGATCTCTTCAAAAAGGATATGATTCCCTAAAATATTCTTATACAGATTTCTTTCTAAAGAATATAACCCTTCATACTTATGTGAAAATGGTTCCCATAAAAATGTTTTATCAGACGTGTGAATAAATACAATAGTTTTACTACCTGTGATTTCAGAGGAATCATGAATTCGGTCATCGGTATAATACGGGAATATGGCATTGTCAGGGTTTTTTCTACCAGCAGATAAAGCTCCGTTGCTAGAGAGAAACATCCATAGATCAGAATCACTAACGATGCTCATAAAAAAAGGAGGGATTAGATCATAATTCGAAATTTGATAATATGGCTTACCATCCAAAGTGACGACTTCACCATGAATATCCTCATTTGAATGTTTAAACTTTGCATTCCCTATATAAATAGTGTTTTGATTCATAAGACTACTCGTTTCATTTCACTGTGAAGGGGATATTGGCATGACCGCCATTTCCACTTTCATCAAATACAAAGACGAACAAACGATAATGCCCGGATTCTTTAGGGGTGTTAAAAACCAATGAATCTTTCGTTTGATTTATAACAGCATATTCTGCGATGGGAGGTTTCTTTTCCTCATCTCCACCATCCTTTTTATCAATGGCTTCATGTAAGATTTCCCACAAAACAGATACTGTGCTTCCTTCAGGATCGTTTGCCCAAACAACCGCTTTATGAGCAGATTCAGGAGAGAAGGTAAGGTTTGAATAGGCGCTTTTGTTATCGATTCGAAGTGAATCCAAAATCGGAGATCTATCATTAGGCCATTGATTATTCCACACATAATGCAATACGTCTACAGATTGAGTTTTTGCTCCATCTGATAGAAACAAACTGTACCAGGTTGATGTCCTCTCTTGTTTATTCCCCCAGAAAAAAACATATCCGCCCAAGCAGTTTGAATGAGGGAGAATGTCTTCTCTATATTCCTTTTCGTATAACTCGGCTTTTTCTTTACTAGTAAACTCAATTGGTTCACCCCAACTTGTTTTTGCAACTTCCCAATGACCAAATGGTCCCCATTCTCCCAGGATATAAGGTTTTGTCCAGCCGAAGTCTTCCAACCAATCATTGACAACGGGTATTCCCGCATAGGCATTCACACCTAGAATATCAATACTGGGACATTGTTTTTGTATGAGTTCTGCTTCTCGTCTTTCAATAAAGGCAGTTGTGGTCATCGTAGGATGGTTGCCATCAACTTCATGTATATACCGAGCAAATTCTTCGACTGCATTCCAAACAGTGGTATCTGTATAAAAAGAATTTAATTCATTTCCAATTCCCCACATCAATAAGTTAGGATGATCTTTATATTTTAGGATGTAGGGTTTATATTTTTCAAATTGTTGTTTAACAGCGTCAGGATCACTATAATCAAATCCTTGTCGTTCCTGAACAAGCCAAATTCCGGCACAGACATAAAAGTTGTATTTCTCCGCCATTTCGAAGATTTCGTTCCACTTATCTACACCCCAAGTCCGTATAGAGTTAGCTCCACTCGCGGCTAATATATCATAATGGTCATCAATTCCTGCACCTATAATGTAAAAGGGTTCTCCATTAACTTGTAATTGATACCCTGTATCTGTTTTTAATATTTTTACCGAGGATCCATCCTTGGAATAACCGGGGACCGTAAGAAAAATCGATAGAAGTAAAATAATCGAGTTTTTCATGGTCTTTGTATTAGTTTACCTAATTACCTCAAACTTAGCGAACAGTCCACTATCAGAATCCGGAGCTATCCACACATGAAATGTACCGGGTTCGGTTACCAATTTCATTTCTGGATTATAAAAAGCCAGATCGCTAGTGTTTAAAGTGAATTGAACAGTTTGTGATTCTCCTGGTTGAAGTTGAATCCTTTTGAATCTTCTTAACTCTTTTACAGGTGGGGTAATACTGGCAACTAAATCACGAGTATATAACTGAACTACCTCTTCAGCTTTAACATGTCCATCGTTTCTAATAACTGCTGAAATTGTAATATCTTTACCCATTTGCACAATAGAGTCCGAAAGTGTGGGATTGGAATAACTGAAATTCGTATAGGAAAGTCCGTACCCAAAAGGAAATTGCGGTTTATATCCGGCATCTAAATAGTGAGATTCATTCCCAAGAGACGTTTGCCACATGCGAACCGGAATATCATCTATATGAACATAAGTATCCTCGTTAGGAGGTCTGCCCGTATTTTTATGATTATAATACATGGGTATTTGTCCTACAACTTTAGGGAAAGTAACAGGAAGTTTACCCGAAGGGCATTCTTTACCAAAAAGTAGATCAACAATTGCCGGTCCACCCATAGTTCCTGGATGGAAGGAGAAGAGGACAGCATCAACTTTATCAAGAATGTTTCCCATGGTTAATGGTCTGCCTGCCATCACGATGAGGACAATAGGTTTGCCTGTTTGATGTAATTGTAAGATCAGCTCTTCTTGTGCTCCGGGAAGATTTATATTAGCTCTACAATGTGCTTCTCCGGTAATAATGGCTTCTTCTCCAGCAAAAAATAAAATCACATCAGATTTTTCAGCTGCTGATATTGCTTCTTTGAAATAAGTATCTTCAGTGGATCGGGAAATTTCTAATCCTTTGGAATAATGAATGTTCAAATCACTGCTATAGATATCATTGAGCGCATCCATTGGAGTTTTGGAATCCTCAATATTTTGATCAAAAGACCAAGTCCCAAGCTGTTCATAAGGATCGTCAGCAAATGGTCCGATTACTGCGATGTCTTTAATGTTTTTAGAAAGGGGTAATATGTTCTGATCATTTTTTAACATCACGATACTTTGTATAGCGGATTCTTTTGCCATACTCAAATAATCTTCATTAACCATTTTTGGGAATTGATCAGTATCTACAAAAGGATTTTCAAATAACCCCAATTCGAACTTTAATCGTAATATATTCCGGACAGCCTCATCAATAAGTTTGATGTCAACTTCTCCTGAATTTACAAGCTCTTGTAAATAATCTTCATAATCTGTTGAAGCCATCTCCATGTCTACTCCAGCGGTCAATGCTTTTTGAGCAGTAGCTTTTTCATCTGCACAGTATCCGTGCGCAATCATTTCATGGATAGATGCCCAGTCACTGACCACAACTCCATTCCAATCCCATTCCTGACGTAAAATGTCTCTTAATAAAAATGAGTTTCCTGTGGAGGGAATTCCATTTACATCATGAAATCCAGCCATTAATGTTTTTACTCCGACTTCTGCGCTAGCCTGGAAAGGTTTTAAATAGACCTCTCTAAGAAGTTGTTCGGGAATGTAAGCTGTATTATAATCTCTTCCGCCTTCACCACCTCCATATCCGACATAATGTTTAGCGCAGGCGGCAATAGATTCGGGATTTGACGGATCATCTGATTGAAATCCTTTTATCATAGCCACCGCCATTTGACTGGTTAAGTAGTGATCTTCACCAAAGGATTCAGCGATTCTACCCCATCTTGGATCTCTTGAAATATCCATCATGGGTCCAAATGTCCACTTAATTCCAACTGAAGCTGCTTCAGAAGCTGCAACTCGTGCTCCTTGCTCGACTAAGTCAGTATTCCAAGTTGCTGCAAGTCCGATTGGAATTGGGAAAATTGTGCGAAATCCATGAATTACATCCCGTGCAATAAGTAAGGGAATACCATGCGGGCTTTCTTCAACAGCGAGTTTTTGAAGAGTTTTTATTTTTTCTGGATCGGTTACATTCAAGATGGATCCAATTTTTCCTGCTTTTACACCTTCATAGTTCCAATCAGCTCCACTCCGCTGACACATTTGACCGATTTTATCTTGAAGTGACATTTCTTTAAGTAAGCGATCAATTTTTACTTCCATATCATTGACTTCGTTAGACATGTTAAACCCGATTGTATGAATTAAAAATAGTATCGGATAAATGAGTTTAAATTTCATTGAGAACCTCATGAATTTATAAATGTTTTACTCAACGTATTCTTTACGAGTAGCTAACTCTGCACGGTTTTCAGCAGCTTTTTGTTCATCAATATCGTAAGAGTTCATTACCCACATCGCGATAAGAGTTCCTAGAATTGGTAACCCGGAATAGAAAATTCGCATTCCGGTTATTGCACTCTCTGGATTGTTAGGTCCCTGTTCAAATCCTACAAGCGACATAATTACCCCGCTAAGCAAACCTGCAATAGCTA
This sequence comes from uncultured bacterium, assembly GCA_964645915.1. Taxonomy (GTDB): domain Bacteria; phylum Fidelibacterota; class Marinisomatia; order Marinisomatales; family JACNKV01; genus JACNKV01. The sequence continues at coordinate 81,561 of CAZYDH010000002.1, forward strand.
ATCCGAATTTTACCATCCACCAATAAATTGCACCCAAAACACCTTCGCGACGCTTACCGGTGTTGATTTCATCTAAATCGCAAACATCGGCAGTCATAGACATCATTAGCGTAAATAGACCCCCTATACCAAATGAGAAAAATGGAAGAGCTATAAGAAACATATAAGGTTTTCCAGGAATAAATAAGAACCAAAATAATATATAACCGATAATGGAAATACCTTGTGAAAGAAGAAAGGTCTTTTTCTTGCCAAATATTTTGGAAACTTTTGCAACAATTGGAATAACTACAAATGTTGTAACAAGAGCCCCCACACATCCATGAAGTGTTGGCCAAATACCGGCGGCGCTTGCATCTCCATTAAACAAATAGTATACAATAATGAAAAAGGAAAATGCTGCAACAGTATTAAAAGCGTTAAAAACCAAGAAAGTCGCAATACACAGTTTTCGAAACGGTTTATTTTGGAATGCTATCTTAAATCCTTTGAAGATATCGACTGCGCTGTTACCGATATTACCTCTGGTAAGCGGCATCAATGAATCATCATTTAAAGTAGATTTACTTTTAACGAACACTGCGGGCACCATGGCAAGTAGCATACAGATCACCCCGATCCAAATGGCAACTTCTCTACTGCCAGCATCGGCACTTTCAAACCAGTTAGGATCGTAGAGTATTACCCAGAACCATGGAGCAATTACCCAAGCCCATTGCCCAATCCACTGAGCTACGGCCATTATGCTCGTTCGCTCATGAAAATCGTTACTCATCTCATAGCCCATAGCTACATAAGGCACACTAAAGATGGTTAAGCCAAGATAAAATACAAATGAGAATAATAGAAAATATATAAAGTTGTAACTCACTCCGTTTTCAGGATATAATTGCCACATTAAACTAAATGAAGCACCCATTATCAATGCCCCAAGAAAAACCCACTGTCTGCGTCTTCCCCATTTTGAACGGGTATTGTCTGAAATAAATCCCATGATAGGATCGGTAATGGCATCAAACACTCTAGGAAGAAAGAAAATGATTCCCCAAAGTAATGGTGGGAATCCCAGATCTTGAACTAACACTACCATTAAGATTCCTAACGCAGCTGGGAACATTTGGTTTGCTAGCATTCCTAAACCAAATGCTAATTTCTGTCCGAAGGCAACTTTATCCTGAGTTTCTATCGCGTGTGACATAATTTTATTCTATTAGTACTTTGTTTTGTAAGAATGGTTTGATTTAATTAGGAAAATCTTATTGGCCGGGTTTTGTGCTGGAGCGAATACTTAATGAAACAGGAACTAAATTGATATGCCCGTGACTATCGTTTTCCCCTTGATATTTCTTTTCCAATAAACGTATTGAAGCTTTGCCAAGTTCGTAGAAATTTGTATTAACTGATGTCAATTCTGGATTATAAATTTTACAAAATGGAAGATCATCATATCCGGCTAAGGCAAAATCTTTAGGGATATTTCTTCCATCCTGTATGGCTTTTTTAATAAATCCAAAACACATTTGATCGTTAGAGCCAAATATAGCAATATTGGACAAACCTTGGTCTTTAATGTCTTTATAGGCATGATATCCGGAACCAATTGAGTAATCGCCCTTAAATCTCCAGACATTATTTAATTTTTTTGAAACAGATACATAGTCTAGAAATCCATTTTTTCTATAGAGAGCTTCCACTTTATTTGAAGGTCCGGTAATAATTCCAACGTTAGTATATCCTAATTCTTCAAAGTGTTTTGCAACCATATATCCACCACGATAGGCGTCAAATGTGACCGTGTCAATTACCGGATTTACAATGGGCGCAAGAGAGATAATGGGATAGTCACCTATAGCTTTTTTGATCTTTTTATAATCTTTCACACCAAATTCGGGCAGGAAGAGACAAATCCCGGAATAATCCTGTTTTAACCTAAGAATATATTCAATAACATTTTCTCTTCGTTTGGCAACATCGACAAAAAATACTTCAGAATCTGTTTCTGTACTTGCTTGATAAAATCCGTTAAATAAGGATGAATAAAACTCTCCCTCGAATAATTCTGTAACAAATCCGATTGATAAGTGTTTAGAATTAGGGTGTCGTTTAATATAAGGGTACCCCATTTCTTCGGCAGTTTTGATGATCTCTTCAACATTGGAAGATTGTCCTGCAGCTTTTCCGGACAATACACGGGAAATGGTTGAGACTGAATACCCAGTCTTCTTCGCAATATCTTGTAATTTCACTTTCATATGCAAATAAATTTAAAAAGATTAAAAATAATTTGCAACTTAATTAAAAAAAGATTTAATATTGACACATGAGTTTAATGGAGTATTGTATTCATTTAATGCTAACAAAAGCAATATTGGAGAAATTATGTTCAGCGGACTAGATTTTTTCGTCGTAGGAGCGTATTTGACACTGATTATTTCGGTAGGTTTATTCCTATCCAAAAAAAGATCAAATACAACAGAGTATTTTTTAGCAAATCGTAATGTTGGATGGTTTGTCATAGGAGCAGCACTATTCGCGTCAAATATAGGCTCTGAACATCTTGTGGGATTAGCTGGTACAGGAGCTCATAGTGGAATTGCCGTTGCACAATTTGAAATATTAGCATCATTAATCCTCCTTTTACTTGGATGGGTGTTTGTTCCATATTTTCTTGCAAGTAAAGTTTCGACTACTCCGGAATTCTTAGAACGTAGATACTCGTCTGTAGCTCGATGGTATTTATCAATCATTTCTATTTTTGCATATGTTGTAACAAAAATTGCTGTAACAATCGCAGCGGGTGGAATCGTATTTGAAGGATTAATGGGTATCAATTTTTGGACAGGGGCATTCCTTATCGTTTTGCTTACCGGTCTCTATACGATCCTAGGAGGTTTGCGAGCGGTTGTTTATACAGAAACAATTCAAACATTTGTACTGTTGATTGGAGCGATCGTAACCGTAATATTTGGTTTGAACGCACTTGGCGGATGGGAAGTAATGACAGAAACCGCAGGTCCAGGATTTATGAGTATTTGGAAACCAAGCAATCACCCTGATTTTCCATGGACAGGAATTGTACTGGGGGCTCCGATCCTTGGAATATGGTATTGGTGTACCGATCAGAATATTGTTCAACGAGTGTTATCTGCTAAAAATATATCTGAAGCAAGACGCGGAACTATTTTTGCCGGATTTCTAAAAATCACTCCTTTATTCTTATTTGTTATCCCTGGTGTGATCGCCTATAGTCTAGTAGCAAATGGGAAATTGGTTTTAGCATCAAATGACGGTGCACTACCCACATTGGTAAAAACACTATTACCGGTTGGATTACGAGGAGTTGTGGCTGCGGGTCTACTTGCTGCATTGATGAGTTCATTAGCATCCGTGTTTAATTCATGTTCTACATTGATCACATTAGATATCTATAAAAAATTATATCCAAAGACTGAAGAGAAAAAATTAGTACGCATAGGACAACAGAGCACTTTAGTATTAGTTGTGGTCGGGTTGGTATTTATTCCTCTGATCAGTCGATTTGGTGATACCTTATTTGTATCACTTCAAGCAATTCAAGCGATGATCGCACCTCCAATTGCCGCAGTATTTTTATTTGGTATATTTCTTAAACGGTTAAATAGTCAAGGTGCGATTGCATCACTGGGTGTGGGGTTTGTTATTGGGATCAGCCGATTTATCCTTGAGATTATTGAACCTTCAGCCGGATCAATATTGCACAGTTTTGTATCAATCAATTTTTTACACTTTGCATTTTATCTATTTATAATCTGTAGTATGGTACTGATTGGGGTTAGTTATCTATATCCCAAACCATCTACTGAGAAGATTTTGGGGCTTACATACGAAAAAGCTCCACAAATGGAAACAGAAGAACCAAACTTTAGACAAATGATGGTAAAAATTCAAAACGTAGAAGACAGATTCTATTCTGTCTTATTGATTCTGGCAGTTATATCAGTTTGGATAATCTTTTCATAATAAAGGAGGAAACCTAATGAAAAACATGATAACAGTTTCAATCCTATTGTTGATGCCTATTTTTTTAGTAGGTCAATCAATCAATAGTTTTGATGCAGCTTCGGAAGAAGGATATTGGCAATACGAAATTTCTGATAATGCTGATACTTTACTCAGTTATGTAAATGTTAATTACGTTACTGATCCGGTCACGGAAGGTTCTGGAGCAATGCAGTTAGAATATAGTGCTCATAATAGTGAAGCATGGGGTGGTTATGCAAAAATATATCATATGTATAAAACCGAAGATGAAGGAACTACCTCTCCAATAGAAGGTACATGGATGATGGCCCAACAAGAAGGGGCTTTGAAGGTTGGTCCGGCTCCTGGTGATGGTAGCTGGTGGTCAAGCAGTGTTGATGATTTAACACTTCGTGCTTGTTATTTTGATGATGAGTATGTGTTTGGCGCAGACGGCACATTCGAAAATGTTTTAGGAGCAGACACATGGTTAGAAGCTTGGCAAGGTGTCGAATCAGATCAGTGTGGTGCACCGGTTGCTCCACATGATGGATCAAATCCTGCGACGTGGGAGTTTGATGGCGGTACAGGTGCAGTGACATTATCCGGTCTTGGAGCATATTTAGGACTACCAAAAGCAGTAAATGGCGGTGAATTACCGAGTGTTGAGGTTCCGGAGACACGCACATATTTGGCAACAATTGAAGATGATGTGATGACATTGTCTATTGAAACAGGTACAGGCGTATTTTGGACATTTACTCTATCAAAACTTTCAGATTCACCTATTGCCGGCACATGGATGATGGCCCAACAAGAAGGGGCTTTGAAGGTTGGTCCGGCTCCTGGTGATGGTAGCTGGTGGTCAAGCAGTGTTGATGATTTAACACTTCGTGCTTGTTATTTTGATGATGAGTATGTGTTTGGCGCAGACGGCACATTCGAAAATGTTTTAGGAGCAGACACATGGTTAGAAGCTTGGCAAGGTGTCGAATCAGATCAGTGTGGTGCACCGGTTGCTCCACATGATGGATCAAATCCTGCGACTTGGGAATACAACGGTGGAACAGGCTCAGTAACATTATCCGGTCTTGGAGCGTTTTTAGGATTACCTAAAGCGGTTAATGGTGGTGAATTACCAGGTGTTGAAGTCCCGGAAACACGTACATATTTGGCAACAATTGAAGGTGACGTAATGACATTGACAATTGAAACAGGTACAGGCGTATTTTGGACATTCACATTAGAAAAAACATCAGCATTCCTTGCTGCTGAAGAAGATAATTCTGATATTTGGAATAGTTTATTTGAAATGCGACCTGAGGATAATCAGCTATGGGATTGGTCAGGATATGATAGTATTTCATTCTCATATTATAACGCTGTTCCTCAATCAGCAGAAGGAAGAGTTCATTTAAGACTGAACCTGAGTGACTATGGCAATGTTGCTGATCCTGCTAACTACTATGGACTTGGAGAATATTATTATTCATTCCATTACATCTTAGATGATGCGCCGGGTTGGAATACAATTACTATGCCCTTGGTTAGAAATGATGACTGGGGTGGCGGTGGATTTAACCTGACCGGTTGGGTTGGTGATGCTGGAAACGGCGAACTTGACTTAGATGCAATCGCTGGATTCCACTTCGAATTTTCAGTGAGTGGTGGAGGAGATGGTGATTTCGTTAATGGAACCATCGTCTTAGATAACTTCACACTTACCGGTTCATTAAATGCAATTACTGCATTCCCTGGATTTGAAGGCGGTGGAGATGTTGAAAGTGGCGTTCCTACCGGATGGGGTGGATGGCAATCAGCTTGGGATGACTGGGGTTCATTATCCCATATTGCAACTCCATTAGTTGATGATGCTCATTCCGGTGATTATTACTTAGAACTCGGTGTAGATGCAGGTAACGGGTATGCAGTTGTGTGGCCAGAAGCCACAGGCGATATTGTTGCAGCCCCGGGAGAAACTTGGGAATTAGGTGCATGGATTAAAGATATTTCTCCTGCTCCTGCCGGCGGTGATTTTGCTGCATTAAAAATTGAAGCATATGATGCCGAGGAAAATAAAATCTTTGAGCAAGAAGAGATTGTTCCTGTCACTACAGAATGGGGATATTATACCTCTTCAGCAGTGATGCCTGATAATACCGTAAAAGTTCAAGCTGTGCTTGTAGCGACAAAATGGTTAGATGATGGAATTGCTGCTGTATATGCATTTGATGATGTTTGGATGCAATGCATGGGCGTTCTTGACGTCGTACCACCTGTTGCTGTAAGTAACGTATCAGCTGTACCTGCACAATATTATAATTTGGTCACATGGTCAGATAATGCAGGTGAAGAAGGTGAGACATATGATGTTTATGCAAGTACAGAACCTATAACAGATCTTACAGATTCTTCTGTAGATGTTGTGGCAACCAATGTTCTTGAAGGAACTCAAGCAGTTGTTCACTATCTATTTCATCCATTAGAAGATCAATGGGTATCATATTACTATGCAGTTGTTTGCAGAGATGCATCTAATAATGTCGGTGAACCTGGAGTAGCAGCTGGTTCTATAACAAATAATGCTAGAGGAATTCCAACGATCTCGCTTGAACCACCTGCAACTTTTGCTGCAGACGGTGATTTAACCGAATGGTTTGACAGTGATATTCAACCATTTATCATAGGTGCAACAACCAATTCGTTTGGTGAACCATCCATTGTTGGTGCCGTAGATAGTGATGATGATCTCTATGCAACTTTATATCTTGCAATTGACGATGAGTATCTATACATCGCTGCAGATGTTATAGATGATGTATATGATGGATATCAAGCAGGAGACGGAACCGGTGGTTGGTGGGAAAATGATGTATTAGAATTGTTCATCGGATTCTATGACCAACGAGGAGCAAAACACGTTGGTATGATGCGTGGTGAACAACCGGATTATAAATTCTACTTCCTTGAAACTCATGCTGTTAATGATTTTAACTCCCAAGATACCCTAGCGGTTAATGGTGATGGAAATTATTATCATGAAGCATTCAATCCGGATTATGTATTAGAAGCAAGATTAGCTTTAGTAGATATTGCTTTTGATGATGACGTATTATTTGACCCTGCAAACGGTATGAGAATACCGATTGAACCATCTTTCCATGATAATGATGGAGCAGGTTGGGAAGGTAACTTAGTATGTTCACCAATTAATACAGATAATGCATGGCAAACTCCATCTGTATGGTCTAGCACTTGGATTGGAAACCTTTCCGAACAAGTTGCAATCGATCATAACAGTGGAGTTGTAGCGAATGAATTTGAATTATTCCCGAATTATCCAAATCCATTCAATCCAACAACTACGATCAGTTTCAAAACACCGGTAACCGGTGATGTGAAATTGACTGTCTATAATATGTTGGGAGCCCAAGTAGATGAGTTGATAAACGAAACTCTTCCAATGGGATACCACCATGTTGTTTGGAATGCAAGTAGCGTTTCATCCGGAGTTTATTTCTATAAACTAGAAGCCGGAGGAAAAGTCAAAACGCATAAGATGATTCTAATTAAATAGAAGAAGATACAAATGGGGGTCAAATTAATTTGACCCCCATTTTACAATTAAAATGAAATTAAATAGCCGTTAATAATAAAACGGGATATATATGAATTGGTCATCAAAAATATTACGATTGATATTGCTAATCGGAGTTGTCTCAATAAGTTTTAGTCAGACAACAGGAAAACTAACAGGTACGATTGTAGAAAAACAATCAAAAGCTCCCTTACCCGGTGCAAATATCATAATAGATAATACGTCATTTGGAACGTCCGCGGATGTAGCCGGACAGTTCTATATTATAAATATACCTCCGGGAGAATATTCAGCATCAATTCTGATGATGGGATATAAAACGGTAAAAATCCCGGACATTAGAATTTCAACAAATCGTTCAATTACATTGGATATTGAAATGGAACAAACCGTGATAAAAGGGGAAGTGGTTACGGTTGAAGTAGAACGATTGGCACAGAAAAAAGATCAAACCGGTACGATAAAAAATATTTCAGGTGATGAGATAACATCCCTTGCAGTTGAAAATGTTAGTTCTGTTGTGAATATGCAAGCCGGTGTTGTGGATGGTCATTTTAGAGGGGGTCGATTAACAGAAGTAACTTATATGGTGGATGGTGTTCAGGTAGATGAAACCTTTGGTGGAAGCAGTGCTGCTGTAGAAATCCAGCCTGAAGCAGTAGAAGACCTTGAGGTTATTACAGGAACATTTAACGCTGAATACGGTCGAGCAATGAGTGGTGTAGTTAATGTGGTTACTAAAGCAGGTGGACCGACATTTGAAGGATCCGTTTCTTCAGCTTTAGCATTTCCGGTAACTAACAATGATGATATTTTTATAGGTATATCTCCAAAGAGAAATAAAAGTCAGGATATTAAATTTAATCTTGGTGGCCCGATTTGGGGTAACAAGATCACATTTTTTACAAATGTTCGTGTTCAAGAAAACAACGGTCATTTAAATGGACATCGTATTTTTGCAGTGGATGATTTAAGTGTTTTTTATTCTGATGATCCATTAGAATGGTATTCTGAAAAGTCTGGGGACAGTACATACGTTCCTATGAATACAAGTAAGAATCAATCTGTTTTAGTAAAATTAGGTTTTAATCTACTAAAAGGGATCCGATTCTCATTATTGCATTCAAAAACTGACGATTCATGGTTTGGATACAGCCATGAATTCAAATATAATCCTGATGGGCGTGCCGGTAGTTATAAAGAAACTTCTTATAACGCTTTTCAACTGAATCATATGATAACACCGAAATTATTTTATGAGATTAAACTATCTCATATGGATAACTACTACGGAACATATGTTTATGAAAATCCTTTGGACACAAATTATGTCCACGACATGTATCTAAATAATTATGGTTCCGGGTTCTTTACCGGAGGTCAATCTAAAGATCACGAAATGCGTACAATGATTGATCGAACCTTTAAATTTGATTTGAACTGGCAGGTGAATCCACAACATAGTTTTAAAGTTGGATATTTAAAAATTGATCACGATATCGATCACAAATGGAGATCTATTAGAAATAAGTTTGAAAATGATCCTGATCAAATGTTTGAGTATGGACCGATTGTATACGGAGATTCAACTGTTTATGCAGATATTTATGAAGTAAAACCGGTTGAACAAGCAATTTATATCCAAGATAAGATGGAATTTGATGAGATGGTCATTAATATGGGTGTTCGTTGGGATTCATTCAATCCTGCAAGTAAATATCCATCTGATAGAAGAAATCCTGCAAATCAATTAGTATTGCCGGATTCAATGATGTCTACGTACATCGATGCCGATATTGTGACACAAATAAGCCCACGTGTTGGTTTTGCATACCAATTAGGAAATAAAGCGGTATTACATTTTAGTTATGGACATTTTTTCCAGATGCCACCGTTATATTCCATGTATCAGAACCATAGCTTTTTAGTTGGTCCGAATGATTATGGTACGATGATGGGTAACACATTATTAAAACCTGAGAAAACGATTACATATGAACTTGGGTTATGGCAGGAGTTAACTCGCGGTTTAAGTTTGGATGTTGCACTATTTTACAGAGATATCTATAACTTACTCAGTACAAAAACGATTTCAACTTATAATCAAATTGAATACGGATTATATAGTAATAAGGATTATGGGAATGCTCGAGGACTTGAGATAAAACTGGATATGGAATATGGTCCGTTAAAAGGGTTAGTGAATTATACTTTACAGTACACGAGAGGAAATGCAGATAATCCGACTCAAACTTTTGACAGAGCAGGAAATAGTCAAGATCCTGTAAATCGACTTATTCCTATGAGTTGGGATCAGCGTCATACCCTTAATGGTACAGTTATATTTTCATCGAATAATTTTGGTGGATCGATCACAGCCTATTATAACTCGGGGACTCCATATACCTTTACTCCTCAGAGTGAAAGTGTATTGTCACGAATCAATCTTTATCCAAATAATGCCACAAAACCTACTAATACCAGTATGGATATGTCATTATTTTACAATTTCAATTTGTTCGGAAAATTCAATGGTAGAATTGATTTAACCGTGTATAATCTGTTCGATCGTTTAAATGAGCATTGGGTAGATGGTCAAACTGGTCGAGCCTATACATCGGTTATCCGTGAGACTGATTTAGCCGGACACCGTAGTGATTTTAATGAATATATTGACCGAGTTCAAAACCCGTCTATGTATTCTTCCCCTCGAGCAGTTAAACTTGCAGTAGGAGTTAATTTCTGATGAGTATACGTACTTTTACAACTAGTTCTATATTTCTTTTTACTCTAATTGGATTACTATTTGGACAAGGAAAGATATATGAAGGTCCTGAAGATTCTGCAGGAGATATTGCTGCAGAAAGAGAAGGATATATGACAGGAAATAGGGTGTTTATTTATTTTAAGAATACAACCGAACTTTCCGATTGGCCGAGAGTAAATGTTTCTAAATGGCCAAACAATCCGAATGGATTAAAAATGACAGACGGAATCGGTTTGTTGGTCGGAGCGAAAGTGTATATAGAAGATGATGAAAATGGATTGACGTGTGACACAATTCCATTGACAGATCCACTGGATATTTATACAACGCCACATCATACATTATATTATTTACAAACCAGTTACAGAGAAGAGATGGACACTGATCCAACAGGAACAGTAGAATGGGGTTTTTATCCGGCATTTGGTTATTTTAATGAAACAGGAGAATATCCTGCTCTTTCGAATATTCAAAACTCTTGGCCGCTTGGTGGTTGGCCTTCTACAGGGTTTGAAACCAAATGGCCTGGTGAATGGAATGGTCGATTTGGACGAGGAGTAACTTATGCCGATTTGGAAACATATTATGTTGTTAATGATGCACAGGATTTGGAAAATCTGGGTCCTGAAGATAACGTAAAATACTATCCAAGACCCGGTCATTATATCGGTGATCTAAATCCTTATGTAACTTTGCAGCCGGGAGAACCTTGGGGTGGACTTGGTCTACGTGTGTCTGTTCGTGGTTTTCAGTGGAATAATCCTCAAGCACGTGATGCAATCTTTTGGGAATATTCTATTGCAAACATTTCAGATTATGATATCAGAGATGTAGCTTTCGGTTATTGGCTGGATAACTCTATTGGTGGAGACGGAGATGATGACTTAGGGTATTTTGATAGGCAAGCTGACCTTGCTTATTCTTGGGATATTAATGGAATTGGAGCAGGAGGATTGCCTACCGGTGTGATGGGTTTTGCATATTTGGAGAGTCCCGGACTTGCATATGATTATGTAGATAATGATAATGATGGACTGACAGATGAAAAACGCGATAATGAACCTACTGCAATTATAGGAGCAACAGATGGTATAACTGATCTAACCGCTTTTCTCGATTTCTATAAACTTGATGTTGAAGATCTAAAACCTCATTGGGATGCTGATGAAGATCAAGACTGGGAAGATGGTGAAGATTTAGATAATGATGGTATCTACAGCCCCGCAGAGAATTTTGGAGATGATATTGGTGTTGATGGAGTAGCTCCGGGTGAATTAAACTATAATGGACCGGATCTTGATGGTTCAGAATGTAATCATCGACCGGACTTTGTTGAAGGCGTGGGTTGTGAACCTAATTTTAACACGACTGACGTTTCAGAATCAGACATGGTTGGATTAACCGCTTTCCGTATGTTCCCGATCCCGAGTCATGCTCCTTCCAATACAACAAATTGGTTCAAAAATGATCATGCGATGTGGGAAGTTATTGGTGTTGATTCATTAGAGGAGTACATGGATAATGTGTCAAATTTAGTTGAAGTATTTGCCTCAGGGCCATTCCCACTGTACCAAGGACGTGTAGAACGTATTTCAATGTCAGAACTTCACTCATATGATCCATTAGAAGGACTGAACTCAGACTCACATACTGCTGTTGCACTTTTTGAGTTAAAACGAATTGTTCAGGTTATTTATGAAAAAGATTATCGGTTTGCACAGCCACCTAAAATGCCAACATTGACAGCAACAGCAGGAGATGGTAAAGTCATTTTAACATGGGATGATATTGCAGATACGAAAACCAGAGATCCGTTTGTAGGAAATATTAATGACTTTGAGGGATATAAAGTATATCGATCCACTGATAAATATATGTCTGACCCGGAAATTATCACGGACGGTTATGGAACTCCCATGTTTAAGCAACCAATCTTTCAGTGTGACCTTGTAGACGGACGAAGAGGATTTACAGATTTTGGTTTGGTAAATGGCATGGGTTATAACTTAGGTGCAGACACCGGGATATCTCATATTTTTGTAGATAATACAGTTCAGAATGGTAGAACTTATTATTATGCGGTTGTTGCTTATGATTTTGGAGCTCCGGATATAGGCCCGGGAATTTCACCTTCAGAAAACAATGTAGTGATCGAATTAGATGAAGCAGAGGGAATTCGCTCAATTGGAAAAAATGTTGCCATTGTCGTTCCTCATCAACCCGCTGCCGGTTATGTACCACCGGAAGTGAATATAGATGACACAGAGTTACTAGGTTGTGGGAGTGTAACTCCTCTAATCAGAGCTCGAGGTGGTTTAAAACCAGGGCATGACTATTTCCTTACTTTTGGAGTGGATACAATAAGTACTGTAAGCAGTTATGACCATGGTTTTCAGTATGTCACAAATGAAATTTTCATTTATGATGAAACGGATAGCGTAACTCTTATTTATCAAGAAACACCGGATAAATATATAGGAACTAATTTGGTCTATAGAGATACCTTAGAATATTGGACACTCAGTCAAGATGAGACCATCTATACTGATATTTTTGACGGAATGCAAATCGAAATAGATCCTTGCGTTGAAGGACCGGAATTTAGTTATCAAACTTCAGGATGGATTACCGGTTCAGGAATTATGAGAGTAACTCCTTCATTTAGTGAAGGACCAAAGATGCCTTGGAAATATAATATCGTATTTACTGATGATGATTCAGCGTATGTGGGTATTGCAAGATCTGGAACGGTACGTGACGAGAATGGTTCTTCGATCGGTTCAAGTAAAATAACGGAACCGGCATTGAGTTTCTATATACAAAACACTTCATTCATTGATACAACTACCGGACAATATGAGTTGATGGATGTGATTGTCCACGATGTTAATGATAATGATACACTAGATATCTTTGAAGATAGGATATTTGTAGGAGCACCTGCAGGGAGTCGGTGGCGTGGTACAGCGTTCATCATTGATTTTCAATTATCGACTGAACAAACATTCCCCCAACCGGGAGATGTATATCAAGTGGATTGGAATAGACCATTCTTTGAAACGGATACAGTTCGGTTTTCTGTTGCTGCAGATGACAGTTTAGATGTGTCTGCACTCAATTCAGGAATGGAAAATATCAAAGTTGTGCCAAACCCATATGTTATGACAAATATGATGGAAGAAGCGGTCTCAAATCCATTCTTGAATCAAAGACGAAAATTGATGTTTACACACATACCTGCTAACTGTACTATTCATATATTTACAGTTAGTGGTGTTTTAGTGGATATTATTAAAGTCAATAATCCTCCGGAAAATGGAATTATTCACTGGGATATGCTCACTCATGAGAATCTGGAAATTGCAGCAGGCATGTATGTATACCATATAGAGTCTGATGTAACCGGAGAAGTAAAACTAGGAAAATTTGGGGTAATAAAATGAGACGATTATATATTATCATTACAATTGCCTTATTGTTAAATGTAGGATTTGGTAAAGAAATCCATCGTTATGGAACGACGGCAATGAACGTCTTGGAAATTGGTGTAGGAAGTGCTCCGGTAGCGATGGGAGAAGCATACGTAGCCGTAGCAAAAGACCTATCCGCAATTTATTGGAATCCTGCAGGTTTAGCTTCTTTGAAAAACAGTGGCTTTCAATTTATGCTTCAACCATGGATCGTTGATATTAATATCCTATTTGCATCGGGTGCTATCGTAGTTCCAAGAATTGGGACATTCGGGTTGAGTATCCTTCAAACCGGATACGGTGAAATGGATGTTACAAACCTAGACTATCAAGACGGTACCGGAGAAAAATTCACATCAAATGATCTGGCTTTTTCTCTATCGTATAGTCGAAGAATCGTTTCGTGGTTTTCGTTTGGAATGAACGCCAAAATGATTCAGTCCTATATTTGGCATTCATCCGCAAATGCTTTTGCAGTGGATCTGGGAGTTTTGGTTAATACACAATTTTTCAGTCCTACCGGTAAGAGAGAAGATGGGATGACGATAGGAATGAGTATTGCAAATTATGGTACTCGAATTCAATATGATGGAATTGATCTTTATCAACCTATCGATATTTCTGAATATGAAGAAGGTAATTATGGAGATGTCCCTGGACAATTCCGTTCCCAGGAATGGGAATTACCCCTTTTATTTAGAGTAGGAATTGCGGTGATTCCTATTAAAACAACATTTTCTAAATTAACATTAGCCGTTGATGCGAACCATCCAAATAACAATTCTGAATCTGTGAATATTGGAGCAGAGTATAAGTTGCAATTCCCAGGATATGGCGCGGTGTATTTCCGTGGAGGAATTAAGGACTTCTTAAAACCGGAAATTGAAAAAGATGAAAACGATGATGAAGATGTTAATTTTGAAGCAACTCAGTTTGGATTTACCGGTGGAATAGGTTTTGAATGGAATTTCTTATCTAATAGAAAAATATCCATTGATTATTCCTACAAAACCATTGGATTATTAGGAAACGTCCACGGAACAACCGTAAGTCTTCTTTTCTAATAACAAGACAATACTCATCCTCTTAAATGATTATTAAGCTTGTTCTGTGATGGACATCTAACTAAATTGACTTATGCAGTGGATAAAACGATTTGGATTTGTATTTCTTGTTTGTATCATAGTTTGTTGTTCACAAAAGGATCCGGTTTCTGGAAATAATATATTAGTTAAAGTCGGATCAAAAACGATCACAACTCAGGATTTTATTCGCAGATCTGAATATGCGATCCGTCCAAACTATTGTAAACAAACAAACTATATTCATAAAAAGATCATTTTAAACTCTCTGATTGCGGAAAAGTTATTCGCACTGGAAGCAGATAACAACAGGGTTGATTTATTAGAGAATGATCGATTTCAATTATTTATCACCGGCCGTACTGAACAAACAATGAGACAGATACATTATTATGAAAATTATTATGATAATGTAGAATTAGATTCTGTAGTAATAAACAGAGCTTATAAATTGGCTGGGAGAACCGTCAATGTTACGTTTTTAAATCTTCCCGATTTAAAGACAGCTTTTCAAACGATTGAATTATCAAAACAAGGAATATCATTAGATTCAATATATACTTCTGTTTGGAATGAAGAAACCTCTCCGACAAGAGAGATCAATTGGTTTGATCCGTTAGACGAGAGTATTCATAAGGAATTATTCGATTCTGATATGAAAAAAGGTTCAATTCTTGGTCCTTTCCCTACGGGTGAAAATTCATTTTTAGTCTTTCAAATAACAGGTTGGACAGATAAACTTGCCGTCACGGATTCGGACAGATCACTAAGAAGAAAAGATGTACAAGAAAGACTGCAAAAAAATGAAGCAGAGAAACAATACAAGTTTTGGGTAAAATCATTGATGAAAGATAAACAGTTAGATATGAACCCTAACGTTTTTCCTTCATATGCAGCTGATGTCATAGATTTGTATTTTAGATCAGATTCTGCAAAACGAGCACAATTAAGTACTTCAATATGGTCATCCGATCAAGAATTGGAATTTATAAGTGATAGTCTTGAAACACTCCCTGATAAAACATTTAAAAAAAGTGATATACTATTTTCGGTAGATGATAGAAAATGGACTGTGGAAGATTTCCATAAAAAACTTGATAAACATCCATTAGTATTTCGGAAAAAGAAAATGAATCGAGGTGAGTTCTCTGAGCAATTAAAATATGCAATTGCTGATTTATTACAAGACATCGAAATCACAAAAAAATGTTACAATAAAGGATATGATAAATCTGAAACTGTCAAATTGAACACAACCTTATGGCAAGATGCCTATTCTGCTCGATATTACCGAGATATATTTCTTAAGGATTGGAACATTACTTCAGGAGATAATCATACCATCGCAACATTATTGGATCCTGTTGTAGATTCATTACAAATTGTTTATTCTGATATAATCGAAGTCAATACAGATGTTTTTGAAAAGATTGAATTAACGAATGTTGATATGATTGTACATCAGAAAGGTGTACCTTACCCTAAGTTAGTTCCATCATTCCCAATTTTTACTACCGATGATCGATTGGATTATGGATCCAAGCTGGATTGATTGACCACAATAAATCAAATGATAAGTGAGAAAATTACTTGGGTATATAGAAATTAGATATGAGAAATAAATATAGAGCCTTCATGTTTACCGGACTCTTTCTTTTATTTGGTTGTATTCAAATGGAAGAAACAAATTCGAATGAACAAAATAATAATAATAATGGACCATGGCGTTTAATTTGGTCTGATGACTTTGACAGTGATTCGATAGATACATCAAAATGGAATAAAGTGTTGTGGAGACCCTATTATGTAAATAATGAAGAACAAGCATATACAGATCGGGATGAAAATCTATTCATTCGTGATGGAAAACTTGTGATAAAAGCATTGATTGAACCGGGTTTTGTCGGTGAAGATTATGCCGGAAATTCTTATGTGGCAGACTATACTTCAGGAAGAATGAATACTGCCAGTAAATTTGATTGGACTTATGGTCGGATAGATGTTCGCGCAAAACTCCCGGCAGGTCGAGGGTCATGGCCTGCGATCTGGATGTTGGGGTCTAATATCCATATTTTTGGTTGGCCTCATTGTGGTGAAATTGATATTATGGAGCATGTTGGATATGATGAAGGTGAGATTCATGCTTCTATTCATACGACAGATTATAATCATATGAATGATACTCAAAAAACAGGTCAGGTTAACATTTCAACAGCGACAGATTTATTTCATACATATTCTTTAGAATGGGATAATACATTCATGCGTTATTTTGTTGATAATGAGCCATATTTTTTTATCTACAATGATAGCAACGGCGATGTAAATAAATGGCCATTTGATCAACCGTTTTATATCATTTTAAATTTGGCAGTAGGTGGATCTTGGGGTGGTGTGCAGGGAATTGATCCCAATGCGTTTCCAATGGAAATGGAAGTAGACTATGTTAGAGTATATGAAAGAAATGAATCAAATGAAACAGTACAGGTCACTTTTCAGGTGGATATGAAAAATGAGATGGTCAACGGAACTGGCGTATGGCTCTCCGGTGGAAATATCAGTTCCGGACAACCCAGCGGATTAGCGATGAGTCATATCCCTGAAACAACCATATGGGAGACGACACTTACTCTTCCTCCAAACTCAAGCTACTCTTATAAATATCGAAATGGACATTTTCCATACTCGTGGAATGGAGGATGGGAATCAGTCCCCAACGAATGCGGAGGTGATGGATACAATAACCGGTTTACAACAATCGGGGAGTCAGATACGACGCTTCCTGCAGTTTGTTTTAGTTCATGTCTAATTTGTGAATAAGATAAAATTACTAAAAATATGAAACACGCAATAATTACATTTACCTTATTACCAATTTACTTTCTGTTAGCAAATCCTAATGGAGAACTTGATGATGAATTATTCGATCCAGAATGGATCCTAGTTTGGAATGATGAGTTTGACTCTACGAATATAGATTTATCCAACTGGAGTTATGATATTGGAACCGGTGATTGGGGTTGGGGGAATAACGAACAACAATACTACACAAGCAATTCAAACAACTCCTTTATTGAGGATGGTAAACTGGTTATCCAAGCTCTTCTACAGAATTACGGAAGTTCAAATTATACGTCAGCTAGAATGGTAACAAAAAATAAAGGTGACTGGACTTACGGAAGGATAGAAGTTAGAGCGAAACTACCTACAGGTGTCGGAACATGGCCGGCAATTTGGATGCTTCCGACGGATAATGTTTATGGAGGGTGGCCATATAGTGGTGAAATGGATATTATGGAGCACGTTGGTTTTGAACAAAATATAGTTCATGGAACAGCCCATACTGAAACATACAACTGGTGGAATGGTTCACCACCTCCCGGAGGACTTATTTATGTCTATAATGCGTCAACAGATTATCGTAATTATATTTTAGAGTGGGATGAAAACTATCTCAAATGGTATGTAGATGACATGCATTATTTCACATACAACAATAACCAAAGCGGTTATTCTACATGGCCATTTGACCAGCGTTTTCATCTTATCCTGAACATTGCAATAGGAGGAACATGGGGCGGTCAACAGGGGATTGATGATAGTATCTTCCCAGTAAGATTAGAGGTAGATTATGTTAGAGTGTATCAATTATCTTCACAATTATCCTCAGATACCGAAATTATACCAAACACATTTTTTCTAAATCAAAATTTCCCAAATCCATTCAATCCATCGACACAAATTCAATATGACCTTCCTCAAGATGAATTTGTTACTATTACAATCTATGATTTAATGGGACAGAAAATAAAAGAACTTGTAAATGAAAAACAACAAACCGGACGAAGATTAGTCCGATGGGATTCAACCAATGATTATGGGTTACCAGTATCTGCAGGAGTATATTTATACACAATCAAAGCAGGTGACTTTGTAGATACAAAAAAGATGGTATTTCTGAAGTAATATCATCCTGTCTAAACAGGAATAGATTTTTTAATTATGAAGAAGATTCTAAGTATTCGATTTGTAGTCAGTTCGATTTTACTGGTTAACTTAGTATTTGCTCAAGGATTTATCCATGTAGAGGATGGTGAAATTGTAGACGGAACAAATACTCCCATTCTGTTAAAAGGACTTGGACTTGGAGGATGGTTAGTCCCGGAAGGTTATATGTTGAATATCCCCGGTTATGGATCACCAACTGAGATTGAAAATAAAATTGAAGCGCTGATCGGGCCAACTCTTGCTGAAGAATTTTGGGATGTATATCACACAAATTACGTAGCACAAGCTGATATAAACCAAATTGCGGAATGGGGGTTTAATTCCATTCGGATACCATTTCATTATAAGCAATTTTCCGAGTCTCCCGGAGAGTTAAATCCATTTGGATATGAAGTAGTAGACTCGCTTCTTTCTTGGTGTAGACCCCATAATATATACATCATATTGGATATGCATTGCGCACCGGGAGGACAAAATGCCGGTGAGATTAGCGATAGTGATGGCACAGCTAGATTGTGGTTAGAAGATGACTACAAAGAACACACGGTCGAAATTTGGGGAGACATTGCAACATACTATGCTGATGAAACCTTAATTGGTGGATATGATCTGATAAATGAACCGGTTTTACCGGATGGGATAAGTGCTGTAGACCTGCGAAACTTATATATTGATATTACAAATGCGATAAGAGAAGTAGACCAAAATCATATCCTATTTATCGAAGGAAACTGGTGGGCAACCGATTTCACTTCTTTGACTCCTCCATGGGATGATAATATGTCTTATTCATTTCACAAGTATTGGAACGATGTTACAATTGGTACTATTCAATATTTGCTGAGTATGAGTAATACACACAATGTCCCCTTATGGATGGGTGAATCAGGGGAGAACTCAAATCACTGGTTTTATGAAGTCGTTCAGTTATTGGAAGAGAATAATATTGGGTGGTGTTGGTGGACTCATAAAAAATTGGATAAGATTACAAGCCCGTTATCAGCGATTATTAATCCTCAATATCAAGATATATTAGATTATTGGAATGAGACCGCACCTCAACCATCCAGTATGTATGCTCAAGCCGCATTATTTGGAATGGCTAACAATTTAAGGATAGAAAATTGTGAACTACGTCCCGGAGTGATTCCTTCATTGATGGATCCTGGTTTTGGTCAGTATCCTGTGCCGGTTAAACAACATTATATCCCTGGAGTTATTGCAGCGGTGGATTATGATATTGGTGCAAGAAACGTTGCCTATAATGATGCGGATTTTATGAACACAGGTGGTGGTGGGTATAACTGTGGATGGACATTTAGAAATGATGGTGTAGATATCGAAAGAAATGGTGATGAAAATGGATTACCTTATAATGTAGGATGGACAGATGTTGGAGAGTGGATAGGCTATACAATTCAAAATGTAGAACCAGGTGTTTATCAGTTAGATTGCCGTGTTGCTAGTGCGGTTGGCGGTGGTATTTTCTTTATCACGCTTAACGGTGTGAATGTTTCAGGAGTCGCTTCTGTTCCTAATACCGGAGGATGGTCAGAATGGGAAACAATCTCATTCCCAAACATCCCTATTTCTGATGAGGAACAACATTTGCGACTTGTGACAGTTCAAGCTGGTTATAATATTGAACAACTCAATTTTATCCAAACAAGCACCTCAACTGATAATTTATTAATTCCAGAAAAGTTTAATTTAAAAGACGCATACCCAAACCCGTTTAATCCGACTACACAGATCAGCTATGATCTTCCCAGAGAAGAATTTGTAGATCTCTCTATCTATGATTTAACAGGACGGAAAGTGAAGAGTCTTGTAAATGAAAACCAATCTGAAGGTCAAAAGACTATCCAATGGGATGCAACCAACGACAATGGACTTTCAGTGTCCGCGGGGGTATATCTATACACAATTAAAGCCGGTGAATATACTCAAACTAAGAAAATAGTTTTACTTAAATAGAGAAAGAACTTTAAATCAAACATGTGTTGATATCTGATCAGTTAGATATAATTGTGAATTCTTTTTTATTTCCTTTAAGTATCTGATAGTTTATAACTTCCTCGCATATCATAATTAGGAATGATGAATGAATATATCAAAAAACGAATATAAGAGAGCTAATTTCCAAGTAATATGACAATTTGGATTTATACATTTGTAAGCATTTTTATTATCAGTTTATTGTCTTTTACGGGTGCTCTGACTTTATCTCTCAATAAAAAGACGTTATCAAAAATTATACATTATATGGTAAGCTTCGCAGTAGGAAGTTTATTCGGAGGGGCCTTTATTCATCTTTTACCTGAGATTTTTACACATGGTGAATCAATCGTATTTTCATCTCTTCATATTCTTATTGGTATTTTAATCTTTTTTATTTTGGAAAAATTTGTTCGCTGGCGTCATTGTCACGATATAGAATGTGAAAGTCACCACCAACATTTAGTCCCTATGAATTTAGTTGGAGATGCAATGCATAACCTGATTGATGGTCTGATCATTGGAGTATCTTTTCAAGTGAGTATTCCGATGGGAGTAGCCACATCAGTTGCGGTTTTGATGCATGAACTTCCGCAAGAAATAGGAGATTTTGGTGTATTGGTTCATGGAGGACTATCTGTAAAACGAGCACTGCTTTTTAATTTTTTAATATCTCTTACTTCGTTTGCTGGAGCCGGAATTAGTTTGATTATAGGTGAATATTCTCATCAATTTATTGATGCGTTGCTACCAAT
The DNA here is from genome assembly GCA_964645915.1 of uncultured bacterium. GTDB lineage: Bacteria > Fidelibacterota > Marinisomatia > Marinisomatales > JACNKV01 > JACNKV01. Next base: position 103,238 of record CAZYDH010000002.1, read on the forward strand.
AACTGCCGGTGGTTTTATTTATATTGCAGGATCAGATCTCATTCCGGAACTGCATCACCAGACAAATCTTAAGAAATCTTTCAAACAACTTGGATTTATTCTTTTGGGCATTACGATTATGTACGGTCTCAAATTAATGCATTAGATTTATCCTTCTGTTTATTTGGAATATATTTATTGAATAATGTCTATTGAATCAAACTTTCGTTACGTCAACTTTCCGTCGTAAATTTTTCTATGCAAATTTCTGAAATACAAGAGCAATTTAAAGCAACGGAATCCAAACACCATGAGTTGCGGAGGTATCTTTGACTTAGATTCAAAGAAAAGTGAGTTAGCAACATTAAGGAAAAAAGCCTTATCCACCGACTTTTGGAATGACAATTCCAAAGCCACTTCCATTTTAAAAAAGACATCGGTTATAGAAAAAGAGATTCAATTATGGGAAAACATAGAGATTAGACACGGTGATGTCGAAATCTTGTTGGAATTTGCTGAAGCCGGAGAATCGACTCCAAAAGAAGTGTTAACGGAGTTCAATGAATACAAGAAAATTGTGGAAGATTTAGAACTCCAGTTGATGCTTGGAGAGGAAAATGATATTGAAAATGCGATTTTGACCATTCATCCCGGAGCGGGAGGAACTGAGAGTCAAGATTGGGCAAATATGTTATTTCGGTTGTATTCCAGATGGATTGAACAAAAAGATTTTAAAATGACTCTGCTTGATTATCAACCCGGAGATGAAGCAGGGATCAAAGATGTTACAATAGAGATAAAAGGTGATTTCGCTTATGGATTACTTAAAGCTGAAGCTGGGGTTCATCGATTGGTGAGAATATCACCTTTTGATGCAAATAGCAGAAGGCATACATCTTTTGCTTCAGTGTTTGTATATCCATCTACAGATGATGAAATAGACATTGAGATCGACTCGAGCGATTTACGTATTGATACATACAGAGCAAGTGGTGCCGGAGGACAGCATGTCAATAAAACCGATTCTGCCATTCGGATTACACATATCCCCACAGGAGTTGTCGTCCAGTGTCAGAATGAAAGATCCCAGCACAAAAATAAAGCTCAAGCCATGAAAGTACTAAAGGCTCGATTATATCAAATTGAATTAGAAAAAGAAAAAGAAGCAACTAAGGAATTAGAAGACCAAAAAATGGATATCGGTTGGGGAAGTCAAATCCGATCTTATGTCTTTCATCCATATAACTTAGTCAAGGATCATCGTACAAAAGAAGAGACTGGAAATGTTCAAGCGGTCATGGATGGACAGATCGATTCGTTTATTCGTGCATTTTTGATCCAGCAAATAGGAACAAAAGTATAACAAGTATTAAATAGGAAATCAGGAACAAGAACTACATTATGTCAGAAGACCAACGCTCATTAAATCAAATAATTAATTTCCGATTAGAGAAACTACAAAAACTTCGTGAAAATGGAATAAATCCTTATCCACATTCATTTCGAGTTACAAATTATAGTGATGAGATTCATAACGACTATGAAAAATATGAGAAAAAAACGGTAACGATCGCCGGAAGAATTATGTCCATGCGAAAGATGGGGAAAGCAGCTTTTTGTCATATTCAAGATAGTCATGGAAAAATACAATCCTATGTCCGCAGAGACGATGTCGGAACAGATGATTACGATAATTTCAAGCTATTAGATATAGGAGATTTTATCGGTGTAAAAGGATATGTTTTTAAGACGCGAACTGAAGAAATATCCGTTCATGCAGATACGGTGACGATTCTTTCAAAAAGTATTCGTCCTCTTCCGATCGTTAAAGAGAAAGACGACCATGTCTTCGATGCGTTTTCTGATAAAGAACAACGATACAGAAATCGGCACCTTGATTTAGCGGTTAACCCGGAAATACGTCAGACATTTCGAGATCGTGGAAAGATCATTTCTGCGTTACGTGAATTTTTAGATATCAAAGGATTTTTAGAAGTAGAAACGCCGGTATTGCAACCATTATACGGTGGTGCCAACGCCAGACCGTTTACAACGCATCACAATACATTAGATCAAAAATTATATCTCAGAATTGCGGATGAATTGTATTTAAAAAGACTCATCATTGGTGGGTTTGATAAAGTATACGAATTAGCCAAAGATTTCCGTAATGAAGGGATGGATAGAAATCATAATCCTGAGTTTACCATGCTTGAGTTTTATCAAGCCTATGCAGATTATTTTGTTATGATGGATTTTGTTGAAGAGATGTTTCGTCATGCTGCATCTTCCATTGGATCACTTCAAAAAAGTTGGGGTGATATGGAAATTGATCTCTCAAAACCTTTTCAGCGGAAACCGTTTTTTGATTTGCTGAAAGAAGCTTTGGGGCAAGATGTTTCTAAGGCAGATATTCCGGAATTAAGATCGATTTGTAAAACAAAGAATATTGAAATTTCAGACGATGCTAACTATGGACAAATTTTGGATGAAATAATGAGAAGGTTAGTTGAACCTAATTTGATTCAACCTACATTTATCATTGATTATCCCAAAGCGATTTCCCCATTGGCGAAAAAACATCGAGGTGGAGATGAAAATATCGTTGAACGATTTGAATTGTTTATTGGTGCTGCAGAGTTTGCAAATTCGTTTACAGAGTTAAACGATCCCATAGATCAACGTCAACGGTTGGAAGCACAAGCGGTACTCCGTCAAAAGGGTGATGAAGAAGCACAGCCGATCGATGAGAATTTCCTTCAAGCAGTTGAATATGGAATGCCACCAACGGGTGGTGTGGGAATTGGTGTGGACCGACTAGTAATGTTACTGACTGAAAATAGATGGATCAAAGATGTGTTATTATTCCCGGCAATGAAGACTGTTGAGGAATAATTCGATTGAATAAATAATATCATACCGATAATGGGTATACTTCGAGTTATTTCATATAGACATCTTCGTTCTCCTCAAAAAGGAAGTTTCTCGACATTTGTTGGAATATTGGCTTTAATTGGGTTGGGAATAGGATTAGCATCCTTAATTATTACCCTCAGTATTCTTGAAGGTTTTGAAACAACAATTTCCGAAAAAATAGCCGGATTTGATGGACATGCTCGTCTACAGAATTTTATGGATCGACCGATTCCGTACAATTCAGAAATCGATACGGTACTATCGGATATCTCGACCAGCTCATCAATTTCATATATACAGAAACCCGCTATACTGAGAAAAGGAAAAAACGCAGAAGGTGTCATTGTGGAAGGAATAGAAACCAACGGTCAGAGATTTGCACTATTTGACATAATCGTTGAAGGTGAGAAATCCTTGGAGAACGGGACTATTATTATTGGAAAACGCCTTGCGGATGAATATAATATAAGGGTGGGGGATAATATAGCTCTCTTTGATCTTGCGTCCGTTTCAGTCATTTCGAATAGTATGCGAATCAAACCACTGCGGATTATCGGTTTATTTCATTCAGGACTGTTGGAATATGATAAGTCTGTGGTTTATATGCCACTGGCAGATGCTCAAAACTTATTTGGAATGGAGGGATTGATCACAGGTAAAATGCTTTGGTTTGATGATGTGAATCAATCAGTACAATCAGTACAAACAATAGAGTCCAAACTTAATTATCCCTGGTATGTCTTATCCTCGAAAGACAAACACAGAGTTCTGTTTGAATGGATTCGAGTTCAGCGTTGGCCAATCCTGATTATTTTTGGAATGATCGCTTTTGTGGGAGTTGTGAATATCATTTCTGCAATGGCGATGATCATCACGGAAAAAACACGTGAGATCGGAACGTTGATTTCATTGGGATTTACAAAAAATATGATTCGGAAAATATTCATTCTCGAAGGAGCAATTATTGGTTTAGGTGGTGCATTCTTTGGAGTGACAACCTCCCTGATTCTTATCTATTTGCAGATTAAATATCAGTTAATCGGGATCCCTGAGGATGTGTATTTCATGGATCAAATACCAATGGCAATAAATTGGGGAGTCATTACACTGATTGGATTCATAGGTTTTATAGTAGCAATACTCGCATCACTTTGGCCATCGGTTAGTGCCAGAAATATTTCACCGGCTAAAGCCTTACAATATGAATAGCTCATCGTTAAGATAATGAAATTCACAACATACATCGCAAAACGATTTTTATTGGGAGGTAAAGGTTTTAGCACCAGCAAATTTACCGGTTGGGTTGCTATTATTGGAATGTCCGTAGGAAGTTTTTCTCTAATATTGTCTATTGCCGTTTTGAATGGATTTGAACAACGGGTTAATGACAAAATAAGAGGTTTAGAAGGAGATCTTCGATTAAAAGGCGAATCGGACGTGCTAAATAACTGTGAATCATATTTATCATCAAAATATTCTTCGGCGAAAATCATGCCTTATATTGAGAAAAAGGGCATGATTCAATCATCAAGAAATGAATCAAGACTGGTTACTTTAAAAGCCGTTAAGATGGAGGAGATATCAACTTTTTATCAGTTGAACCTGAAACAAGAATTAATACAAACAGACTATCCTCAAATAGTGTTAGGACGACTTGTTGCTGATAGATTAGGGTTAGAAATCGGTGATGATGTAATGCTTGTCAATCCGGTTGATCAACTTTCTAGATTTGGTTTACCTAGACGGATAAAAGGAGTCGTAGCAGGGATATTTAATGTAAACGTTTTGGATTATGATGATAAATTGGTGTTTATCCCAATAGAAACCGGAAATACGCTGTTTAATAAAAATAAAAACATTGATGGTTTAGACCTGAGACTAACTGATGAATATATTTTTACAAATATAAATAATGATTTACAGAATAAATATCAATCTTTAAAAATAACAAGTTGGGATAAAATCCATGAGAGTTTATTTCAAGCAATGAGAATGGAAAGATTGGGAGCGATCGCTGTATTAAGTTTGATTATCCTTGTGGCTTCATTTAACCTGACATCTACGTTAGTGCTGATCACCGTGCAAAAAATAAAACAGATTGGAATTTTGAGAACGGTTGGTGCTACCACACCATCGATCCGATCCATCATTATGAAACAGGGGTTGATGATTGGTGGAATAGGGATGTTTATTGGTATATCTTTAAGTATACTAATCATATTGACACAGTATTACTTTGATATTCTTCCTCTGCCGGAAGATATTTATTTTATGGATTCGCTTCCAATGATAATCACATTACAAGACATAATAATTGTACCAGTCATTACACTTCTTGTCATAAGTTTATCATCATGGTTGGCTGCGAATCGTGCTGTATTGATCCAACCAAAAGAAGCAGTGCATATAGATAAATGATTTTATCCGCAAAACAGATTACAAAATCCTTCCGTAATGGATCGAGAGAATTATCAGTTCTTAAAAAAATTGACATTGATGTTGATAAAGGGGAAATTGTAGCGATAATGGGTCCTTCCGGCTCAGGGAAATCCACTTTATTGAATATTTTAGGTACATTAGATTTACCGGACTCTGGTTCAATTCAAATTGGTGGAGTAGATACAACAAAATTAGATGATAGCCAATTATCAGAGCTACGAAATAAGCATATCGGATTTGTATTTCAGTTTCACCATTTATTACCGGAGTTTACTGCAGTCGAAAATGTATTGATTCCCTCGCAGATATCAAGAACATCCACTGAATCAAAGTCAAAGGTGGATGAACTGTTTCAATATATGGGTTTAACTGATCGAATGGATCATTATCCCTCTCAATTATCAGGGGGAGAGCGTTTAAGAGTAGCGGTGTTGCGTGCATTAATTAATTCACCAAGTTTGATATTAGCTGATGAACCAACTGGAAACCTTGACCAAAACAATGCAAAGAAACTGTTAGATCTTTTTCAGAAGATCAGTCACGATTTTCAACAAGCTTTAATTATTACTACACATGATCCTAACGTAGCATCCTTAGGAAATCGAAAGTTTGTCTTGGATGATGGTGAATTGAATCGTTCAACGGTTTAGATCCATTCCATAGTTTATAGTAGACTATAATCCGAATTTCATTACAAAAGACCCACACTGCCATTGTGGCGCTTAATAATACAATAGACTGCCATATAGGCTTGCATATTCATATGGCATGTTTTTTGTTTATTAAATATTGAAAAATATTATTTTACCAAAAAGGAGAGAGAAAATGGGAAAAATTATTGGAATTGACTTAGGAACTACAAACTCTTGTGTCGCCGTACTAGAAGGTGGAGAACCTACAGTTATTACTAATCCCGAAGGAGGTAGAACAACACCATCCGTTGTTGGTTTTACAAAAAATGAAGAACGTTTAGTTGGTCAGCCTGCTAAAAGACAGGCCGTTACAAATCCACAAAACACAGTATCCTCTATTAAAAGATTTATGGGAAGGTTGCGTAATGAAGTTGGTAACGAGATCAATGAAGTTCCTTATGAGGTTGGGAAATCAAAAGGTGGTGCAGTCCTTGTAAAAGCGGGAGGAAAAGAATATACTCCACCGGAGATTGGTGCAATGGTTTTGCAAAAATTAAAACAAACTGCCGAAGAGCATTTAGGAACAACTGTGACAGACGCAGTGATTACTGTTCCTGCCTATTTTAATGATTCACAGCGTCAGGCTACAAAAGACGCAGGAAAAATCGCCGGATTAAATGTTCGTCGAATTATCAATGAACCAACAGCTGCATCGCTTGCATATGGTATGGATAAAAAACACGATGAAAAAATTGCTGTGTTTGATTTGGGTGGTGGAACTTTTGACATTTCCATTCTTGAATTAGGTGATGGTGTCTTTGAAGTGAAATCAACTAATGGTGATACACATCTTGGTGGTGACGATTTCGATCAAAAAGTTATTGATTGGATTGCGGCTGAGTTCCTAAAAAGTGATGGCGTAGACCTAAAAAAAGACCCGATGGCATTGCAACGGTTGAAAGATGCGGCAGAATCTGCAAAACAAGAATTATCCAGTTCCAAACAAACGGATATAAATTTACCGTTTATTACAGCTGATGCTTCTGGTCCTAAACACTTAAATCTCACGTTAAGTCGAGCTAAATTTGAAGAATTGGTAAGCGATCTGATTAACCGAGTTGTTGATCCGTGTAAAAAAGCAATTAAAGATGCTGGTTTATCCGCTTCTGAAATTAATGAAGTGATCTTGGTTGGAGGATCAACAAGGATTCCAGCAATTCAAGACAAAGTTAAATCTATTTTTGGAAAAGAACCGAATCGAAGTGTTAACCCGGACGAAGTTGTTGCGGTTGGTGCAGCAATTCAAGGTGGAGTTTTAGCAGGTGAAGTTGATGATATCCTCTTATTGGATGTAACTCCTTTATCTCTTGGAATTGAGACACTCGGAAATGTTAGTACAAAATTGATTGAAAGGAACACAACGGTTCCAACGCGTAAATCTCAGGTTTTCAGTACAGCTGCAGATAACCAGACTACGGTTGAGATACATGTATTACAAGGTGAACGCGAAATGGCAATGGATAATAAAACCATAGGACGTTTTCATTTGGACGGTATTCCTCCTGCACCTAGAGGTATCCCTCAGGTTGAGGTTACATTTGATATCGATGCAAATGGTATCTTAAACGTAAGCGCAAAAGATAAAGCAACTGGAAAAGAACAAAGTATCCGTATTGAAGCTTCCACTGGATTGTCAGATCAAGAAGTTGAAAAAATGGTCAACGACGCCAAGAAACATGAATCTGAAGATAAAGAAAAACGGCAAGCAGTAGAGGTGAGAAACCAAGCGGAACATTTAGTTTATCAAACAGAAAAAAATCTGAAAGAGAATGATGATAAACTCTCAGATGAAGATAAAGCACCAATTAACAGTGCGGTTGAAAAATTGAAAAAATCGCTCGAGGGCACAAATGTCGAGGAAATTCAAACAAATATGGACGCATTGAATGCTGCTTGGAATGCTGTTGCTTCAAAAATGTACGAGTCTGCAAAAACAGAAGGTGAACCTCAACAATCTTCTGAACCGAAATCTACTTCTAAAAAAGATGGTGATGAAATAGAAGATGCTGATTTTGAAGTAGTTGACTAAAAACCGAATTGAAACCAAAAAAAGCGTTCTATGAACGCTTTTTTTGGTTTTGGGACTCACTACATGTAAGTTCTATGCATTATTGATCATTGTTTTTGGCATGAAACGTATAATTAAAGTCTGTTTGACCGTAATTCTCCTTCTCATTGTTGGGGGAGTAATGCTAATGAATTCTTCCATTTGGAAAGAGAAGATAGAAATACATATAAATGATCATGTATTGAACAAAAGCGAATGGCAAATATCTATTGGTCAATTAAGTGGTCATTTTCTATATAATGTAACTGCCACGGATGTCATCTTAAAACAAGATGATAAGGTTGAAGTATTCCTTCCTTTTATTGACATTGATTTGGGTATTTGGTCCACTTTAATTGGAGATCCAAAATTAGAATCTATAAAGATCCAAGATTACGAGATCATTGTAAACGAAGTTAAAAATGTTAACCCAAAGGTAGAACAAAAAAATAAATTCGATTTTCCGATTCAAATAGAGCAAATAAATCTTTCGGGGAGCATCTCTCTTCCTATTGGTGATTCTATTCATATTGCTCATACAAACTTTATCGGATCAATTGAAAAGAATGATCGAGAGTTAAAACTAAAGATTTCAGATTTGAATATTGTCGATGCAGATTCATTGGTCTCACTACAAATTAACAAGACTAATATTTTCATCGATTCAACATCAGTGAGAACGGTCTCACTTCATGGAAACTTCACGAATGTCCCTTTTAAAGGAGAGCTGATTTATACGTATGCTGATGAAAAACAATTATCCGGAGATTTCAATTTTACTGAATATGTACTTCCGGAATATCTTTATGCTAAAATACCTCTAAAACCTAAATTTTCAAACATATCCGGAGATGTTTCAATTGAAACCGATTTTGAATCCTTCAAAGGAAACATAGACATAGAAAATGAATTAGGGCTTGATATGGAGGGTGATTTTCTACTCTATATATATAATGACCACTTATTACTTGATCATTTGAGTTTGAAGGATGAGTTTGAAGAATTAATGATTACAGGTTTGATGGAGTATTCTGGAAGGATTTCCAGCAGAACACAGTTGTCCAGTTTTGATATTAGTCAATGGTTAGTAAATCAGCGAAAAACAAATTTGAATGGGGTATTATTATTTGACGGGTTTACTGAAAAAGGACAATTATCAGATATCACATTAACCATGGAAGTTTCAGAATCTAAACTGTATTCTAAAGATGCGATCTCTTTATCAGGTTCGATTGCCTATTTTGACAGTGCTTTAACTTTCATAGATCCACTGTTTATTGCTATCGGCCCCAGTTCGATAAATGTTGATGGAAAAGTTGATCTTCAAGAAGATTTCCTCGATTTACAATTAGATCTGAATAATGCAGATGTATTTCTGATCAATAATTTTTGGGCTGATACATTAGAACAAGGAACTGCAACCGGAGCATTAAATGTTTCCGGAGCTATAAATCAACCGAATATTCGTGGAAATGTCCAGTGTGAAGATATTGTCTATAAAGATTTTTATCTTAGTTCTGCTTCTCTCAATTTAAGTGTTGATAATGGGTTTGATGTAAAAGATGGATACGCAATACTCCAGTTTAACGAAGGAGTCTGGAAACGTGGTGATGATTTATACCAATTGGATAACGGAACAGTAGATGCGGTTTTTTATCCTGATAAAATTGAACTTGAAAATCTCCATATTTTCTCTGGGGATAATTTTGTTCAGCTTTCAGGAAAGTTAACCAAAGAAAATCAAGTTATAATAGATCGAATACAGTTAATGTATGATAAACATTATTTGATTAACCCAAAACCAATTTTGATTGATTATAACAAAGATAAAATTTCCGTAAAACCTTTTGTTTTACATGTTGATGATGGAATCGCAGAAGGATACTTTACTAAAGAGAAAGAAATTGATGCACTCATAAAATTATCAAATATAGACGCCAATATAGTTTCATATGTTACAAAAGATGACAGAATGAAATTAAATGGAACTGCCTTTGGCGAATGTTCACTTAAAAAAACAAAAAACTCCATGGACATCTCCGTAGATTTGACTGTAAAAGAAGGAGAATTTGCAAACCAACCGTTTGATGATATGGTTTTGTCCTTTTTTATTCATGACGGTATCCTCAGTATCGAAGAGATCAGTTTAACTAATCGTGGTTTAACGGGAGCACGACTCTCAGGAATGATCCCTTTGGAACAATCTAAAGTATCTATTCCATTTAATCTGGAATCTTCATTCCATAACTTAAATATTAAAGTATTAACTCAATTTATTCCGGACTGGTTTACCCTTGGAGGACAGATTTCAGGTGAATACAATTTACATGGAAATGAAACACAAACGAAATTCTACTTCGATGTTGATATAGACGATGCAGTGTTTGATAGAATTCCATTGGGATTTGTTGAAGGTGAAGGAAATTATGATGGAACCTTTCTAAATTTTACATCTTTTTCATCTGACTTTGGTGAAAAACATTTATCAGGATCAGCATCTTTGCCCGTAGACTATAATATTGGTTCTGAACGATTTGGTCGAGCAAACCTGAAGAATCCTGTGCAAGTCGATGTTAGAGGGGAAGGTGATAATCTGTGGTTTATGAGTCCTTATATTTCAATCATAGATTCATTGGATGCAGATTTTGATATTGTATTGCAAATCTATGGAACATGGAAAAATTTAATTCGAGATGGTTCTGTCATTATAAAGAATGGAACTCTTTATTCAAATTTAATTGAAGATCCTATCAGAAAAATATATGGTGAAGGTACGTGGGAAAATAATCAATTAACCATTTCTGAATTTGAAGGGTTGATGAGTTCAAATAAAAAAGACAAGAACAACTTAGAGGTTTCAGGTCAGATAGATATGTCACGCTTTTTTCGACCTAAATATGATTTAAATGTTGAGGGCAACAATTTATATTTCTCCGCCATTTCTGAAGATCTGAGTGGAAATGTTGATGCTGATCTGACAATCACCGGGAGAGATACAATTACCATTGAAGGCAATCTACCTATTATCAATGTAGAAATGTACAAAGAATTTATTGAATCATCTGTTGGAGGAACGTCAAAATCTGATAATGCAATTGTTATGGATTATCAGGTTAAATTTCCACTGGATGGAGACTTTACTCTATTGAACAATCAGATTGATGCAACTTTTGGTGGTGAAATCAGTATCTCTCAGACAGGTAATGCACCTGCTGATTTTTTGGGAGAAGCTTTTACAAAGGAAGGTAAGTTCTATTATTCGAGTAATATATTCAACATCACGCAGGGATTTTTGTCTTTTGGAGGAAAAGGATTTAATCCGTATTTAGATATTTCGGCCTATACAAATATTGATGATGAACGAATTGAGATTTCATTTATTGGTCCTTTAGATAATCCAAAACTAATTCTTGTTTCTGAAAGTGGTTTTTCTCAAAGTGATATTTTAGAGTTATTGACATGGGGAAAACGATTTGAAGATCAAGAATTTTCATCTACGGGTTTTGGCACTCAAGCAGTCGCTAAAATTGAAAGTTGGATTGAACAGCAATTAAACAGAAAGTTGTTACAAATTAGCGGACTGGACAACCTTGAGATTTTGGACGACATCAGCATTGCTGGAGCCGGGAACTTAATTAATCCGTCGAACGGAGAAGAGTTCACTATTAAAGCCGGATTGTCAGATAATGTGTCATTAAATTATGCGTATAAGAGATCATTTTCCCTAACCAATCCGAGTCATGCGGTTGGGATGGAATATAAAGTGAATCGATATTTTTCTATCATCGGAAACATTGATGAGCATGGAAATGTTCATGCTAAGTATCGACTTCGGTATGCCTATTGATTGTCTGCTAATCGAAAATATTTAGTTTATATACCATTTCGATTTTATTGTTTCCTCTGTGTACTTTTCTTAGCTTATTAGATACTATAATCACGAGATAATGCAAAAACGACTTATCGCTATTTTAGCGCTCCCCATCCTTTTACTGGCCCTCCCCGGTAAAAAACTCTACGTTGAATCCATACATATTTACGGAGAAAAAACTATCTCCGAGAGAAATATTTTATCAACTCTCAGGACAAAAAACCCCAGTCTGTTTTCAAGAAAAATAGAGTTTGATCACAGAAAGTTCCGATTGGACGCAATTAGTGTTAAGAATCTCTATATATCAAAAGGCTACCTAAATGTCACAGTAAAAGATTCAATTTCTAAGAAAAACGATAGAGTTGAAATATTTCTATTGATAAATGAAGGAAATCAATTTTTTGTCAGAGATGTTCAGATTTTAGGAAATGTACAGGTAAAGCAAAAAACAATCCAATCTATTTTAGGGGTCCACGCCAATAAACCGTACGACCCCGTAACGGCGAATATGAATCTTCCAAAACTTCAGGCTGAATATCACCGGCATGGGAAATTATTTTCATCATTTCAAATATTAGATGCTATAAATGATTCAGTTGAGGTTTTGATTAAAATTCATGAAGGTCCTAATGTATTTATTCAAGATTATACTATTGATGGAACCGCTGATCTGGGAACCGATATTGTTGAACGTGAGATCATGTTCAACAGTGGTGACCTTTACAATAAAGATGATATGGACTTAACTCAGCGATATTTACTGGAAAATGGTGTTTTTTCTTACGCCAGTTTGACTCCGGTTCCTGTAAGTCACAATGATTCATCGGTGACAATCAATATTGAAGTACATTTATTTAAACCGAGTGAATTTATATCAGAGGGCGGTTATTATCCGATCGAGTATTATGAAGGGGCAGAACCGTTACCGGGTTTTGGTATTGAGTTGGGATGGAAAAACCGAAGTTTATTAAAAACTACAACCAGTTTTTCCACAAAGATGAAAGCATATGGTATTCCAGCTGAAGATTATATTTATCCGAAAATGGAAGCGCAGATGGGGTTTGCAAATCAATGGTTTTTAAAACATCGGTTACCCACTCAGTTTTCTGTTTTTTATGAGACTTTTAAACATTATGTGCAAAAAGATGATCCGAGAGTTATGCGGTTTGGTTTGAATTTTTCAACTATAAAAAAGTTCAATGAACGATCTTATATCGAACTAAGAATGCAATGGGAAAAATTTGTCGAACCGGAAGGATTAAGTGAAAACATTCAGCAACGATCAATACAAGTAATTAATAGATTAGATTGGACAGATAATCCATTATATCCACAAAAAGGGATTGTTTTGACAGCCGAAGGAAAAAATGTAGGGGGAATTTTAGGTGGAAATCGAAGTTTTATTAAAACAGATATGGGTATTCAAACGTACATCCCAATATGGAAGGAGATCATTCTAGCCAGTCGAGTAAAATATGGTTTGATCTTTGGATGGGATGAGTCGGATGAGGTGGGTCTTTATGACAAATATTATTTAGGTGGAAGTTCAAGTATGCGTGGTTGGGATATGTTACGATTCCGAACAGATGAAGATGGGAATCCCGAAGGGGATGTGCAGAGATTGTTGACAAATGTAGAGATGAGATTTCCTCTGTTTTGGCTTTTGGGAGGAGAACTATTCGTAGATGGAGGTCAGCTTTCTGATATTAGCACACCGATTTCTGATCAAGAATTACAATGGAATGCGGGATTTGGGATTGCTTTAAGAACTCCAATTCTACCATTCCGTGCTGATTTTGCATATCCTTTGGAAAAATCTCCTGAAGAACTCTCATCCTGGAAAATCCAATTGGGCGTTCAATATATTTTTTAGGAAGGGGAACAAAATACAAATTATTTTGTATTAGCACAGTAAGCAGATTTGACAAGAAATAATCCTCGAGTTATTGCTTGGAAGAACTGTTTAGCTTCACATAAATTTCACTACTTTTTTTAATTAACAAAACTGAGATCATGAACAAATATTTGATGATAATGATAACTGTTGCACTTGTATTGTCAGGATGCAGTAAATCTCTCGAACAGCAATTTGAATTGGGAGTGGAAAAAACCAATGAAGGTAACTATTCCGAAGCTATTCAGATATTTTCTAGAATTGTCGAGGAAGATAAAGATCTTTTATTAGACCCAATCGCCGCACAAGCCAATTATCAATTAGCACAAGTGCATTTGAATTTTCTGAATGAATATTCCGCTGGTTATAAAGAACTGCAGAAAGTTGCTTATAACTATGAGCATACAGAATTTGGGGAAAAAGCCAAACTTGAAATTTATAATTTCCCTCAATGGCTTATGAATAAAGCAGAAGTTGAACGTGATGGAAAAAATATGAAAGAAGCTATTCATATCCTTCAGATTTTAACTGAGCATTTTTCATCCAGTGACTTGGCTCCAAAGGCCCAATATCTTATTGGAGATATTTACAATAATGATTTAAGTGTTTTTGAAATGGCAATACAAGCATATAGACTGGTGATTGTGAATTTCCCCGGTTCATCTCAAGAACCACATGCACAGTTTATGATCGCCTATATTTATGCAAATTATTTAAATCAATTCGAAAGCGCACGGAAAGAATATCAAGTATTTTTAGATACGTATCCTAAACATGAATTAACCCCGTCTGTAAGATTTGAAATGGAATTTTTAGGTAGAGATATTAACGAAATACCTACTCTTAAAAGGATAGCTTCATAAAAAAATGACTGACTTTAGTATTACCGAAATAAATAATCGTATTGCCAAGGATTCATTATTTCTTGATGACCTTAAAAAAGGAATCAAGGAAATAATTGTTGGCCAAGAAGAACTCATCGATAAAATTCTCATTAGTCTATTAGCAAATGGACATATTTTGTTAGAAGGCGTCCCTGGATTAGCCAAAACTCTGACGATAAAAACAATTGCACAATTGATTCATACTAAATTCCAGAGAGTCCAATTTACGCCTGATATGCTCCCTGCGGATTTATTAGGAACATTAATCTATAATCAAAAAACCGGAAGTTTTGAAACACGAAAAGGTCCGATATTTGCAAATGTCATTCTTGCAGACGAAATAAACCGTGCACCATCAAAAGTCCAAAGCGCTTTGTTAGAGGTTATGCAGGAAAGACAAATAACGATTGGTGAAGATTCATTTACTTTAGATCCTCCTTTTCTTGTTTTTGCAACACAGAATCCTATCGAGCAAGAAGGAACCTATCCATTACCAGAAGCTCAAATAGACCGGTTCATGTTCAAATTGAAAGTAGATTATCCGACCAAAGAGGAAGAAAAGAAAATTTTAAAACGTGCTGTTTGGACAGAATCCTATGGAGAGGTAAAGCCAATTATCGAACCCGAAGTAATAATTCATGCTCAGAAAACGGTTCATGATATTTACGTAGATGAGAAAGTTGAAGAGTATATTTTAAATCTTGTGTTTGCAACACGAAATCCGAAAGAGTACAATTTATCCGATTTTGATGGATTAATTGAATTTGGTGCTTCTCCACGTGCAAGTATAAATCTGATTTTAGCTTCAAAAGCACGAGCATTTCTGCAGGGCAGAGGATACGTGACACCGGAAGACGTCCGATATGTTGGAGCGGATGTATTTAGACACCGAATCATACTAACCTATGAAGCAGAAGCTGAAGAGTTAACTTCCGAGGATATAATTACTCGCTTATTTGACACGGTTGAAATTCCCTGATCCTTCTCCCTAATAAAATATGATTTTGAACCGGTATGGTTTTATGCGGTTCATCAGTTGATTTATGATCCCAAAAGAAATCTTAAAGAAAGTTAAACAGATAGAGATTCGTACACGTGGATTGGTCAATGATCTATTCGGTGGGGAGTATCATTCTGTATTTAAAGGTCGCGGAATGACTTTCTCAGAAGTTCGTGAGTATCAACAGGGAGATGATATTCGCTTAATTGACTGGAATGTAACAGCTAGAAATGGATCTCCTTTTATTAAAGTGTTTGAAGAGGAAAGGGAGTTAACTGTATATCTCGTCATTGATGTCAGTCGATCCGGTCATTTTGGATCCATTGAAAAATTCAAGACTGAAATTGGAGTGGAAATTGCATCCGTATTAGGTTTTTCGGCGATAAAAAACAACGATAAGGTCGGTGTGATATTATTTAGCGAAGATGTCGAAAAGTATATTGCGCCCAAAAAAGGAAAATCTCATGTGCTTCGTGTCGTTAGAGAGCTATTATATTATAAACCTCAAGGACAAGGGACGTCCATTAAAAATGCATTGGAGTTTTTATTAAAAGTAACGAAACGACGAAGTGTTGTATTCCTAATCTCTGATTTCATAGATCAGGATTATTGGAAAACACTTCGTATCGTCAATCGCAAACATGATCTAATAGGAATTCAACTATATGATCCGGCAGAGATGACTGTTCCAAATATGGGATTAATCAAAATTCATGATCCCGAAACAGAAGAAGAATTTTGGATAGATACTAACTCCTCAAATGATAGAAAAGCATATGAAAGTCAAATGAACCTTAATGCTACTCAATTGAAAAAGAAATGTGAAAAAATACGATTTGATCTTATCCCTATATCAGCAAAAGATGATTATGTTGAACCTCTTATGAGATATTTTAAAACGCGTGAAAAACGATATTAAATCGATGAGAAATAAAGGTCCAATATATACCACTCTTCTTTTTTCTTCTGTACTTATCGGTTTGATTCTAAGTAGTTGTGATAGTCAAAAACCTTTTGATGGAAAATCACTATCGGTCATTGCAGAGTTAGATACAACAGAAGCCACGATTGGGGATATTGTGACGTTATCGGTTACTGTCAATCATTCGGACAAATATCGTATTCACTTTCCAGATTTACAAGATTCATTGGAATTAGAAAAACGAGATAGAAATATTCTCCAAATCAAAAACCAATCTATTGCTGAATTTCAATTAGTCCCATGGGACACTGGAAAATTCGAGATTCCTCCTTATACTGTACAATTTATTGAGAAGGATAATGTGCCTGCTTTTGAGATGAGTACATATCCATTAGAATTAGATGTAAAATCCGTCTTAAGTAACGAACAGTCAAGGGATTTGCACCCTGTAAAAGAACCGGTTCCTGTCTCTCCACCGATTCCTTGGAGAATAATTACATTAGTAACACTTTTTATGCTTTTACTGGGTAGCGCGATTTATTTATGGAAACAACGGATTCCTCCGATCATCATTCCAACTCAAGAATATGATTCCTCGGTTCCTCCCAATACTATTGCCATGGAAAAGTTGTCGAAACTTAAAATTGATGGAGATAGTAAATTATTTTACACAGGATTATCATACACCCTTAGAGAGTTTATCGAAAATAGTTACTATTTAAAAACATTAGAAATGACTACAAAAGAAATCATTGAATGTCGATCATGGGTTGATATCCCTGAAAATCAATTTAATGAATGGACTCAACTTCTTTCCCGTGCAGATATGGTGAAATATGCACGTGATGAAGTTATGCAAACTCAGAAATTAAACGATTTGAATTGGAGTAAGGAGTTTGTAGAACAATTTAAAGTCGAGTACTCAATCTAATTTTTATATATTTTTCCTTAATTCTATCAATTATATTAAATAAAAAAGAGATTCATTCATAAATTTGAACTCTTCTCATCATTTGCTAAATTTAGAAGCTAAATAAGAAGGAATAATATGGCAACAACAGCAGATATACGAAATGGCGTAGTAATTCTTCATAAAAACAAACGAATGAAGGTTATTGAATTTCAACATGTCAAACCCGGAAAAGGTGGAGCTTTTGTTCGGACGAAGCTAAAAGATATTCAAACTGGAAAAATAATTGATGAAACGTTCAATGCAGGTGCAAGGATTGAATATATTCGAGTTGAAGCAAAATCCATGCAATACTTATATCAAGATGATGATATGTTCATTTTTATGGATAATGATACTTATGAACAAATAAATGTTATGGGTTCAATTGTAGGAGATGCTCAGCATTTTCTTATTGCCGGTATGAATGCCGATTTATTATTTGACGATTCTGAAATCTTGGATGTTCGTATACCCCCTCATGTAAATTTAGAGGTCACAAATACCGAACCGGGGTTAAAAGGCAATACAGCAACCGGTGCGACCAAGCCCGCAACGGTAGAAACAGGATTTACTCTAAACGTTCCGTTATTTATTGAGATTGGTGATGTACTAAGAATTGATACACGAACCGGGGCATACGTTGAACGTACTAAAAACTAAACTTGGAGGACTCATGTGGCAGAATAAAATTAAAGAAATTATTTATCTGCTTGAAAATAGCAGCGTGAATGAAATCGATGTACGGTTCTGGGGTCGAAGATTTAGAGTTGTAAAATCGCCGCCGGTAATTGCAGGGCACGCGAGTGCTGCCCCTGTTGCAAATGTTGCTCCCTCAGCATCAGTGGTCTCAACGAGCGAAGAGCCAAAAGTTGACGTACAATCTACTTCATCAACTGAGGATATTCTATCTCCAATGCCTGGAACTTTTTACAGCTCCCCATCACCGGATGCTGATTCATTTGTAAACGAAGGAGATCAAATTGTCAAAGGAGATACGTTGTGTATCATTGAGGCAATGAAGATTATGAATGAAATTGAAGCAGAGACAAACGGTGTAGTAAAAAAAGTTTTGATCAAAAATGGTACATCTGTTGAGTACAATCAACCCTTGTTTAAAATAGAACCGGTTTAGATTATTATCCGATCGGTTATTATTTAGAGAAAAACATGTTTAAAAAAGTTTTAATTGCAAACCGTGGAGAAATAGCTTTACGGATTATCCGTGCTTGCCATGAATTAGGGATCAAAACAGTAGCAATATATTCTACTGCAGACGAATATTCACTTCACGTGAAATTTGCAGATGAAGTGGTATGTATCGGTCCGGGACCCGGGAAAGACAGCTATCTAAATATCCCTCGAATTATTGCTGCAGGAGAAATTACTAATGCAGATGCAATTCACCCGGGATATGGTTTCTTAGCAGAAAGTTCTGAATTTTCTCGAATTTGCACTGAAAATAATTTCACGTTCATCGGTCCAACACCGGAGATTATCGATGCGATGGGAGATAAAGCACAAGCTAAAGAGACTATGAAAGAAGCTGGTGTTCCCGTAATCCCCGGGAGTGATGGTCTTTTATCCGGGTATGAAGAAGCATTAACTCTTGCAGAAAAAGCAGGATACCCGGTGATGTTAAAAGCATCTGCCGGTGGTGGTGGTCGTGGGATGCGTTTAGTTAAATCTCCGGATCAAATTGAATCAGCATATGTCACAGCCAGCTCTGAAGCCCTTACCGCTTTTGGTAATGGGGATATGTATTTAGAAAAATTTGTCGAAAACCCTCGACATATTGAAATTCAAATATTAGCGGATGCCCACGGTAATGTAACACATTTAGGAGAACGCGAGTGCTCTATTCAGCGTAGACATCAAAAGTTAGTTGAAGAATCTCCATCAGCTGTTGTAGATGATGCATTGAGGAAACGTATGGGTGAAGCAGCTGTTAAAGGTGCAAAAAAATGTGGATATGTTGGTGTTGGGACAGTAGAGTTTTTGCTCGATAAAAATAAAGATTTCTATTTTATGGAAATGAATACTAGAATTCAAGTTGAGCATCCCATTACTGAAATGGTAACGGGAGCGGATCTTATCAAACAACAAATCCGTATGCATGCCGGGGAGAAATATCCTGGCTATTTAGAAAATATGCGGTTACGGGGCCATTCGATTGAGTGTCGTATTAATGCTGAAGATCCTTCAAAGAATTTTATGCCGTCTCCAACAAAGATTACTAGTTTTCATATGCCGGGCGGTAAAGGTGTTCGAGTAGATACTCACTCATATGCGGGCTATGAAATCCCAACTTTTTACGATTCAATGATTGGAAAACTAATTGTTCATGCAAGTAGTCGTGAACGAGCAATAAATAGGATGCAGCGAGCTCTAGAAGAATGTATAATTGAAGGACCGAAAACTACGATCCCGTTTCATCAGGCAATTATGAAAGATAAAAAATTTAAATGCGGAGAATTTGATACAAGCTTTTTAGAGTCATTTGAATATTCTCCAGACGACATTTAGTGAATACATAACATATTAAAAGCATGTACAATCCCTGTACAAAATTCTAAGCACAAATAAAGGAATTAAATATGAATTGCCCAGAAAACCTACTTTACACATCAGATCATGAATGGATAAAAGTAGAAAATGATATTGCTACAATCGGTATTACAGATTATGCTCAAGGTGAATTAGGAGATATTATTTTTATTGAATTTCCTGAGATTGACGAACAATTTGACCGAGAAGATGTTATCGGTTCAATTGAAGCGGTAAAAACTGTTGCAGATATTTTTGTTCCTGTAACAGGTCAAATTCTTGAAATCAATGAAGCACTTGAGGATGCCCCGGAATTAATAAATCAAGATCCTTACGGTGATGGATGGTTGGTTAAGATTAAGCTAGAAAACTCTGATGAAACTTCTGATCTATTAAATCCTGAGTCTTATCTTGAGTTAATTAAATGAAATATCAATCTACAATTATTCAACAGTTAACCCAATCCTCTGAAGTAAAACAGAGGATGGTTTCTGCATGTGTAAATGATATTTCAAAAGCTGCAGTTGTTTGCAATGAAGCGATTAAAAATGGGAATAAGATATTATTGTGTGGTAACGGTGGTTCTGCAGGGGATGCTCAGCACATAGCTACTGAATTTATGGGCGGACTTAGAGATCATAATCGCAAACCCTTTCCGGCAATTGCCTTAACTACTGACACGAGTTTCTTGACAGCTTGGACGAATGATACAGATTTTAAATCAGTTTTTTCAAGACAGGTAAAGGCGTTAGGGCAAGGTGAAGATGTGCTTATTGCAATAACAACAAGCGGAAACTCTGCGAATGTAATAAATGCATCAAAAACTGCAAAACAACTCGGAATGAAAGTAATTGCTTTCATGGGAGAGTCATCATCTGAATTGGATAAGTATTCTGATGTAGTAATTAATATTCCGTCAAAGGATACACAAAGAATTCAGGAAGCACATATAACAATTGGTCATATTATTGTTGATATCGTTGAACAGGATATGTCTTCCTGAAGTATTTAATGTGACCTAATTTATGGAAACCTATCTCAAAGATTATTTTATGATGCTGCGTGTAGAAAAGAATCTGTCTGCAAATTCAATTCAAGCGTATCGAAGAGATCTTAATAGATATATTTCTTTTTTGCTGGAAGATGAAGCTATTACCAAATTGAAGGAGATCAAGCAAAAACAGATTCGTGGATATTTTCGAAAACTAAAAGATATTCACTTATCTCCGTCAAGTATTTCTCGGGCATTTTCTGCTGTTCGATCGTATCACACATTTTTGTCTGAAGAGAAGTATGTAAATGAAAATCCATCCCAAATGTTGGATGCTCCAAAGTTACCAAGTAAACTCCCGGTCATTTTGACGGTTGAAGAAATCGAGAAAATCTTATCAGCTGTAGATTGTACTACAGACCTTGGAAAACGAGATCATGCAGCACTTGAGATATTATATTCGTGTGGTTTACGGGTGAGCGAATTATGTGATCTATCCCTTCAAGATCTACTTATTGATTTTAATATGATTCGTGTACTTGGAAAAGGACGAAAAGAACGATTGGTTCCCTATGGACCGGTAGCTAATGAAAGTTTAAATACATACTTGACTTTAGTTAGACCTAAACATGCACGGAAAGGGAAGAATTCCGGGAAAGTATTTTTAAGTCGTAATGGTAATCCTTTAACCCGTGCTATGGTTAATGTATTCTTGAAAAAATGGACGAGAGAAGCTGAGATGAATAAAAAAGTCAGTCCACATACATTTAGGCATTCATTTGCAACGCATCTATTGGAAGGTGGAGCAGATTTACGCAGTGTACAGGAAATGTTGGGACATTCAGATATCTCAACAACTCAGATTTACACTCATCTAGATCGAGAACATTTAAAGGAAGTCCACCGTACTTTCCACCCAAGGAACTAATAATAGACTATCGGATGAAATAAAAGAATATGTTATTTAGACTACCCGCTGAAGTATTAATCCTGTTAATACCTACTTTATTGTTTGCATTGGTTTTCCATGAATTTTCACATGCCTATGCTGCTTATCGTCTAGGAGATCGAACAGCAGCGCATCAAGGACGGCTAACGTTAAATCCTTTAGCACATCTCGATCCATTTGGATCTTTAATGATACTATTTGTTGGATTTGGATGGGCTAAACCTGTTCCTGTAGATGCAAGGAATCTTGCTAATCCTCGAAAAGATATTATGATCATTTCTTTTGCCGGCCCGGCTTCTAATCTTTTGTTGGGATTGGTGGGTGGAATTATAATTCGATTCATTGGTGATGCAGGATTACTTAATCAAAATATTGGGCTGATGTTGTATTTGTTCATCAGAATCAATATCACACTTGCAGTATTCAATATGCTCCCATTACCGCCCTTGGATGGTTCTCAAATCTTTTCGGGATTTATGATGAGAAAAAATCCACAACTTGTGATGAACTTGCAAATGCATGGACCGAAAATATTATTTGGAGCCATTTTATTAGGATACTTTTTTAATATCCCGATTCTATGGTGGGTCATGGAACCATTTGTAAACTTCTTTCTGTTCATATTTGCAGGAATATCGTTATGAGTAAGAAATTAAAAATTCGAAGAATTTTAAGACATGAACGTAAAACACGATCAGCCATTTGGTTGTTTGTAATGATTATAGTAGTGATTTGGTTAATTAATTATTTAAGACAAGTCGCTATAACCAGTTAGTTAGTATAAGAAATAAGAAGAGAGAAAAATGACTATTGTAGAATGTGTCCCTAATTTTAGCGAAGGAAAAGATAAAAATATTATTGATCAAATTACGAACTCAATTCAATCTGTTGAAGGAATCACTCTTCTGGATGTAGATCCCGGAGAAGATACAAACCGCACAGTTGTAACATTTGTCGGTTCTGTTGAAGCCGTTGAAGAAGCGGCATTTCAAGGGATTAAAACTGCATCAGAAGTAATCGATATGCGTATTCAGAAAGGAACACACCCAAGAATGGGTGCTACGGATGTGTGTCCGTTTGTTCCTGTGAGTGGTGTGACTATCGATGATTGTGTTGCACTATCGAAACGTGTGGGTAAAAGAGTGGGGGACGAGTTAGCTATCCCTGTATATTTGTATGAACATTCCGCTCAAAAACCCAAATGGAAAAAACTCCCGAATATTCGAGTAGGAGAATATGAAGCTTTATCTGAGAAATTGAACAAACCGGAATGGAAACCTGATTTTGGTACAGCTGAATTTAATGCAAAAGCCGGTGCTACCGTAATGGGTTGTAGAGAATTCTTGATCGCATACAATATTAATTTGAATACAATGGACCATCGTTTAGCTACGGATATTGCCTTTGAATTGAGAGAAAAAGGACGAAGTATTCGAAAACCTCATCCTACATCGAAAAACCTGCTCGATGGAGATATCATTCGATATAGAGAAGACTCATATCCATGTAGTTATTGTGATGAGGTCTTTACATCAACAGATCAATTAATTCAACATAGCAAAGATGAACATTCATTTGATATAAAGTCCTGGTGGAAATCTAATGGACAAAAAGAAAGTATGTTGAATAAAAAACCCGTAAAGCGTCCGGGATATTTCAAGGATATTAAAGGAATGGGTTGGTACGTAGATTCATTCAACCGAGCTCAGATATCTATAAACTTTAATGATTATAAAACCTCAACCATTCATGAAGTATTTGATAAAGCGTGTGAATTGGCCGTCGAAAGAGGGATAAGAGTAACCGGGAGTGAATTGGTCGGTTTAATACCACTTGAGGCCTTGTTAATGGCAGGAAGACACTATCTAAAAAAACAAGATCGCACAACAGGAGTTTCTGTCTCAACGTTAGTGGAAACAGCGATTCAATCTTTAGGATTAAATGATGTTACACCGTTTGTCCCTGAAGAAAAAATAATTGATTATGCAGTTCAGAAAAAAGATGGTGGACTAATGGCACTAACTGCAACGGATTTTGTTGAAGAGCTTGCTTCAAATAGTGCAGCTCCGGGCGGAGGAAGTGTTTCAGCATTAGCCGCTAGTTTAGGTGCAGGGTTAACATCAATGGTTGCTGCATTAAGTCATGAAAAGAAAGGATTTTTTAATAAAAAACCTTTTATGGAAACCATTGGTGAAGAAGCACAAAAAATAAAAGACCGATTAATATTTTTAGTTGATGAAGATACAAATGCTTTTAATAAAGTAATGGAAGCAAATCGGATGGCTGCGTCAAATAAAGAGGAAGAAGCTTTAAAGAACAAAGCAATTATGGACGCAAATAAATATGCAATATTTGTTCCATGGGAAACGACAGAATTATCTTATCGTGTTATGGAGCTTGCGTTAAAAATGGTTGAAGAAGGAAATCCCAACTCAGTAAGTGATGCAGGAGTAGCCGGAGAAGTTGGTTTTGCAGCAGTGCGGGGTGCCGGGATGAATGTAATGATCAATTTACCTGGTGTTATGGATGATGTTGAATTTGTGAATGAAATGAAAACAAAAGTTCAATCCATTTGGGATAAAGCTGAAACCCTTCATGATAAAATCTTTAATGCAACACTCCAAGTAATCTCTAAATAAATAGTGCCAGAATCGTGATTAAGCCATTATCAGAAGATCTACGTAATAAAATATCTGCCGGCGAGGTGGTAGAACGTCCGGCGTCTGCGGTAAAGGAATTAGTGGAAAATAGTCTTGATGCAGGTGCAAACGAAATTGTAATTGTGGTAGAATCTGGCGGACAAAGACTAATTCAGATCACGGATAATGGATGTGGAATTCCTGCTGATGAATTACAGAGGGCGGTTGAACGTTATACCACAAGTAAGATTGAAAATATCGATGACTTATTTAATATTGAGACGCTGGGTTTTAGAGGAGAGGCATTAGCGAGTATTGCATCTGTATCTGAACTGGATATTATTTCCTCAGTGAATGGTGAAGAAGGAGCGGAGATTAATTGCCGTAACGGAATTGCTTCTTCAATAAAACCTGCACCGGGAATTAAGGGCACACAAATAACGGTTCAAAACCTTTTTTATAATACACCTGCTCGTCGAAAATTTCTCAAATCTCCTCGTGTTGAACTTCGACAAATTGTAATGATGGTAAAAAGACTTGCTCTTGCTTATCCTGATGTAGCATTGACTCTGATCGCGGATCAAAAGAACATTATTTCCTTAACGCCCGAGTCACTGGAAGATAGAATTGTCTCTTTATTCGATCCGACTTATCGCGATCAATTGCTTCCGATTCATGTAGAAAAAGGTGATTATGCCTTTTCCGGATATATAGGAAATTTGAATTTGATCAGAACTCGACCGGGAGAACAATATGTATTTTTAAATCGAAGATATATTAAAGACCGATTATTGAACTCAGCAGTTTATTCGGGTTATCAATCGTTAACTCGAAGAGGGGAATATCCATTTTTTGTTTTGAATTTATCTGTTCCAACGGATCAGGTAGATGTCAATGTCCATCCGATGAAAACGGAAGTACGTTTTAAAGATGAATGGAGATTATATCATGTACTAAAATCGGGTGTCACGGATTCACTTACCGATATTTTAGATACAATCCCTTTCTTTGAAAGACCGGTTTCTTTTAATGAATCCCCTTCTTCCGATAGTCAAACATTAACCGGAAAACAAACCGGTATGTTTTTTGATCGTAATATACCAAGCCCGACTCAACCACCAAAACACCTTGAGCGTGCAAAATCATATGCTTCAAAATTAGCCGAAAGACAAGAAGCCCCCGGACTGATTGATATGGGTAATATATGGCAGGTGCATTCAAAATATATCGTATCGCAGGTTAGTAGTGGGCTTGTTATTATAGATCAGCACGTGGCTCATGAGCGAATACTTTTTGAAGAAGCCATGAATGCATTTGATAAAACCCCCATGCCTTCGCAAACACTATTGTTCCCTGTCAATTTACAATTTTCTCCGGATGAATACTCTACACTGTTAGATGTACTTCCGTACTTGGAAAAAATTGGTTTTAAAATGAAAGAAGCAGGGGACCGCGCAGTGAACATCACTGCGATTCCATCGGATATGGGGTGGGGAAATGAAAGACGTGTGATCAAAGATATTCTGGATTATTATTTATCTCATCAAAAAGAGTACAGTTCACTTCAAGAAAATCTGGCTGCATCTTTTGCATGTAAAGCAGCCATCAAAGCCGGCGACTCGCTGACAGTTGAAGAGATGCAAACGATGGTGAATAGACTTTTTGCGACCAAACATCCGTATTACTGTCCACATGGAAGACCGATTATTGTAAGACTTACTTTGGATGAGTTAGATAAACGATTTGAGAGATCATAGTTTATAGATAAATAAAATAAAAAAGCCCCGAAATCGGGGCTTTTTTATTTTGAACTCAAATTTTGATTAGTATCTACGATTCCTTTCAGGACGATCCTTTCGGGGGTAGGCTTCGTTAATTTTTAAAGCTCTACCATCAACTTCTTTTCCATTTAGTTCTTTAATTGCATTTTCACCATCTGCTTTTTCAGTCATCTCAACAAAACCAAATCCTTTTGATCTACCAGAATGTTTATCTGTTATGATTTGTGCTCTTGTTACTTCACCGAACTCAGCAAATAGGTTGTTTAATTCCTGTTCTGTCATTTTGAAAGAAAGGTTTCCAACATATATGTTCATTTTATACCTATGATTTATTAACTATATGACTAAATGATAATATATATTACCACAATGTCCGGTGGAGTTTACGGAGTAAAATAATAAAAACCTCTTATTATTTCTTTTATATTTCACATTCAAAATGTATCGAGTAACATCATTAATTCATCAGTACATTTACATTTTCCAATTCACATTATCGATGTAATTTCCATATAACCATGTTTCGCTTATTAAATCAATATACATCAAACGTAATCTATGGATTTACACGATCCCGTTGGCTCATCATTACGTCATTGATTGGTATAGTATTATTTCTTCTTCCCGCTCCTGAAGGATTGAGCATAGACGGATATCGAACAATCATCATCATTATCATGGCGTTAATCTTGATTGTCACCGAGCCAATTCCATTGCCGGGGATCGCTTTGCTGATCATAATATTACAAGTGTATTTTGGCATTGCAGATGCAAATCATGTGGCTCACTCATTTATGAATGATGCAGTATTTTTTATCATGGGATCTCTTATGCTGGCAGTTGCTATTGTCCAGCAGGGTTGGGATGCGCGTATTGCATTAGGAATTATCAAATTCACAGGAAATAGTGCATTAAAAATTTCGTTCGGATTTGCAGTTATTTCTGCATTGATGTCCTCGTTTATTGGAGAACATACCGTTGCAGCAATGATGTTACCGATTGGAATGACATTAATCCGGTATACATCTGAAGATAAAACCAAGGTTAGAAAATTGGCAGCTCTTCTATTATTCTCTATTGCTTATGGTAGCTTAATTGGATCCATAGGAACCCCATCAGGTGGAGGGCGGAATGCGATCATGATGATCTATTGGAAAGAATTCGGTTTTGATCCCATCTCCTATGGAAAATGGATGATGATGGTTTATCCGTTGCTTTTATTGCAATTACCTATATTAACATGGATCTTATGGAAGAGTTTCCGCCCGGAATATACATATCTGGATAGTGGAATAAGGAAATTAAAAGTACGTGTCGCTCGTTCCGGAATGATACAACCCAAACAATATGTTGCTGTTTTCTTGTTTTTCCTAATATTCTTAGGATGGATATTTCTTTCAGAAACAATAGGACTTGGAATTATAGCTCTTTCAGGTGTTGTACTTTATTTAGTGACCGGATTAGCTAAATGGGATGATATGAGTAAGCACGTCAATTGGGGTGTGGTCATTTTATTTGGCGCTTCTATATCACTTGGTACAATGGTTAATGAAACAGGCGCAGCAAGTTGGATAGCCGATCAGGTGTTTGGTTCAATTAACAATTTCGCTAGTTCAACTCCTTTGTTAACCGATACTGTGGTTGTGATTATGACAACTGCTTTGGCAAATATATTATCTAGTTCGGCTACGGTAGCGGTTTTGGCACCCATTACGTTAAACTTGCCGGGGGATACCATTCATATCGGACTGGTGACAGCTATTTCATCAGCTTTCGGATATTTCACGGCTGTGGCTGCACCTGCATGTACAATTGTTTATGCCAGCGGAATGATTAAAGCGAAAGATTTTTTAAAAGCCGGATGGAAAACCGGAATAGTATCCATAGTAATGGTCCTTTTATATGCGAACATTTTTTGGCAATTATTTTAATATGAGATAAATATTATAAATGAATTTCTCACAAACATTTTTCATAGGAATAAAATAATGAAATTTCTAATTGCAGTTGGAAGCAAGACATATTCTGAACCTACACTCAGAGTTGGGATGCAAGTAGCTAAAGCATTTAATGCATCGGTTACGATTCTTTATGTAGGTCCAAAGATCAGTGCGTTTAGTTCCAGTGAAGTGAGACTAGCTCAAGAAAGCATGGAAAGATGGGAAATTGATCGACCCGGTGTGGAAGTTCTTGAATGGGCATTTAATTTCTTAGCATCGCATGATTATATTACGCCAAAAATGATAGAAGCAGGATTTCAAAAAAATACTTTAGTGCAGACGAGGGGAAACAGATGTGAGTTGTACTTACAGGGAGTTGCCTGTGAAGATGTAAATTTGATTCTTCGGAATGGTGATATTATCCCGGAACTTCGTGATGAAGTTGCAAAAGGTGGATATGATGTAACCATTATTGGTGGAAGTAAAAAACGTAGAATGGCTCATGATCTTGTACAGTATATAGATAGTTCTATTTTTGTAGTGAAAAATTTTGAACAGGAAATTGATTATCGCTTATTAATGGCTACAGATGACTCAGAGGGGACTAAAAAAGCTGTTAAGTTTGGTGCAAAAGTTTCACAAGCATTTGATATGTCAATAGATTTATTAACAGTCTCCAAAAAGAACTTCTTTGGAAAAGGGTATCGAAACGCCTCTAAAAAAGCATCGACACTTGTACGTAGAGCCGGAATTGAAGGGGAAGTATTACTCAAAGTAGGAGACCCTGTTGAAGTCATCGTTGATTTTGCAGGAAATGATCATATTATTGTTATGGGTGCATCTTCTGCAAATCCGGTGAAAAAATTTCTCTTTGGAAGCAAACCTTTAAAAGTTATGTCTTCCTGCAATTGTCCAATATTAATTGTAAAGTAAAAACACATATTTATTGCGAAAATAAATTATAAATACAAATAGTAATCATTATTATTATTGTATTGTATAGTATTTTGTTGTATCTTCTATCAAGTTATTAGGATTAACTATGAGACATTCAAAACAAAGAGAAACAATTTTAAACATTCTGAGGAATACTAGAAGTCACCCAACCGCTGATTGGATTTATTCTGAAGCTCGGAAAGAGATACCCAATATCAGTCTTGGTACTGTCTATCGTAATTTGGCTCTACTTGTGACCCATCGAATGATTATTCCCATCCAGATAGATGGAGTAATTCATTATGATGGATTCACTGAAGATCATCAACATTTTATTTGTGGAGAATGTGGAACAATTTATGACATTGATGTTTACTCTGAAGAGATTACATCTTTGATCAATGAGAAAACTAATCATCACGTGGTTGATTGTCAGGTACAATTAACCGGAACGTGCTCAAACTGTAAACCAAACTAGAAAAGGAATAATATATGTTAGTAACAAAACCAGCACCGGACTTTAAAGCAACTGCAGTTATGCCGGATAATACATTTCAGGAAGTCAGTTTATCTGATTATAAAGGGAAAAAAGTAGTTCTATTCTTTTATCCATTGGACTTTACTTTTGTTTGTCCTACTGAGATCATTGCATTTGATCGTCGCTTAGATGAATTCAAAAAACGTGGAGTAGAGGTCTTAGGGTGTTCAATAGATTCACATTTCAGCCATTGGGCTTGGAAAAATACCGACGTTAACAAAGGTGGAATTGGGAATGTTCAATACCCAATTATTGCAGATCTTGACAAATCAATTGCACGCGATTATGATGTGTTGATCGGCGCAGAACCTGCTTATGTAGAAACAGAAGAAGAAGAACTTGAAACAACCGTTGGCGGATCTATTGCATTACGGGGTTCTTTCCTTATAGATGAAGAAGGAGTGGTTCGTCATGCGGTGATCAATGATCTTCCGTTAGGTCGAAATATTGATGAAATGATTCGTATGGTAGATGCACTTGATTTCCATTCAAAACATGGAGAAGTATGTCCAGCAGGATGGACTGAAGGAAAAGATGGAATGAAAGATACGGCAGAAGGAGTTGCTTCTTACCTAAGTGATCATTCAAGTGAATTATAAATAATAATCGATTAGGGGCACAATTTTGTGCCCCCAATCTATAATAAAGAAAAGGATATAATTATGAGTTACACATTACCTGAATTGCCATATGCAAAGAATGCACTAGAACCTCATATTTCTGAAGAAACGATTGAATTTCATTATGGTAAACATCATCAAGCTTATGTAAATAATTTGAATGCTTTGGTTCCCGGAACAGAATATGAAGGATTAAGCTTGGAAGAAATTGTTAAAAAGTCGTCTGGTGGAGTATTTAATAATGCAGCTCAAGTTTGGAATCATACTTTCTATTGGAATTGCTTAACTCCAAATGGTGGAGGAGAACCTACAGGTGAACTTGCTGATGCTATTCAATCAACTTTTGGATCGTTTGATAGTTTCAAAGAAACATTTACAAAATCTGCTGTTACAAATTTTGGTTCTGGATGGACTTGGTTAGTAAAAACGGAAAGTGGTGAATTAAAGATTGTGAATACGGGTAATGCCGGATCACCATTAACAGAAGGATATACTCCTCTTTTAACAGTTGATGTTTGGGAACATGCATATTATGTGGACTATCGTAATGCACGTCCGGACTATGTTTCGGCATTCTGGAATCTTGTTAATTGGGATTTTGTTAATAAAAACTACCTCGGTTGAATGTTTCATTTCATTTCAACCTCCTTGTGAAAAAAGAGCTCCTAATCGGAGCTCTTTTTATTTATAATCATCTTGAAATAAATGAGATAATGCTTCAAATTGTAGAATTAAATATGTGTGATAAAAATGATTATTTAAGCATTACAAGCCACAATAAATGGTTATTAGACAATATATGAATAAATCAAAAATGTTAAGAAAAATCGAAAATAGTATCTTGGTATTTTTGTTTTTATTTCAACCTTTGTTTGGATTAAATAACCTACAGCTCTTTATTGATCTAACACCTGAAGGACAAACACTGTATCCAATCCCCGGGACTTATAAAGGTCCCATCACTA
The DNA here is from genome assembly GCA_964645915.1 of uncultured bacterium. GTDB lineage: Bacteria > Fidelibacterota > Marinisomatia > Marinisomatales > JACNKV01 > JACNKV01. The sequence goes on from CAZYDH010000002.1 coordinate 134,737, forward strand.
TTAACAAGCGCATTATTCTTGACGGAAAGGGAGAGGTGATCATTGATGGACAATCCAGCGGAACAGTACTTACTATTAAGGCTAATGGAGTAGTTATTCGCAATTTGCAAATACAGAATTCCGGAGAATCTCATGATAAAGTAAATGCCGGAATTATGATAAATGCAGATAGTACAATTGTAGAAAACAATCAAATTGAGAATGTCCTTTTTGGTATCCATATAACCAATGGAAATAAAAATCAGATATTATTTAATGATGTAAGATCAATTCATGATAAATTTACATTGAGAGGTGAAGGGATTCGGCTATGGAATAGTCGATTGAATACAATTAAAGGGAACACAATTCATTCGGTAAGAGATATAGTATTTACTAATTCCCCTGATAATTATTTCTCAAATAATTTAATAGAAGATTCAAGAATCGGAATTGAACTTATCTATTCTCCTTCATGTATTTTATCAGAAAATTCATTTCTTAGAAATGAACATGGGATTATTGGACTTTATTCAGACTCTTTACTTATTAAAGATAACCATATCAAGCATCAAAGTAAATTAAGAGGTAGTGCCATAGCCGTAAAAGGAAGTTCAGAAATAATTATGAGTGGGAACGAAATATTAGACTGTGCAATAGGCTTGACAGCAAATGCTCCAATATTCCCGGAAAATATCATTCGATTATTGGGGAATACCTTTGCCTATAATGATGTGGCAATATACTTATATGGCGACAAAGGCGGACATGTTATGCACGATAATATTTTTAAAGGAAATTTTCAGCATGTCGTTGTAACGCACCCATCTGCATCAGCAGGGAATGATTGGTATGGAAACTATTGGGATGATTATACTGGATTTGATCTAAATATGGATGGAGTTGGAGATGAAAGTTATCAAGTTTATCTGTATTCAGAAAGATTATGGATGGACCACGATCTAGCTCGATTCTTTCGAGGAACCCCATTGCTTGAAATGGTCGATTTTATGGAGCGACTTGCACCATTTTTAGATCCGCCATTAATCTTGCGAGATCAACAACCAAAATTAAATTATAAGTTAGATATAAAGAATTAAATCCGTATTGTAAATACTGGATCTAAGAAAGATCACCTCGACAAAATCTCCAAAATCCAAAATAAGCTGTTAGAAGTCCAAGTATTACCGGGTAGATCATTGCCCAACTTAGATATCCAATCCTTCCAAATAAATCAAGTATGACATAGGCAGAAGGTCCCAATAGAACTAATTGTGGGTCAAAAAGTAACATTGCCGCAGTTCGAAAAGCTTGTAATGGATTCATCAATGCGATACTGACAGCGGTTTCAGCTGGGAGTCCTTCACGGATCAGCGTTCCCAGTAAAATTAGATCTAAAAAGAGTAAGAGAAATAACCACACGAGAAAGGCTGCTCCTTGAGCAACATCAGTTGATTTAGATAATGTGGAAATGAGCATTCCGATTCCTAAGAAACAAATGATCATTGCAGCCAACAAACCTGTATAGAATGTTACTTGTAACCAAGGGATGCTGACTCCTTGAAATACTCCCCAAAAAATAGCAAGTATCATCGCGAGTAAAACTGGAAAGAAAACAACGATAAAACGACCGATGAGTTTTCCCCAATACCAAGCTGCTAATCCAACAGGGAGGGATAACATATACTCATAAACTCCAGCTTCACGATCTCCAACAACTGATCGAACGGTTGTGATTAACATAAAGATTGGGAGTATAGCCATTGTAATTTGGATATAGGTTACAAGTAATCGAGATAAACCAGTAAATCCCATAATTCTAGATTCTGTTAAGCCGGATACCAATAAACCGACCATAATTGTTCCAAAGACAATTGTGTAGACAAAAAACCAACGTGATCTAATTGATTCACCAATATCAGCTCTTGCCATACGTATTAAATGTTGCATTTATAATCCTTATTACAAAGATGGTTTTTTATGTTTCATTTCTATCATTTTACGATTTTGTGATTGATAGATTTGTTTTACTGCTTCTTCAAAATTGATGGTTGGCTCATCGCTTTGAAGGGTTGCTCCTAAACCGAAATCCATAGGAGTAATCTTACCTTTTTCAAAGACGGAATTCTTTGCATCGATCCAAACTCCGGTTTTAAAATCATTTACCCAGATTTCAACTCGTGGATCTGTTTTCCAATTCTGCTTGTCTAACCAAAGGATAGCACATCCAATATCGTCAAAATAATATAGTTTTGTAGGTTTTTCTTTTGGAGCTCCTCTAACTTGTGCTGTATAATAATGATCGCTAACCGCCATAAGGCATCTTTCACAAATCATACGATCCCAACGAATTTCACCCGGACCGGTTTCTACTTTTTTTGTACACGAAAATAACAGAAGAAAAAGTCCGGTTAGAAGAAGCTGTAATAATATAGATTTACTTAGAAATACTTTCATGTTTTGACTCTTTCATTTCAATCCCGGTGATTAATCCGGCATAACGGGATAATACACCAAGAAACCTAAGACGGTCAGGGCCTGAAACAAGACCTGTCCAAGCCCCATTATCATTAGAGAATCCCCATTCTTGAATAGTCTTAGCAAATGCTTCATTTTCTTGAGACAACAGAACACGGCATTCTAGAATACTTCTCATGTCAACTACATCATCAACATGATCATCTAAAACAATTCGACCTAAATCCAGTTCAACTACACGATTAACCAAAGCTGCAACTTCATCCAAACGATGGCTAGATATGATCATAGATACATGATCTAATCTTTCACCTAATAACTTGAAAAAGACTTGACGAGCCTCAGGGTCCAAATTTGCAGCAGGTTCATCTAAAATAAGAAGTTCAGAATCTCTTCCTAGAGCAATACCAATTAGAAGTTTCTGTTTTTCTCCACCGGAGAGTTTTACAAAAATTCTATTACGAACTTCTGAAATGCGAAGACCTAATTGTCTTGCGATAGAATAGATTTCTCCCGGGTCTCCTTCACATAAGTCTGCTGCAAAATGGATGAGTTGATCAACAGTCATTTTTAATGGAGGAGGTAGCTGCGGAACAAATCCTATATGTTTTAAAACCTCTCTTCGATGTTTACGCGGTGAAAGACCATTTACCTGTACAGATCCTTCATAAGTGTACTGACCTAATAAAGATCGAATCAATGTTGTTTTTCCCGCACCATTTGATCCTACTAATGCTACACGATCACCTTGTTTAATAGTAAGATCGATTCCACGTAATATGGGTGTTTTTCGAAATGTTTTCTTAAGTGAATTCAATTGGATCATTATTGAGTCATCCTTTATAATGAGTTGTAATTAATAATCATTTTAAAAACCTAATCCTTTGAATTTGAATTTCAAAGAATCGTTTGGACAAACCTCTACACAACGACCGCATCGAGTGCAATCTGCTCCTATGTCAACGATGGGTTCGTTAGCACGTTTTGCTTTTGTAACTTCCAAAACATGAGGAACCAAGCATACTTTTCTACATTCACCATCATGATAACAAGTCTCAAGGTGATACTGAACCTTCAACGGAGATGTAGAACCAACCAAACCATACGTTAAACCAATTGGGCAAGCATATCTACACCAAGCCCGTCGTGAAAAGAAAATTTCAAACAATAGAATAAATCCCACCCAAATTAAAGCCAAACCGGGTCCGTATATAAGTGCACGGCTTATAATTCCGGTCGGGGAGATTGTTTCATAAACTGTGTAGCTACTAACAAATGCAAGAATTGCAAAAATAATCCAAAGCCAAGTACGAGTTTTGCGATCAAATTTTAAATTTTTTGCTATTCCTTTTTTATACAATTTTAAATGAAGAATTTCCACCCACTCAGCAAGAATGTGATATGGACAGACCCAACTGCAAAATGTACGTCCACCTAGAAACCACCACATAATAAATACTGTAATGGTTCCGATGAGCAAATTAATTAAAACTTGTTTAAAGGCTAGCATGACTTGTAAAGAAGCATTTAAATCAGCTAAATGAAATCCGACAAATCTTGATCCGGTCAAAGCTCCTTCTAGCATTTGGATATCTAGTATAAATGAAAGAACGAATAACAAATTAACAACCAGTAAAACAAACCAACGACGTTTAAGCCAATAAGTGTTTTTTCGGGAATGTTGTTTTTTATGCTCCAATAATTTTATTAAGTCTTTAGATCGTTTCCCCGATTGTTTTTCATGAATTGTTTTGGCTTCTTCAGAAAAGTTCGCAGGATTTGGTTTATCAGGTTTCCCACCAAATAACATTCGGAATGATTCTTTTATATTTTTCATATCAAGATCCTTCCAGAGTCCGGACGCTCCTTCATAATAATTGCTGGAGGATCCGCTGGGCAGATCATCTCGCATACGCCGCAACCAACACACCCATCAAGTATTTCAGGGAGGAAGGCCTTTTTACCATTAACTGTTCCGACTTCCTTCATCTGAATGGCATGTTTCGGTGGACATTGTAGTTTATCACCAGACGGTGGAGTCCCTGCCTTGCACATATCCATACGAATTTCAATAGGGCATTGTCTTACACATAGATCACAACTTTCCAGATCATAAGGATGCTCTTTCAAAGGGGTCGGGTTCCAGCGATCGATTTCATTGTAACGAAGTTTTCCTTCAAAATTCTCACCACGTGCAAACCCTTTGAATCCTTTCCCTTGAGCTGCAAGGCATTGAGTAGGTGCTGCTACTGTTGCGATAGCCATTTCAGATTGGTGGGAATAATCAATATCATGCGATAATGCACCGGTAGGGCATGCCAAGACACACTGAAGCGCATCACAAGAAAAATCACATGCCTGATCACGTGGTTCTATGAATGGTGTTCCAATTCCAAAACCGTCTGTAAGGTCAGCAATTTTTATTGCATTGACCGGACATACTTGGACACATTGTCCACATTTAATACAAGACGCTAAGAATTTGTCTTCTCTTAGTGCTCCCGGAGGACGTAGTTTTTTTACCCAACCTTTTAGAAGAGGAAGAATGCCCATAATTGAGATACCTATTACCGTAGTACCAAATAATAAACTTTTAATAAAAGTGCGTCGTGTAGTTGTTTTCTTAACCATGAGTATAATATCTATTAAAAATACGGATTTTCATCTTCATTAGACGATTGTTTTTGAGTATTTAATAAGTCTAATAACCTTTTACGACCTTCATCCATATTTTTTTCTATAATTTCGGGTGTAATAGGAATTGTGCTAGGAACAGGATCATGCATGATAAGTAAAGGATCTGTAAAAGGAGCTAAACGTTCAAGAAAATCAAGGACTTCAAGCATGGGAGATCCTTTGAAAAACTGTGCATAAGCCACATCCTGCCAAATGCGATCAGCATAGCTGTAAAGTTTATAAGGAGTATCTCCAACAAAGTCCTCATCAAGATCGAATCCTTCAAAATCACTCCAATAATTTCCTTCCCATAGATGGTGATTTGCTGTTCCACTCCCGCCAACTGAAATTTGAGTTAAATTACCGGCAAACTGATTTTTAATGAATTCATTTCCATGCCAATCATTAAGGAACCGAATTCCAACACCATTATACGCAATTAAATTTTGTTCGAATAGATTCACTGTTTCTGGTTGAAAGGGTGATATATCAATATACAGTCCGCTAGCACAGTAAAGAATTTTATTATTAGCAACGGTTAGATCAGAAGTCTCCTTAAAACCAATTCCAACTCCGGTAGGACCTGCCGCGTGAGCAATAAAATTATTTTTTACAATTATTCCGTCACTATACATCAAAAAGATTCCGACCGCATTATTATAATAACTATTATTTTCTACAAGATTATAACGCGAATACATAAAGTGTAATGAATAACGACAATTTGTCCCTGTGTTTCCTCGAATAGAATTATCGGCGGAATACCATACTACCATATCTCTAGAATCTTGGATCTCATTCGCTTCTATTTTATTTTGAAAACTATACCATAATCGAACGGCGTCACCTCGTTGTCCCAATTCAAAATCTTTAGAGGAAATTTTATTTCGTCGCACAATACAATTGTTTGATTGCTGAAGATCAACCCCAAAAAGACAGTTCTCAATGGTGTTGTCTTTTACAACATTAAAGTTACCTCTGATCTGAACTCCAGCATCAATATCGTTATGAGACTCCCCAGAGTTCGTAAGTTTTAGCCCTTTTATTGTAGCCCCATCGGTTTCAAGGTAAATGACAGATCCTTTACCATTAGCATCTATTGTCACTTTGTTTTGACCATCAATGGTAATGGGCTGCTCGATTATAACAGGACCGCTGTATATCCCGGGTTCAGGGATAATAATAGAATTCTTTTCAGCATTATCTATCAATTCTTGGAAAGATGGATAGGAGGCGAATATGAAGGAGGTATAAAAAAAGAAGAACAGAGGAAAAAATCTAAATTTCTTCCTCTGCATCTCTAAATTATTTTTATAGGAAAAATTGTTATTTCTCACTGTCCTCTGCAGCATCTAGACTGCGCTTGGAAAGAAAAGCAAATAGAAGTAATGCTGAGAATACCAGCATTAAAAAGAATCCCATGTGCGGATAAGAATTTGTGGTAAACTGAGCGACTTTTCCCTGTCCGAAAACAGTAGGCATAAACGGCTTAAGTGTGAATGCACCCATCGAGTTCATATTATGTCCGTACCAATTCAACCAAGCAGCATAAATGACCACAAATAATACCGGAAGGGAAGCAGGGATCAATATAAGCAACTTATGAATAAGTCCTTTTGTTTTCCTTGACCCGTATACAAAGCCAATCATCGCAATGACAATTAAAAAGAATAAAATGCTTGTAACGCGGACCATATTATCCACCATAGGATTATTTTTTACGGGGTCATTGAACCAACGAGCAAGGCTTGTACGATAATGCCAACCCAATAATTGGATACCAGTTCCTTTCCATTCTTCATTCGTTCCCAAACTTTTTTGATTTGACTCAAAAGCATCTTTTAGGAAGGCAATATCCTTTTCTTTTTGTGATAATTGCTCTTCTTTTTCTTCTTCAATAATCACACCACTTTCGGCTAAAGATGCTTTCATACTGGCTATCAGAGCTTCAGCCGGAGTCATTTCTTCATCTAAACTTTCGCTGTCTTCACCCAAAGCAATGATACGACCTGCTAGAAAATCTTTATGATGATATTTAATACCATTTGGGACATAAAGAACAACAGAAAGCCAAATTGCGATCAATGTAAAACCGGTAGCTAATGTTATTATGCGTTTTTTGGGATTATCAACAAGATACCCCATTAGCATGACTCCAAGCATAGATAGCAGAAAGATTGAAATTAATATCTCAATAGGTCCACCGGCTGCAATCGGATACATACCGACATAGTGGTTAATCGTATCCATTTCATGTACACAGTCCAATGTGGTTTGTTCTATCTCTTCATTTTCTACTTCTTCACATCCATTAAACACACCGTGAGCATGAAAATGTATTTTAACACCATCCGGAAATGATTCTTGAGGATAGTTTGGGGCAGTAAGAGATACCCACCAAATCGGAATATTATAAATTGGAAATAAAAGAATTATTGCTAGAATAATCGGAAGCTTCGTCCGTAAAAAAGCATTTAGTTGAGGAGTCATATATTAATATTTCCTACCAATCAAAATCTGGGTTTACCCAATCTTTACTTGGTGCTAGTTTTTCTTTAGGAACCGGGATTCGAGATACATAGTTGATCACCATTTTCATATCATCATCAGAAAATTCTGCAATTTGTTTGACCATATCCGGATTAGCATTACGACGTTTACCATCACGAATCCATTCAAATTGTCTCAACATATAAAGATAATGCTGACCATGGATTAGCGGATAATACTTTTCGGCATTTCCTTCACCAATTTCACCATGACACTCAACGCAGTTTATTTTGTATAGTTCTTTTCCTTTTTCAAATTCCGGAGTTCCTTCAGCCCATTCACCTTTTCCATTATCAGGATTCATCGGTAATTTTTGCATATATGCAACGACGTCAGCAATAGATTGAGCACCACCAATAGCACGAGGTAAAGCGAAGGGGTACATCGTTGGATTATCGCGATTCAATTCACGAATATCAGCTAACTGTTTAATGGCAACCGGAGCTAATTGTCCAGCAATTTGCGGGAATGTACCTTCTTTCGTTCCCCATCCCTCAGGAAGATGGCAACCAGAACAAACTTCATATACATATAACCCATTTTCTAAATCTGGTGTTAATGTTAAAGCATCATCTCTTTCACTTTCACCTGCCATCCACTCGCTGGCATTTTCTTCTTGAGCGACAGCGGGGATTATTAAGGTAATCAGTAAAAAAGGTAGAATTATATTTTTCATTTTTTACTCTAAGTTTATTAATTATTAAGGGGCAAGTTTTGATATATAATCTGATATAATGTCAATTTCTTCATCGGTGACTAAAAACATCACGCTCTTCATAGCCATCGTCATTCCATTGGAACGCTCACCGGATTTGATATCATGAATCTGTTGTTTAACATACTCAGGGCTTTGTCCAGTGATTTTTGGATATTCAGGCATGATGGGTGTTTTTCCGTCTCTACCATGACAAGTAAAACAGGTTTTACGACGGAACAATCGTGAACCGTCGGATCTTCTTTCAGGAGGAGGTCCTGTTGCCTCTCCTCGTGGAAGTTCAGACACATATTGTGCTAAAATCTCTAATTCTTCGTCAGACACTAATTGCATTATTCCATGCATGGCTGCAGTTTGGTTGTTATCACGTGCACCACTTTTAATATCGCGCATTTGTTGAAGAATATAATTGATATTTTGTCCTGCAATTGTTGGATAAATAGGATCTAAAGGTGTTTTTCCATCTTCTCCATGGCATATAAAACATGTTTTATTGTGATAGAGAGAGTCTCCAATCGCATTAGCCTGAGTAAGCTCTGTCTTTAATAAAGAAACCTCAGGTGTGGTGTTCTCGTTAAGATTCTTGGGAGCCAATGCCACTAAAGACAAAAGTATTAGAATTGTGATTCCGTATCTAATCAGTTTCATGTAAAATATTTCTATTAATATTGTTGAACATTCAAAGCGGGCTTCGAATGACAAAAATCATCCGAAGCCCTTAGTTGTATTAGTTTAAATTACCCTAAAAGTAGGGCACGAGTAAAACGTTTACTTAACTTTTCTTGCTCCATTCTCATCAAGATATGTTTTTGCACGCAAGCCAAGGTCAGCAGTTTTTACTTGATACTGCCACCACTGATTTGCCCAAAGCATAGCATTTTGCCAATCTTTTTTCTTGGCTGCTTTTTCAGCTTTCTTCTTAGCCTCTTCAGCAAAGCCAAGCTGATCAGTTGCGTCCTCAACAAGTGAAACTACGGTAGCAAAATCAGTATAGTTATGGCTGGTAATATAGGTAACAACCATATTGATTACTTCTTGAGTTTCTAGGTTAACCTTAACCTGTTTTTCGTAGTCAGCTTTGGAGTAAGTAGTTCCTTCAACCATCTTCTTTTTCTTGCCTTTATAACCTTTAGGTTTCACAAGCAAGTAACCCTGCATTTCAAGGTGAAGAGCCGAACAGAATTCCGTACAGTAGTATGGATAAACTCCGGGCTGATCAGCGGTGAATGTAGCAGATGCTGTTTTCCCCGGTTCTATAGATAGCTGAACATTTTGTCCATACATTGCGAAACCGTGAACTTCATCTTCTGCACGTTCAAGGTTTGTTAAATGGATAGAAACAACATCGCCTTCATTTACTTCAATAATTTCCGGATTGATGTGTGAACGAATTAAAGTACCATAAACATCTACTTTCTTTCCAACGCGTTGGATTTTTTCACGACCAGCGCGTGTTCTGTATTTGGAAGGAGCGTCAGTTCTACTATCCCAACCGGTTTGATATCGAACGATAGGTTTCAATTTATCCGCGCTAATTGCAGCGGCATAATGAGGTTCACCCATCGGTAAAGGCATATCATAGAGTAATTCCATGTTTGCACCTTTGATATCAATCAGCTGGTGATTCTGAGGATGTAAGGGTCCTACCGGATTGAAACGATCGATAGAAAGTTTATTCAATGCGACAAGATATTTTCCATCAGGAGTCTTTGAGTCGCCTTCCATTGTCATTAGGTGACCTACGTTGTAATGAATGGGTATATCATCAAGGATTTTCCCAGTTTTGTAGTTCCATTTGGTGATCTTTGAATCAACATAGATCGAAGTATAACATACACCATCTTCAGAATCATATTGTGTATGTAATGGACCTAAACCAACATTTACTGAACGTTCAAGTGCGGTTTTTAATGCAATTATCGGAATCCCGTAAGGATCGGTTCCTTCAAAGTCTTCATTTTTGATTGCTTCTTGAATCTTAGCAAAACTATAAACCCAAGCATGACTATCTAACTTACCGGATACAATAATATGTTTTCCATCAGGTGTTACGTCACAACCATGAGGACTTTTTGGTTCTGGGACAAGAAACATTAAATTATATTTTAATGCATCTTCAATTGTAATAAGATATTGTCCGTTTACTTTTTTGATTTTTCCTTTTTTGACTAATTCTTCGGCTTTTTTCCAATTAGTCACATGAAGGAAATCGGTATCTTTTGAAGAGCATCCTGCTTCAAAAGGTGGGCGTCCGCTTTCAATTCCACCAATATATCGTTCTGAACAGAAAGAATTAGAGAAACCCCATCCATAACTTGGACCTTTACCCGCATCAGAAATATCCTGACTGTAAGGAGGCATTTCAAATGTGAATGATTCTTCAGGGACTAAACGTCCTTTTTCACGGTTGAATTTCCAGTAAGTCAGCCCTCCGCGATATTTTTCATTGAAATCTTCCAATGGCACATAATCGTTTGTGAATGGACCAGCATACTGACTTGTTTCCATAACATATTCAGTATTAGGTGTTACAAATGCACCACCATGTTCATTTTTGAAAAAGGGATTAACAACAATCTGTTTTGTTTCAAAATCGTGTAGATCAACGACAGCAACTCGTGGATTAGCTTTATCATTGATGAATAGATACTGTCCGTCATATTCTCCATCAGTTTCAGAAAAAGATGGATGGTGAGTATCACCATAAGTAATATCTTTTCCACGAATTCTTCCTTGAGCTAAAACAGCTTTAGATTCATCATCGAATCCATATCCCTGCCAAGGTTCTGGAGTAAAGACAGCTACATATTTAAGAATTCTCATAGATGGAATTCCATAAACAATCAATTGACCACTTTGTCCTCCTGAACTGAAGCAAATGTATTCATCTCTACCGCCGGTTGGTGTGTAAGTTTTAGCAGCAGCAAGAATGTTCTTTTCAGTCAGTCCTCTTTCCTGCATTACTTTTTGTAAGGCGGTTTGAGACCAAACCTGACTAGTCATGATTAATCCCATCAGAATTATCATAATTGTCATGTATGGTTTCTTGTTCCTAGGTTTCATGATACCTCCTTTGTTAACAAATTCTAATTACTACCATCAGGTTGTATATTAGTAAATCCAATAGCTAAGTTTATTAATAATCGCTTATATTAACAAAGTATTATTCTGTCAAATAAGTTGATATTTCGAAGAAATATTTACCGATTATTTTAAAATTATCTTTGATTGATTTTAAGATAAATAAATAATTGGTTCATTAAACAAAATAATCATTACCTTTTACGAATTAATACGGTACTCAATCTCTAATGATAATCAAATCAAAAAAATATAATGGAGTCATTCTGTTACTGCTAATAACCTATTTATTAGCGACAAACACAGTATTACATCCGGTTTTAGAGTATATTGTTGATTATCAAACGATTGTTAATGAAAAATGTGAAAATCGTACAGTACCCGAATCAGATTGCAATGGTAAATGCTATTTAAAAGACCAAATTGTTAAATTAGTTCAAACAGAAGAAGATCCAATTGATAAATTCGTTCAGATTCCCAAAAAGATGAATGTTGATCCTCATCTATATTATACTGAAAATCCTTCTTTTTATACATTACAATCATTAGAGTGTTTTTTAGATATGCACATAATTGAATTATTAGACCACCTAGATATAGACCGCCCTCCTGAATGTTAGAATAGTTATCCTAGATAACACACAAAAAAAAAGACTGCATATAGTCATTTTCGAATAAACCATGGGTTCAAAACTTATTTTACCCAGATTTATTCAAACATATTTTAACATTACAAAAAAGGAATAATATGAGCAATAGATTAAAATTGCTAGTTGGACTCGTATATTTAATCCTTACCGTTGGATTATTTGGTGAGGGAACGGGATCAATTCGCGGTGTAATTGTAACAGCAGAAGGAAAAATCCCGTTACAATCCGCAGAAGTAATAATTAAAAATACAGAAATGGGAACAGTCAGCAATAAGGACGGAAAGTTTGAGCTTACTAATCTCCCAAATGGTACATATTTATTAACAACTCAATTTATAGGTTACAATACAAAAGAAACTCCAATTACCATTGAGTCTAACAATGAAACAATAGTAATCATCGAATTAGAAATGAAACCCATACATATAGAAGAGTTAATTGTAACGGGTTTTCATAACAACTTATCTCCTCAAAATATCCAATTTTCTAACACAGAATCTCCAAAAGAAATTGGTGAATATTTTCGACAAATTAATGGTGGTAATGCAATCAAAAAAGGTGGATTTGCGTTAGATCCTGTTCTACGGTCATTTAAATATGATCAATTAAATGTTCAGTATGATGGAGGAATTAAATGTTGGGGAGGATGTCCAAATAGAATGGATCCACCAACATCTCATATTCAATCTGATGATATTGAGCGGATTGAAATTCTAAAAGGACCATTTAATGTTCGATTTGGTCAAACTATGGGTGGTGTAGTAAATCTAGTCATGAAAAAGCCAAATCACTTTAAGGAAAATTATATTAGTGGGTCTGCAATGATAGGATATGAATCAGTTAGCAAGGGGAAACGTGGTCGACTTTCTATAAATGGAAAAAGAAATGCATTTGACTATTATCTTGCAGGAGGAACAAAAGAATATTCTAATTACACAACAGGTTCAAATATAGAAGTTCCATCTTCATTTCAACTAAGTGATTATACCGTAAAAGCAGGATATCAACATGAAAATAATCATCGCATGCAGGTTTCTTATCGTCAATCATTTGCCGATAATATAGATTACCCGGGTTTACCAATGGATGCAAAGGATGATGATACTGATATTTTGGCATTTGACTATTCAGGTCGATCTATTAATAAAACAATCCATTTACTTACATTAAAATTATACAAAACGAATGTATACCATAAGATGGATAATGAAAATAGACCAAATCGAACTGCCTTGCATGCAGAAGTAAAAGCGTTTACAAAAACTTATGGTGGAAGAGCAGAAATTGGTTTAAGTACATTCAACGCAAGTAGACTATACTTCGGAATGGACTATTACTCATTATCCAAAACTGGTGATAGAGAACGGGCAGTATTTAAAAACATGTGTAATGGAATGGTGTTTGAAGAACCCATGTTATTTACTGATCATGTTTGGCAGGATTCCGAAATAGCAGATTTAGGTATTTTTAGTGAATTAGATTTCCATTTAAATCATAGAATGATAGGAAAAGCAGGATTTAGATATGATATAATTCAATCTGAGATCAAAGACCCTTCAATCCAATTCACAGATGCATATGGTGAAATCTCAGACTTTGATTCAGATAATTATACCGGAATGCTATCGTTTAGTTTTTTACCCAATGCTACTACAGAATGGTCGTTATTGCTTGGTCGAGGAATGAGAGCACCTAGTATAACCGAGAGATATGTTAACCATCTACCCATCGGATCCGATGCTCATGAATATTTTGGGAATCCGTATTTAAAATCTGAAGTTAATCATCAAATTGAAATAGCGTTTGGGAAAAATGAAAGATCATATTCCTTAAGAACAAGCATTTATTATTCTCAATTTATTGATTATATATCAGCAAAAATTGATACGAGTTTGAATAAGGTTTATATGGCATGTATAGATCCAAAAGATGTAAAACGATTTCAGAATATTTCTAATGCTCACCAATTTGGGTTTGAGACGGAACTATCAGGAACTTTGTGGAAAAACATTAACTATCATGGATCTGTTTCTTATACAATCGGAGATAATTTGGATGAAAATGAACCACTGCCGGAGGTGCCACCGTTAGTAGGTAGATTAACCATTCAATATCGCAGCGATAATAATCCCTTTACTTATGAGATGTCAGGAAGGTTTGTAGCCGAACAGAACAGAGTCTCTTCGCTATTTGGTGAGACTGCGACACCCGGTTTTAATATCTTTGATTTACATGTAACTTATAATCGAGATCAATGGAATATTAAAGTAGGTATACAAAATCTTCTTAATGAAAATTATTACGAACATTTAAGTCGTAAATATAAGAACATGCCGGATAGTTACTTACTATATGAACCAGGACGTAATATGGTAGTAAATATTTTATATAAATTTTAACTCAATAAACATGTAAACGACAATAAAGCCTTGTTATACAAGGCTTTATTTGTTTTTAAAACAATTAATGTTTTCTATACGTTTTCGAAATCAAAAGATTTTTGTAAAGTAGGATCATTCACAGGAACAATGGGATTAGAGATTAACTGACGCCAAAATAGACTGATAAATACTCCACCAATACCTAGGAAGGTTGTTAAATCCATCCATGAAAAATGCACACCATGATGGTGAAGTGTTGGCATGACTACCCAATAAATATCAATGTAGTGCATGAAGAAAATCCATCCCGCCATGAATTTAACGATGAATAGATTTCGTTTAGAATATCTTAGGATCAAAATGATAAAAGGAATGACAAAGTGACCAAAAATAAGGAATAAACTCATCGTCTTCCATGATCCAACCCAACGATGGAGAAACCAAATAGTTTCTTCCGGAATATTAGCATACCAAATAAAGAAATATTGAGATCCGGCAATGTATGCCCAAAACACAACAAAAGCGAATAAGAGCTTTCCAAGATCGTGATAATGTTCTGTACTTATTTCATCAGACAAAATCCCTTTCTTTTGTAGGAAATGTGAACATAAGATCAAAAATGTAATAATCGCTAAATAACTTCCGGTAAATACATAAACTCCAAAGATAGTAGAATACCAGTGAGCATCTGTGGACATTAACCAATCAAATGCTGCAAAAGAAATGGTCAATGAAAAGAGGATCATTCCAATGGCACTCATTCTCAAAGAATTGGTTTTTGTCTTCTCAGAAAATGAATTATCTTGTTGTACTGAGTAATGGTATAGTTTATACGCCAAGAAGAACCAAATTAAGAAATAAACAAATGTTCTTACAATAAAAAAGACATCATTTAAATAGCCTGATTTAGCTGATAGAAGGGAATCCTTCGCTACAAGTTCGGTATGACTCCAATGATAGAGTTCATGAATTCCACCTAGCATGATAGGAATGAAAAAGATGAACAGCCAAGGGAGAACTTTCATAACCGTTTCTGCGAATCTGCGGAATATAGTACTCCAAACAGCTCCAGTGAGATAATGAAGCATCACAAAAAATAATCCACCAAGACCAAGAGTCGTCCAAAATGCAAAAGATACAAGGTACGAATAGTAGAATTGTTTTGAATCTATTGATGAACCGAAAGCGGAGAGAATCAGGAACAATATACCGAATCCAAGTGTGATATTTCCGAAAGAACCCGGTTGTGTAATTTTATAGGTGTTAGAATCGAATTTCATCTTTATTCACCTGCATTTTGTAGTTTACGGATGTAAGACACGATTGCCCAGCGATCTTCTACCGGGATCTGATGTTTGTATGATGGCATTAAAATATTTCCATTTGAGATCACTGAAAAGAGTTGACCCTCTGGCATGGTTCGAGCTCTTTTTGAATGAAGAGACGTAGCCGGCGGATAAACATAATTGATCATTTTCCCCATCCCGTCTCCAGTTGAATTATGACAGGGTGTACAAAATATTTGGTAGTTTTTCTCACCTTTCATTAATAAGTCAGGGGAAAGCATTATTGGATTAGCAGAAACGAATTGTCCTGCATTATCCATACCGAAAAAATACTCAGTATCCTCATATAATTCTCCGATAGCAACTGTCCCTTCGACCGGAGCTCGCATTGCAGATTTATCTGTAAAGAATTTACTTTCTTTATATGGCTTGTATTTATTTTGAGTATCCATGTTCGGATTAAGGTGAACAGGAGGTTTTTCTGATTTATCTCCCTGGAGACAACCGTTGATAGATATTGCCATCAGAATGGAAATCGTCATAATCAATATTCGTCTCATACTTCTTCCTCCAGTAACTCGATATGTGTACTATTCATTGATTCCAGGAGTTGCTTTGTCTTTTTAGAGTCAAATTTATTGTCTTCTGAGTCGATACTTACAAAAAATCCATCATCACTTGCTTTTGATTCAAATTGGTCAGAGTAAAATACAGGATGGTGAAATCTTGGTAGCTTATTTAATGCAAGCATACCAAATACTGCCGATAT
Organism: uncultured bacterium; assembly: GCA_964645915.1. Taxonomy (GTDB): domain Bacteria; phylum Fidelibacterota; class Marinisomatia; order Marinisomatales; family JACNKV01; genus JACNKV01. Next base: position 151,302 of record CAZYDH010000002.1, read on the forward strand.
AGCTCCGAATAGGACTAATAAGGCAAAGGTAATGACGATATATGATTGCCAGGCGAAAAGGGGTTTACCACTAATAACAAGCGGATAGGCAACTGCATGAGACCAGGATTGTAATCCGAAACCTATTACTGCACCAAGAAAGGCAAAAAATCCAATGACATACCCTAAGATCGACCGTTTTAATCCCATTGCTTTATCCATTCCATGAATAGGAAAAGGTGAATGACAATCGAACCTAGAATATTGATTATCACGTAGTTTTTCTGCTGCGTGAATTAACGCAGTAGGTGATGAAAATTCTGCAATAATTCCTAATGTCTTTTTCATGATTGATCCTCCTCATGATGTGGATCAGCCTGAGGTAAAACTGATTTCACTTCGGCAATTGATATCATCGGTAAAAATCTGAGGAAAAGAAGGAAAAGTGTAAAGAACAATCCAAAACTTCCGATGAAAGTTAAGATATCCCAAATCGTGGGTGAGTAATAGTCCCAGGATGAGGGTAAGAAATCTCTTGAGAGAGAGGTTACAGTGATCACAAATCGCTCAAACCACATTCCAATATTAACAAGAATTGAAGCAACAAATAAAAATGCAACGTTATTGCGAAGTCGCTTAAACCAGAAGAGTTGCGGTACAAGAACGTTACAACTAATCATGGTCCAATATGCCCAGGCATAATTACCAAGAGCCCGGTTTGTAAAAGCAAATGATTCATACATGTTTCCGCTATACCATGCGATAAAGAACTCCATTGCATACGCATATCCAACCATTGATCCTGTCAGCAACATGACTTTAGACATCCGTTCCAGATGTTTTACAGTAATAAAGTGTTCAAGGTTATAGAACCTACGAGCAATGATCGCCAGTGTCATCACCATTGCAAACCCTGAGAAAATGGCCCCTGCAACAAAATAGGGTGGGAAGATCGTTGTATGCCAACCCGGTATAATGCTGGTAGCAAAGTCAGAACTCACAACACTATGAACTGATAATACTAATGGTGTCGACAATCCAGCCAATACTAAATAGGCAAGTTCATAGTTCTGCCACTGACGGTTTCCTCCTCGCCATCCAATGGCAAAGAAACCTAATATCTTTTTCTTAAGACCTTTAGCACGATCACGAAGCGTCGCAAGATCAGGGATTAAACCGGTATACCAGAAAAGTAATGAAACCGTAAAATAGGTGCCCACAGCAAAGAAATCCCATAATAATGGACTTCTAAAATTAGGCCACATTCCCATCTGATTTGGGATAGGGAAGAACCAGTGTAGTAACCAGATTCGACCCACGTGTATTCCTGGAAAGAGTAATGCACAGATGACAGCAAATATCGTCATTGCCTCTGCAAAGCGATTAATGGATGTTCGCCATTTTTGTCTAAGTAAGAAAAGGATTGCAGAAATAAGTGTTCCGGCATGACCGATACCGACCCAAAACACAAAATTGACAATTGCCCAACCCCAACCAACAGGATTGTTCAATCCCCAAATACCGGTTCCTTCCCAAATGAGAAATCCCACAGAACCTAATAGGACCAGAAGCAATGAGAATGCCATCCCAAAAGCCAAGAACCATTCTTTTGGAGCTTTTGTCTCTGTGATTTTACTTATCTTTTCGGTTACCGATCTGAAGGTTTGGTTGCCTTCGATCAATGGCTTTTCAATAGTTGTAGATTTTTGGATGGTACTGCTCATGATAATTCACCCGGTTTCAAATCAGGATTAGGATTTCTGAGTTTTGCTAAATATGTTACTCTCGGTTGAGTATTAATTTCGCCTAGAAGAGCATACATACGGTTTTGTTTTCGTAACGCTGAGATTTGACTGTCAGGGTCTGTGATATCACCAAAGATGATGGCATCGGATGGACACGATTGTTGGCAAGCGGTTGAAACTTCGCCATCTTGTATGCTCCGTCCTTCATTATTGGCAGTAATTTTTGCTTGAGTAATTCTCTGAACACAGAAAGTACATTTTTCCATGACCCCTCGGAATCGAACCGTTACATCAGGGTTTTGAACCATCTGTACGATCTCCGGTAAATCTTTTGTAAAGTTGTGGAAATTAAACCGTCTTACTTTATATGGACAGTTATTTGCACAATAACGAGTCCCGACACAGCGATTATATGTCATACTGTTTAAACCGTCCTCGGAATGGGTTGTAGCCGAAACGGGACAGACTTGCTCGCAAGGAGCCATTTCACAATGCTGACAATTGACGGGTTGGATAACCATATCAGGGTTGTCCATATCACCGGAATAATAGCGATCTAAACGAATCCAAGACATCTCTCTGCCTTTTTCCACTTGATCTTTTCCAACGATAGGAATGTTGTTTTCTCCCTGACAAGAAACTGAACAGGCATTACATCCGGTACAAACATTCAAATCGATTGTCATTCCCCATTGGGGTCCGGAATCGTAATTTACTTCGTCCCACATGGATACAAGTGGGATGGCAGAATCATGTTCGTTAACAAAATTAGGATTTTCTTTATAGTCTTCTAAAGTGGATTCTCTGACAATAGCTGGAAGACGTTTTTGAATTGCATCTGCAGCAAGTTTTTCAGTATCTAGCCCATGATGATCTTGAGTGCAGGCTAAAACGGTGGTTTTCGACGTTTTTGAAATTTTGACATTATCGGACCGCCATAATGCATTAAGTTCTCGTAGTGCATATGTGTTTTCACCAACACCGTTACCAACTCTACCTGAAGAAGTTCTCCCATAACCTAATTCCACTGAAATGGATTGATCTGCATGTCCAGGCATGATCCATACAGGTAATTCAACAGAATACCCGTTTTTCTTTAAAGAAATAATATCTCGATTATTCACGCCTAGTTCTTTAGCTGTAGAATGGCTTAGCAATGCAGCATTATCCCAGGATAGTTTAGTGATTGGATCCGGGGTCTCCTGAAGCCAACCATTATTTGAAAACCTTCCATCAAATAGAGAAGAGGATGTCTTAAAAACAATTTCATATCCTTCGGATGACACTATCGAGTTCTGCTTGAAAACTTTTGACATAGCCGTATTAGAAAGGAATGGATTAGCAGGTTTAGTAAGTTGATTTTTATAAACACCATCATGAAGAACCGTTCTCCAATTAGATGTAAAATCTGATCCAAAAATAGTTTTCCATGTTTCTTGAGTCAGATCATAACCTGAGGAAATAGTTTCATCTGCAACGATTAATGAAGAAAGTAACTCAATAAAACTAATTCCACCGAATAATGGTTGAATTTGAGGTTGAGTAATACCTTTTGTTCCGTCTGGTGTAATGGTGTCACCCCATGATTCCAACGGATGAGCTTTATGGATACTCCACTCAGATTTTTTGGAAGTCTCATTAACGTGTGAACTTATATGGATCGTATGCTTTACTTTATTTACAGCTTCATTGAAATGTAAGTCTACAGGTGTGTTATAAGCAGGGTTGCCGCCAAAAATGACTAACGTTGAGATATCTCCATTTTTCATATCGACTACTAATGATCTTAAATCTTTAGTATCAGAACGATTATTTTTGTCAGAAGAGAAATATTCAACTGTAGTTCCGCGGTTTTTTAATGCATAATTAATTGCAAAGACAAGAGAATGAACATTTGCAGATTGACTTCTTCCGGCAACCACCAAAGATTGTTTTCTATTTTGTATCAAATCATTGGCTAAGGCATTAATCCATTTGCGATTGAATGAATGATTTTTATAATCACTTAGTTCACTTACACCCGGGATAGAAAGTCCCATAGATTTAAGCTCAACAGCAAGAGCCGCTGCAAATGCACCAATTTTTCCATGGCTGAGTCGGTAACGATGATCAGCAATTCCTCCGGTTACAGATAAGGAATTTTCAACAACATATAGTCTATTCATGGAATCATTTTCATCATTTACTCGTCGTCCTTGCATAAAGTCTACAGTGTGACGAATAGAATGAGTTTCAGTATTTAAGAAATCAGCATCTAACGATACGACCACTTTTGCTTTTTCATAGTGGTATACGGGATCATAATCTCTACCGGTAGCAAGACGAATTCCGTCATGGATCATTTCATCACTAACGGGGTCCCAAGTAACCCATTTTGCTTTAGGGTATTTGGATAAGAAATCTTGTTTTAACCGAAGGTATGTTGGTGAGTTTAATGTTTCTGAAAATACAGCTAATCCATCACCTTGTGAGGGTTTAAAATCTTTATCTAAAGATTTCCACTCAGTAGCAAAATTTTCAAGTTTAGACTCATATCCATTATGCAGAACAGATTGAGCTCTATCGGGATCATACATATCTAAAATGGATGCTTGCAGCCACGCATTAGATTTCCCTAATGTGGATGGATGATTTGGATTCCCTTCGAGTTTTGTGGGTCTGCCTTCATGATTCTCAACGATCACTCCGTAGGATTCAGATCCAAATGGAATATTGGTTGAATAATATTTAGGTGTCCCGGGGACAATATTTTCCGGTGCAATTGCATAAGGAATGATCTTTTCTACCGGGCGGCGACAACTGGCCAAACCGGCAAGTGCAATAGATGCTCCCATTATCGAAAGGAATTTTCTTCGACTCATTCCATTTGGAACATCAAATGTCCCTTCAGAAAATTCATTTTTTAAAAATTGTTCAAATTCAGGTGTTTGGTTTATTTCATCCAAACTACGCCAATATTTTTTTCCATTCATATTATTTTTCATCGGTGACACCCCGAACAATCTAATGGAGGTGTGATATTTAATTCTTTTACGATCCAAGAACCATAGGCTAATTGGTCGTCAGGTGGTGTCCATTGAGTATTTGTGATCTGATCCACAGGTCGAAGATGCATTTCAGGATTCTTATGGCATTCTAAACACCATGCCATGCTTAAACTTTCTTCCTGAGATATAACTTCCATAGAAGCCACATCCCCATGACAAGTGTTGCATCCCACTCCTACTTTCACATGAGCGCTATGATCGAAATATACGAAATCAGGTGATTTGTGTACACGAACCCACTCAATAGGTTGATTTGTGTTCCAACTGTTGATTACCTTAGCTATGCTTAGACTATCCTTCTTAATGACTGTATGACAGTTCATACATGTCTGAGTAGGAGGGACTCCGGCAATTGCAGTATTTTCAACACCAGTATGACAATATCGGCAATCTAATTTTAATTCACCGACATGAAATTTGTGGCTGTATTGTACAGGTTGTGTCGGTGTATACCCCACATCTGTATACTTTGGAGAACCCCAATACCAAAAAGAAAAGACAAGGATCGTGACGGAGACGATTAATCCTGCCAAAAGTATTGTCGGAAGTTTATTGGTCCATTTTGGAAATAGTTGTGCCATTCAATTTGTTCTGTTAATTAATAAATTTTGAAGAGAGTAAAGGGGGCATGATCAAGATGAATTTTAATGAAGAGGTTAAGGAATATCCTTGTTTGATATCAACTGAAAAGTCCATCGTACTACATCCTTGAAACGATTAGTTTCTCGTTTTGTTGATAGCTGATATGATTTTCCTCCCAGATCACACTCAAGTTCCAAACACCCGTTACTACCGGAATGTATTGTGATCCATCCGAAGAAAATGAAAGAGGAACTGTTTTATCCATTGCGTTGTCATTAGGACGTTTTAGAAATAGAGTTCCTTTGATTTTTTCAAACCTTTCTGGATTAACTTGTAATTCAATTGTATTATTATTTCGAGTGATCTGAATGGATTTATTGTTGGAAACTGTGCGATCCAATCGATCTATTATTTTTTGATATTCTACTCCTTCTTGGTAATATGTATCTGAAACTAATGAATCCATTTTTGTAGCAGAAAAAGGTATTAGCCAGAGAAGAAAAAATAAAATGGTTCCACTAATGGTAATCATTAATCCTAAAGGCCAGAATAGTTCTTTTTTCATCAATTAATCCTCGGGCTTACAAAGGAACTAGAAATATTCTGAATTGACTTTCCATCCACCAAAACGTCAAATTGTAAAGGAGTAATAACTTGGTCAATTTTTTCTTTAGGAAAAGAAACAAAAAAGGCAGTCTGAAGTAGGGCTTCAGCTTGAACATCTAAAGTTGGAGTCACCAATTTGATGTTTCCATACTCGGGAGTTTTTAAAACAATTTCTGGAGTAATTTTATTAAACGTCTTATTCACTATCTGTACGTTAAACAAATTTGAAATATGATCATCGTTGGTTGTTAAGAATGTAGATCCGGGAGTACGAAGTACTGTAGCTTCAATTGGATTACGCGTTGTTAAAATAAATGTAGATATAAATATTAAGATCGTCAGTATGATTGAGTATCCAATTGTACGAGCATTAACAATATTCTCTATTCCATTATTTATACCATAAAAAGATGCATATTTTATCAATCCTTTGGGTTTATTAATCTTTGTCATTATGGAATTGCAAGCATCTATACAAGCTGTACAGTTAACACATTCTAATTGAATTCCGTTACGAATATCAATACCGGTGGGGCATACATTCACGCATTGAGAACAATCGATACAATCTCCACCATCTGTTGATTTCTTGTTACGTGGCTCTCCTCGTAAGTGATCATAATGTACTGCAATTGTTTTATCATGGACGAGAACACTTTGAAGACGCCCATAAGGACAAACCAATACGCAGATTTGCTCACGGAAACTTGAGAAAACCCAATAGGTAAGTCCTGTAAAAAACAGCATTGCAATAAATCCACCCGTATGCTCTGAAATAGGATCGGTAATGATTTCAAACAAAGCTTTTGGCCCAATGATCCATGTCAAAAGAATGTTTGTAACTAACCAAGATAAGAAAATAAAGATGGAGTGTTTTAAAACCTTTTTACTAATCTTAGCAGCATTTAGAGGTTGAGCATTCAATTTTTGTTGTTGTTGAGTATCTCCTTCAATCCAGTATTCAATTTTACGGAAAACCATTTCCATAAATATGGTTTGTGGGCATGCCCACCCACACCAAATTCTACCAAAAAGAACTGTAAAGAGAATTATAAAAATGAGAAAAGAGATCATAAATAGAAGAAATATATGAAAGTCTTGAGGCCAAAACCCAACCCCAAATAAGTAAAATTTCCTTTGCAAGATATCAAATAGAAATAATGGATGTCCATTGATACTTACAAAAGGAAGTCCTATTAACAATCCGATAAGAAAAACGGCAACGATTGCCCGATAGTTATGGAAAACACCTTTAGGCTTCTTTGGATATATCCAAACGCGTTTCCCTTCTTCACTAACTGTTGATATGCGATTTCGAAAATTATCGTTTTTCATAGTTGAACGATTCTTATTGATATATCTAAATACCCATTTTTATCAATCAATAATATGATTTGATTTATTATTTTACCAGATCGCCTTCTGCAGCTTTTTGATTAGGGGGATTTGTTCCTTGCAATGACAAAATAAAATCAGATACATCATTGATTTGTTGATCGGTGATAACCCCTTTCCAAGGAACCATGCCTTTTACAGGAACACCCACATTTATTGTTTTAACAATATCTTCTTTTGTTCCACCATGAATCCAATATTTATCGACCATGTTAGGTCCGATTAAACCTTCTCCATTCTGTCCATGACAAACAGCACAACTTTGAATGTACACTGCTTTACCCGCTTCTGGATTGGGTGCATAATTGGTTATAGAAACAGAAACCTCTTCAGATACAGTAACGCTTCCTGATGTATTAGATTCTGCTACGGTTTCTATTTTGGATACACCGGTTATTAATTGTTTTAATTGCTCATCGGTTGCTTTTAATTTTGCTTCGGCGATCAGCTGCTCAAAGGTAACCTCTTCTCCAATATAATATTTGAACTGTTCGCGCATTCTCGGAACCAGTTTTTCAGGGAATGAACTTAAAGGAGATTGATATCCATATTGAGTTCCCATTGATTCAACGAGTTCTGTACCGGATGTTGTTGCAAATTCTAACTCATATTCTTCAGCAGAACTAACTCCGATATCAAAAACGTGATAATAGAGTAGATAGACTACTGAAAAAACAATTGTAATGTTAAAAAGGTGTACCCACCAAGGTGGTAGGTTATTATCTAATTCTTGAATACCGTCATATTCATGATGCATTAATAGATCTTGTTCTTTACCCATTTCTTTATTCTCCTTGACTTGTTTTGTCATCACCCACAGGTAAATTTTCCATGTGTCGGATAAATGGCTTCCTTAAACGAAATGTCCAGAAAACAACTCCGAGAAAAAACACAAAGAAGATTCCCATTGCGGTGATTTGAAAACTATTAAAACTTTCTAAAGTGATCAGATGTTTGAACACGAATTATTTTCCTTTAATATCAGTTCCTAAACGTTGTAAATAAGCAATCAATGCAATGATTTCTTTATCCCATTCAGCTTCAGGAACACCCTGTATTTTCAATGTTTCAGCAATTGATTTAGCTTGTGTTGTGAGATCTTCAATAGCGATATTCTCAAATCCATCGGGGTAAGGGACACCCAATGTTTTCATTGCTTTTATTTTTGCAGGAGTTGTTTCAATATCAATTGGATTATCAATTAACCATGAATATTCAGGCATAATGGTCCCCGGTGATATATTCTGAGGATTATCCATATGGATGTAATGCCAAGCATCCGGATACTTTCCTCCAATTCTGTGTAGATCTGGTCCGGTTCGTTTTGAACCCCATTGGAATGGATGATCATAAACAAATTCCCCTGCTTTTGAATATTCTCCATATCGTTCAGTTTCAGAACGGAAAGGACGGATCATCTGTGAATGGCAAACATAACATCCTTCTCGTACATAGATATCACGACCTTGTAATTCAAGAGGTGTATAGGGTTGAACACTTGAGATAGTCGGTATATTTGATTTAACAACATACATAGGAATAATTTCAACTAACCCGCCAATCGCAACCAGAAGAACAGCGACTAAAGAGAATTGAATTGGTCTGCTTTCGATCCAACGATGCCAATAATCCGGTTTTTCTGATTTGGTTTTAATTAATGCAGGAGCTTGAGCTTCTTCCTCCTCAACCAATTTACCGGATCGGACGGTTTTATATAAGTTAAAGATCATCAGACAAAAACCAACAAGATATAAGGTTCCGCCAAAAGCGCGTACTCCATACATTGGGATCAACTGTGTCACAGTTTGAAGGAAATTAGGATATTGTAAGAAACCATCTGCTGTGAATTGTTTCCACATCAGTCCTTGAGTTATTCCTCCCCAATACAATGGAATCGCATAAAAGATCATTCCGAGTGTAGCAACCCAAAAATGTATATTGGCAAGTTTTACTGAATGGAGTTTTGTTGAAAACAGTCTTGGAATTAACCAATATAAAATTCCAAATGTAAGTAGTCCATTCCATCCTAATGTACCGATATGAGCATGACCCACTGTCCAGTCTGTGTAATGAGAAAGTGCATTTATACTCTTAATGGACATCATTGGACCTTCAAATGTAGACATCCCATAAGCGGTTACCGCGACGACCATCATTTTTAAGATAGGATCTTGTCGGACTTTATCCCAAGCTCCGCGTAATGTGAGAAGCCCATTTAACATACCTCCCCATGAAGGAGCGATCAACATTAATGAAAAGACCATACCGAGTGATTGCGCCCAGTCGGGTAATGCAGTATATAAAAGGTGATGAGGTCCTGCCCAGATATATAAGAATATCAGTGCCCAAAAGTGAATAATGGAAAGACGATATGAGTAAATCGGTCTATTTGCTGCCTTTGGTAAGAAATAATACATTAAACCCAAGTAGGGAGTTGTTAGGAAAAATGCAACCGCATTATGTCCATACCACCATTGAACTAAAGCATCTTGAACTCCGGCATAAATAGAATAACTTTTCAAGAATGATATAGGAAGTTCAAATGAATTAAAGACATGTAAAACAGCGACTGTAAAAAACGTTGCGATATAAAACCAAATGGCAACATATAAGTGTTTTTCTCGTCGTTTCAGAATGGTCCCGATCATATTAATCCCAAATATTACCCAAATAAGGGCGATTGTGATGTCAATAGGCCATTCTAATTCTGCATATTCTTTTCCGGTTGTAAATCCGAGAGGAAGTGTCACTGCAGCGCTGACAATAATTGCTTGCCATCCCCAAAAGTGTATTTTACTCAACAAATCGCTGAACATCCTTGCTTTAAGCAATCTTTGCAAGGAGTAATACACTCCCATAAATATTCCGTTACCAACAAATGCAAAAATGACTGCATTTGTATGTAATGGACGTAATCGTGAAAAAGTTAACCAGGATATTCCATAATTGTAAATTGGATTAACAAGTTGAAGTGCAATAATTACTCCCACGAGAATACCTACAACACCCCAAAGGATTGTGGCATACCCAAAATTTCTTACAATTTTATTATCGTAACGAAATGTTTCGATTCCCATGCTTAGTCTCCTTGTGATTTAATGATTTAATTTTTTTCATCTAAGATAGAACGAATGGATGGAGTATATGAATCATCATATTGGCCATCATTTACTGCCCAGAAAAATGAAAAAAGAAATCCGACAGCTAATATCAAACTTATTAGGATTAATAAAATTAAGATTTTCATGAAATGATGACGGCTTCCTTATCTTCTTTTTCAATAGATTTATTGTAAACGGGTAATAGATCATCTTCTCCAAAAATGAATGATGATAAATAAGTGTTTTTTAAAGATTGATGAATATTCTTTTCCATATCCAAAAAATATAAATGAACTTTACACATTTTAATCAATGGACAAATTCCCGGATTAATGATACAGTTATTTAATGAAGAGTTGAATTCAACGCCTGTTAGAACGTCAAATAATGAAATAGTAGAAGGATCTTTAGCTAAAGCAATACCTCCGTTTCGTCCGCGCATTGATTTTAGAAGTCCTTTTTTACTGAGTTTATGAGCAATTTTAGTTGTTACGGAATGCGTAATAAATAAAAGACGTGATATTTCAGAAATTGTTCGGTAACCATCCGGATAAGTTGAGCCTAAAAAAGCCGCTATTCGGATTGCGTAATCATATTCACGTTTTATGAAATTGGAGTATTTCGACATTTTTAATACAATACCTACCGGGTAATGTATTAAAAAACACAAATTATCACAAAGGAGTTTTAGCTGAGAATAAAAAAATTTTATTGAATATTTTGTCGATACAAAAGCCGAACCATTCCGGTTGAAAATGCGATAACACTTATTGAACTGATTGGCATTAAAATCGCTGATACTATAGGGGAGAGAAGTCCCTGAATAGCAAAAGATAAACCGATAATATTATAGAGTAAAGATATCACGATACTCCAAGTGATAATATTCATCGCTTTTGTTGAAAAAGATAAGAATTGATTTAATCCTTGAAATGATCCGGTTTCAAGGATAGCATCACAGGCGGGTGAAAACAGATAAACATCTTCTGAAATTGAGATGCCGATATCACTAGTTTTCAATGCTCCTGCATCATTAAGACCATCACCAATCATCGCAACAGTCTCTCCCTTTTTTTGTAATGCTTCAATATAATCTCTTTTATCATAAGGGCTTTGATAAAATCTTAGTGAAGTATCTTTACCAAAGATATTCTTTAATGAATTTTGTTCACTGTCATTATCTCCTGTTAATACAGAGAGAGAATATCTCTTGCGAAGCGATTGAACAACATTGGTTAAGTGCTCTCGATAATGATTTGTGAAAGTGAACGTTCCAAGCCATTTACCATTTTGAACAATGTGAACGTTGGTCTGTGTGTCCTCTTGATGTCTTATCTCACAAAATTCAGCTGACCCGATCAGATAATAATTTCCACCAACAGATCCTGATAGTCCTTTTCCGCTTATTTCATTATAATCAATGACAGGGGAGGATTCTTCCACTCCTAAATGACTCACGATCAATCTACTCAAAGGGTGGGAAGAATTTTTAGCAATGGATGAGATATCATTTTTATAGTCATTGATATCATAACTTTCTTTTACCGGACTGAAATGAACACTGGTTTTACCGGAATGTGTAATTGTTCCGGTTTTATCAAAAACGATATGAGTAATCTTAGAGAGTTTTTCAATGACATTGGAGTTTTTCAAAAAGAACTTATTGTGACCAAAAATTCTAATGGTATTTCCTAGAGTAAAAGGTGCTGATAAAGCCAGTGCGCATGGACAGGCAACAATCAAGATAGAAGTAATAACATGTACCATCTTCATAGGATCAATAAATGCCCAAGAGATACCTGAAATTGCTGCGATTGATAATACACCGATCGTGAAATATTTACTCACTTGATCTAAAATGGATGTTATTGATTTTTCTGTAGTATTAGAGAGATCCTGATTCCAAAGCTGAGTCAGATAGCTTTGTGATACATCATGTGTAATTTCCATTTCTACGGAAGTCCCACTGAGTCGACCACCGGCATAAATCGTTTCTCCGGGTTGGATGAGAGTGTTCTTCGATTCCCCCGTTACAAAACTGTAATCAATAAGAGCTTTACTTTTTAATAAAATGGCGTCAGCTGGAATTAATTCCCCATTCCGGATAATAATTCGATCACCGGTAACTAATTTTGATAGTGGAATTGATCGTTCACCTTCCGGGGTGGATTTCATCACTGCCAAGGGAAAATAAGACCGATAATCACGTTCGAAAGAAAGGGCATCAAATGTTTTCTGTTGGAAAACTTTTCCAATCAAAAGTAAGAACACCAGTCCGGTAAAAGAATCCATAAAACCGGGACCAATGCCTGATAGAATTTCGTATGTGCTTCTAAAGAACAAAGCAAGGATTCCAATTGCGATCGGAATATCAATATTAATAAATCGTTTTTTTAATCCGGTAATTGCTGATTTGAAATAATCTGTAGAGCTGTAAAGTAAAACCGGTAAAGCCAGAAGAATATTTAAAAACCTGAAAAAAGGTTGAAGTCCATCTACATCCCGACCAAGACCAAAATACTCCGGAAAACTTAAAAGCATGATATTTCCAAAGGCAAATGCAGCCACACCTAATTTTATAACCATGGAACGATTAAATGACGGAGTAATCGTTTCTGAGATATCTTTCAAATTGATTTGAGGTTCATATCCGATTGAAACTAATAGTTCAATAACTTCTCTCAGAGAGATTTGTTTATAATGAAAGGTAATCGAACATTCTTTTCTTAAGAAATCTACACTAGAATTGGCTATTTCAGGACGAATGCGAAAAAGTCGTTCTAAAATCCAAATACAGGAGGTACAATGCATCCCAGGGATTCTTACCGTCAGTTTACTGATTTCAGCGTCTTTATAATCGATAAGACTTTGTTGAATATCTTCATCGTCTAGATAAGCAAAACGATGTTGAAATCCTGCTTCTGCAGGTGTGTTCCCAGGGGATTGTTCTAAATTATAATATTGACAAAGGTCTTTATTATTCAGAATCTCAAATGCGATTTTGCACCCATCACAGCAGAAAAGTTTATCCTCAACTTGGATAGGATTTGTGCCGCAATCTGCCCCACAATGATAACAGGAATTAATATCCGTCATTTTATTCTGTTAATTCAGTCTCAGATTCGCAACAATTTAAATGTTGCTCGGGTGTTTGATTCCATTTTTGGATTCCCTTGTAAATAGTGAGTGCTCCAAAAATAATCACAATAACAGCAGTTACTTTTATTATGATTTGTCTAAATCTTATAGAAATTAAATTTGTACTTAAGCCAAACAATCCTAGGATAGGAAATGTCCCCAATCCAAATGCCACCATTGTAACTGCTCCAATTAGTACGGAACCACTTGATGCTGCGACAGCTCCTGCGATATAGACCGGTCCACATGGAATAAAACCAAGAATGAATCCAAGGAAAAATATGTTTTTAGTATTCACTTTTTGAATTGTACGCCTTACGATTCCTTGGTATTTATTCATGATCCTTAGTTTGTCCAAACGAAGTGCAGGGAAAATTCCAAGCAATTCCAATCCTAGGAGGATCATTATCACTCCGGCAAGAATGAACAATGCATCTTGTAAGTGGAAGACAGTTAAAATGGATTTTGTTGTTTGTCCAAGCAGACCAAAAACAATGCCGATAATTGAATAGGTTAATATTCTCCCGCTATGATATAATATATGAGGAAGAATATACTGACGACGATCGGGGCTTTTATTCAGATTGACGGAATATGCCATAATGAATCCTCCGCACATGCCTACACAGTGCCCAAGGCTGGTTAAAAAACCCATCGCCAACATTGCATATATATTCTGTAAGTCCATCATATAATTTACTATTGTTCTTATAGATTAATCACTCAAAGATATCACACAATCATTAGAAAATGTAAAAAAGGATAAATGGATAAAACATTTTGACAACTTTAATATGTATGAATTGTCTATATTATATAACGACTATTAAGGAAGAATTATGCATAGAACCATTATATCCATATTAATGCCATTATTGCTTTTAGCAAATACAGATAATTATTTTCAACAAGAGGTGAAATACTCTATCGATGTCGAATTAGATGACTCCACACATACACTAACTGCTTTTGAATCGATCGTTTATCAGAATAATTCTCCGGACACATTGGATGTATTGTGGTTTCATCTTTGGCCAAACGCCTATAAGAATACAGAAACCGCCTTTGCTAAACAGGCTTTTAAGAATGGTTCAACATGGTTTTATTTTTCAAATGATGAAACACGTGGATATATTGATAGTCTAAATTTCACCATCGATGGAGTTTCAGTAGATTGGACTTTTCATGATGAATGGATCGATGTCGCAAAAATTATTCTTCCGAAACCGCTTCTCCCAGAGGAAAGCATCACCATTGAAACGCCATTCTTTGTAAAACTGCCTAATGTGTACTCGAGACTTGGACATTCAGGAAAGCATTATGAAATCACTCAGTGGTTTCCAAAGCCTGCAGTGTACGATAAGGATGGATGGCATCCTATGCCGTATTTAAATATGGGAGAGTTTTATAGTGAGTTTGGAACCTTTGATGTAAAGATCACACTCCCTCAAGATTATAGGATTATGGCGACCGGCGATCTAATCAATGGAGAAACAGAATATGCTTGGTTGGATTCTTTAGCTGAGGAGGGAGAGAAATTATCTAAACTCAGCGGAAAAACCTTTAAAAACAAAATAAAAGAATTGGAGAGTGATCCCTCATCAAAATTTAAATTATTTAATCGCAACAAATCAGAAAAGACACCTTTTTCATCCGAAATGAAAACCCTTCATTTTCATCAAGAGAATGTTCATGATTTTGCATGGTTTGCTGATCCCAACTGGATTGTTCGAAAAGGAGAATTGTATTTAGCAGACTCTACAAAATCCGTGACCTTGTGGAGTATGTATCTTCCAAAGAATGCTGAACTTTGGAATAAATCCATCGAATATATTCACGATGCCGGATACTGGTATAGCCAATTTTACGGGGATTATCCTTACAACCATATTACCGCAGTTGACGGAGATATGTCTGCAGGCGGCGGTATGGAATATCCAAATATTACAGTGATCTCAAGTGGAATGTCAGTAGACCTCTTGGAATTTGTTATTATGCATGAAGTTGGACACAACTGGTTCTATGGAATTTTAGGAAATGACGAAAGAGTCGATCCATGGATGGATGAAGGACTAAACGAATATGCGAACATTAAATACTGGGAGAAAAAATACCCGGAGAGAAACGGTCAGGTCGTTATCTCTGATTTCGCTCAAAATAAAATAGGTATTGGAAAGAATTTAGATTTTCGTTGGGCTTTGGCATATATGGGATACGTCAATCGTTCAACGGCAGGAGATGATCAACCGATAACATTAGAATCAGAACAATACCACCAAGGTAATTACGGTTCGATCATTTATGGAAAGTCTTCTATTGTATTTAGGTTTCTTGAACATTATTTGGGTGAAGAAAAGATGGATACGATCATGCAAGAATTTTATGAAACATGGAAATTCAAACACCCGGAACCCTACGATTTTCAACATATTGTTGAATCAAATGTAGAAGAAGATTTGAGTTGGTTCTTTGATGATTTATTAAACTCCACAAACATTATTGATTATTCCTTAAAACAAAAAGGGAAGCAAATAATTTTAACAAATGAAGGGTCAATAACCTGTCCGGTTGAGATTGTATTCTTCAATAAATTTGGAAAAGAGGTCAAACGAGAGTGGTATAAAAATATCAAGGAAAAAACTACGGTTACCATGCCTTCAGAAGCAGTAAAAGCCATTATTGATCCTGATAATATCATGCCGGATATTCGTCGAGTAAATCATTCAACAAAACGACCGATAAATTTCCATTTTGTCTTTGATCAACCTGATTATCATAAGAAGGAATGGTATTGGGTCCCTTGGTTAATTGGAAACAGATACAATGGGATTACTCCGGGATTTGTTTTGTACAGTGGATTTATACCTACGTATGATTATGGGATCGGGTTGAATCTGATGTGGGATTTTAAACATCAAAAACTAATTGGTAGTTTATCATCAAAAAAAACCTGGTATCAGAAATTTGGATTTCGATCAATGACATTGAGTGGAAAATTTTCCGAATATGGATATTACACCGGGAAAAATGTTTCCTTTAGTGGAACCATTAAAAAACCAATTGTCTCAACACCGACATTTATGCTTAATGCTTCAGTTTTTAATCAGCAATTGACTGGAGATGCTCTTAACCCTGATTATTACACCTCGGGAGATTTTACAACAATTATACTTGATGCAACTTACATATATAAACCTAATCCGTTATTAAATTACGAGATTTCTGTTGGTACGTTTTCCGGTGCTGGTGATAGTGACTTTACAAAGTTTTATTTCAAGACCATTGTTAATTCTCGTTGGACAAAAGCAATCAAATCACAAATCCGACTCTGGATGGGTGGTTTCATTTATGAAAAAGATATACCAAATCAATATCTGACATATCTAGGTGGTGGTGTAGATCCACATTTTGAAGATATTTTAGTCCTTGATCGATCTGCTGATGCAACAAGTTATTTAAATATTTTGGATGAACAGTATGTAGAAGATGGTCCTTCGATGAAAGGTCGAGTAATTGAAAATGGTGTTGCGGTGTCATCAGATAAACTGTCCTGGGCAGTAAATTTGAACCAATCCATCCCTAAAATTCCATTTAATTTCTTTGCAGATTTTGCAGGTGCTTCTGATTTGAGTAAAAAATATTTAGATGCAGGAGTAAAATTCGGAATGGGTAATGTTAATCTATATATTCCTTTGTTCCAGAATTGGGATGGTAACCAAACACCATCTGATTTTGGGTGGATAAAAGATCGACTACGAGTAGAAATAACATTACCAAATATCAAATTTTAACATAGAGTAATACATTGATTAAAAAGAGGTGAACTGATGAAAAAACAACAACATACTATTGAAATTATCATAGGTGTTTTAGGAGTAATAGGAGTGTTATGGTTTGGAATGGAATCACCTGAAACACGTGAAAACATTACCGAATTATATTTAGCAGGTTCTTGGTTACTCTTTACGCTTTCGACCGTTTCGTCGTTTTGGTCTTGGAGTGAATCTCCATGGTACAGGAAATTTATTGCTATAATGGCACCGATGATAACGGTTTTATATTTGTTTAAATATCTTCAAGGATAATATTGGTAAAATCCTAAAGTTAGACCTTACAAGAAATAGGTTTATCACGTTTAGGGTATTAATGATGTATTAGGAAAGGTTTCACCATTAGTAAATGTGATAAAATTCTTTTCACATTATTTTTATAAATTTCTGTAACTTTCGCCCCGAAATTTCATCGGATATTCAATAAATTTAAGAGGAAAATATGAAAACTCATTCATTTCAAACTGAGGTCAGTCAATTATTACATCTGATCATCCATTCACTCTACTCTCACAAAGAAATATTTTTACGTGAATTAGTTTCCAATTCGTCTGATGCATTAGACAAATTAAAATATTTAACTCTGACAGAAGATAATTTAAAAGGAACCGGTTTTAATCCGAGAATTGATATCATTTTTAAAGACGGTGACGAAAAAACACTAATGATCTCTGATTCAGGAATTGGAATGAATGAAGAAGACCTGAAAGAAAACTTGGGAACGATTGCCAGATCTGGAACGAAAAACTTCCTCGAAAAAATGACTGGTGATGCCAAGAAAGATTCATCATTGATCGGACAATTTGGTGTGGGATTTTATTCCAGTTATATGGTAGCTGATCGAGTGGAAGTTATCAGTAAGAAAGCCGGAGAAGAACAAGCATGGAAATGGTCGAGTGATGGAAAATCAGGATATGAAATTGATAAGACAGTAAGGAATTCCATTGGAACAGACGTCATACTCTATCTAAATGAAGAAGGAAATGATTATGTAAATCGGTGGGAAATCCAATCGATCATTAAAAAATATTCTAATCATATCCCATTCCCGATCTTTCTACATTATGAAGAAACGGAATATGATAAAGATGGAAAAGAAAAAGGAAAAACACCGAAAGAAGAACAGGTTAATGACGGAACTGCCTTTTGGAAAAGACCAAAATCAGAACTAAAGAAAAAGGATTATGGCGAGTTTTATAAATCAATTAGTACAGACTTCGAAGATCCATTATTACACTTTCATACGCGTGCTGAAGGAGCTTTAGAGTATACAACGCTATTCTATGTCCCCCAAAAAGCACCTGCTGACCTTTACTATGCAGATTATAAGCCCGGCGTTAAGCTCTATGTTAATCGAGTTTTTATTACGGACGATGATAAAGAATTAATGCCGGTGTGGTTGAGGTTTTTGCGAGGAGTGATTGATTCGGAAGATCTTCCATTGAACGTCAGTAGAGAGATACTGCAACAAAATCGGGTGATGGCAAAAATCAAGAAAAATTCCGTTAAAAAATTGATCAAAGAATTCAATTCTCTTGCCAATAAGGATAAGAAAAAATATGGTGAATTCTATTCTGAATATGGACGAACCCTTAAAGAAGGTGTCGCTCAAGATTTTGAAAATAAAGATGATCTGATCGAACTATTACGATATAAATCCACAAAAGTTGATGGATACACTAGTTTAGCAGAATATGTAGACAGAATGAACGAAGATCAGAATTTAATTTATTACATTACAGGTGAAAAAGAGGGAAGCCTACGGAACTCACCATTACTTGAAATGTATCGAGCTAAAGATGTAGAAGTCCTGATTATGGATGATGAAATTGATGAACTTGTGATGCCATCGATTCCACGATATAAGGAAAAAGAGTTTAGATCTGTAAACAGGAGTGACGCTGCAGATGAATTAAAATCTGAAGATGAAAAAACCAGTGAAAAAGAGATCAAACCTTTATTGAAGAAAATAAAGAAGGTCTTAGGTGATCGTGTAAAAGATGTCATCGCATCAACACGGCTTAGTGATTCTCCTTCAGTAATTGTCGCCGATCAAAATGACCCTACTGTTCAAATGCAGGAAGTTCTTCGCGCAATGGGGCAGACATCCATGCAAGAAGTGAAGCCTATCTTGGAAGTCAATCCAAATCATGAAGTTGTTAAGAAAATGCAGTCCATGAGAAAAAGCAAAGCTTTTGATGATGCCTCCATACTGCTACTTGAACAGGCATTATTACTTGAAGGTGTTAAGCTAGACAATCCTGCTGATTTTGTTACTCGATTAAATACCGTCTTAAACAAAGCACTCTAGTCTTTATATCCATATTAAATTTTAACTTTGTTCTGATTATTTAATAATCTTCAAAGTTATGTATTTATACATGTTTAATTAAATGATTAAATTCTACTTAGAATTTGGCATGGTTATTAACCAATCTAGTATCGGGGTTTCATGAGTATTATTAAATGGAATAAAAAATTGTTTGTTGATCATATGCGGGAAAATTGTAGCCGCGAGGTCGCAAAAATCGGAGTTAAACTTATTGAGTTCTCTGAAAAATATGCAGATGATATTTCTTGGGGAAGAGGTGAAGAACATGGAACAATGACATTTCGATGTGATTCCGATTTAGGATATATTCCGTTGTTTCACCTTTCATCAGACGGTAGATTAAATCTACAGATTAATTTCCTTCGTGGAAAAGATATCCCTCCCATGGTAATCAGAGATTTAGTCGTAAAACTAGAAGCCATCTTCATGTATGAGTTTGACACTGAAATGTATCCGGTGGATTCGTATGAAGAGATAGAGGACATGTTTCACACCCATACACAAGTCACTAAATTTTTGAAGACTATAGAAGGTGCCGTCTACCGGTTGAAACAATAATTTGAAACATAAACCCCGTTGATAACGGGGTTTTTTATTTAAACACATTTTAGTTTTATTCAAATCAAAAGGAATTAAATGAAAAATATCTCCATCATTCTGCTTGTTTTATTGGAGTTGGTTTTCTGTAAATCTACTGTAGATATATCTGGACAAATTACCGATGAAGATGGAACCGGTTTGGCTTTTGTAAATGTTTATTTTATAGATACACTTGAAGGAACGATGACTGATGAAAGCGGTAACTACATTCTATCTACTCAATTGAAAAAGAGCCGAACACTACGAGTATCCCATATAGGATTTAAGCAAATAGACCTAGAGATTTCTCCGGAAAGAACAAACACTCCTATCAATATTGTTCTTGAAAAAGAATTTATGGAATTGTCTCCGGTCTCAGTTACTGCCGGTTCATTCACAATGGCAGATGAAGAAGGACAAACATTAACCAATCTAGACGTTGTGACAACAGCGGGAGCAGCTGCTGATATTTTCCGTGCGGTTCAAACGTTCCCTGGAGTTAATCAAGTAGATGAAGGTGCAGGGATGTATGTCCGTGGTGGGGATGTTTCTGAAACAACGGTAATTTTAGATCAGGCAACAATTACCCATCCGTATAAGTATGAATCTGATACAGGCGGATATTTTGGTATGATCAATCCTTGGCTTTTATCCGGAACCTATTTTTCTACAGGAGGTTTTTCTGCAAAATATGGAAATGTGCTCTCAGGAGTTCTAGCGATGGAATCATTGGACCTACCTTCTAAGTCTTCCGTAACGATCGGGGCAGGTTTAGCTGCGATATCTGCCGGAGGAGTTTGGCTGGTTAAACAGGATAAATTTACTGTTCATTTCTCCGGTAATTATTCCAATACAAAATATTTATTTAAGCTAAATGGAGGAACAGAGCGATTTAAGCAAGTTCCAACAAATTGGGACGGAAATGTGAGTATGATTTGGAAATATTCAGATTTTGGTCAAGTGAAAGCATTGTATTTTAAAAATGATGATGAAATAGCAGTGAATGTTCAAAGTCCGGTTTATAATGGTATTATGATGAATGATAATCACTCTCAGCTTGGGAATATCCAATGGCGACATCTATTTGAAAAAGGAATTCTCATTAAATCAAGTGTATCGATGAATACATTTGGGCAGGGATTCACGTTGGGAAATATTGACAGAGAACTCGCAGATAATCTCTTTAAATGGAGAACAGATTTCACCCTCCCGATTGGTGAGAAGTTAAATGTGAATACAGGACTTATTGTCGATGGTCTCACGACAGATTTAAATGCACAGTATCCTGAGGATCCAAATAATATTTACCCGGATGCTGAAACCAATACTTTTCAAGTGGATTATCAAACACAGCACTATGGATTATATTTGGAAACAGAATATCAATTGACACATCGATTGATGATCATTTCAGGATTACGATCTGACTTCTTAAAAAAACCAAGACAGCACGTGACTGATCCACGACTCTCAATTAATTATCGATTAACGGATAATCAATTTTTAAAGGCGGCAACCGGAATATACCATCAGTATCCGAAAGCACAATATCGAGATGAATGGATTGGTAATCCGAATCTTGAAGCAATGACAGCTATCCACTATATTGTTGGATATGAGTATAAATCGGAATTAACAGATATTAAAGCGGAATTCTATAAAAAAGATTATGATGATCTTGTATTAGAATCAGAAGAGATTTTTTACTCAAACGAAGGTAAAGGATATGCCTACGGAGCTGATTTTTTTATCAAAGGAACATTACCAATCATTTCAGGATGGGTTTCTTATAGCTATCTTCAGTCCAAACGAAAAGAGTTAAAATATCTAGATTTAGTTCCAACAGATTATGATATTAATCACAACCTTACTGCTGCATTGAAAACACAATTTGGTGCTAGTAATAATGTGGGTTTAACGTACCGATATACAACCGGTAAACCGTATACACCAGCTCTGGATGAGTGGAATTCTGCAAGATTACCTTCAATGCAACGTTTGGATCTATCTTACAGTAGGCTATTTCCGATCGGAGTAGATGGTTTGTTAGTCATTTATCTATCTATATCTAATTTGTTGGATCGATCTAATATTTATGGATATATCTATTCACCGGATTATTTGGAAAGAACTGAATTAAAAAGTACGCATGGAAGAAATATTTATTTTGGATTTTCAGCAACTATATAATTCACAAAAAATGGAGTTATTATGAAAAAGATCTTAATAGCAGTTTTATTGGTTTCCGTAGTGATCGGACAAAATGTTGAAGAGTATATCCTACAAGGAAAAGACAAACTCAAAACAGCTCTTATCCATTGGGATGAAGGAGAACTTATCGCTGTAAAAGCTCATTTTGAAAGAGGACTAAATTTTAAAAAAATGGAGTGGTTGTTTCGGTATTATATTGCTTATAGTGATAATCAGTTAGTGCATTATTATCAAAGCGTCAGCGATAAAAAAACTGCAATTAAATATTTAACGGATGGCATTAAGCAACTTAATGAAGTGATCAAACTGAATAAAGAATTTGCAGATGGATATGGTCTTCTGTCATCTATGTATGGAGAAAAAATGGGGATACAACCTTGGACGGGAATTGTATATGGTTCACGTTCTGCGACAATGATTAGAAAGGCGATTCAGCTTGAGCCTGAAAATCCTCGACTGTACATGATTCAAGGAACATCGGCCATGTTTACTCCTGAAAAATTTGGAGGGAGTAAAGAGCGTGCCAAAGAACTGTACTTAAAAGCAGCCGAACTATTTAAAACCGACAACCCGGACCCTATCATGCCGGATTGGGGGAAAAGTGAAATATATGCTTGGTTAGGTCAGTTGGAATTGAAAACTGGAAATCTGGAAGGAGCAAAAGCGTATTATTTACAAGCATTGAAAATTGATCCCAAAAATAGTTGGGTGAAAAATCAATTATTACCTCAACTTTCTCAACCGTTAAATCCATAACAGATTGATTTTATTATCCTGATTAATTCATCAGCTTTAGAAACCGGATGATATTTTTCATTTTTTGTCATT
>CAZYDH010000003.1:0-131357 GCA_964645915.1 uncultured bacterium
TGGGTATTGCATCTCCATTTCGATAATGCGTTACTTTCAGATTCTCCGCCATCCAGACTTGATCGCCAATGCGGATCGTTTTGAATGTTTGTATTTGTTTCTTCATTTCTAACCTCTTGTTTTTTAATGTAGTTCATTATGCGTGGTTTTCTAGTTACCAATTCTAAAAGGCAGCTTTTGTGAAATACGAATCATATAACTCTAAACCCAAACTATGATAACTCCCATCGTGCTGTCAAATAACAACCCGTGGTAACCCATTGGATTCAATATCAATATGTCATCGTTATTTATCAGGTGTCCTTTCATTGGTGACTCTATTAAGAAATTGAAAAATGATTGCAACGCTTTCAATAATGTTTGTGTATTCTCGGTATGATACACGAAGCGTTTAGAACAGTCACAAACTAAGATTTACCTGTTAAATAACAAAATGCCCATTGCAGGCTGGTTAAATGTAATTATATTTATTTATCTGTCCAATAAAAATTGTTTTCATTATTAAGGTGTGTTATTTATTATTTGAAACTGATAATATTCGATGATTATATTTTATACAACACTGTAAATTAACAAGCATGAATCGTTCCACTATTCAAACAGGATTAAAGCATTTGTCAGATCATGACCCGCGATTTGATGACCTGATCAAAAAATACGGACACCCTACGTTCAAAAAACCGCCACCACATTTTCAAGCTCTGGCAAAGTCGATAATCTTTCAACAATTAGCCGGTAAAGCTGCCAATACAATTTATAATCGATTTTTAGCGTTGTTTAATAGTGCTCAGGAATTCACTCCTGAAAACACGGTACGCTTCTCGATTGAGTCCTTACGTTCAGTTGGGTTGTCTCTAAGAAAATCTGAATACATTCTTGATTTAAGCTCTGCCTTTCTTGATGATAATTTCTTGCCAGGTGATTTGTCGAGCTTAAGTAATGAAGAGATCAGCAATAAACTCATCTCTATTCGAGGAATCGGTCAATGGACCGCTGATATGTTTTTGATGTTCACACTCCAACGGCAAGATGTTATGCCAATAAATGATCTGGGCATTCAAAATGGATTGAGAATCTTTTTTAATCTTGAAGAGAATCCAACCCCCGATAAGATAAAACAACTAACGAATGGATGGAAGCCCTACCGAACACTGGGGGCATGGTATATGTGGGAAATTGTGGATGACGGGTTTACGTGGGAATGATTTTCCTCGAAAAAAAATAATCATCTTCTGTTATAAAAGTTTTTTTCTTTTTATATAAAACCCTTTAATTTTCCACATCTGATGTGATTCAAATATCTTTTATACATATGGATCTAATTCAGAGTTTGTTCATTTCAGAAATGAAGCTGTAAAAAATTAATTAAGGAGGAGTTATGGCTCTTTATATTACCGATGAATGTATCAACTGTGGTGCCTGTGAACCGGAATGTCCGACTGAATCTATTACTGAAGGCGACGAGATCTATGAAATTGATCCGGACACCTGTGTCGAGTGTGAAGGACATTTTGACGAAGCACAATGCGTTGAGGTTTGCCCGGTAGACTGTATCGAAAAACTGCAGTAAATCCATTATAAATTATTCCATAACGTCTCAGTTGGATAAACACAATATCTTCTGTGTTTATCCAACGGCTTTCTGGATGGTTTTACGAGAAAACGGCTAAATAAAAGCCGTTTTTTCGTAGTGCTAATTTCACAACACAATCTTTAAGATTCCTCAAGGAACTATTTCACCTATATATAGGTACTATTGTAATACACATATGAATAAAGAAAAAATAACTGAATTACTTCAAACGATCCATTATCCGGGATACAGCAGAGATATCGTCTCGTTCGGAATTATCAAGGACATTTCCATTCAAGAAAGAAACTTGTCCATTCGATTAAATATATCAACGGAAAATGTTAAAGTTAGACATACTATCAAACAGGATGTCCACCGAGCATTAACAAATACCGGACAGTTTGATCAGATCGATCTTATCATGGATGATCCACCGGCAAAACCGGAAACCAATGAAAAAGCTTCTCAATCCTTGGTCAGCGGAAACATTAAACACATTGTTGCTGTTGCCAGCGGAAAAGGTGGTGTGGGAAAATCAACCGTCGCTGCAAATCTTGCGGTTGCCATGGCAAAGAACGGACACAAAACCGGCTTGCTTGATCTCGATATTTATGGTCCATCCCTTCCTATTATTATGGGAATAAATTCCTCCCCGGAAATTTCCGAGGATAAAAAACTGATCCCTATTGATATTCATGGTGTAAAAGCAATGAGCTTTGGATTTATCAGCGGAAACAACGCCCCGACGATTTGGAGAGGTCCTTTGGTGTCCAAAATGACGCAACAGTTTTTCAGAGATGTCTTATGGGGCGATCTGGATGTTCTGATCTTGGATCTTCCGCCCGGTACCGGGGATATACAGTTGACCCTCACACAACATGTTCAACTAAGCGGAGCTGTAATTGTTACAACTCCTCAAGACATGGCGCTTGCAGATGTGCAAAAAGGAGCGGATATGTTTCGAAAGGTCAACGTACCTGTGTTTGGTGTGGTTGAGAATATGTCAGGATTTTATTTGGAAGGAACTGCGTCAAAAGACGCTAAGCTCCAGCTCGATGGTTATGGAGATGTGCCTCTCGATGAAAAAGATCGTTTTTCGATTCGTTTAGATATCTTTAAGCGCGGGGGTGGGCTGAAAGAAAGTAAACGATTAGAGGTTCCGTTCTTAGGTGAAATACCGATTTCTCCTGAAATTGCACTTTCTTCCGACAAGGGTATTCCTGTTGTGTCCGCTCAAGCGGATTCAACTTTAGCTCTGTGTTATTTTAATTTAGCCGAACAACTCGAAAAGGCGTTGAATTAGTTTGTTGTTCATTCTGAGAGTATCTATTGACTGATAGGCAACAGAAGGGTAATTTCGCCAGCGAATTTATATACATATTCTGGTCTTTAATATGAAGTCCGAACAAAAGAAAACCTCCATATCAAAACAGAGTCTTCCAAAACACTTGGCTATTATCATGGATGGAAACGGTCGTTGGGCTAAAAAACGCTCCCTTCCTCGTATTGCCGGTCATCGTGAAGGAATTCGTTCTGTTCGAGAGATTACACAGATTTGTGGAGAAATTGGTATACAATATCTTACCTTGTATACATTCAGTACCGAAAATTGGAATCGACCGAAATCGGAAGTCTCTGCTCTGATGAGTTTGCTTCTTCGAACGATTAACGGCGAAATAGATCGGTTAAATAAAAACAATGTGAAATTAAAGACTATCGGTAATTTAGATGCCTTGCCCGAAAAATCCAAAAAGGGAATTTTAGACGGTATCGAATTAACTAAAAACAATACCGGACTTCAGTTGATCCTTGCCCTCAGTTACGGAAGCCGACAAGAAATAATACAGGCCGTAAAATCTATGTGTACAGATATTCAATCTGGCACACTAGAGGTCGACCAGATCACCGAAGATGCTTTTACAAAATATCTTTATACAGCAGACACTCCTGAGCCGGATCTTTTGATCCGAACCGGGGGTGAATTTCGAATGAGCAATTTTCTATTATGGCAGGCAGCCTACACAGAGATCTACACCTCTTCGGTTTTTTGGCCTGATTTTCGTGAAAACGAACTTATGGAAGCCATTCAAGAATACCAACGACGCGAACGTCGATTTGGTTTAACCAGTGAACAGATTACAGGAAAACCGTGAAAAATTATCTTAAATTATTCATCATGATCTCCCTTTTTGGAGGGATACTCCTCGGACAAAAATCCACCGAACTAAAAATATTAAAAGTGGATGTTACGGGAAATGAGTTAACAACGCGAAATATGATCTTATACACCTCCGGACTTCATGATGGAACTACACTCAAATCCGGGGATTTATCTAGAAGCACAAAACGCTTATGGCAGCTTGGGTTGTTCAGCGACATTCAAATCTATTTAACAGAAGAAACTCCTGAAGGAATTTCTATAGTTATATCCGTGGTGGAAAATCCCATTCTTGGGAATTTGGTCTTTAAAGGAAATAAAAAGATCAAAGAAGGAAAATTGAAAGAGAAATTAGGCTTACAACCGGGACAACGTCTCCGCCCGCATCTTTCGACTGAAGCCGTTCAGAAAATAAAAAAACTATATGCCGAAGATGGATATTTGCGTGTCAATATTTCAACAGAATATGTAGAAACCTCGGCGAAAAACCTTCCCAGTGAAAAAGTAAGAATTAACACAAGAGACCTTGTTTTTAATATAGAGGAAGGTAAAAAGATCAAATTAAAACAAATCGAATTTGTCGGGAACGATGCCTATCCTCAGTGGCGATTACGATATCTCTTAAAAGAGACCAAACAACAACGCTGGTATTTTTTCTGGCGTTCATTTTATGACACAGATAAATTTGAAGAAGATAAGCAACTCCTTACATCCTTCTATAAAAACAACGGTTATCGGGATTTTGAAATTGTGTCGGATAGTGTAAAATACAATGACAATGCCATGAACTTAGTGGTCACTTTAAAAGAAGGTCCTAAGTATCGATTCCGAAATTTTTCATGGGAAGGACAAACACTGTACACCTCTGAACAGCTAAAAAAACGACTCGGATTATCCAAGGGTGATGTATACAATGAAGAAGAATTTAATAAAGCTGTGTTTGACCGTATGCAGGGATTGTACATGGACAAAGGATATATTTACAGCCAAATAGAACCCAAGATTAACCCAATTGGCGAGGATTCCATTGATGTTCATTTTCAGGTTA
The DNA here is from genome assembly GCA_964645915.1 of uncultured bacterium. Taxonomy (GTDB): domain Bacteria; phylum Fidelibacterota; class Marinisomatia; order Marinisomatales; family JACNKV01; genus JACNKV01. The sequence continues at coordinate 4,780 of CAZYDH010000003.1, forward strand.
CTGAAAATCACATGGTAACGGTTCGAAATATTCTTATCAGCGGAAACACAAAAACCCGTGAAAATGTTATCAGACGAGAGTTAAAGATTTATCCCGGAGATGTATTTAACCGTAATCGGTTGATCAGAAGTCAGCAGGATGTCTGGATGCTGAACTATTTTGGAAATGTTGTTCCGGAGGTCATTCCTGTTGACGAAGATGAGATCGACCTAGAAATTATGGTTGAAGAGAAATCTTCCGACCGCGCGTCCGCAAATATTGGGTTCACCGGAGAATACGGAATGACGGGTGGTGGTGGATTAGAATTCAACAATTTCAGAGGTCTTGGTCAACGATTCTCATTGAGTTTTAATACCGGAACAAACTACTCTATGTACCAAACGACGACTCCATCTAAATATCGTTCGTTCAGTTTGAGTTTTACCGATCCTATGATTTTTGATACACCTAATTTGGTTGGTGCATCATTATTTTACAGTTTTCGTGGGGCATCAACTAATTATTCATTTCCATTGGATATCACCATTCGAGGTGGTTCGATCAGCTTAGGGCGTCGATTCCGCTGGCCGGACGATTATTTCCGAGGAAATTGGATTTTCCGCGCAGTGAAAAAAACATATAGTGGCGACCCGGAAGATATTGCTGATTTCAATCTCGAAGATAATGAAACAACCACAGGGATCAACCTTACACAAGTGATTACCCGCGACAGTCGAGATCGCCCTGAGTTTACTACAATGGGGTCAAGAGTTTCACTTGAGACGACCATGTCCGGATGGTTTTTAGGTGGAAATGAAGATTTTCATAAACATTTGTTGAATTTAGAGTGGTATACACCTACATTCTGGAAATTTGTTTTGATGGGTTCGGCGAAACTCGGAGTGATTAGTCCTCTTCCTTCATTGGATGATAAGCTTTCACTGGTACCGTTTGATGAAAAATTTATCATGGGTGGAAATGGAATTCCTTACGGTAATATGCTCCGTGGTTACCCGGATAATTCCATTGGACCCATAACCTCATCAGGGCAGCCTGCTGGTGGAAATGCCATGATGCGCTTTACGACAGAATATCGGGTTCCTTTCTCAGAAAGTCCGGTCGTTTACGGAATGTTATTCGGAGAGATGGGAAATGTGTGGAACACATCTGACTTGACAGAGCCTTTCAATCTGCCAAGAGCCGGAGCACTGTCTTTAAAGCGGACAGCAGGGGCGGGAGTAAGATTTTATATGCCTATGATCGGAATGTTGGGATTCGATCTAGGATATGGATTTGATGACATAAATGGTGATGGAAATCCGCAAGGGTGGACATACACTATAACATTTGGACAACCATTTTAGGAGGACAAAATGAACAAAAAACGCACAATTATGTGGGTACTGATGCTAAGCATCTTGCTGCCTGCGTTTTCAATGGCACAGGCAAAAATCGGATATATCGCATCTGAGCGAATTCGAACAGAATACGAAGAGTTCAAAGAAGCTGAATCTCAGCTCCAACTTGAATTCCAAAAAGTTCAGTTTGAATATGCCGATATGATGGTTCAACTTGACAGTTTAAAACAAGCCTATGAAACGCAACGCCTGATGAGCTCCCCGGATTGGAGAACAGAAAAAGAAAATGAAATCCAAGGCTTAGAAGGACAAATTCAAGCATTCCAGGCTCAAAAAGTCGGTCCTGAGGGTGAGCTTTATCAACGTCAGGCTCAAATGGAATATGAACTGCTGACAAAGGTTAAGCAAGCTGTTGACCGTGTTGCTATTGATAAAGGATATGATTTTATTTTTGACGGATCTGTTTCTTTGCTTTACGGTAAACCTACCTTTGATCTTACAGACGACGTTCTACACGAACTAAGAAAAGCCAACGAAACAAACTAGTCAGTCTTTTGATCTCTCTGCAAGAACTTGCTGTTCGTTTAGACGGGACGGCAGTTGGCAACCTGCAATTAAAAATTTCAGGTGTCTCTGAAATACAGAATGGAAAGGAAGGGACGATCACCTTTCTTTCCAATCTAAAGTACAAACAGTTTTTAGCCACAACCGATGCATCAGCTGTTTTGGTAACCGATGCATCCATTCTCGGTGATAAATCCGGAATCGTTGTAAAAAACCCCCAACTCGCCATTGCCAAAGTTCTTGCTCATTTCAAAAAAGAACCCGCATTTCCTCCTAGTGTTCACCCGACAGCTATAATTCATGAAACAGCTGTTCTTGGTGCTGACATTTATGTAGGACCTCATGCTGTTATTGAAAAAAACACTAAAATAGGAGCGGGTGCAGTCATAGGGGCAAATTGCTTTATTGGAGAAGAGACAACCATCGGAAAAAGTTCCGTTTTATTCCCCAATGTCAGCATTTATTATAGATGTACCATTAAAGATGCGGTTCGAATTCACAGCGGTACCGTAATCGGATGCGATGGCTATGGATTTGTTACTGAAGATGATGCACACCATAAAATTCCACAAAACGGAAATGTAATTATTGAAAACGATGTAGAAATTGGAGCTAATTGCACCATTGATCGCGCAACGATTGGATCTACTATTATTGGTTGTTGTTCAAAATTAGACAATCAAGTTCACATCGCTCATAATGTACAAATTGGCAAAGGATGTCTAATTACCGGTCAGGTTGGAATCGCCGGTAGCGTCAAAGTTGGAAATTTTTGTATTTTTGCCGGGCATACCGGAGTTGCGCCCCATGTCGTCATTGGAGATCGTGCGGTCTTCGCTGCAAAATCGGGTGTGACAAAATCTCTTCCAGGTGGAAAAATTTATGCAGGGATGCCGGCAAGAGAAATAAAAGAACAAAACCGGAAAGATGCTGTTCTTTCAGAGGTTGCAAGAATTAAAAAACGGTTAAATATTTTAGAAGATAAAAACGTATGAACAGAAATCAGAGAACAATAAAAACAGATGTGTCCTGTACGGGGATTGGCCTGCATACAGGAGTAAAAAGCACTGTCACGTTCAAGCCGGCTGAAGAAAATTACGGAATTCGATTTATTCGAACCGATGTTGAGAATTGTCCAGAAATTAAAGCTGACATTGAACACGTTTCAGACATTTCTCGCGGAACCACCTTAGAACAAGACGGAGTGAAAATTCATACTGTCGAACACGTTCTTGCGGCAATCACCGGGCTTCGAATTGACAATATCCAAATTGAACTCACCGGAAAAGAGCCTCCTGTGATGGATGGAAGTGCGTTAGATTTTGTGATGTCCTTGAAACAAGCGGGAATGGTAGAGCAAACGGCTCCAAGAGAAGTCCTTGCTATCGATAAGGCAATCGCTTACTCCAACCCTGATAAAGGAATTGATATCCATGTTCTTCCTTCTGACCGGTTTCGTGTTACGTTTATGATTGATTATAAATATCCGTCGCTTGGCACTCAATATACCGCGATCTATGATATGGAAAAGGACTTTCCGACAGAGGTTGCGCCGGCCAGAACATTTGCTTTCTTAAGCGAGATCGAGGCATTGAAGGAAAATGGTTTGATCCAGGGAGGGAATCTTAACAATGCTGTTGTCATTGTGGATAAAGAAATAGATGAAGAAGAAGCAACTCGTCTCAAAGATCTTTTTGGCATCAAAGATGAGTTGATCACCGGAGCAAACGGTATTTTAAACGGAAAATCATTACGTTTTTCAAATGAACCTGTCCGGCATAAAGCGTTAGATCTTATTGGAGACCTTGCCCTGCTTGGCATTCCGATTAAAGGTCATGTTATTGCCGCTCGAAGCGGACATGCATCAAATGTTGAATTTGTGAAAAAAATCAAAAAAGAATATCAAAAAAGAATTCTTCAAAAAAAATATCAGAACAAAACCACATCCGAATACTTTCTTGATATCCACGCGATCCTGAATCTAATCCCTCATCGATATCCATTTATCTTAATTGATCGTATTTTGGACATGACTCTTGGAGAACAATGTATTGCGATAAAAAACGTAACGATCAATGAACCGTTTTTTCAAGGACATTTCCCCAATCAACCTGTGATGCCCGGAGTGCTAATTTTAGAATCAATGGCTCAGGCAGGGGCATTTTTAGTTCTGAACAGCGTTGATGACCCTATGTCGAAAAACATGTTTTTCTCTGCAATTACCCAATCCAAATTTAGATCACCCGTAACCCCCGGGGACCAGCTTAGAATTGAAATGAAACTTGTAAAAATGCGATTAGGGGCAGTAAAACTGCAAGGAAAAGCTTATGTGGGAGACAAACTTGTTTCGGAAGCAGATCTGATGGCTAATATTGTGGACCGAGTTGGAGGATAATACCATTTCTGTAAAAATACATCCAACGGCTATTATCGGGACAACTGCTAAACTGGGTGAAGATGTAACAATCGGACCCTATTCCATCATCGAAGACGGAACAACGATCAGCGATGGAACTTCAATTGGCAATCACACAACGATCTGTAAAGGAACAACCATTGGCAAAAACTGTAATATTTTTCACAGTTGTAGCATTGGAGAAGATCCTCAAGACCTAAAATTCGGAGGGGAAGAAACCCACACTAAGATCGGTGATAATACAACAATTAGAGAGTATGTTTCTATCAATCGAGGTACGGAACATAGTGGTGTCACAAAAATAGGGAGTCGAGTTCTCTTAATGGCGTATGTGCATATAGCGCATGACTGTTTTGTCGGAAATGATGTTATTTTTGCAAATCTTGTCACTCTCGGAGGTCACGTTCACGTGGGCGATTGGGCTTCGCTTGGCGGAGGTGTGTTGGTTCATCAATTTTGTAAAGTCGGTGCTCATGCTTTTATTGGTGGTGGTTTTCGAATTGTACAGGATGTTCCGCCCTATATTTTGGCTGCCGGAGAACCTATAAAATATTCCGGTGTCAATCGCATTGGGCTTCGCAGGCGCGGATTTGATCAAGCTCAACGCAATGCAATTAAAAATGCTTATCAGATATTTTTTAGATCAAATCTCCCGAGAACTCAGGCATTAGTGTCCATACAAGATTCTTTCCCGGATTCTTCAGAAATAAAGACCATTGTAGATTTTATCAAATCCAGTGATCGCGGAATAATTTGATTTATTCAATTGTCGGTTTATTATTAAACCAAAGTAAATTTCCAAATGAGTTTTCTTCAATACTCAATATTAGATAACCTAGGGTTGCCAAAATTTTTATTTTATAATGCAAAGTCATTTTAAAACATTAAATCTTCTTCTGGGGTTCACCATTTTATTTTCTGGTTCCACCCTGTATGGACAATGGCCGTCTTTCACATTCTCTGATCTTGACGGCGCTGGATTTACAAAAAATACTCAACCTTATTTTTCGATGATTTCATCTCAGATCAGTACGCATCCATTTGTTTCAAAATCTCCCGATCAGCGATTTCGTTCAGGGGTCAACATCACAGGGGCTCTTTCATACTCCGATTTAAATAAAATTGGCATAAAGCAGGGACTCCTCCCAACAGCAGAGGGAATAATTGTTGCATCCTCTAATTTAGCATTTCATGGTATGGTTTCAGGACTCATTCAATCTTCCGGATTCGTTTATATGCATGGATGGGGATTCCGGCTTTTCTTAACAGACAATCCTGGTAATGACTGGAGTGTCTCAACTAAATTTTCAAAAATATATAGTCCTGATTATTATCGACTAACCAGCATTGACGGTGTTTGTGAAAAAGAATGGACGGTCTCAAATATTCACTTTTATACAGGGTTTGGTTCAAATTATTATAAATCCCGAATCTTTTTTGAGGGAGACAACATTCCAACTTTGGTTCAGGATTCTTTTCCATATTTAGTGCTTGGAGTGATATACAAATATCATTCGTTTTCAGTGATTCCAAATATTCAGAACTCGAAAAACGGACTTCTTTTCAACATAGAGATTTTAAAGGGTTTTCATTAATGTCTCGAGCGATTTCTATCTTGGGATCTACCGGATCCATTGGAGTGAATGCCTTACAGGTTATAAATAATCTGGAAGGTCATTTTTCTATAAAATATCTGTCTGCATATAAAAACAGTCAGCGGTTAATTCACCAAGCTCTTGAATATAAACCTGAAGCGGTTGTTATCGTTGATCCTGCGGCAGCGAAAGAAGTTGGAGTCGCTTTAAAGCAAGAACCTATTGACGTGTTGGTTGGTCGAAAAGGATTGCTGGAAATCGCCGCGCGAAAAGACGTAGATATTATGCTCAATGCTCTGGTAGGTTCTTCCGGAATGGAACCTACTTTTCTTGCCTTAAATGCCGGGGTTGATGTTGCATTAAGCAACAAAGAAAGTCTTGTTATGGCAGGGGATATCATTAATAAGGAGCGATCTCGTACCGGCGCAAATCTATTTCCCGTTGATAGTGAACATTCAGCTATTTGGCAATGTCTCGTTGGGGAGACAATGAATAATGTAGAGCGGATCATTCTTACCGGAAGTGGTGGACCGTTTCGAACGCGTGACCTGTCCGAATTTAAATCTATTTCTGTTGATGAAGCTCTTAATCATCCAAATTGGTCCATGGGAAAAAAGATCACAATTGACTCTGCAACAATGATGAACAAAGGATTGGAAGTGATTGAAGCCCGATGGTTGTTTGATCTTCCGGCTGATAAAATCGATGTTGTGATCCATCCACAGTCCATTATTCATTCAATGGTGGAATTCGTCGACGGCTCTGTTAAGGCACAACTCGGTGTCCCTGATATGAAAATTCCTATCCAATATGCTTTAACGTATCCAAAGCATGTTACATCTTCTTGGGAGCGTTTGAATTTAGAAAAAATCAACTCACTTACGTTTGAACCTCCGGACTTTGAGAAGTTCCCCGCTATGAAATTAGCGTATGACGCTCTGCGAACAGGTGGTTCTTGTCCGGCGGTTTTAAATGTGGCAAATGAACAGGCGGTTTATCGGTTTTTACAACATGAGGTCTCATTTACAGACATTCCTAAAATTATTGAAAAAGCATGTGATAAAATCCCGTTTATTGAAACACCGTCGCTTGAAGATATTCTTTCTTTGGAACTTGAGACCATTCGTTTTGTAAAAACAATTTAATGATTTAATCGGAGTATATTGACTATGACTGTTATCTGGGCTACAATTGTTGTTTTAGGTGTTCTTATCCTGGTTCATGAGCTGGGACATTTTTTAGCTGCTCGATCTGTTGGTGTTCGTGTTGAGCGATTTTCAATTGGCTTTCCACCAAGATTTTTGACTTTTACATCCGTACCAAGCGGATGGGAATTTTGTTTGTTCTTCTTTAAGAAAACCGAAAATAAATATGAGTGGAAACCGGTTTATACACGTCGGTTGTCAATTCCGGGAAAAAAAGGCAGTGGCACAGAGTATTGTCTAGCGCTTGTTCCGCTAGGAGGTTATGTGAAGATGGCGGGAATGATCGACGAAAGCATGGATACGGCTATTTCTCACGCTCCCGACGAGTTTGGCAGTAAATCTCCTTTGGCACAAATGTGGGTGATGAGCGCCGGTGTGTTAATGAATATTTTATTGGCATTTGTGATCTACACAGGGATTACGCTATACACAGGAATCCCGGAAGTCAGCACCGACCCCATTGTTGCTGAACTTGTTCCCGATCATCCCGCTGAAAAAGCCGGTTTAAAATCAGGTGACAGAATCTTGCAAATCGATGAAACGCCCATTAATACATGGGAAGAAATGACAACACTCATTCACTCAAAACCAAATGAGTCTATTCTTTTTACTGTTGACCAAGATGGAACTGAAAAAGACGTCTTAATCCAATCTATTTCTCAAGTGTATACAAGAGACGGGAAGTTGGATACATTGGGCTTTGTCGGTATTGCGCCTGCGATCACTTATCGTAAAAGCGGGTTGGGAGAGGCCGTTGTCTCGGGAACGCGAGCAACAGGATATGGACTTGGACTCATAGTAATGTCTTTAAAAATGTTAGTCGTTGGTGATGCGTCCATTAAGGATATGGGCGGTCCTATCATGATTGCACAATGGGCGGGTGAAACCGCAAAGGCGGGATGGATACCTCTCCTTGGTTTTATGGCATTAATTAGTGTGAACCTTGCTTTTATTAATATTTTACCTATCCCTGCTTTAGATGGCGGACATATTTTAGTAACAGCAATTCAAAGTATTATACGAAGACCGATCTCAACAAAAATCCGTTTGGCTATTCAACAAATTGGAATGGCAATTCTTCTTGTGTTAATGATTACCGTGATCTTTAACGATGTTTTACGGCTTTTCGGGAAGTAAAGGTCTGGGTTAGTTATTTGTAACTGACTTTAGCTTAAGTAACATTGAACCAAACTTCATTTTAACCTGAATTTGTACAGGAAGTCGCTGAGGATCATCGCTCAACCAAACGATCATATCTCCTTGATTTTTAAACAAGGATCTTCCTTCTCTGAATGGCTTTAGAATAAAGCACGAACGTTTTCCAAGCTTTGTGGATATCTCTTCTTTCCCAACGACCTTTACTTGAAATGTAGAAAGTGTTTTATTATCAACGGTTGTAAAGCTTAGCAACTGTTCAGTCTTCAATGTTAATGATCTAAAATAATATAATAGAGAATAGGGGTCTTTGATAGGAGTATTTAGTTTAAGTGTGTCTTCATTACAGACAGCCAAAGAATCTTCATAATAAAATTCTGAGATAGATCTTTGACGATAATTTCCTTCGCGTATAGACTTTTTCACTTTATAGGTATTATACGATTCTGTATCTAACCATACATTGATTTCGTCTCTCACTTTAAATAATTTATCTGCCATTTTTCCTGTTTTAACTTTATATTGAATATGTGACACAGGTCTATTATTAAATGTTTCTGTTCCGACCACAGACAGTGTTGCTGTACCCGCCGGAATATAATTGAAAAAGGCTTCGTATGTCAGTTTTTCTCCTGTTTTTAGGAGATTTTTGTCATTTCCAAAAACGAATACAGTAAGGCAGATTAGAAAAATAAATTTGAATCTGTTTTTACTGTTCATCTATGGTTCGCTTATCTTAATTGAATTAGTGTATGATTTTCTATTTTAAATATTTCTGATCCTGATGACTTCGGTAAAACACCGTCATCAATAATTAAATCGATTTTATCTCCAAAGATTTTTTCTATGTCATCCGGATTGTTTAGTGGTGGTTGGCTTCGCCTGTTTACGCTCGTTGTTGTAATGGGAAATCCTAATCTTTCTGTAAGGTTACACCCAAAAGGATGGTCGGGGATTCGAATCCCTAGAGTTTGTCCGTTCCCAAGGATCATTGGATGTACAATATGGGGTGATACCTTAGCAATCAACGTGGTTTTTCCTCCAATCACCTTTTCAGCTAACGCCTTATCTTCCATTGAAAGATCAACCATAGACAGTGCTTTTGTTTTATTAGCAACAATAATACTGATGGGTCCGGTTCTATTTTTCAACTGATTCAATTTTGAAATTGCTTTACCATTTGTTGCATCAACACCTAAACCATAAAGCGTATCCGTTGGATAAACAATAATTCCACCTTTTTGAATTATTTCAACAGCCGTCTCAAGGGTGTTGGAATCTAATAATGGAATTCGTTTTTTCATGATCGTTCTTATTGGGGTTTTGTTTTCCAGCGGCGGTGAAACCAAAAATATTGCTCGGGATGCTCTCTTATCTTTTGTTCAATTCGTGTAGTAAATGATTGCGCGATTTCTTGGATGGTTGCTTCTCGCGAAACAGATATATCTTGAAAATCTACTATGATTTTTCCATCTGTATCTTCATGGCTTATAACCAGAAATAAGGATGATTTGCTTTGTTTATAAAACCGTGCTGCCCCTTTTGGTGTTGATGAGGGTTGTCCGAAAAAATCTACAAAGACTCCTCGTTTTTTTGCATCCTGATCACTGGCTAATCCTAAAATGTTGCCATTTTCTAATACCCTGTACATTGATTCTAATGGTTCTTTGCGATGGATATGGTTTATCCCAATTCTTTCTCTTAACTCTCTAAAAAATATATCTGCGCCACGATTTTTTTGCCTGTTGAATACTACAAATAATGGATAATTCTGTAATCCCATCCAATCCATCATAATCTCCCAAGGACCAAAATGAGCTGTAACAACAATAATGCCATTTTTCTTTTTCAATGCTGTTTCAAAAGTTTCATTCCCGTTTGTTCTAATAGTATATTTTTGCGGAAAAGATAGAAAATCGACAAAGTTTTTTACAAAGAAATAATATGTGCTTTTTAATGTTTGCGTGGCCCATGCATCAGATTTTTCCGGAAACGCTGTTTGGATGTTTTGTAAGGCTTTTTGCTTTCTAATTGTAATTTGATGATATACAAAGGAGGCTAACCGTTTTGAAAAAAGTTCTCTGTTCGGTTTCGACATATTATTTAGCCATTTTGATAAGGCTTTCAAAAGATAATATGTGATTTTGTCAATTCGATTCATTTCCTAAAACTTTTTCTTACAAACAGTGTCAAATCTAAGATAAATTCCAGTGAACAACATTGGTTTTATTCATAATTTCATTTAAACTTAAGCCTATGAAAAAATACATATTCTTCATTCTTATATCTCTATTAGTGAATTTTGTTTCTTCCCAGTCTATTGTTTATAAAGTCCCAATTCAGGGGACCATTGACTTAGGGCTTCCGCCTTTTATTGAACGGGTGATTGAAACAGCAGAAAATGAAAATGCTTCCGCTATTATTTTGGATATTGACACATTTGGTGGTCGAGTTGATGCCGCAACGCAAATCAAAGATGAGCTCCTTGATTCTGAAATTCCAACTGTAGCATTTATTAATCGTCGGGCTATTTCTGCCGGTGCATTGATTTCCCTTTCTTGTGAAAAAATATATATGACAGATGGCGGAACGATCGGTGCTGCGACTGCAGTAGATATGCAAGGGAATAAAGGCACAGAAAAAGTCATCAGCTATATGCGGGAAGAAATGGCATCTACCGCTGAAGCGAGGGGGCGTAACATTGATATTGCCAAAGGAATGGTGGATGAAGAGCTGTCGTTTTCACATCTTTATATCGACGGAGATTCGATTGAGGTCGCCGATTTAGAAGGACGAAAAGAAGGAAAGCTAATCACGCTGACAACTGAACTGGCCCTTAAATACAAAATTGCAGATGGTAATACTGAAACCTTAGATGAAGTTCTTGAAGAATTAGGGTTGGAGAACGCTGAGATTCGAAATGCAAGTGAAAATTGGTCCGAAAACTTTGTGCGGTTTTTAACCAATCCGGTTGTTGCATCACTTTTAATGACGTTTGGGTTTTTAGGAATTTTATTTGAATTGCAAAGTCCGGGATGGGGAATTCCCGGAACGTTTGGAGCTGTTTGTTTGACCTTATCATTGGGATCTTCATATATTGCGGAATTAGCTACGGTCAATGAACTGCTGATTATTCTGGTCGGTATTGCTTTATTGTTGATAGAAGCATTGTTGATTCCCGGTTTTGGTATTGCAGGTATTGCCGGAATCGGATTTGTTCTTTGGGGATTATATGAATTGCTACTTCCGGATATTCCGGTTGGAGAGGAGGTCACATCTATGGCATTAACAGGTTTAACTATTGGAATAATAGGAGGGATCATCGGATTGTTCTTATTGTTCAAACTGATGACAAAAACCAAGTTTTGGCACAAGCTCACTGCACCCGGTGTTGAAAGCACCGATCAAGGCTATAATACATCTGTCGGCTGGGAAAACCTTAGGGGAGAACAAGGCGTAGCTTCAACAGATTTACGACCTGCCGGCTGGATAACTGTAAATAACCAGCGTGTTTTTGTAGTCAGCGAAGGAGATTTTATTTCAAAAGGAGATACGGTCACTATTTTATCTGTAGATGGGAACCGTGTTGTTGTTCGATCATTAAATAATCATTAGGAGTTTATTATGAGTATACTTTCAGTCATTTTGTTAGCGTTTGTTTTATTATTTGTCATACTGCTGTTCTATTTTGTCCCAGTCGGGATGTGGATCCAAGCTATCGTTAGTTTGGGGTTAGGAAGGATCACCATTATTGATCTCGTCCGGATGCGCTTACGAAAGATTCCACCAAGACTCGTTGTCGACGGAGTGATCAATGCTCACAAAGCGGGGTTAGAAGATATCTCAACAGAGTTGTTAGAAACACATTTTCTCGCCGGCGGAAATGTAACCAATGTCGTCTCGGCAATGATCGCAGCGAATAAAGCAAAGATTGATCTCCCGTTTATGACTTCTACTGCCATCGATCTGGCGGGGCGTGATGTGAAAACTGCTGTCCAAACCAGCGTATATCCAAAGGTGATTAACGCACCAAAAGAAGGATATTTATCTGCGGTTGCAAAAGATGGAATCGAATTGAAAGCAAGAGCTCGAGTCACTGTGCGTACGAACATCCCCGGTTTGGTTGGTGGTGCAACGGATGAAACCGTAATCGCACGTGTCGGAGAAGGAATTGTGAGCGCAATTGGTTCTTCATCTAATTATTCCACAGTTCTCGAGAATCCCGATCTTATTTCAAAAGCTGTATTGTCAAAAGGGTTGGATGCCGGAACTGCGTATGAAATTCTATCCATTGATATTGCAGATTTGGATGTGGGAAAAAACGTTGGTGCAAGACTTCAGGCTGATCAGGCTCAGGCTGATTTACGCGTTGCGCAGGCTCGTGCAGAGACCCGTCGTGCGATGGCTGTGGCTGAAGAGCAAGAAATGAAAGCCAGAACCCAAGAAATGCAAGCAAAGGTTGTCGAAGCTGAGGCTGAAGTTCCTAAGGCAATGAGTCAGGCATTTCGTGAAGGAAATCTTGGAATCTTTGATTATTACAATATGCAAAACATTAAAGCCGATACCGGAATGAGAAAATTTATCTCAGGCGAAGGAGAGACCAAGGCAACTGAAGCTCCGGAAGATCACGAAGAAAATTTAAATTCGTAAGGCGTCTAAATAAATAGGATGAAATAATCATGGAAGGCGTTGGATACTGGATATTCTTGTTGATCTTGTATTCTTTGTCTATGATGGCAAAGAAACGGAAACAAAAACAAGCCTGGAAACAGCTTGAAGATCAAGAGTCTGAAGACCAACCAGCAACACCGCAATCACCACAAATGCCCGGATTCTTGCAGGATATTTTTCAAGAAATAAAAGCAGAGATCGTTGAAGAAAAACCCAAGGATGATATTCCACATAAGGGTTATGAACCAGAAGGAAAAGATGAGTTCGATGTCAAAGTTGAAGAGCCTCCTGAACCACGTCCCGTTATAAACAAGACCAAAGACGCAGACCACTCTATTCATTGGGAATCATCAAATACAGAAAAAAAAGCTCAGGACGCAACTCAATCAAAGCCATTGAGTTTTCTTCAATCAACCGGAGGTCTAAAACAGGCAATTGTTCTTAAAGAGGTCTTGGATAAACCACGTTCTTTGAGACGAAGTATACGATAAGACGTGGAAAATATTGATATAAATGCATTACCGCCATGTGGATACACGTGTTCAGATTGCCATCACGACTGTCCAGGGTGTAGACAAACCTGCGGAAAGCCATTTTGGATATCAGAATATAATTGGTCGGCTTGCCCTATTTATGACTGTTGTTGTAATAATAAACACCTAGAGCATTGCGGATCTTGTTCTGAATTGCCCTGTAAGATATTTCTTACATTACGAGACCCTGACATGACCGACGAAGATTTTGAAGCGTCGCTAAATAGTCGAATAAATATCCTTAAAAAACGAAATTTAGACTGAGTTTATTACAATCAATTCCTTTATTTGATCCGCAATCCTTTATCTTCGTTTATAAATATCCACGCGGCTACTTTTCCTATATTCATTGGTGCTTGAGCGTCCCAATATTGAATACCGTGGTGATATCTTGAGCTCGTATCATCATGTGGAATTTTTTCAACAAATTCGATGATCTGATCAATACGTTCCAGCCATCGTTTTATGTTTTTTTCACGAAGATCCACCCAACCTGCATATGCCCACTTTTCGATTCGTTCGGGAGTGATTTCAAGTTTTTCGCGTCCTTTCTGAACCGGTATCTTTGCCTCGGGTCCCCTTAGGATTCTTTCTCCGTCTGAAAGTAATATCGGCAGTCCTATTGAAATAATTTGTGACCGAAGGGTTTCATCGTTCAAGATCATTTCTTCTACCTTTTCGACCAATAATTTTGATCCTTGGGCGGTTATGCATTTTAAATCACCACAGGCTTGTTTTAATAAATGTGCTTCATACAATAGTTTTGATAAACGCGGTGGCCCGAGTATTTCAAATGCAACACTTGTGGAGTTGTGCTTTTTCTTGAGCTTGTCCATCTCATTAAGAGCTTGGTGACGCATATATCCTGCACGATATGTCGGACCCATTATCGAATTATCCAATGCATTTAATATGTCATGTCCCGTACTATCACCCAAAATTTCCATAATAACATTTTTTGCAATCTCTTCAGGGGTGACAAACTCCATTTGCCCTGCTGACGTAATTGTTTCGAACTCTCCTTGTGAAAAGATCCCATTCTCGCCTGTGTCGATATAAACAGATTTTAAAGTTTTATTCAAATTGGTCCAATTTCCATTTCCTTTAAAATCGTAATGATCTTCTAATTGCTCTGCCTGATCAAGCGAACAATCATACAAATTTACTGGTTTCCCGTGTTTACTGATTTCACCATATCTTATTCCTTTCCAGGCAATTGCTGCTGCCGGTTTGATCTCCTTACAAATCGGTCCTCCAGGTGTTCTGCCCATTAAAAACAATAACATTGTATGAGCACCGGCTAATGAAGCTTTACTAAGCAGTACGCGGGATGGACGTTCCTCGCTGTGTGTATATGGAATATTCAAACCCATTCCTCCGGTACCAGTTGTACCTATTTTTAGGTACACTCCTGTGTTATTTCTTAACATACTTGCATGAAGAATTTGAATGTGGCGGATTATTTGAGGTATATATAATGTGGTTAACATTTTTTCTACTTCTGTATTTAAACCGTTTTGTAGCTCTCCATCTTTAGTGTTCGTCTTTTTTAATTCTTGATTTAAATTGTAATAACCTGTGTATATATCTTGATAGGCAAGAGCCGTCGCTGTATTGACGGTATCTATGATGATGTGTGGTTTAAAATCCCTTATAATTGTATAAAGATATGAGTTGTTCAGCTGTTCGTCTGTAAAAGATTCCATCGTATCGTTACAAAGCACTTTTCTGTGTTCGGAATTATTTAGTAGTTCATTCCTATTTAAATCCTTCAGACTTGTTCTAACAAAGATATTCCCCCAAAAAGGTGTGAATTGAATATTTGGTGCCTCGTTTCGCATTAATGCGCACGATTCGATTGCTTCGTGTTCGTGAAGTGATAAAATAGCGACTTCTTTTGGGTTGTGTTCAATCAAACGTCTTAAGATTGCAGTTCCAACCAATCCCCAACCTCCTAAAATAAGAATTCTTCTATCTCTAATATCCATGATTTACTCCTATGTGTTTTTCTTACTATGCTGATGTGTTAAAATACCCAAAGCAACAGAATTTAATTTTGTTTGAATGCTGTCTGAGCGGGACAACAAAACAATGGGGGCTTTTGCACCAATAATAATTCCACCTCCGTTAGCATTCCCGATTTCGATCAACGCTTTCACCATAAAATTAATTGTAGTGATGTTCGGACCGATAAAAATATCCGTTTTACCCGAAATTTTAGACTCTATATTTTTCGACCTTGCTGCCTTTTCTGACAATGCGACATCCAGTGCAATGGGTCCTTCAATATTAAAGGTGTTATTATCAATATGGCGAAGTACTGTCTCCCGCGCTGTCTTAGATTCCGGAATTTTATCCGTGACTTCTTCAACCAAAGACAGCATCGCGATGTTTGGTTTGTTAATTTCAAGAGCTTGTGCTATTTCTATCGCATTATAAATTACTGAATCCAAAATACGATCAGTCAGTACAGGATTTACACCTCCATCTGTCATCAACATCAAGCGATTGAAGTTCTTAGATTTTACAACCGCAATATGTGAAAGAAGGCGTTCCGTTCGAATTCCGTTTTTTGATGACATAACTTCTTTTAACAGGATTGCTGTTTTAATATCACCCTTCATCAAAAGATCGGATTTCCCCGTAGCAACAGAAGAAACTGCATTTTTTGCAGCAATGACCGGATCCTTGTCTTTATATACTACCGGATGAATCCATCCTTTCTTTTCAGCTTCTTCAAGTGCTTGAAAAAGATAGGTTTTTTCCGGATTCACAACTGCAATGGTGACCGGATCATATCCCGAAACTCTTTTATAAACATCACTGAATGTTTTTAACATGAGAGATATTCTCTTACTTTCTCTTTGTTGTTCATTGCGCTTATTACTGCTTCAGTCATGGCTTCCAATTCAAACGATCCCTGATAAACAAAATATCGTTGAATAAACGGTAAATATCCTATCACATTTTTAACAACCATCTCAGAAAAAGAGACACCTCCGGTAAGGATTAATCCATCTATATTTCCTCTTAAAGAAGCATACATCGATCCAACTTCCTTTGCAATCTGATAGATCATCGCATCAAATGTCAGTTTTGCTTTTTTGTCTCCGTCATTAATAATTTTTTCTATTTCTTTCATATCTCGAGAACCAATATAGCCGATTAATCCGCTTTCTTTGGATAGCCTTGTTTCAATCTGTTTTCGTGAAAACTTCAATTCTTCCACAAGATCAAGTAATCCTGCTGTAGGCAGTGCTCCTGCTCTTTCAATAGAAAACGGACCCATTCCAAGCAACGCGTCGTTCACATCCTGAATTTTTCCGCCATTCACCGATGCAATGGAGAATCCTGATCCTAAATGTGCTGCAATAAATCTTGTATGTTCAAGATCCATATTTATTTCTTTGGCTGTTTTCTTTACACAATATCGGATATTCAATGCATGGCTTCGGCTTTTTCGCTCAATACTCGGTACGCCTGAAATCTTTGCTATGTCTAGCATATCGTCTGTGGTCACAGGATCGACAATAAAGGCAGGAACGTCCCATGTTTTTTGGATGGTTTCAGCCATCAACGCTCCTAAATTTGAAGCGTGGTTCGAATATTTAGCTGATCGATAAGAATCCAGAATGTTTTTATTGATCTTATATACTCCCGCAGGAGTGGGCGACAACGGCCCACCTCGCGAAACAATTGCATCTAACTTGGAAATCGGCTTGATATAGGGTAAAATGGATTGGGTTCGAACATGAAGTTGTTCGATGACTTGATCTTTTAATAATCGGACGTCATGGTCGATCCCTTGTCTCCAAAGACAGTGATCATTTTCAAAGTAACCAATCTCGGTTGAACCTGAACCGGGATTAATTGCAAGAATAAAGAAGACGTCCCTCCGTTTCCTGAAATAAGCGTGCCATGATTTGGCTTCTAATTATTTATTTACCAACTCCATACCCCGATTTAAAGCTTCTTCATTCAGTGGAATTAAATGATGGTGCCGTTTGGGGAGTACTTTTGTCAAAGCTTCAAGGATGGAAGAAACTTGAATAATGGGTTTTACCGCTAAAAATGAACCCAGAATAATCATATTCATTGTTCGGGAGTTGTTTAACTTTTTTGCCTCTTCTGCGGCAGGTATTTTCCAAATTTCTGCATCATTACGTTTGGGTGGATTCATAATATTATTTGCTTCATATATAATATTTCCACCCGGTTTAGCGGCGGATTCAAACTTATCCATTGATGGCTGATTTAAAATAATAGTCGTGTCAAATTTATTAATGATAGGTGAGCTGACTTTATCGTCGGAAACAACGACAATACAGTTTGCTGTACCGCCACGCATTTCCGGACCATAGCTTGGCATCCAGATCACTTCTTTATCTTCTACCATCCCCGCATACGCAAGTGTCATTCCCATCGATAGAACACCCTGCCCGCCAAAACCGGCAATAATGATTTCTTCGTTCATACTATTTTTCCTCCTTTGGCGGTACTTTTATATCACCCAACGGATAATAACCAAATATTTTATCATCTAACCATTTATTAGATTCTTCGGGAGTCATCTTCCACCCGGAAGGGCAGTTTGACACAACTTCAACTAGACAAGTTCCACCTTTTCCGTTGATTTGATATTGAAGTGCTTTCATGATCGCTTTTTTTGTCTTACGAACGGCCTTGGCACTATTCACTGCCTGACGAGTAATATAGTATGATCCCGGCAACAAAGCTAACATCTCAGCAATCTTTATTGCGTGTCCCATCAAGTCGACATCACGACCGTCCGGACTGGTCGATGTTTTTGCACCCTCAAGAGTTGTTGGAGCCATCTGTCCACCTGTCATTCCATAAATTCCGTTATTAATGAACACAATTAGGAAATTATCTCCACGGTTAACCGCATGAATGGTTTCACCCGTTCCGATCGCAGCCAGATCACCATCACCCTGATATGTGAACACCACTTTATCCGGAAAGACACGTTTGATTCCGGTAGCACATGCAGTTGCACGTCCATGAGCGGCTTGTTGAGTGTCAACGTTTAAATAATTGTACGCTAGCACTGAACAACCTACCGGAGCGATTCCGATGGTACGATCCATGACACCCAGTTCTTCGACTGCTTCCATAATAAGTCGGTGAACAACTCCATGTCCACATCCCGGACAATAATGATTTGGAGCGTCATGAAGTAATTCTGTCCGTTCCCAGACTTTGTTCATGGATTCAATAATAGTGCCGTCTTTTTCTTGTGACATAATTATTGTTTCCTTTCATCTGAATATAATTCTTTAATTTTTTCTAATATTTCATCTGGCTGTGGTATCATACCGCCCATTCTTCCATAAAAACCAACGGGGACTTTTCCGTTTACAGCTAAACGAACATCTTCCACCATTTGCCCTGCGCTCATTTCAATCGTAAGAACGCCTTTCACTTGTGGAACAAAACTCTCAATTTCTTTATAGGGGAAAGGGAATAGTGTGATCGGTCTTAACAATCCAACTTTTAAACCTTCCGCTCTTGCAAGATCAACTGCTTTGTGTGCAATTCGTGCTGAGAGTCCATAAGCAACAAGAAGGAAGTCGGCATCTTCTGTTTGAATGGTTTCAAAGCGGATTTCATTCTTCTCAATCTCCCGATATTTATTTTGGAGAATGTTATTCATTCCTTCCATATCTTCAGATTGTAAATGCAACGATGTTATTACATGTTGTTCGCGGCCATTGATTCGACCTGTTGTCGCCCAAGATGAATGATCAGTGCGATGTTCTTCTACATCATACTCAGGGAACCTAACGGATTCCATCATTTGTCCCAATGCACCATCAGCCAAGATCAATGCCGGGACACGATATTGATCTGCGAGATCAAAACCCAAATAGGCAAAATCAGCCATTTCTTGAACACTGTTCGGCGCAAGAACGATGAGTTTATAATCTCCATGTCCACCGCCTTTAACAGCTTGAAAATAATCTCCCTGCGATGGTTGGATCGTACCCAATCCGGGACCGCCTCTTACAACATTCACGAGGAGGCAGGGAAGTTCTGCGCAGGCAATATAAGAGATCGCTTCTTGCATTAGGCTATAACCCGGACTGCTGGTAGAGGTCATAACTCTTGCGCCGGCACCTGCGGCACCATAAACCATATTAATCGCTGCTATTTCACTTTCAGCTTGAACAAAAGCTCCGCCGCGTTTATGTAATTCGCGTGACATATACTCGAGCAGCTCTGACTGAGGAGTGATTGGATAGCCGAAATATCCTTGCAAACCTGCGCGTATTGTGGCCTCTGCAAGGGCTTCGTTTCCCTTCATTAATTGTTTTTTATTCATTTTTCTCTCATTGAATAGTCATTAGAAATTTATAAAGCCACTTTCACCTTTTTTCCTTCTCTGTATACCGTAATGATGGCTTCCGGACAAACCAATGCACAATTTGTACAGCCTGTGCAAGTATCATGTGCGAGAATAGAATACGTATAGCCTTTTTGGTTTAGAGAATGAGACATTTCCAGGGAGTCTTGGGGGCATTCGACAACACAAAGGTCACACCCTTTGCAGTAATCTGTTTTGATGATTACGTGACCACGTACTTTAGCCATAATTCACCTTTCAAAATATGATCAAAATCAAGGGTAGAACTTACGGTAAACCCATAAGATGTTTCAATGAATAGAACCACGATAATCTGTGGTCTTGGATTGTAGGTTTTTACAGATTAAACAAAGTTTTCTATGATGGATTTAACTTGGTTTTTCAACTCGTCTATCGTCCCGTCATTGTGTACAACAAAATCTGCCATGCTGACTTTTTCTTCACAAGACCACTGTAAATCCATTCTTTTCAGGATCTCATCCCGAGTTAATCCACCGCGGTTTAAAGCTCTTTCCATTCTATATTTAAACAGGGATGTTACCGTGATAACAAAATCCAGATACTGGTCTAAGCCGGATTCAAAAATTAGTGCGCCATCAACAATGAACATTGTGTATTTGTCTTTGTCGGAAATCTCCTGAAATCTTCTGTCGATAACATCAAATAGACAAGGATGGATGATCGCATTTAATTGCAATTGATGGTTTTCATCTTGAAAGCTGATTCGAGCTAGTTTTTTTCTATCTATTTTTCCTTGTGGATTTAATATGTCCGTGCCCAACTCTGCTATCAATTCACTTTGAACCAGTTCGTTGGCATCCAATAAGTGTTTGGCTTCTTTATCTGCATCAAATACGTAAGCACCTATCTCTTCAAAATATTTACTTACCGTGCTTTTACCAGAACCAATACCGCCCGTCAATCCAATTCTTAACATGTTATTTCAACGCCTCAATAATTCTTTGAGTGATCTCGTCAATATTCCCAAGACCATCAACTTCTTTGAGTAATTTTATCTTTTTATAGTAATCCAACAATGGCGCAGTTGCGTTCCAATATACTTTTTGTCTTTGTTTGATTACCTCTTCAGTGTCGTCACTTCTTCCGGATGTCTTACCTCGCAGGACTAATCTGTTAATCAATTCATCTTCATCGGCATATAAACTAACCGCGGCATCCAGTTTGTGGTCTAATTTTTCCATGATGGTGGTGAGTCCTTCAGCCTGAGGAATTGTACGTGGAAAGCCATCCAATAAATAACCATCTAGGCAGTCTTCTTGCTGTAAGCGCTTTTCCATCATTGATAATAAAAGTTCATCTGGAACAAGCTCTCCCGCATCCATGTATTTACGCGCTTGATTACCAAGCTCTGTTTCTGCAGAAAGCTCAGCTCTTAAAATATCTCCCGTGGAGAGATGAACAATGTTATAATGTGTTTTTAGGTTATTTGCCTGTGTTCCTTTTCCAACGCCGGGAGGACCCATGAGTATCAATCTCATTATTTATATTCCTTATAATATGATTTATTTTTATTTATTCGATCGGAGATTCATAGCACGTTCTACAGCGCGCTTCATAGATATCTGTTTCTCCGATCATTACCTGTTCAGATTCACTAATCTTTCTTTGAGTGAACGATGCGGGGTTTCCGCATTTTACGCATATCGCCCAAATTTTATCAACATATTCAGCCTCACACAGAAGACGAGGCATCGGACCAAAGGGTTGATTGCGATAATCAGAATCCAGGCCGGCAACGACCACTCGTTTGTTGTTTTCTGCGAGTTCACGACAAACATCGACAAGGTCGTCATTGAAGAATTGAGCTTCATCTATCCCGATTACATCCGCATTCCCAGAAAGATTTAGTATCTCATTTACATCAGAAATTGCAAGGGATTTTAACTTCCGTTGATTGTGTGAAACAATATGATCATCACTATATCGATTGTCAATCAATGGTTTGAAGATAACTGTTTTCATTTGTGCGATTTCAGCTCTTCGAAGTCTTCGAATTAATTCTTCAGTTTTTCCGCAAAACATCGGACCGCAAATAACTTCTATCCAGCCGGAGTTTGTTGGTCGTGAAGGAGTAAATGGCATATAGATTCCTATCCGATTATTGTGTGTATTTTTGTCCGTAAAAGATCAATGGCCACCTTATTGCTTCCACCTTCCGGAATGATAACATCTGCAAAATATTTTGATGGCTCGACAAATTGTTCATGCATAATACGAACTGTATTTAAATATTGATCCACGACAGATTGAAAGCTTCTATCGCGATCCTGCATATCACGTGAGACACGACGAATAAACCTAATATCGGCAGGCGTTTCAACATAAATCTTAATATCCATTAATTCTCTTAAGACAGGATAATGAAGAGCAAGGATTCCTTCCACAACGATTACATGATGCGGATCAACGGTTATGGTTTCCTTTTTTCGGTTGTGGCGAGCAAAATCATAAATGGGGACTTCAATCTGCTTTCCTTTCATCAGAGAAATTAATTGATGGTTAAACAGATCAATATCCACTGCTTCCGGGTGGTCAAAGTTTTTCTTTTGCCTTTCTTCCAATGAAAGGTGGGACAAATCTTTATAATAACTATCCAACTCGACAACAACAACTTCCCCTTTGCCGTATTCTCTTAAAAGTTGTTTTGCAATTGATGTCTTTCCGGAGCCGGTTCCACCTGCGATTCCAATAAGTATCGGGTTAATATTCATAGGACAATTTCAGAGTTTTTATATACTGTTTTCAATCTGGAATTATGCAATTTTGTAAAATAAATAAAAATGAGTTTCATTTTTTTAATGCAGAGCCGTCAAATGCATCTGGAAGTAATTCTTTACCAGATAAGGAACGGACATTCCCATGTTTATCGCTGATATAGACTGGAATGTCTCCGCAAATATCCATAATCACCTGCCTGCAAGCTCCGCAAGGTGACCCGCCATCTTCTGTTGCAACAGCCAGCGCTTGAAAAGTATTATATCCTTCGGCGACAGCTCGATAGATAGCAACTCGTTCTGCACAACAGGTTAATCCGTAACTTGAGGACTCTACATTGCACCCTCCGATAAGCTCTCCGCTTTTCGTCATAATAGCTGCGCCCACTCGATAGTTAGAATATGGAGCTATTGCTTTGTCTCTCATTTCAATTGCTTTTTGAACAAGGTTTTCTTTTTGCATTATTTCTTCCATAACTTTATAAATATTTCTTAAGCCTCTCTAATCCTATTCCCATAATAAATCCGCCGATATGAGCAAACCAAGCAACACCACCGGACTGTATTCCAAGCGAACCCAACCCGTTCGTTAATTGCTCAAAAAACCATATTCCAATCACGATCATTGCAGGAACGCGAATTGTTGTAAAAAAGAATAACAGAAAAATAAAAACATGTATATTGGCTTTCGGGAACCGAATCATATAGGCCGCAAGAACACCGGAAATCGCTCCGCTTGCTCCTACCATTGGGATTGTTGATGAGGGGTCAACAAAATATTGTGCCAACGTAGCCCCAACCCCACAAAGCAGATAAAAAAGCAAATAACGAACATGGCCAAATATGCTTTCGATGTTATCGCCAAAGATCCACAAAAACCACATGTTTCCTATAATGTGTAAAAATCCTCCATGCAAAAACATGGATGTAAATAACGATAAAACAGACCATTGGCTGGGGATAAATCCAAAAACATAAATGAATTCTCTATTGGCTTCTCCTAAACCAATTTGCAATAAAAACACTATCGTATTGATTGCAATTATTCCATATGTTACATAAGGAACAAGTATTCTTGGATTGTCGTCTTTGTAGGGAAAGAACATTCTAAATCAATATTTAATTGCTATATTAATTGATTGCAAAGTTAATGGTTTTTCTTGTGGTATTACCAGCCCTGTCTTTAACCATGGTTGTAAACTGATGATCTCCTTTTTTTAATGGATCGTTTAACCGATAGGATATTTCTTTTTTTATGGGTTGGTACGCGGCAAAAACTTTCTGTTCGTTTAAAATTAAAGCAATGGATTGTTCATCCGGTGAGATGCCGGACAGATCATCGTTCACCTTTACGGTGATCGTCTCAACATCTTGATAATCGTAACGTACATTCTGTCTTGGGAATGTTTGGCGAATTGTTGGAGGAACAATATCTTGTAAAATAGTTACGGCATTAAGTTGTTTTACTTCAGTGGTTAGTATCCTTTTTTCCGACATGTTTTTTGAAGGTAAAAATTTCCATTTTTCTGACTCGGGGTCATAAGCATATATACTCAACCCTTTTTCCAGAGCATATTCATCCCCATATCGAATTCCTACTTTTAACGGAGATTTTAATGGGATCTCAAATGGCTGAAGTTGATAGACGTCTGTACATTGAATCTCATGTGTAATGCCCGATGCCTTTTCAACGTGATCAATCCACAGGAGTGTTGGTTGATACAGTGTTTCTTTTGTGGCTTTAATAGAGCAATTTTTATCTACAGAAAGAACCGAAATTGATTTTGAAGGAACATAAAGTTTTGGCGTTATATGATACTGGATTTTTCGTTCAATTTTCCCCTGAAGTATGATATCTATGTGCTTGATGTCTTTAAAAAGAGCAGGGGGCAGCAAGTTGCTAAGATAGGTTGTTGGGTGAACCAACTCTAATGGGACACTAATAAATGTGTCCTTTTTTTGCAATCGTACTTCGGTTATTCCATTTATCGGAGAGTCCAGTTCCAATTGAAGAAACAAACCCATATCCATCTGTGAAATATCCAGAGAGACTTTTACATCCAACAGGTCTTTTCTTGATTCGGAGAAAAACCAATGGTGTGGGCGGGAAACAGCTCCCATTTTATTTATCCCTATAAACTGTAGATTCTTTCGTTGAATGTCTTTTGCATTATAGGTAAGACATAATCCCTTCTTTTGTTTTTCTACTTTAATCGGTGTTAATTGTTTGTCGGCATAGCCAAAAGACGTAAAGCTGTAGCAGACAACAGATTGAATTGGGATTGAACCTTTTTCGGGAGAGACAACAAATGTTTTTGTTTTTGTGTTGTCGTTTGTCAATTCTGCTTTTATTTGTATTGGTGGATAGGAAAATACCACACCGGATGCAATGGACTTATTCCCGGCAGCGTCTACTGCGTGAATTTCTACTCTGTGATATCCCGGTGGAAGCGAAATGACACCTGTTTCTTTAGTTACATGAATTGTTCCTTGTGGGTGATGTTCTGTCCGAAACAATCTTTGAAAATCACCTAAATTTAACCGGTCAAATCTATAATCCTGAATGGTGGGGGTTAAAGCTGATTCCGCAAAGTCCAAATGGTCATATTTCACAGAAAACTTTACATCGTCATCAATGATAAGGTCCAACGTGTATATCTGATAAGAATTATTCGTTTTTTGAATTTTGTCAATCGCATGGATGGCGAACCCGATCGTTCCATTACAATTTATTGTATCGGGAAAATGATAGTGTCCCGCACGATCTCGAAGCAGTGGAAATGTCTGTGGTAGGGGACTTCCATTTATTGTTGTTCCACGATCAAGGGGTACGATTGCCAATTTCTTTAAATTGGGAGAAATTCTGTCAGTTAACTGAAATCCGTTCAATAGTGGATTAATTGGTTGTTCTTTTTTGTTTCGTATTTCAAAATGCAGGTGCGGGCCAAAGGATGATCCGGAATTCCCGGAATAGCCAATCAATTCCCCCTTTTTTACAGGGATCATCCCTTGTTTAAAATACTGATTCACAAAATAGGATTTATTTTTGTTTTGATGAACTTGTAGTATTTTCTCCAACACCGGAGTGAATTTGCTTAAATGTGCATATACAGCAATTTGCTGTTCGGTGGTTGTAAGATATAGCGCTTTGCCGTAACCTGCAAAGTTAGATACCATTCGGGAAATGTATCCGTCTTCCACTGCAAAAACAGGCAATCCTTCTTTTCCACCTGTGCGCAAATCAAGTCCCATATGAAAATGGTCTCCTCTAAATTCGCCAAAATTAGAGGACAGGGAGGGGTAAACATCCAGTGGCCAGCTCGGATTGGCGGCTATTAAGATATTTATCCAAAAGAGGACATTAATTAAAATAATGTGGCGATTCATCTTCAGCATAGAAAATCAGTGTGTCAATTTATTCAGTATTTTTATACGACAAAAACAGATTATTGTATAAATAAAAAGCCGACACAACTTCTGCCGGCTTTTTATTTTTTAAGAATCAAATCGTTATTTTTTTAAAGCTTCCATCTCTTTTTTTAATGCTTCCATGTCCTTTTTCAAGGCTTCCATCTCTGCTTTGTGGCATTCCATTTTTTCCTTATGGAAGGAATGAGGGAGATCTCCCGGCAAGCACTTATCTTTTTGAATGAAAAACTTCTCCATTTTTTTACCTTCCATTCCCGGTGGACAAAAAGCTTGGATGTCTACATTTCTGTCTCGTTCTGCGAGTGTTGGTTTCAGTCTCTTTAGGCGACCTTTGCGGTTTACGGTTACCACCACTTCTTTGCCCGGTTCATAACTCCAAATGGCTTCTGTCAATTCCCCTGCGTTGTAAATGTCTGCATCGCCGACCATGATGATTACATCGCCTGCTTTAAATCCTGCTTTTTCCGCGGGACTGTCTTTTAACACCTCGGACACCAAAACCCCTTTATCTTTTTTTACTTTAAAATACTGTCTGAGTTGGGAGGTCAGATCTTGCAATTTTACTCCCAAAAAAGTGGACTGAGAATGGAACATAAAATCATCATGAACAAATGCTTTTACTTTTACATCAGCGTTCAAATCTTTTAATGCTTCTTCTATTGACTCTAATCCATCAAGGTCGTTCAAGTCAACTTTGTATTTAAGGCATTTACCGCCTTTTTCAATATTCAAGTCCAGCAGATTTTCATGAACGGTTGCATCGATCGTCATTTCCTTTGTGGAGTCGTTTAAACAAATTACTTTTTTGACAATCACTTCTTCCTGTGAAAATAGTGTGCCGGTGAAAACTAACCCTATTAGCAATGGTCTTAACATATATCTTCTCCTTTTAAGTTAAATATGTTACGAAGAGAAAACTATATTGTTCCACCGTCGTTATTAATTTGTTTTGCCATGTATTATTATGTAAAGAGTGATATAAATCACGTGTTTTATTATATCGGATTCATTAATTTTAAGCGAACAAATAATTGGAGTTGCTATGAAACATATACTTGTATCTGTCTTTTTCATTGGAAGTGTACTTCTTCCAACATCTAATGCTTTTGGAATAATTGGATTCGGCCTTTATGGCGGTGCTGATCAATTTCAGGTTGATGAAAATACTTCTCTAAAAGAAAGTGAGTATTCCCAAAGTGTTGTAACACAATATCCATTTGATCAAGCATATAGTGTGGGAGGATATTTATATTTAGATGTTCTTCCGATTGTTGATCTAGAATTAGAATACCAATTAACTGGAGGTGTTTACAATTTTAACTATCAGGTTTTTAGCAATGATCTTTTATTAGCTGAAACCGGAAAAGATGAAATGCCTTGGGCTAAAGGATCATTTTATTTGACTGTTCGGAAAAAGCTCTTTGGGTTGGGAATCCCAATTTTGGGTGGTGCTAAAGTTCACGCCGGCGCAGGCGTTAACTCGCACACTTCAATTCCCATTTTAGACATTAATGAAGTTGAAAAGTTTCGAGGGGATAATTTATATACAGAATTTAATCCTGGAGATATGCAAGATGAGATCATCGATTATGTAAAAGAAAACATTATTACAACAACCGGGGGGCACTTCCAGGCCGGGCTACAAATGTCATTCCTCGCTTTTGATGTTTTCGTAAACTATAGATATACTATGGCAGAGATATTCCCCGACAAATCAGGTTATAGCAGTTTAAATGTAATGTTAGGTCTTGGGTTTTAACCCATAATATTTTTCAAGAAAAAGCCGGAGTTTCCTCCGGCTTTTTTGTTTACAGTTCTTTTGCCAGAACGATCGTCTGAATATCTTCCCATGTCTTCCCCGAATAAACATCTCTGGCGGTTGTTTTTACCAAGTACATGCCGATCTTTGCAGGGATACGATTTTTTTGATACCCGTCCCACAACAATAATATCTCCTGTGAAACATATTGATTCCAATATGGGGTTGCAATATTTCTCCCGGCCATATCAAATATCTCAACCTTAACTATTGCTTGTTCGTATGGAAAGCAACATAAAATGTTCAAGATGTCGTCGAAACCATCTCCATCCGGTGAAAATGGATTGGGAAAATACTGTATCGATCCCTTCTTTGGAATTTGATCATAATACAAACTGTTTTCTTTGCCGGGTGTTATTGGCGGTACACCGATGGCAACTCCCCATCGTGTAGAGTCTGCTGAATCATATTCCGGTCGATATTTTTCAGTAGATCTTCCACTATGAATAAACCAATCCGTTGAGTAATAAAGTGAATCAATACAAACGCCTGTTTTATCATAGATCATTATTTTATCACCATCATTGTTAAGCGAAGGAAATCCATCGATCGGAACAACAAACAACGCATTCGGCTCGGTTTGATCTTGAAAGCCCGAATCCGATGCGATAACGATAAATTGGTCTTTTGTAACAAATATTTCAGGCAATTCTTTAATGGTAGATTTATCTCTAATCGTCCAACCGTTCATGTGTACTTCATCAAAACTGATGAGTTCAACAAATTCCGATTGGTTCGACTCCGGGATACAAAGAAATTCATTTATCTTTATAGTTCCCGGAGGATGACTAACGTTAATCAGATAGCTCACACTATTATTTTCAACGTTCATATCGTCAACAACTGAAAGGCTGATCATTAATGTTAAGTCTCCATGCTTCGGAACTTCTATGAGCATTGACTTCACAATAGATTCTCCGGGGATTAATTCATTAAACGGTTCTTCGATTATCAAGTCATTTTGAAATAGAATTGATATGCGTCCGGATGTTGGACGCAACCCTACATTGACGATCGGTATTTCAAAGACTATTTCATCGTGAATCTTTGGATATAATGGACTATGAGAAATCGAATCGCTCTCAATACAAACATCAATGTCTAACGGGGTAATTGAGTTAATATCCCCGGGTGTACCTAATGAGTCTAGGCTTTCACTCCAGTTTGAAAGATTATTTCCATCATCCAAGCGGATTTTTTCTAGAGAATATCCTTCTCTTACCGTATTAAAATATTCCATAGATGTAATTTGTACACCATCACTTGAAAAAATATAAAGCGAATCACTTTCGTTCCCTAATCCATTTCCAATTCTGGTATCATCTACGTGTAATAATAATGTGGTTTCAGGAATTAGCTCATTGTAGATCCCGTCAAAATAAGAATACCCACTTCCAAATATTATTCCATAACCTCCGGGAATTAGTTTCATGTTTTCGGTTGCCCCCTCAAGATAATCTGTCCCACTTTTATCGCGAATAATCCAATTTGAAAGATCAACTGTATCTATAGTTGATATATTTACAATTTCGATAAATTCATTTAACGATTCATCTTCTTCAGGATTATACATAATCTCCGAGATAACTACCTGCGCATTCAATTGCACAAATAGTAGGACAACGCCTATCATATATTTCATATACACTCCACTTTTGGTGTGTCCTTTTACATGGACACTCTATTCTGCAAGAAATCTAAAGTTTAATGTTCTCGATTTTTAAAATTAATATTTATTAAGACTGATCTTTTTGAATTGAGCTAACAAATTTTATAATTCGTTTTTTTAGTTCGTTTCGCGTCTCTCTATATCGATCTAACAATGCGTTGTTCTCTCCCCATCCGTGAAAAGGATCGTCAACGCTCCAATGGATTTGAGTTGTTTTACCCGGAAAAACCGGGCAGGCTTGTTTTGCATGATCACAAACGGTAATAACATAATCAATTCCTTCGTCAATATACTGATCGATCGGATCTGACGTATGTGTTCGGAGATCGATTCCCCATTCATCCATGATGGCAATAGACATCGGATGAACACGACTCGGATGGGAACCTGCACTAAACACTTCAAATTTATTTCCAGCCATGTCTCGTAAGATTCCCTCGGCCATTTGTGATCGACAGGAATTTCCTGTGCAAACGAAAATAACTTTTGGTTTTTTATTTTTCATAAAGATGTTTTCTATTCTGTCTGTTCAGTTTCAAATCCCAAATCAATCAATGATTGTTGATCTGATTCATCAATAAGGCAGTGATAACGTTCGCCGGTTGGACAAACGCAAGCGGAACAGGCAGATTCATATGGTTCGGTTTTATAGAAATCATAAATGTCGATTCCCAGATCTCCATAATAATCAACAAAAACAGTTTGTTTTTCTGCTTCGGACAGTTGATTATATGCATCAAAGTCATTATTATGATTCTCTAACCATTCCTGTTCCCATGGGTTTGATAAACATTGTATTGGATCAATATATACCCAAATTTCATTTTCCTCTGAATCAGCCGAGTGATTATTACAACTGATAGTTGTAAACAATAGAACTAACAAACTAATTATTAGTACGTGTTTCAATGGATATTGTCTGTCGATTTGTATATGTGCAAGCTTATATATAATATTCATGCAACTAAAGTAGATATGAACATGTTCAAAATGCAACCAAAAGTTTTTGATTCAAATTATGATTAGAGACTCTTGCCCTATCTTTTTCTTAGAACCCGTCATTGATATTCTTGCTATTCGTAGCCCTTTGGATTCCATGTACATGACGTTATAAATTAGGGTATGTCCTCACAGGAAAACAAACCAGTTACGCCTTTATTTACTCATCCGCTGAAAGTATCAAGCGGATTGACGGTGTCTGACCTAAACCGATACCTCTCCGCCATCCGCGGTGTGGATGATATTCACATGGACTCCGAACATCTGCACGAGGGATTGTTCCATGCCGATTGTGTAAAAGGCTTGGAGCAAATTCCGGACAATTCTATTGATTTGGTTGTTGCAGATCCACCAGAAACACCAATGAAACATCTCGACAGCAGAAAAGAACATATGACTCTCCAAGATTATTACCAATGGAATGAACAATGGGTTTCTGAAGTCAGGCGTATTCTTAAACCTACCGGGGCTATGTATTTGTTGTGTGAGTGGCGGTTATCGGGGATGTATCATTCGTTGTTAAGTAGTTTGTTTCAAGTCCAATCCCGAATTACATGGCGAAATGATTTTGCAGGGGATCAGCCTCGTACCAAGCAGTTGCAAAATACTGTCGGTGATATTTGGTTCGTTACTAAATCAAACGAGTTTATGATCCGCCAAAAATCTGCCGGAGCTTCGGGAGAACAAAATGTTCAACACCAACAAACTAATTTTTGGGCAGATATTTTTCAGCCCACCCACATATCAGAATATGGTGACAAACCGGAACGCCTACTACAACGCCTTTTGAATATTAGCAGTTACAAATTAAACTGGGTTTTGGATCCGTTCATGAGAAATGGAGGGGTTGGTATGATGGCAAAGAAAATGGGGCGCCGGTTTATTGGTTTTGAAACTGACCAAGATAGGGTTTTAATGGCCATGAAACGCATGGACACTTTATAATAATATTTGGAAAGAAAATGAGTTTATTAGAAAAATTCAAAAAAGATATGTACGCGGCAATGAAACGTAGAGATCAGGTGGCTTCTACAACGCTCCGCGGAGTTCTCGCCACCATGAAAGATCGAAAAATTGCCAAACAAGAGGATCTCTCTGAAGCCGAAATAATAAAAGCATTACAAACGCTTGCAAAACAGCGTAAAGAATCTATCGAGCTGTATAAAAAAGGCGAGCGAACTGATCTGGCAGAAACCGAACAAATAGAATTGAACATTATTGAAGAATACCTCCCAAAAATGATGACAGATAGTGAAGTCATGACTTTGGTAAAAGCTGCTGTAGAAGAGGTTGGTGCTACATCAATGGCTGATATCGGAAAAGTTATGCCGATTGTTATGAAAAAAGGTGCAGGCACAATTGACGGAAAACTAGCTCAAAGAATCGTACGGGAAATTCTTCAGTGAGCTTGATTTCTTTCTTAGATGGAATTGCGCTGCTTTTCATTTTAGCCTTTGCGGTGTTT
Organism: uncultured bacterium; assembly: GCA_964645915.1. Taxonomy (GTDB): domain Bacteria; phylum Fidelibacterota; class Marinisomatia; order Marinisomatales; family JACNKV01; genus JACNKV01. Next base: position 36,757 of record CAZYDH010000003.1, read on the forward strand.
GGTTTTTACCATGGATTTGTTGATGAGCTGGGGAAATTACTCGGTTTGATCGTTTCTTCCGTTGCGGCATTAAATGCCTATGTTCCTCTCACTGTTTTGGTCTCAGAATGGATCAGTATTGATGCTTGGGTTTTGTTGATCGTTAACTTTATTCTTGTATTCTCAATCACACTTTTAGGGATGCGTCTTTTGACAAAAATATTACAATATCTACTCGTTTCACGAAGCAGCAAATGGGCAAATCGAATGTTGGGATTTGTTTTTGGTGGAATAAAAGGCGCTGTTATGCTTTCTATATTTATATGGATGGTTGATCTCTCGCCCATGGATAACTGGTCCGGTATTTTACATTCTCAATCTTCTTTAACGAAACAGCTTACAAAAATGAGAGTTTTCGTCATAACCTCTTTTAACTGGGACGATCCAGTTAAAGAAGGAGAAGATTTTATCAGAAACATGCTTGAAGAAAGCGCGCCTACTCATGAGTAAAATCCCACAGGAAACGATCGAGCGTATTCGTGATACAGCCGACATTCTGGATGTTGTTTCTCAATATGTGGATATGAAAAAACGAGGGCAGAATTATTTTGGAATTTGTCCTTTTCATCATGAGAAAACAGCTTCATTCAGCGTTTCGCCTTCAAAGGGAATTTATCATTGCTTTGGGTGTGGGGTTGGTGGAAGTGCTATAAATTTTTTGATGGAATATGAGAAGATCAGTTTTGTAGAAGCTGTCCAGCAATTGGGCGAGCGGTATGGAATTGATGTGGTTTACACACAGGAAGCAGAATCAAAAGAATTTTTTACATACCTCTACGAACTTCATGAGATCGCAGCCGCACTCTATCAACGAACTTTGTTTTCAGAACAATCAAAAGATGTCCTTTCATATTTAAATGACCGAGGTTTAACAGAAGATATATTAAAGCAATTCCGTGTGGGGGTTGCTCCTAATTCCTGGGATACTCTATTAAAAATTGCAAAAAAGAAACAGATTCCAAAGGATGCTCTAGATAAATCTGGATTGTTTTTAACATCACAAAAAGGAACCTATGATCGTTTCAGAAATCGGATTCAATTTCCAATTTTTAATACATCTGGTCGAATCATTGCCTTTGGCGGGCGCGCATTAGATAAAGACGATCCTGCAAAATATCTTAATTCTCCTGAAACTCCCCTATATCACAAAAGTGATGTTTTTTATGGGCTTCATCAATCCAGAGATGCCATCCGAAAATCCGGTTATGCAATCATTGTAGAAGGGTATACAGACTTTTTACAGCTTTATCAGGCGGGAATAAAAAATGTTATTGCTGTTTCAGGTACGGCAATGACGGGTCGTCACGTTACACATATCCAAAAATTTACAAATCGTGTTCTGTTAGCATATGACGGAGATGCTGCCGGAATTGATGCTACTTTACGAGCCGGATACCTTCTTTTTAAAGGTGGGGTAGAGCCTTTGGTCATCATGATCCCTGACCAAATGGACCCCGATGAATGGGTTCAAAAAAGAGGTGGTGATGCCTTTTTGCGAGGAATTGATGAAGCCTTATCGCTTCTTCATTTTCATATCACGGTCAAAAGTGCTTCAACGCTCCAAACAACCGAACGATCTCAATTCATTAAAAATATTTTAAAAGATATTTCTGAAATCCCTGATGGCATTGTTCGTGATGATCTAATTCGTATTTTATCACAAAAATTAAATGTAAATGAAGTCGAGTTGGTTCGCGCCATGCAAAGAGAACGTCGCCGTGTAAAAAGACAGGGACATTCATCTCCCGCTCAACCCACACAGGAAACTGTCGTTTCTTTTTCAACTCGGGTTCAAAAAGCGCAAGTAGAGCTTATCAAAATATTGTCCGGTGAAAACCAAGAAGATCGGCAAATTGTACGTGACCATATCCACTCAGATGATTTTGAAGAACCCCTTCTTAGACAGCTAGCAGAAAAATTAATGCCCCTTTATGAAGAAATTCATTATCCAACGATCATCGATTCATTCGAAGATGAAAAAGATCGAAAGATCGTAGCTAAATTATTAATGGACCCTGTTGATAACTCAGAGCCACATCAAACGGTCATTGACTGTGTCAAAACATTAAAAATTGATCCAATAAAAAAGAAGATACAGGATGTGCGTTTAAAAATTCGGAATGCCGAATCTGAAAGTGAAGATATCACTCCGCTCATTGTAGAGATTACCCAACTCCAAGAAGAGCTGAAATCAATAAAAGGATAGCTTGGGTTCTGGCTTCCATATAGAAACACAAGTATGGAGTTTTTAACCTCTATCAAATATTTTCGACAATTTTTCCCAAATAATCGATGGGGGTTGATATTTATTTTATGTTTTTTAACGTTTTCGTTTGGAAAATCTCCCGACGATAAAACAGGTGTAATCATTCATTGTGACGTTCCAAATATCCCAATTTATGTAGATGGAGAAATGGTGGGTCGATCTCCAATAAAAGAGGTTGTCGAGCTTCTTCCCGGTTGGCATCAAATAAGTGTTTTTCCCGATGCTACAACACCGATGTTTGAAGATGTCCCTTCCACTAGAAAATTGCGTGATGTTTTTCGAATGGGCAAACAAGATGTTTTAGTTGAGAATGGGCAAGTCGTTCACGTAACCGTTGGATACCGATCTATAGAACAAGAAGTAAATCAATATCAATTACATTTATCTGCAAGTCGATGGATTGGGTTTTCGTTGGTTGGGCTTGTCATTTGTCTTCTGGTTTGGATTGCATAACATGAAGATATCTTTTTTCTTTTTTCTACTGTCTTTTGGTGTTTCGATTATTATTGGACAATCTGTTGAGCAGACAACTGACTCCATTCTAAATTCTTTGAAAAAAGCTAACCTTTCTCTTTATTTCAAAACATGGGATCCAAACACTCGCAGTTTATACGAAGGTTTGACTCCCGGCGAAACAAAAGGGAAACATCATTTTCGAACAACATTCAATCACCGCGGATTGATCAAGGCCGTAACCGCCGTCTCCAAAAATGGCGTTGACCGATGGACGTACCATCTTCTTTGGGATAAAGAAGGAATTAAGTCTTCTTATAAAATTGAATTCCATGTTCGAAAACCTTTGACTGAATTACATAATTTCTTTTTTGCTTCGGATGTAAGTGAAATGCGTCCCGGATGGATTGCTTATTGCACGTTTTTTTCGGATGGGCGGATTAAATCTTTACGAGTCAAAGATTCGGAAGGGTATCTTTTTTATTATTATGAGTTTGGATTTAAACCCCTTTCCAATAATGGAATGGTTGTTTCTTCTCGTTACTTTCGGGCTGATTCTTCATTGGTAGGTTCTCATCAATTAGAATACAATTCGGAAGGCCTTCTAAAATCTGCACTGTATTTTGATAAAGATGGAAATGATGCTCGGATGCTTCGATATCAGTATAATGATGATCTTAACGAAGTAATCTTTTCGGCTTATGCGCATGACAGATCGCTGCAAGAGCGAAGAATTATATCTTTTTCTAATCGATTTCGAGAGCATCTTGTCATTAAAAAAGATGAAACAGGCTTGTCAGATGTCGTCAGTTTTATGGAGAAAACAACATCCGAAGATATTGAAAAGCTTGCTGCGTTGATTGAGCAAAAATACCGGATGAGTGTTGATTATATTGACACTACATATTCCCCAATTAATTATACCGAGATCATAGATACGGTCATTGTTAAACAGACCGATACCGTAGAAGTTGTAAAAAGGAAGCGGTTTTTAGATTGTCGTATTGGATTGGGTGGGTCCTTTCTCTCTGAAGCGTATTTAGATAATCAATCTGTTCTTTGCGCTTCAATAGGTTTTGGGATTTCACGACCCTATTCATTTATCTTTATAAAGAAAATAGACCCAAGACTCACGCTTTCGTTCTTAAAAAATGATCTTCTTAATTTTCCGATAGTTTCCGTTGGATTTGCTCATCATGTTACCGTACCAGCGTTTATTCCTTTTACTCGGCTTCGTTGGTCTGTTCCCATATTTATCGATGAAGAAATTGGAAAATTCTCTGATGGGTGGACTGTTTCGGTTGGCCTTGCAATTCCCTATACATTGGGATTACCAATGAATTCCGGATTTCGCGGAACGATTCTTGCCTTTTCAAACAACCTGCATAAACCTACCGGCTTCCTCGAGTTCTACACTTCGATTGACCTTCATCCTTTGTTTCGAAAAAAATGATGTTTTCAATCCAAATTACATCATAGTTTCAGACTAAGCAGTATCAACTTTCGGTCTTGAAGTCATCATTTAGATGACTATTGATATATGAATCAAAATATTTTCAAAACATTTATCCGTCTTTCGCTCGGCATTTCTTTACTTTCTTCTGGGGAGGTTGATCAATATCTTGCTTGGAGTTACCTTCCGACAGACAATTCTGATAAGTTGAATACAATCTATAATCGAGAAATTAAAGATGCCTTGATTGTGATCAATCAACAAACGCCTGATTGTTCTTGTGAAGAAGCTGCGGCTCAAATTCTGCAACATTTTGGCGTGGTGCTTAATTCTCCAATTGAACAACATATAAAACAAAGTTCTGATTTTGATCGTACGCCTTCATTTGATACAAATCTTCCTGAATATTTTCGCAATAGTATTTACTGGAAAGAACCCAACACAACTTCACAATCTCGGTTTCAAGAAATCAGCTTAGACACACAAATTGATGAAATTATTAATATTGGTGGGGTCTACATTGGTGTTGACAAGCTCACTCACTTTATGGGGTCCGGGTATTTATATTACCAAGCATATAGAATTGCTTTAAAGGGAGGAGCATCAAAAGAGGAGGCAATAAAAACAGCAATCAATATTGGTGTGTTTGGCGAAAGTAAAGTGTTGGGAAAATTTGCCTCCGGTGTTTTTTCATACGCTGACCTTGAAAGCAATTATCAGGGATTTGTTTTCGCGAAAAACCTCTGCTCAAAAAATGAACCCTATCTACAAAAAACGACACAAGGATGGAAGCTTGTAAGCGCTTTTGATATAAATGATTATGTAAATCCCTTTTGGGACGAATCTTACAACCCTTCGTTTTATTATGGCGGATTTAACCTAACATTTATGTCAAAATCAGAAGCGGTTTTAAAGAACCTGCCAAAATTTTGTGATAAATATCAATCAAAAGAGGTTCAATCAATTTTTACTTATTACGATTCTATTGCTTCTCCAAGTTTTTCTGTTGAATATTTAAAATTATTGATCGACAACGAAGACATTCCAAACCCAAATATGTTTAACATTCGAACAATATGTGAGGGAGATAAATAATGATCTATCGATTCATGAAACTTTTAGCCGTAACGGCGATCAAAACCTTTTTTAACTCGATTTCATCAGAGCACACAGACACTATTCCCAAAAACAAGCCTGTCATTTTTGCCGCAAATCACCCCAACACCATGATGGATCCGATTGTAATCGGCTACACATGTACGCGACATTTACATTTTTTTGCAAAAAGCACATTGTTCTCCAAATCATTTATTTCCTGGTTTTTACATAAGGTTCATCTTGTCCCTCTTTTCCGCAAACAAGATGATCCGGCGTTAATGCATAAAAACAAAGATAGCTTCGACAAAGCTTTTGATTTGCTAAAAAACAACAAGGCTTTTTTGATCTTTCCAGAGGGAATTTCCACGGGTGAGCGGATTTTGAATAAAATTAAAACAGGTGCTGCTCGAATTGGATTTGGCGCAGAAAAAAATGGAGATTGGGGCTTGGATGTACACATCATCCCTGTAGGAATTAATTACAGTAATTCAATCCAATTTAGAAGTGATGCTTTAGTGCGATTCGGGCAACCTATCCGATTAAATGATTTTAAAGCGCTGTTTGAGCAGGATGAAATAGAAGCAGTCCATCAGGTAACCAGTCAAATTGAAAAAGCATTAGCAAAACTCACCATTAATCTAAAAGACTTGGAAACACAGCATATTGTTGAAGCTTTAGAAACTATTTATAAGCAAGAATTGGCAGTCGATCTTGGGTTGGAAATCAATGATAAAAAAGATGATTTCTCTGTTACAAAAGGATTGATCAATGCTGTGGAGTGGTATCACGACAATCATCCTGGGCGAGTAGAAATTTTTAAAGAACTTTTATACAAATATGAACGATTGTTATCTCGATTAAATCTAAAGGATAAATATCTGGACCCCTCTGTTCCCGGCGTGGCACTTTCAACACAAGTAAAAGCCCTGTCTTATCTTGTCTTCTTTTTCCCTTTTTATTTGTACGGAGTTATCAATAATGCTATCCCTTACAAATTTCCACGTTGGTACACATCACATTTTGTTCATGCAAAAGCTGAAATCGCTTCATGGAAAATGATCACAGGTACAGCCGTATTTTTAATCTATTATCCGATTGAAATTTCTGCTGTATGGTTTTTTTCCGGTAGTTTTTTCTTGGCATTCATTTATACTCTTACTTTACCTGCGAGTGGAAATTTTGTTTTAAAATATCTCCGCAGGGCAAAAGAATACCGTCAACAGCTTCGTTTTTTGTCAATATTTTCAAAAAAACGACGATTAATATACACCCTTATCCAACAACGTATTCAACTCATCGAGTTTATCAATCAGGCAAAGGAAGACTACTTAACATCCATTGGGCTGTCGTCTGAAACATCTTAACCTTCAATAAATTTATGACTAAAAATTCAGATTACTATTTAATCATTGATCAGGGAACTTCATCGACTAAAGCTTTTTTATTTGATGCTAACAACTGTGTCGTACAAACAAACAGGATCCGACATACGCTTCTTCATCCGGCACCAAAGCATGTAGAGTCCGATCCAATCGATATTCTATATGCGTGTTTCACCCTTATTTTAAATGCTTTAAAATACACGACTAAAACGAAAGGGAGAATCGTTTCAATCGGCCTTGCCGTACAACGCTCCACCTTTTTATTTTGGGATAAAAAGACAAAAAAAGCTATAACACCGGCAATCAGTTGGCAAGACACCAGAGCATGGAAAGAATCAGATGAATTTTCTGAGTATCGTTCTGAAATTTGGGAACTCACCGGCGCACCGCTAAGTCCGCATTTTGGTGGACCTAAATTTCTCCATTTTATTCGAAAAGATCCGACACTTAAACACATGGTCGACAGCGGCAAGGTTTGGTTTGGTCCTCTCAGTGCCTTTCTAACACATGCCTTAACAGGAAAATGCGCCATCGATGAGTCTATCGCTTGCAGGACATTGCTTTACGATATTCACTCTGCAAGTTGGAGCTCCTATCTCATGGATCTTTTTGAGGTGCCTGAATGTTGTTTACCACCTGTTTTACCCACAACAGGAGATTTTGGATGCGTTGAGTTAGACCATGCTAAAATTCCTTTAAATTGTGTTATTGGAGATCAGCAAGCAGCGCTGATAGGTCAAGGAGGATCAGAACCTGAAACTTTTGCTATAAATTTAGGAACGTCCGGGTCTGTTCAATTCAACACAGGGAATCGTGTAAAAAGCACTTCGGGGCTCCTTTCGAGTGTTTTGTTTTCTACAAACACAGATCGGTTTTTTATGCTGGAAGGCACAATCAATGCCTGTAATTCTCTTTTTTACCGCCTCGAAGAAGAGATGAATATTCCACATAAAGATATGCGTTGGAATGACCGATGTTTAAAAACATCTACTGGTGGTGTCTTTGTTTATGGCGACGCAGGACTAGCAGCGCCTTATTGGAAGGATCGTTTTTCTACCATCGAAATTGATTTAGACAACGTTTCTGCGGATGAACGTATTCGCGCAGCAATGGAATCGATTGGGTTTTTAATTTTTGATATAGTACAATCAATGAAAGGATCTATGAAAAAATCTCCACCAATTATTACAATAAGTGGTGGTGGTGCGAGATCTGCCTTGCTACAATTTCTTGCTGATTTACTGAATATCTCTATTGGTCATACAACTATGACCGATAGAACTGCGTTAGGTGTTAACCTTCTCTTAAGATATTATCAAAACGGACAAATTCCTGTTACAAATATTGAGTGTGAAAAGGTCTTCAGCTCTAAAATAACAGCTGAAAAACGGAAAGAGAAACTTGTTCGTTGGCATAAAGCAATCCGATCAATACTGGATTGATCTTCTACTCTAAATACCTCTCGTTTGGAACAAATTTATTATATTAACTTATATTTCTACTTCAAATTCATTAAATGAAAAGTCACAACACAAACGAACTTGATCTAGCAATTCAAATAGAAGGACTGAACAAATCTTATGATGGTGTTCAAGCGCTTGATAATGTTAATTTTTCTGTACAACGAGGACAATTTTGCGGATTGCTCGGGCCAAATGGTGCCGGAAAATCAACAACCATCAATATTCTAACCGGATTGGTACGAAAAGATTCCGGATCAACATCGGTGTTCGGCTATGATACGGTTCGTGATTTTAGAAAAACACGGTCCTGTATTGGTGTCGCTCCACAGGAAATTCCCGTTGACTGGTTTTTCCCGATTGAAAAACTTTTATTGTTCCAAGCCGGATATTATGGGATTCCAAACAAACAGGCTATAGAACGCGTTCATTATCTTTTTGATAAACTCGGGCTTTATGAAAAAAGACAATCAAAATTTCGAGCTCTCTCCGGAGGAATGAAGCGTCGTTTCCAGCTAGCAAAAGCATTGGTTCATGATCCTGAAATTCTAATTTTAGATGAACCGACTGCCGGAGTAGATGTTACATTGCGACATACTCTCTGGGACTATCTACGTGAACTTCATCTAAATGGAAAAACTATTTTATTGACGACACATTATATTGAAGAAGCTGAATTGTTGTGTGAGCGGGTGTCGATCATTCACAAAGGTAGCATAATCTCTGAAGGTGCTCCGAGTGAACTAACCCAACAAATCCATCAGGCTGGGATCACCATTCAATTAAGTGACTGGGACGATAACCTCTCAGAACTTCTATCCGGATTCACCTATACGATTGATAAAAACCGTTTTCATTTTATGGTTAAAGAAGCTGAAGCTGAACTCCCAAAGTTAATCACACTTCTTTCTAAAAACGGATATTGTATTCAGCGTGCGAAACTCACGGAACCAACACTTGAAGATGTCTTTTTACATCTTACCGGAACGGGAATAAATGAATGATCTCATTTAATCGAATTGGTTTTACAACGCTTATTAAACGAGAGGTTGGTCGGTTCTTTTCCGTTTACAGACAAACCATTATTCCAGGGTTAATTTCCTCTACTTTATATATATTGGTTTTTGGTGTAACCCTTCAGCATCGGATCCCTGAAATTGGGGGTGTAGCTTACACCTTCTTTATCTTACCCGGTCTCATTATGATGAACACCCTAACCAACGCCAGTGCAAACACCTCTTCATCCATGTTGCAGATGAAACTTCTCCAACAATTACCGGATCTGCTTACCGCACCCTTATCCGGTGTTGAAATCGCACTGGCTTATATTATCGGTGGAACTGTTCGTGGATTTATTAATGGTTTGCTGGTAATGCTCTTGGGGTTATTTCTTGTTGGGATGCCCATACAACATCCTATATTAACACTTGGATTTATTTTGCTTGTCAGCTGGACTTTTGCAAGCATGGGATTGCTTTTAGGACAGTGGGCAGAATCCTGGGATCAATTAGCGATGCTGCAAAATTTCTTTTTAACACCCTTAAGTTTCTTAGGGGGCATCTTTTACTCAATCACAATGCTGCCAAAATGGGCACAGGCTGCCAGCTTTGTAAATCCGATCTATTATATGATCAATGGTATGAGATATACTATTTTAGGAATATCTGATTCACCGCCATTATTCAGTTTTTTAATGGCAACCGTTATGGCATTGATTTTTAGCGTCGCTGCGATCTTGTTAATGCAAAGCGGTAAAAAAATCAAACAATAAATCTATTCTTCCTTTAAAGCGGCGCGAATATTAATCAGATTACCATCTATGTCCGGATGTGGCTCTATTTCTAATATTTTTGCAATAAGCGGATAAATATCTATATTATTAAATGTCCCGAATTGATATCCATCTTTAAATGCCGGTCCGTCTGCTACAAAAATGGCGTGCATACTCCATAAAAAATTATCGTATCCGTGATCTCCTCCTGAGGGCCAATCGGGATTAAAATATTTTTCATTAATGATGCTCCATTCATCATCTGCTATTACCAATACATCTTTAATTCGGTAGTGACTTCGATAATGAAATCTATCGGGGATGTCATTCTTCAAATATGCAGTAATATGAGGAACTTGATTTAATTTGGTCACTATTTCTTTCAGCTTGTCTTGATCGGGGCCATATAAAAACGAAAAGGCTCCTGATTCTTCCTGTGTTATTTCGCTCATATCAATATGGTCTGAAAGTCGGACAGCGCGCTTTGGTGAAGTTTCGGTCATTCCATGATCACTCAACGCAAGGATGTTTAATTTTTCATAAATATCCAGTGTTTTACATTTCTCAAGGATCTGTCCTAATAATGTATCCAGTTCTTTTACTTTCTTTTTCGTTTGTTCAGATTTTGGACCATATCTGTGTCCAATATTGTCCGGTTCATGAAAGTATAAAAGTACAAGTTGTGGTCGGTCTTCTTCCGGCTTGTTAAACCAACCAATTACTGAGTCAATTCTAGATTCAAAAGGGAAGTCATGATCATACCGCTTCCAGTTTGTCGGCTGGCATCCACCTGCATTAGATTCTGAACCAACCCAAAAATATGAAGCGGTTTTTACGTCTTGTTTTTCAGCGGTACACCAGATCGGTTCTCCACCATACCATCGTTCATCTTCAACCGCTGACCGATCTATAATTTTGTATGTAGCATCAAATTTTTCATCATAAAACGTGTTGGCTATCAACCCATGGTTCTCTGCGTACATTCCGGTGGCAAGGCTATAATGATTGGGAAATGTTTTTGAAACATAGATCGGCTTCATTCCTTTTGCTTTTACGCCTTGTTCAGCAAGTTTGTCAAAATTCGGCGTGTCATACCAATCAAGATAATCTGCTCGAAAACCATCAAATGAGATCATCAAAACATATTGATCTGAATTTCCCAATAAAAATGAGCAAAGGATAAAAAATCTATAAACGTATTTCATGAGTTTTCCTTGTTAATTTATCTATGGAAATTTCAACAAAATCGAGCTGGTATCAAAGAATTTCATGAAAAAAAGAATCCACCAAATGGTCCAAGATCAGCTTGTCAAACGAGGACTATCTGATCAAAATATTATAGACGTATTTTTAAATACTCCCCGCCATTTATTCGTTTCGGAACCGCTTACGGACTTGGCCTACGATGATGGCCCTCTTCCCATCGGTTATGGACAAACGATCAGCCAACCCTATATTGTGGCATTTATGACGGAACAGCTCAGAGTAAAACCTCACCAGATCGTTCTTGAAATCGGAACGGGATGCGGTTACCAAACCGCTATTTTATCCCAATTGGTCGAGAAAGTTGTGTCTATAGAGGTCGTTCCCGAGCTTGCTTCTGAAGCTCAACAAAGATTGTGGAATTTAGGATATGAAAACATCGAAACACATTGTGCGAATGGATTGTTTGGGTGGAAATCTGATGCCCCGTATGATCGCATAATGGTAACCGCTGCTCCGAAATCCCTTCCACAACCACTTATCGATCAATTAAAACCGGGGGGACGTATGATCCTTCCGATTGGTTCTTCTGTTTTTAACCAAAGATTAAAAATATTAACAAAAACTGAAGATGGAAGTATTGATATCTGCCCTTCTCTGCCGGTTCGTTTTGTTCCTTTGGTTGATAAATCTCCTCATGTTAAAACGGATTGATCAACGCCAGTCTAAAATAATCTTCCGGTTCTTGATTGTCCATCCATTTTTCGATTGTTTGTGCTCTACCCGCTGAGAACATAAACAACGGTCCTCCACCGATATGTAAACCGAACTTTATTTCATAACCTGCGGTGACTATCCAATCTTCCATGCCGCTTCCGGTTGTCCAAACATTTGCAACATCTGAAATGACAGCGGCTGAAACTGAACCCAGGCTTAAGAACGAAACATTAATAGGTAATTTAGGTGTTATTGGCAACCTTAATTCAGCTGTGTTCATAACAACACGATTCCCTAATCGAATTCCATCCCAACCGCGTGGATTAAGATTTTCAGTAAATCCTCCCGTACCGCCTGTCTCGGGCATATACAAACTCTCAGAAGTCGTCAACCCAACAAACTCTTGACTCGGAGGATTACTGCCCTCAAGCATTTCTGATTTTGAACGAAGAAACAACACAAATGGTCCGCCTTTTACGTTGGCAAATGCATCTATTGTGAATCTTTGCCAGGTAAAATCACCATAAATACGACTGTCAGAAATATCAAAAACGGTCTGAACACCATACCCTTTTCGAGGAATTCCGGCTTTCATTTTATAGGGACGACGATTCAGCCACTGATATCCTATCGAGATCAAGCTCTCATCGCCACTTTCCGGTGTCGGCAACTCAATCGTTGCGTTGTCGTCTTCATAAAAATCTATATCTTGAAATATTAGTGTAGCGGATTTACGATACCGTAGTGTTGCATAGGCAAACATCGTGTGGTAAGAACTCATGCTCTCTCCAAAATTAAAGGGTGCATTTGTAAACAATGTTACACCATCAAACGTTTCAAACAACCATTGATCCGGGTCGCCATACCCTCTAATATCCCAGGAGAAATTTCTATTAACGGTAACACCCCATAAAGGACCGTGTTGTGCGTTGATATACGTTAGGTTCCACGCGGTAAAATCATCGTACCAACCATAAACACCTACGGCTTCTACAATATGCCTTCCGATCGGATCGGACCAAGCCGTTAAACCTGCAATTCCTGATTCATCGGGTATGATAAGACTCATAATATGTTTCGGATGTTTCCAAAATGCATATTTCTTAGGGGTAGAGTACTTTGTTGCAACGGATGGATCATACTCCGGGAGAACATGTTCCGGGCTGATTGATCTCCATCGAAGATATGTGTCCTGCATTCTCAACGGTTCATTCGTTGTCGCAATTCTTTTTGGATCAACTTTTACAATACGCACCGAATCTACATCTCCAAGAGTGGTTGCTAAAACGGTCGTGTCGTTTGGCATCCACTGGGCACTCCAAACCGCATCGCCGACATCTGTGTTTTGAATAGATTCCAGCGTTTCCAAATCAACGGTGTGGAGGTTCGGGGTGGTTCCTTTGTGAGAAGTGTATGTAATGAATTTACCATTAGGATGCCATACCGGAAGGTAGTCCACTTCCGGATTTTCCGTAATCCTTTTTTCAATTCCATTTGGATAATCCATTGTATATAAATCCATATTACCATCAGTACCTGCTTTGGCAAATGCAATTTCTTTACCGTCAGGAGACCAACTTGGATTAAGGATCTGAATATCTCCTGTATATTCTGTAATCTGTTTTGGCTCTCCGCCTTTTGGAGAAATCGTATAAAGATTAGAGGTGTTATTTGCATGAGCAACAAAAATAATCTGTTCTCCGTCCGGAGACCAGCTTGGATGTGCCGCTCTCATAGATTCTGTAAGCCATATTGTTTTTTCTGATTCTATATCCAACAAACGTAAATCCCACACCATTGATTGGTGTTTTCCAAAATGATATTTCGCATATACAAGTTGTGTGTGGTCCGGTGACCATGTCATTCTTGAATGGAATCGCCCATAATCCATTTCGTTTGTTATCCACACCTTCGGGTCTTTATCTTTCTTTGAGCTGTCAGATGTATCCGATTTTGAAGAAAACAGATCCTTGAAAAAGTCAGCTACCGGGTGATCTTTCTGTCGTTCTTCTAATATTTTACGTTCTTCAAGGGTGTCTCTCTGAACGATTAACAAGGATTCGTCCCATTGATCTTTATCCTTTCTACCGGTTATTGCAATTTTTGTACTATCTGATGCAAACAAAAACCCGTTTACTCGATTAACAGGCAAGGTCATCGTTTTACCAATGGATTCAATTGTTTCTTTTTGAGCACGATATCCATAATAATACGTGTTCATGTGTCTCCGCCAGTCTTCGTTAAATTGCTCAACTGAAATTCCAGTGAATTTTTTAAACGCTTCATCAAAATCAAACATTTTTATTTTGTTTCGATAGTGAACTGTTTTAACGATTGTAGAGTCACCAAAGCGATCTGCCCAGTATTTTACTTTAGAAAATCCGTCATGATGTGGGTCCATGTGTTCGGTTTTATTTTTTAATACATGCCATTTATGCGAAAGGTCTGCGCGATGCGGGCGCCATCGTTCTGTCATATATTCTGCCAATCCTTCAACAAACCATCCGGGTGTTCCTGAAAATATTTGACCCCACGGTGCCGGGACCCAACTTCTGATAACATTGGAATACACAATATGCTGCAGTTCATGAGTTAATACCTGATACAGCCATTTCTGATCCTCCAACCAAACCGCAACATCATTTTGATCTACCCAGATAAATGTGTTATTAAAATGCGTTGCAAATCCGTTCATGATCTCATCTTCTGATGTAAAAATGATATCAACGATTGGCATTGTGTCCAAATCCACTTGTTGAAGCAAGACAGGATGTGCCAATTCTGCTATCGAAGCTCCGGCGACTGCAATAGAATCCAAGCCCTGATGATAATGAACTCGATAATGTTCTGTTTCTATCGTCTTCCAATTTAATTCGGAATGCACTCGTCCAGTCCATTGCCAGGTTAGCGGATTTTGAGCAGTTATTAATCCAGCTGATAATATTAAAAGGGAAATGATTCTTTTCATGTTAGATTCCTTTCTGATAAAGTGTCATCATGGTCGTTAACTGTTTACGTAGACAATTCTTTTTCTGCAGAGACAAGGGTTACAACACCAAATGTCATTTCTTTAATGGTCACTCTGTCAAATCCTGCTTCTTTAATTATGGTTGTCAAAATCTCACGCGGTGGAAAATGCTCTACAGATTCCGGCAAGTATCGATACGCATCTGATCGAGAAAATAAAGCTCCGATCCTCGGTAATGCCTGTTTGAAATACCATCGATAAATCATTCCAAATAATTTAGAATTTGGTTCTGCAAATTCAAGAATTCGCAAAGATCCTTTATTATCAAGAACGCGATAAAATTCTGACAATGCTTTTTCGTAATGACCGATATTGCGAAAACCAAAAGCAATGGTCAGTGCTGAAAATTCGTTTTTGTTAAAAGGAAGATTTTCACCATCTCCTTGAATAGCTGTAAAATCTTTTACACCTCTTTGTTCAATCTTTGCTAGACAAACCTCAACCATTTTATCTGCATAGTCTAATCCAATTACTTTTGCTTTCGGATATTGTTTTTTGATCTCAAATCCTACATCGCCTGTTCCGGTAGCAACATCTAAGATCGCATTTTTTAGATTGGGCGGGAGAGATGCGACTAATTTTTTCCGCCAGTAAAAATCCAACCCGAAACTGAGAAGGTGATTCAAAAAGTCATACCGAGAAGATATATCATCGAACATGTTTCGCACATATTGCTTTTTTTTGTCTCCGGTGTGTGTAAACTCTGGCATGGCTTTTTAAAATTTCCTGATCTTTATAGAAACGCCTGCATTTTCATCATCTGTAGCAAAACATCCTTTGCCACTCATGACATTCAGTGCCTCAATTTTATATTGTTTCTCTTTAATGAAGTGTGGATTTGGCTCTTCGGTGAATTTAAGAGTATCATTCTTTAGTTGAAACTGTCCGACCCGACATACCGCTGAATCAAACGGACCGTCATCTCCGGGATCAGAAGCAGATGAAACCCAGCAATTGCCATTCTTTTCAATATAAAGGTCTGTAATGTGACGCACATTATTCTCAGGCCATGGGGTAAAAAAAGAATGGGATGCTTCCGGCTCTATTGTTCCGGTTTTTAAATTGAGAAATCCATAAAATATATTTCCAAAACGATCATTAAGCCCTCTGTCTGCCCAGACTATATAATATCCTCCATCTGTTTTTTGTATACTTAATCCTTCCAAATTCATTGGAGGCACTACGCCGGGAATTGAAAATTCTTTTATTGTCTCAACCGTATTTTCTTTTTTATTTATTTTAATGTGAAAACAATTTCCGCGACTTGTCATTGCAACCATTTCTAACGGTTTGTCCGAAATAGTTGTTAGTGCTTCGAGATCGATGGGATGCTTTTTGTTTTTCCATTCTAATGAATGATATTGTTTTTTAATCGGATCGATCCAGCCCATTTTCGGTTGATCGGGTTTCTTGTTATCGTGCACAACATACCAAATGTTTTCGGCTACAACCACTCCGCTAACGGAATGTTTTCTCTTTGCGCTGATCAGGCTCCAGTCATCATCCGACGGTTGAGAAGAACATGAACTACAAATAAATCCTTCAATAATGAAAACAGCAATCCACAATAATCGATTTGTTTTGATCATATCGAGATCCCCAACTTTTGAAGTTCTGCTTTCAGGTCTGTCGTTGGTTTAAAATGAATTGTTTGAAATCCCATGGATTTTGCTTGTTCAATATTTTCTATAAAATCATCTATGAACAGCGCTTGTTCCGCTTTAGTGTCGGCTTTTTGAAGTGCTTGTAAAAAAATATTGGGCTCAGGTTTTCTTGATCCAACTTGATAGGAATAAATTGCACCATCAATTTCTTGGAAAAACGAGAATGTGCTACTTACACCATTTTCGATATGGCGAGCATTGGTGTTAGATAAGAGCCAAACTTGAAAGTTCTTTTTCAGTTCGATTAGTAATTTTGATTCACCGGTTTCTTCACCAACCAACTTTCTCCAAGCTACCCAAAACTCATCTTCAGAAATAAATTTTCCACGCGGTAATCTTTGATGAACCGCAGTATAAAACTCTTGATCGGTGATTTGTCCTTTTTCATATTGATAGTGCGCTTCAAAAGGAAAAAGTTTTCTTACATCATTCTCAGGCATTTTAACAATATTTGATATATGGTTTACGGTGTGCTCGGGGTGAATGTTTAACAACACACCTCCTATATCAAAAAATACTGTTTTAATCTTCATTGTATGTTTATTTTCCACAAAGGTATATCTGTAAATTGCTTTCTGAGTTCAAAGGATTGTTTTCGTAATCACCTAGTTTTTTATGGATAACCAAGCCGGCTTCTGTAATTAGCCTATCCATTGTATCGGGGTAAAATAATCTCATGTCAAATGTGAAGGAGGTCGAGTCTTGTTTTCCGTTTCGAAACAAATACCAGGTGATATGATTTACTTCTGTTTCTTCATCATATCTATTTGTTTCTTTCATTGAACATGTTTGTTCTTCAAACTCAAAAGAGCTTAGTACTGGATAAAGCCTGTTTGGATCTCTATATAAAAAAGAAGGGTCAGGAATAAAAACTGACACTAGGAATTTTCCATCTGGTTTTAGATGTGTTTTTACACGTTTCAAACATGATACAGCTTCGTTGTCTGTCAAATTATGAAGGAATGAGTTAAACCCAACAAAAATAAAATTGAACTTCTGATTCAGATCAAAGGATTGCATATTTCCTTCGATGATTTTCCCATTTGAATACGGGGTGAGTTTTTCATTCCCTGCGCTAACAAAATGTGGACTGAGTTCTATTCCCGTATAATCCAACCCTGCTTTCACGATTGGGATTCCCAGCCGTCCGGTCCCGGCGGCTAACTCTAAAACTGGTCCTCCGATTTTTTCTGCCCAACCTGAAATAAAGTTGATATCCGCATTATACTGCTTATGAATCGCATCATAAAGTGCTGCGTTTATATATACGTCCATTATCTTCCTAAAATTAGACTGTACGAACTTACCACAAAATATCTGCTATATCCGCACTGTATGTTCTATCTGATTGTCCTTTTCTAGCACATGGTTTGCTAGTTTAATAATGTAAATTTATTTGATGGTCATTTCTTTCTGATTATAAATTCTATAGACATCTTGAAAGGTTATAATAAAATGAAAAAAGGATCTGATACGATTACCATAAATAAAAAAGTGATGTTTGGAGTTGCGCCGGCAATTGCGATAATCTCTATTTTACTTTCCAAAAACCAACCTGGTCCTTTGCTTTTGTTCATCATTGGTATTGGTGCTGGTATCATTATTGGTTTAAACTTAAAAAATCGATAAGGGTTTAAAAATCAAAAGGCTCGAACCGCTATTACAATCGTTTAAACCGTTTGTTGGACATTCGCCACACGTTTTGATCTTGGGCACCATGCCTGGAAAAGAATCTCTACGTCTTCAACAATATTATGCCCATCCTCGAAATCTATTTTGGAAACTTCTTTGTTCTTTATTTAATGAAACTCTTCCATCGAACTATGAAAAGAAATTATCTCTATTAGATAAAAATCAAATCGCATTATGGGATGTTTGTGATACTGCTTTTCGAGAAACCAGTCTAGATTCAGACATTAAGAATGAATCTCCCAATGACATTTACAGGTTCATTCAAACTCATCCAACATTAAAGACTATAGCGTTTAACGGACAGAAAGCAGAAAAACTTTACAACAAATATTTTAGTCGAATCGATAAGATCAATTATTACACACTGTTATCTACTAGTCCTGCAAACGCTTCATTTTCATTTCAAGATAAACTAGATAACTGGAAAACGGTCTTTATCTAACAGTCTTCAGAGCCTGTTTATAATAAGATTATAGCTCTATCAGCTCTTTTGTGGTTTTATTTAAGACTTCGCAACCGTCTTTTTTAATTATCACATCGTCTTCGATACGTACGCCACCCAAGTCCGGCAGGTAAATACCGGGTTCAATTGTTACGATATTATTTTCTTTCAATATATCGTTGCTCATTTGACTGAGTCTTGGCATTGTATGGATTTCTAATCCAATTCCATGGCCGGTTGAGTGTGAATAGGCTTCACCATATCCTGCAGCTTCAATAACATCGCGGGTTAGCGAATCTGCATCTTTACATGGCATACCGGCTTTCACTCCGTTAACACCTTCTTCCTGTGCCTTTTTTACAATTTGATAAATCTCTTTTTGTTTTTCAGTAGCTTTTCCGACGATTGGTGTGCGAGTCATATCTGCGCAATAGCCTGCGTATTTAGCCCCTGTATCAATTACGATAAAATCACCATTTTTGAATTCTCTGTCTGATGGTGTTGCATGTGGTAAGGCTGAGTTTGGGCCGGAAGCAACAATCGGCGAATAACCTTCGCCATCTCCATATTTATGGTATCGGAATATAAGTTCATTTGCAATGGTTTTTTCCGTAACTCCCGGGCGAATCATTTCTAAAATTTCTGCATAAGCTTTATCTGTGATCTCTACCGCTGTTTTGATCGCACTGATCTCTGACTCATCTTTGACAGAAGCGATCTCTTCTACAACTTTTGATGTTTTTACCCACGTAACATTTGGAAAAAGATTTTTCATCGTGTTATATAAATTCACACTAACAAAGTCTGCTTCAAAAGCTAACTTGATATCCGTTGGGATAAGTCCGTTCATTTCCGCGTTTTTTAGATGAGAAACATTATTGATATATCGTTTGAAATTCTTCACTTCTTGTTGTGATTGTTCGATATAACGTCCGTCGGTAAAGAAGGCGAGGGTGTTTCTTGTAATTAAACAAGATCCGGCTGATCCGGTAAATCCGGATAAGTAACGTACATTGAGAAGATTAGATACCCAAATTCCATCAACATTTAAATCTGCTATGGCGTTTCTTAAATTGGTTATTCTTCTTAGAAATATATTTTCACTCATATGGTCTCCAACAAACTAATGGCTTGATAATGTGTTAATTGATAAAAGAAATCTTGTATTATGATGAATGGCTTTGGATCTGGCTCTCTATATATTCAATCTCTTTGGCTATTCGCTCAGAATCTTCTCCCTTTTCTTTTAATACAGAAAGAACATCCAGCGCTTGGTAAAACAATCCTTGGTTCTTGAGAACTGACACCAGAGTAAAGGTCGCCAATTTTGGGCTAATCGATAAGGATTCTATTGGCTCGTCAGAAACGATCTTTTCAGGGGGTTTTTGTTTCTTGGCAGGCTCTTTTGTGGTTGTTTCAACTTTCAGTTTTTCCGATATACTTTTAACCGTTTTCTTAGCTTGTTTTTGATGAGCATCTATTTTTAATACCGCTTCCCAGCTTCGAAGAATCGTATTTTGTGATCTTCCTAACGCTTCTTGAACTTGGGCCAACAGAACAAATCCCTGAAGATGAGTTTCCCCGGATCTTTGAATACTTTTCAATGTTTTTTCCGCTTCCGTAAGCTTTCCTTCAGCGAGCGCTACATTGGCAAGTACAAACAGACCGTCTGGTTGAGCCGGATAGTGTGATAACCCAATCTCACATACTTTTCTGGCGCGAATATAATCTTCTTCTAAGAAATATATATCCGCTAAGACAGGAAATAAAACTGTTTCCATATTCTCAGCAAAATACAGTTCCAGTTCGGCTTTGTTGTGAATGTCCATCCGTTTATTCTCGGTTATCTTTTACCCATGTATGAATATAATCGATAGTGTCTTGGACCGCCGTACCGGGACCAAACAATTTTCCCACACCAAGTGCGTTTAAATCGTTCATGTCTTTTTCCGGAATAATCCCTCCGCCGGTAAGCAACACGTCGTCCATTTCGTGTTCTTTCATTAACTCAAGAACGCGTGTAAATATTGTATTATGTGCGCCAGATAAAATAGAAAGAGCAATAACGTCTGCATCTTCTTGTAAGGCTGCTGAGACTATCATTTCCGGTGTTTGGCGCAAACCCAAATAAATCACTTCCATTCCTGCATCCCGATACGCGGCAGCAAGAACTTTTATTCCGCGGTCATGTCCGTCTAGACCGGGTTTCGCCATTAAGATTCGTATTTTTCTATTCATGAATCTTTCCTTAATAAGTTTGGTGAAAAATTACGACGAATGAATAAAGGAAAATAGTGTGTATTAAATGAAAGATTGTTGCAGTATTGCAGTCTATTTTTGTTTAAGCTGCTTTTTTTCACTATCTAAAACAAATGTTACCGGACCATCATTGATCAACTCAACATTCATCATGGCTCCAAATTTTCCAGTTTCTACAGTAATGCCTTTATTTCTTAAATGCTGAATAAAATCAAGATAAAGTGCTTTTCCTTTTTCAGGGCAAGCTGCGCTAATAAAACTCGGTCTACGTCCTTTTAACCAATCTCCGCAAAGTGTAAACTGACTGATAACTAATATCTGACCCGATACATCTTTTATAGACAAATTCATTTTTTGATTATCATCATTAAAAATTCGAAAGTCACAAATTTTATCTGTCAAAAACTGAACGTCTTGAGAGGTGTCTGTTTCAAATACACCCAGAAAAACAACCAAACCTTCCGCGATACTCCCAACGGTCTCCTCGGATATACGAACACTTCCCTTTTTAACACGCTGTAATACTGCTATCATTTTGATTGATCTTCTTTGACCTGCTTTATCCGGAGCCGTCTACCCAAACATTTTTCTTTCCGAAAACATCACGGAGTTCCGAAAACATCTCTTTTTCTGATGATACCTTTACATTATGGGCTAAAACTTTTTGACCACTTCCGCCGTTTGGAATATGAAGTACCAATCCGCATTCACCTTTATATTTGCCAGCAATCGAGTACAACTTATCGATCTGTTTATCTGTGGTTTTAGTCGGGTGCAAACGGATGTTAATCCGTTTTGAAAAATATTTTCTTGCATGTTCTACGGGTATAATTTCCTCTGCTATCAATTTTAAATCACTAAAATCACCGCTGTCTGTTGGTTTACCTACAACAAAAACTATTTTGTCTTTTTCGATGTTTGACTTATACTTTGCAAAGGTGTCGCTAAACGCCAATATTTCAACTTGACCGCCTAAAACTTCTATTTTGAAAAATGCCATTTGTTTCTTTTTGCGATCAAAATGATGTCTTAATTCACTGATTAATCCACCAATTCGAACGTCCTTTTCTTTGTTCACAACGTTTTTTTCTGATAGGTCTATGTTGCTGAATTCTTCAAGGTCATCTGCAAATTTCAACAATGGATGACCCGAAACATAGAAACCCAACACCTCTTTTTCTCTATCAAGAGATAGTTGTTCTTCCCAGGGCACGACATCCGTTAGCTCTGGAATTTTTACTAAATCATGTTGGCCGGAAGCTTGACCGAACATATCCACCTGTGCAATATTTTTATTGTTCTGGATTTGTTGTCCATATTTTATTGCGCTGTCAATCGCTGCAAACTTTTGAGTTCGATTTCCCTCCAGTGAATCCATAGCGCCAGCTTTTACAAGGCTTTCCAATACTTTTTTATTTACTGTACGCTGGTCGACTCTGGAACACAATTCGAAAATGCTTTTAAAATTTCCTTTCGTTTCACGATTTTCAATAATGTTTTCTAACGCTTTTGTTCCAACGTTTTTAATAGCATTTAATCCATAAGAGATTGTTGTTTCGCTGATAGGGTGGAATTGAACGTTTGATACATTAATATCCGGAGGGTTTACTTCGATATTCATCTTCCTGCATTCGTTTATCAGAACAACAACCCGATCCAAGTTTGTCATCTCACTCGTCAAGTTTGCGGACATAAATTCCGCGGGATAATGCGTTTTTAACCATGCGGTCTGATAGGCGATAAAAGCGTATGCAGTTGAATGGCTTTTATTAAATCCGTATTGAGCAAATTTATCAATTAGGGCAAATATGTCTTTCGCTTTCTTTTCCTTGATTCCTCGTTTCACTGCTCCTTTAACAAACTTAATCGACATATTGTCCATTAGTTTTTTTATCTTCTTGCCCATGGCCCGACGCATAAGATCTGCTTCTGCAAGTGTAAATCCTGCTATTCTGTTTGCAATCTGCATGACCTGTTCTTGGTAAACAATGATTCCGTAGGTTTCTTTTAAAATAGATTTTAATTCCGGATGAATATATTCAATGGATTTTTTTCCATTCTTTCTTTCGATGAAACTATCTATGTTTTGCATTGGGCCCGGGCGGTAAAGGGCGTTCATCGCAATCAGGTCTTCCATTGCGGTTGGTTTCAGCTTTTTTAAAAACTCGCGCATACCGGATGATTCAAATTGAAACACTCCGATTGTTTGTCCTTTGGCAAATAATTCATATACTTTTTTGTCGTCTTCAGAAATTGAATCAATATCAACACTTACATCTTTTTTGTTTAATAGAGAAATTGTTTTATCTATGACTGTTAAATTCCTTAAGCCAAGGAAATCCATCTTCAACAATCCCAACTCTTCTAGGTCTTTCATGTCATATTGACTGGTAACATCTCCCTGTGGTGAGCGGTATAGTGGAATATAGTCTGTTAGTTTACCCGGGGTGACAACTACACCTGCGGCGTGGATAGATGAATGACGATTCATTCCTTCTAAAACCAATGAATATTGAATTAGTTCTTTATATTCACCTTCGGCCATCTCTTTTAATTCGGGACTTCTTTTTAATGCATCTTTGAGAGTGATGTTGAGCTCGTTTGGAATGGACTTTGCAATTTTATCAACATCGCCAAAAGAATACCCCATGACGCGCCCTACGTCGCGAACCACCTGTTTTGCTTTCATCTTACCAAAGGTGATGATCTGTGTTACTGAATCGTCTCCATATTTTTGCTTAATATAATCTATTACCTCACCTCGGCGTTCAATGCAAAAATCGATGTCTATATCCGGCATGCTTATTCGCTCCGGGTTTAATAGCCTTTCAAATAATAAATTGTGTTTTAATGGGTCGATGCTTGTAATGCCTAATACATATGATACAATGCTTCCAACGGCAGATCCTCTGCCCGGGCCTACTGGTATTTTATTGTCCTTTGCATATTGCACAAAATCAGCAGTGATCAAAAAATATCCGGCAAAACCCATATTTTTTATCACATTCAATTCGTGGTCGAGCCTGGCTCGGACTTCTTCATCTATTTTTTTATATTTTTGTTTGAGAGCCTCTTCGCATAATAATCTCAAATATTCATCGGGATCTTGTGTGGAAGATGTTTCGGGAATATGATATTTCGGCAAATGATATTCACCCATCGAAATTTCAAGGTCTATGCTATCAGCAATTTTGTTTGTGTTTTCTATCGCTTCCGGGAAGGCCTTAAACAACGCGCTCATCTCGTCATGTGATTTTAGATAAAACTCGTTTGTAGAATACTTCAAGCGATTTGGGTCATTTCGATCTTTTCCCGTGCCAAGACAAATCATAATGTCGTGGGCTTCTGCATGCTCTTTCTTTGCATAATGAGAATCATTAGTTGCAACCAAAGGAAGTTCTGTTTCCTTTGCAAGGGCGGTCATCCTTTCGATGTTTGTGCGTTCTTCCGGAATTCCATGATCTTGTATTTCTAAATAATATCGACCGGGAAATATTTCAGCAAATTCATTTGCTACCTCTTTTGCGCCGGACAAATCATTTTGTAACAGCTTTTGAGAAATTTCACCTTTTAAACAAGCCGAGAGACAAATCAGACCTTCTGAGTGTTCTTTTAATATTTCTTTATCAATTCTGGGTCTATAATAAAATCCTTCTAAAAACCCGACGGTAACAAGTTTCATTAAGTTTTTATAGCCTGTTTCATTTTGAGCCAATAAAACAAGATGGTTATTTCCCCAGCCTCTATGTTGTTTAGGCTTTTTATCAAAACGACTACCAACTGCTACATATACTTCACATCCAATAATTGGTTTGACCCCTGCTTTTTTTGCAGCACGATAAAAAGCTAAAACGCTAAACATGTTTCCATGTTCTGTCAACGCAATTGCATTCATTCCTAATTCTTTTGCTGTTTCAACGAAAACGTTTACATTTTGTGCTCCGTCTAATAGGCTATAATCAGAATGATTATGTAAATGTATAAATTTGTTGGACATTCTTTTAATTAAATTGATGTTAATCGCTTAAAAACGATAAATAATATTACACAGATGAAACCTGATTGGTAACAAGGATTTTACATAGTTTGAGATTAATTTATCTCTAAGCTCATCATTTTTTTCTGTGTGATTGACTTTTAAAATTCTAGGGTCGCCGTTATAATCATTGATTAATGTCGTATTAGAATATCCAGCTTGATGAAATATGTCTTGTACCTCAATCGGATGCTTTCCTCTACCGACCTCTAGTAACATCCATCCGCCTTGCTTAATTAAAGACTTCCCAATATTGGCAAATCGTCGATAAAATGTTAATCCGTCTTCTTTATCTGATAAGGCATTTTCTGGTTCAAAATCAATAACATCCGGCATTAACTCGGATAGCTCATCTATGGAAACATAGGGTGGGTTAGAAACAACCAGATCAAAAACTCCTTCGGGCTTAGAGTTTAATATGTTCACTATATCAAATGTTATATTAGTCAAATTAAGATTTGCTGCGTTCTTTTTTGCAAGTGTAATCGCATCAGATGAAATATCAATGGCGGTTACTGCTGATTGCTTTATGTTTTTTGCCAATGCAATTGCAAGACAGCCGGAGCCTGTTCCTATATCTAAAATGGTTGGGTTTTCAACATGTTTGAGGGCTTCAAGTCCAATATCAACAATTCTTTCAGTTTCCGGTCGGGGAATTAGCACCGAAGGATCAACAGCAAATGTGAGTCCATAAAATTCTGTTGAGCCTGTAATATATTGTAATGGTTCTCGCTTAATTCGTCGACCAATCCATTCTCTAAGAATTGCTAACTTTCTGATTGGAATTATTTCTTCAAATTTTAAATATATATCTATGCGCTTATAATTCAAGAGAGCTTGAATGAGCCATTCCATTTCTCGTCTAGGATTTTCAAACCCCTTAGATAATAAATAATCATCCCCCCAGCGAATAATGTCAATCACTCGCCAGTGCTTATTCTCTTTGGCGGGAATATCCCGCATTTATTGTGCTTTCAGTTTTTCTTGTTGGTCTGCTAATTGTAGCTGTTCGACCAACTCACCCAATTCCCCATCAAGAGTGGCTTCTAATCTGTGGGTCGTAAAGTTGATTCGGTGGTCTGTTATTCTTCCTTGTGGAAAGTTATACGTACGAATTTTTGCTGATCTATCTCCGGTAGAGACCAACGATTTTCGCTCTTGTGCCCGTTCTTTTGCAATGCGTTCTTGTTCCAATGAAAGTAATCGCGATCGAAGAACTTTCAATGCTGCTGCTCTATTTTTATGCTGAGAGGATTCATCCTGACATGTCACAACCAAACCTGTAGGAAGGTGAGTAATACGAATTGCTGATTCCGTTTTATTCACATGCTGACCGCCCGCGCCACTTGCTCTGTACGTATCAATCTTCAGCTCGGTTTCTACTATTTCAACGTCAGCCTCTTCAGCTTCTGGCAAAACAGCAACTGTCGCAGCTGATGTGTGCAGTCTCCCACTTGTTTCCGTTTTTGGAACACGTTGAACTCGATGCACTCCACTTTCAAACTTCAATTGACCATACACACTTTCACCTTTTACCGAAAAAACGACTTCTTTAAATCCACCAAGACCTGTGTCATTAAGTGTCATAACTTTTGTAGACCAGCCTGACCGCTCAGCGTATCGGGCGTACATTCTATACAACTCAGAGGCAAATAAAGCGGCTTCTTCTCCTCCGGTTCCTGCTCGTATTTCCATAATGGTGTTTTTATCGTCAGCAGGATCATGAGGTAATAATAAAATTTTTAGCTGTTCTTCCAGTTCGGTTTTTTCCGTGTCTAGCTCGGGTAACTCTTCTTTGACAAGCAATTTTAACTCATCATCATTTCCGGTTAATATCAACTGATCTTCTTCAATTTGTTCGAGCACGTTTAGATATTGACGACCCTTTTGAACGATTGGGTCCAAACGATGTCTTTCTTGTGCAATTTCTCGAATCCGATTCTGATCAGACATCACTTCAGGAGAGATCAAAAGATCGTTTAATTTTTTGAAATGTTCTATGATTTCACTAATTCGATCTTTCATCCGATAGCCTCTGCTTTATATTCTTTGCCTGTGACTTCTTCATATCTCTCACCAAATGCAGATTTCAACGCTTCTATTGCAACTTCCACCATCTGGTCGTCCGGTTCTTTTGTGGTAATTTTTTGCAACCATAATCCAGGTTGTTTAATAAACCACACAATCTTTTTGTTGCTTCTGGCAGAAAGTTTTATCATTTCATATCCAATCCCCGCTACTAACGGAATCATTGGAAGGTGGGTGATCAATCGAACGTGTAAGGACATGTTTCCTATCAGTCCAATAATAAGTGTGTCGACAACAGAAAAGAATAAGATGGCAGTTAAAAGAACAATAAACATAAAACTTGTGCCGCACCTTGGGTGCAAGGTTGAAAATTTTTGAGCGGTTTGAATAGAAATATCCTGCCCGGCTTCAAACGTGTACACAACTTTATGCTCAGCTCCGTGATACTGAAATAGTCTTTTTACATCGTTAAGCATTGAAATGATGAACAGATATAAAACAAAAAATGTAATTCGCATTATCCCTGCGATCATGTTAAACAAGAATGCTTTTTTTCCAACGCCGAAAAGGGTTGTTGTGATCCAATAGGGCGCTATCATAAACAAGACCAACGCCAACGATATTGCAAAGACCGTTGACAACACATCTGCCAGTTTGTTTGGCTTCTTTGTTTTTTCTTCCGGGATGGCAATTTCAGCTGACCACTGAAGCGTTTTCATCCCCATTTTCATTGCTTCAAACAATGAGGCCATTCCGCGAAATAGGGGTCGTTTCCAAAAACGCGATGTTTCTGTGATCGAGATAAATTTTTCGCGTTGTATTTGTATGGTTCCTTCTGGATCGCGTACAGCGGTTGCATACGCACCCGGAACTCTCATCATCACACCCTCAATTACTGCTTGTCCGCCAACAAGGATTGATGTTTTCATTAATGCAATTATCGTAGAAAGTTTCATAGATATAAAAATGGCTTCAAGGACGGGTACATCCTTTGAAGCCATAAAATATTTTTTGCCCAGTTATTGTGCGGCTTTTTGTCCGTACTTCTTCTGGAATTTCTCAATTCTACCAGCGGTATCCACAAGTTTTTGTTTTCCGGAGAAAAACGGGTGACATTGATTACAAATGTCAATCCGCTGATCGCCTAATGTGCTGTATACTTCAAATGTGTTTCCACAAGCACAGTGGACATTGCCTTTTTTATACTCCGGATGGATTTTTGGTTTCATCCTGTTTGCTCCTATTAATCTTTTTTTCCATTCCTCTGACACAAGAGACAAATCACGTGATTTCTTTCTTGTGTCGAGCGATGAATTTAATCATTTTCGATAATTATATTGCTATATAATTTCCTGCTGTTTTTTACCTATAATTTTCGATTGTCAATATTAATATCTTTGGTAAAAATAAACCGTTTTACATTTAAAAAAGAATTTGTAGTCTTCATGATTCAATTTCATCATTAATTAGGAATTTTATGAATAAAAAATCCAATTTTACAAAACAAGAATTGATTGATGTGTCTGAGGGTAAAACATTTGGCATGGAAAATGGAAAACTACCAACCTCTCCAATGCTTATGATTGACCGCATTCTTAATATAGCTGAAAAAGGTGGTAAGTATGGGAAGGGATTAATAAAGGCTGAACTTGATATTGACCCGTCTAATTGGTTTTTTCAATGTCATTTCAAAGGAGATCCTGTCATGCCGGGCTGTCTTGGGTTGGATGGTTTTTGGCAATTGGTTGGGTTCTTTTTATCTTGGATCGGTGGTAAAGGCAGAGGACGCGCTTTAGGGGTTGGTGATGTTAAGTTTAAAGGACAGGTTCGTCCATACCACGATAAAATCACTTACCTTATTGATATTAAAAAAGTGATTCAACGCCCCGTATATATGGCTTGGGGTGATGCGCAGCTTAAAGTAAAAGACAAAATAATTTATTACGCAAAAAATCTTCAAGTTGGTTTGTTTGATAATCTGACATATGATTTTGGAGGAGATCCGTCTTTAGATACATTTTAGCTTATGATAAAAGAAAAGGGCTCGAAAGAGCCCTTTTTAATTAGCGTTCTGTTGTGTTTTATTCGTCTTCCTCATCCTCATCTTCTTCATCGTCGTCCTCTTCGTCTTCATAATATTCCGGTGGCATCATATACATAGGGTGAGGATGCTCGTCTTCATCTTCTTCGTCGTCATCGTCGTCTTCAATTTTTTCTTCCTCGCTTTGTTTAATCACAACAATTCTTGGGTCTGTTTCATTTTTGTCTATTTTTTCTACAGCTGCTTTAATCCAATCTTTTTCTTTGGAGGAAAGTGTGTTGGTTTTATCGGCAAAACTTTTTTGATATAGAATTCCCGCCAAGACAGTAAATAAAAGGGTCAGCAATCCAAAGATGATGCCTTCTTCTATCACTAAATAACCACCGAATTTATTTAGTTCAAGACCAAATTGTAAAAAGATACCAACGGACAACATCATGCCGAATAAAATAATAAATTTATCCGTGTTTTCGGGTAATTCACTGTCCATTAATAAACAGTACAGCACCCAGCACAAAATACCTGACACAGAAAAGAATATTGCTGTACTAAAGTTTCCTGCAAATAGTGAAAGGATAAACCCGACAATTGCACTTGCCGGTATAAGGTATCCGATTCCAGTTTTTATATCATTCCCCATGGAATTTCTCCTATGATTGAGTATTTCCTATTAAAAATATTATCTAAAATTGGTTTAATTATCGACGTAAATCAAGTGAATTCATTTCTTTCTCTTATCAGGTAAATACTTTTAAACTATGGCTCTAATTAAAAGTAATAGAAAGTAATAATGAATACAATTGATAAACCGAGAGTTGGTGTGGTCGGTGTTGGACATTTGGGACAACACCATGTAAAACACTATAAGAACCTTGCTGACGCAATACTTACAGGAGTGTATGATACTGATTCAAATAGAGCTCAAGAGATCGCTAACAAATACAAAACCTCCTCCTTTCATTCTATAGAGGGGTTGCTCAATCAGTGCGATGCTGTATCTATTGTAACACCAACCATCTATCATGCCGCAGTCGCAGAACAGTGCATCCGTGCTGGAAAACATGTTTTTATAGAAAAACCTATTACAAAAACCGTTGACGAGGCTGATGTTTTAATTAATTTGGCGAAACAACACAGTGTCGTTATTCAGGTTGGCCACATCGAACGACTAAATCCTGCTCTTCGCTCTTTAAACAACTATGCGCTAAGCCCAAAATATATTGAGGTACAGCGATTGGCACCTTATACGGCTCGGGGAACGGACGTCCCTGTTGTTTTAGATCTTATGATCCATGATATTGATATCATTTTAGCTCTTGTAAACTCCCCTGTTAAAAACATTCGGGCCAGTGGTGTTTCAATTATGACCGATTCCGTTGACATTGCTAATGCAAGGATTCGTTTTGAAAACGGCACCGTTGCAAGCATGACCTCCAGCCGCATTGCAAAAGACAAGGTGAGAAAGACGAAGGTTTTCCAAAAAGACATGTACGTGACAATTGATTTTCTATTGGGATTAACCGAGGTCTACCGCGTTGTTTCAGAAAAAAACAATAAAGCAATCCTTGCCGCCCCTTTTAGCGACAGTGATTCTTCCCGTGAAATTGTTTATGAAAAGCCAACTGTGGTTCCTGCTGATGCCATGCAGCTTGAGCTTATTAATTTTATTGCATCCATTCGCGGAGATGAAACTCCAATCGTTGATGGAAAAGCCGGGCGCGAAGCGTTGGATGTCGCTATACAAATCCATGATATGATCTTAGAGGATATTCATTAATGTTTATAAAACACAAAGTTCAAAACTTTCTATTTAAATACCGAAGCTATACGCCCATTCCTCTTGCTGTCTATATATTAGCTACTTCAGAAAACAACCTTTCTTTTGTCTGGGCTGGGCTTCTTTGTTTAGGCTTTGGAGAAACCGTTAGGTTTTTATCCGTTCGATATGCAGGGGGGGTTACTCGGACCACTAAAGTTGGTGCGCCTGCTTTGTGTACCGCGGGGCCTTATTCTTATGTTAGGAACCCATTGTATCTTGGAAATATGTTTATGTATTCCGGTGTGGTTTTTATTGCGGGCTCAAATTCTATTTGGATCGCTTTGATTATTACGTGGTTGTTCTTTCTGTTTCAATATGGCATGATTGTTTCTCTTGAAGAAAGCACCTTAGAAAATTTGTTTGGTGAACGTTATATAGAATACAAACAAAATGTTCCTGCATTAATTCCAAGACTGCGACCATGGAAGAGTGGTGACCTTCGCAAACCTCTTTCCTTGTCCAAAACCTTTAAAACCGAGAAGAGAACTCTACAAAATGTGATTCTTATTCTTTTAATAATCTCATTGTTAAATTATTTATAGGGAAAGAGCCATAAAAGAATCTGAAAAATCTTTGTTTTTTATTGTGGCCGGAGAGGCGTCCGGTGACCTTCATGGTGCAAGGTTAATTCAAGCTTTAAAAAAAGAATTTCCAAATGCTCAATTTGCGGGGCATGGTGGTGACAACATGCAAAAAGAGGGCATGAATATTATAGAACATGTTTCTTCTTTGTCTATGATGGGCTTTACGGAGGTCTTTCGACACTTACCTTATATGTTGAGTGTTATGAAAAATACGGTTTCGGCTATTCAAAAACTAAAACCTGCTCGTATAATTTTGATTGATTATCCCGGATTCAATCTACGATTGGCTAAGCGATTGTTTTCCCTAAAAGTGCCGATTACATATTTCATCTTACCGCAAGTTTGGGCATGGAAAGAAAACCGTATCTCAATATTAAAGAATTATGTAGACCAGCTCTTAAGCATTGTACCGTTCGAAAAAGAATGGTTTTCCAAGCGGAAGATAGACGTCGACTATGTTGGACATCCGTTTTCAGAACTCAAAAAGGAAAACGTCTCTAAAGCTGCTTTCTTTAAAAAACACCGTCTTAATCCCGATGAACCCTTGTTGGTCTTGTTGCCAGGAAGCCGTCAAAAGGAGATTGACCGACATTGGTCTGTTTTTCTAAAAACTGTGGAGTTGCTACAAAAATCCAATCCCTTTTTACAGGCTATTGTTGGTAAAGCTGCCGATATATCCATCGATCCACTACCTGACTATATTCGAATAGAATCCAACACCAGACTCGTGCTGCAATTTGGAACTGCTGCTCTAGCTGCCTCAGGGACAGTTACATTGGAAGCTGCCGTTTTAGAGTGCCCGATTGTTGTTACTTATAAGTTATCCGGGTTGTCTTGGGCGATAACAAAGCGGGTTGTGAAGGTTCCTTATGCATCAATGGTCAATCTCATTGCTGGAAAACAACTCGTTCCTGAATATTTGCAAAGTGAGATGACAGCTGACAACCTCCAGACAGCGCTCACCCCTCTTCTTAAAGATACATCCCTCCGAAATGATATGATCTCTGAATATTCTATACTTCGCAACCGCCTTGGCAGTGGAGATGTCTACGCTAACGCGGCGATGAAGATTCGTGAAAGGATGCTATAGTGTTTGTAAGAGTGTTATTTTATTTAAAAATTGTTCTGGCAAATTGGGTGCTGCATTTTTTGTATAAAACAAATCGGTGGAATATATCAGGGAAACACCACATTGCTGAATGTTTAGAAAATAACAAATCTGTTATTATTGCATCATGGCATGGATACCTACTAACAACATTTATGAACCATGTCAGCGATGGATATTATGGATTAGCAGGTATGCACAATGACGCCGAGTTGATTTCCCGGATTGGGCTTCGATTGGGTTGGCGTATGCTTCGAGGATCTAGCTCTGATCGAGGAAAAGAGGTTTTTATGGAGATCATAAAAACGCTAAAAACACCAGGAAATGTTGTTGCCATTACTCCGGACGGACCAAAAGGTCCTGCAAAGATTCCAAAGCCGGGAGTCGTTCGTGCCGCTCAAAAAACCGGTGCTGTTATTATTCCTGTGATCGGACAGGCTACAAGAAAATGGGGATTTACAAACTGGGATACCTTTTATGTTGCAAAACCTTTTGGGCGCATAGAAATGATTTATGGTGAACCCATTGAGTTATCCGCAGATCAAGACTTTGAATCCGCTCTTGCCATCGTAAAAACAGCTTTGGATTCCTTGGTCGAACAAGTTGAAGAGAAGGTGAGCGGATGATGCTTCGTTTGTTGCTCCTTCCCTTCACAGTTACTTACATGTGGTTCATTTCCATTAGGAATTTATTTTACGATTTAGGTGTTTTTAAAACGAACCGTCTTCCATGTTTTGTGATAAGTGTCGGTAATTTAACAGTCGGTGGGACGGGGAAAACCCCAACGATTATTGCACTCGCCAAGCTTCTTCAAGAAAAGGGAAGGTCTGTCTCGATATTAAGTCGTGGATATAAAAGAAAAACCCGCGGAACGGTCATTGTTTCGGGTGGAGAAAATATGTCTAAATCTTGGGAAGATGTCGGAGATGAACCATTCCTAATTGCTAAACACCTTCCCGGCGTTCCTGTTGTGGTGGATAGTAATCGTTTTCGAGGTGGTGGGGTAATCGTTGACAAATTTCGTCCTGACATTCTTTTGTTGGACGATGCATATCAGCATCGAGCTCTTCACCGCGATCTAAACATTCTGTTGGTCAGCTCTCAGTTTGGTCGCTATGATGATATCATTTTTCCCGCAGGAAATTTAAGAGAACCTAAATCCCAAACAAAAAGAGCTGACCTTATCTTTTTTAGTAAATTGAACGTATTCCCAATCTCTAAAAAACATACAATAGGTTTTATTAAGTTTAATATACCTACTTTTAATACTACACTAGAAACCAATCCGGCATTACAGTGTACAACCAATGTGGAGACGACAATAAAAAATATTTCCGGAAAACGTGTTTTGGCTGTTTCTGCTTTGGGAAGCCCGAAAGGATTTGAACGCACTTTGTTTGAAACCAATGCAATTATCACGGACCATCTTATTTTTCGTGATCATCACGCTTATACAAACGAAGACGTTGAGAAAATCATCCGCAGAAAAAAGGATACTAATTCTGAATTTGTAATTACAACCGATAAGGATTTTATAAAACTTAACAACTTGGTTTTAGATCGTTTTGTATTATTTTCTCTCTCGGTGAATATTGTCATTCCGCATGAAGCCGAAGCATATATCCTATCGAAAATAGAAACATCTTTTAAATAACAACGGGGGATAGCCGTAAACATCTAATAACGTTTTAAAGATGAACCACTCTTTCCAACATAAAAATCTGTTCCGTTTTAAAACTATTTTTACGTTTTTTATCTTTTTTGTGGCTGTGGCAACTGCTACATCAATCTCATGGGCTGATCGTTTTGTAAGCGCGTATTTCAATCAGGAATATCAATTATTACCGGAAATTGACGATGTATATGGCGTTGCGTTTCGAGATATTAATCAAGATGGCTTTGCAGATCTTTATCTCGTTCGTTTTAGAGATATTAACCGGTTATTCATTTTTGATAAAAAAAAGAAACGATACAAAGACAAAACAATTTCAGCGAGCCTCGGTGGGAATTTATATCCCAGTGGAATAAAAAACCTTGAACTCGGATCTTCAATTGTTGATTTCAACAATGATGGCATTCAAGATGTCATAATTACCGGATGGGGCACTACAACCAAATTGTTTCAACAATCCAGGCGGCTTGTATTTGATGACCAAACCTCTCTTGTCGGAATAAAAAACACACTTAGCGGGAATGCGTCTGTTTGGGCTGATGTTAATCTTGATGGGCGGTTGGATCTTTTGATAACAAATGAGCACGGAAAAAACCATTTATATGTTCAACATTACAATGGTACATTTCGAGAGGTTGCTTCAGACTATAATCTTAACACTGAAAACACAAGCCAGGGGGCTGGTTTTGCAGATATAAATCTTGATGGCTACCCTGATTTATATATCTGCAATTGGTTGTCTCCAGATGAACTATATCTAAACATTAACGGAGCTTATTTTGATCCAGTTAAAATTAATATTCCACACCTGAAAGACAATATAAATAGCAATGGTGTATCTTTTGGAGATGTTGATAATGATGGTGATCTTGATCTCTTTGTTTCGGATAGAAATGGATTAAGTCGTTTATATAGAAATGATTTTGATGCCACTTCAGGTGGAATAAAATTAATAGATGCCACTCAAATTACCGGGATCTCAAACCGGCTTCCATCCTACTCCGGAATAATCTCAGATCTTGACAATAATGGATGGCAAGATATTGTTTGTACAAATATTGGACAAAATTATCTGTTCTTAAATAATGCCGGTGTTTTTAGTCGTTATGATTTATCTCATGAGACAAATCATTATTATAGTACGGGAGCTGCGGTTGCCGACCACGATCGAGATGGTGATTTAGATCTATTTATTTCAAACAAAGATACATCTAGTATTCTATATGTAAACCCCGAGACAGACCATTCTTACATTCAAATTTATCCTGAAGGAGTTTCAAGTAATCGTGATGGTGTTGGAACTAAAGTGTGGTTGTATAAAAACTCGGATGAAAATGATCTTGGGCGTTCGCTTGTTGGTTATCGAGAACTTTCCGGTGGAAGCGGCTATCTTTCTATTGGAGAAATGGTTGCTCATTTTGGTGTACCTCCCAAAGGATTATACTCTGCTAAAATTGTTTTTCCGCTTGGGAAAGAAAAACTTGTTGAAAATATTCTCCCGGGACAAATGATCAAGGTGTCAGAGTTGACTGGTGTTTCAAAGATGCTTATGCGAGCGTATAAAACAGTTTCGCAACTTATCTTTCAAATCTCGTTTTGGCAAACCTTTTTACTTATCGTGCTTCTCATTGGCAGTATTGGAGTAGCCACAGCGGTTTATTTAAGAAGGTATAAGTGGTCACATCGCCAAACTGGAGTCTTTCTATCTGTTGTGCTGGTTGTGTTGTATGTTGTCTATGCTGTTTTTCGCGGTGAATCAGCGGTGCTTGTTATTGGCTCGCAGACCGCTGTGATTTTAGGTGGTCTCATTGTAACATTCGGTGTTTTAGAATACATTTTATCTGTGAAAAAGAAGCGGTCCGTTTATCGTGCCGCTCTTTATAATTTTTCTGAGCGGTTAATTTTTCTTCGTGAAAATGAAACTCTATATGATCAATTAGTACAAATGATCTATCAAACAATCCATCCTGAGTTTTGTCTGATTTACGTTGCAGAGAAAAATCAATTAATCCCGAAACATTTTTCGGGTCGTGATGATTTTGATTTCAAAGACATCGGGATATCTGGAAGTCTTCAAGAACAGGTTTTCTACCATAAAATTATTGAAAAGAAAATTTTATCAAAGGATTTGGGGCATTTACAAAAATTAAACTTTCACCTCTTGGTCCCTGTTGTCAGAGATGAAACACTTCTTTCGCTTATTGCTATCGGGAAACCCATGAATGTAAAGGAGTATGATCGGGAAGACTTGAATACATTTGTTTTATTGGCAAATCAAACCGCCCTGGCTGTTGAAAATAATAATTTTATCGAAAAAACTCGTGAGCTCACAAGACAAATCACCGAAACAGAAACCCAGGAAAAATATATTACAGTTCTTGAAAAACAAAATACTGAGTTAGAGTCTTTGTATTCTGAACTAAAAGACGCACATACACAATTGGTTCACAGTGAAAAAATGTCTAGCCTTGGACATTTAGTCGCCGGGGTTGCACATGAGCTTAATAATCCAATTGGGTTTATTTATGGAAACATGCGGGAGCTTCAACAATATATTAACACGTTAAAAAATCCGAGCGATGATATTGATGAACAAGAATTGGATTATATCAAAAAAGACATCGATTCATTAATCTTAGAAACGCTGGATGGCTCAACACGCGTAAAACAAATTGTCGAAGATCTTCGAAATTTTTCAAGACTCGATGAGGCTGAATATAAACGCGTAGATGTTCATGAAGGATTAGATGCGACATTGTCAATTCTTAAAAAAGAAATTGGCAATAAAATTACTATCCATAAAAATTATTGTCGTCATTCTGAAATTGAGTGCATGCCCGGACAATTAAATCAAGTCTTTATGAATTTACTTCAAAATGCAATTCATGCTATCCCCTCAAAAGGAAACATCTGGATCGCAACAGAACATACAAAAAAAGAAATGAACATAACCATTGCTGATGATGGTGTGGGAATACCAAAAGATATCATCGATAAAATATTTGATCCGTTTTTCACCACAAAAAAAGTTGGAAAAGGTACAGGATTGGGGTTAAGCATCAGCTATAAGATCATTGAGGATCATGCGGGTAAGTTTTGTGTAGAAAGTCATCCCGGTGAAAAAACTATTTTTAAAATTATGCTTCCTGTCACGGGGAATAAATAGGTGTTGTTTTTTTATTTAACACTTGGTCAATCAAACACAAAAATGTCATAGGAATTAAAATGGGTTCTACTGAAAATAAACCAAAAATATTAATTGTTGATGATGAACAATCCGTGCTTAATTCTTTAAATCGTACTCTTCGACATGAGTTTGATGTTCTCTTGTCTTTAAGCGGTGACTCTGCCCTTCAACTGATGAGGGAGAATGAAATTTCCGTGATTCTTGCAGATCAGAGAATGCCAAATATGACCGGTGTTGAATTCCTTCAAAAAGCACATGATATCCAACCGGACACCGAGCGAATTTTAATCACAGGTTACTCTGATATCTCTGCAGTTATTGAGGCGATCAATCTGTGTAATATTTTTTATTATATCCACAAACCTTGGGAACCTGAATCACTACGCGTAATTGTACGACGCGCTTCACAACACTACTGTTTGATTCAAGAAAATCGTTCAATGATGCGAGAATTGAAACAATCAAATCTAA
Organism: uncultured bacterium; assembly: GCA_964645915.1. Classification (GTDB taxonomy): domain Bacteria; phylum Fidelibacterota; class Marinisomatia; order Marinisomatales; family JACNKV01; genus JACNKV01. Next base: position 74,630 of record CAZYDH010000003.1, read on the forward strand.
CCCTAAAAAACGAGAATGAAATCTATAATGAGGAGCTTCGCAAACAATATCGATTTGATCAAATCGTTGGAAAAAGTACTGCTATTCAACATGTTTTTAAACTTATGAGAAAAGTCATTCCAACAAACGTAACTGTGTTGCTTCAAGGTGAGACCGGAACCGGCAAAGAATTGATTGCACGCGCTATTCACTTTAATAGCCCGCGTAAGAATAAACCTTTTATTGCTCAAAACTGTGCAGCGCTACCTGACACCTTACTTGAAAGCGCGTTATTTGGTCATAAAAAAGGAGCTTTCACTGATGCTGCCAGTGATAAAAAAGGGTTGTTTGAGTTGGCAAACAATGGAACCATATTTTTAGATGAAGTCGCGGAAATGTCGCCTGCGATGCAACAGCGGTTATTGCGTGTGTTGCAGGAAAAAGAAATTCAAGCTCTTGGTTCGGAAAAGACCAAAACTGTTGATGTTCGGGTAATTTCAGCCACAAATAAAAACCTTTCTGAAGAGGTAAAGAAGGGTCGTTTTCGTGAAGATCTTTATTATCGTTTAAATGTTTTTCCTATTTGCGTTCCATCGTTAAACAAACGTAGAGATGATATTCCTCTTTTAGTAGAGCACTTTATTAATAAACTGTCACATCGAATAGGCAAGACAGTCTCTGAAGTTTCGTCTAGTGATCTGTCTTTACTTGTTAACAAAGACTATCCCGGAAATATACGCGAGTTAGAAAATATTATTGAACGATCTATTGTCCTTGCCGAAAATGACAAAACACTTACAATTGACGTAGATCGTGAATCTTTTTCTTCAAGAACAATCCAAACAGACATAGGAACAACACCATTAAAAGAATTAACTGAAAATATTGAAAAACACTATATCAAACGCACGCTTTCAATATGCTCTTATAATATCCAGAAAACTGCAAAAGCTCTCGGTATAAGCCGTTCCGGGCTATACATTAAAATGGATCGCTATGGTATAAAAGAAGGTTTTTCAAAAGAATAAAAATATCATTATTTAGTTTATATGGTGTCTAAAATATAGACATGTTATATGTGCGTGGTGTCTATATATTAGACATACTTTCGCTACGTATTTTTTGCAATATTCCTGTATGTGTTGCTATAGGGTCAGATAGAGGTTGTTTGTGTTTTGTTTGTTTTTTGGCACAGTAATTGCATCTTATTAAGTCGGAAACGAACTGGAGGTTTTATGTTAATTAAAAATATTTTGCTATTCTTTGCTTTTGTCGGGCTGGCTGTGTTTCAAGGTTGTTATACACAGATAGCCACCCACCATATTGTTGAAGTTCCACGAAGTGCTGTCGTACCGCCAACTCAAACTTACGAGCCCCGTCAAGCGCCTACAGATTCTATCACGAATTATATTGAACCTGAGTTGAAAGAATATCACTATCACTTTTATGATTATAACAATTCTTGTTTCGGGGGCTGTCCCGATTACTACACCCTTGATTATTCTATAAATATATATACCGGTTGGGATTATTATTGGCGGCCAACATATTATCCACCTCGCCCATGGCGTTATGCATATCGTTATTATTGGCGCTATCCTGCTTATTGCTCATATTGTTACGATCCGTTCTATTATGATTTCTCATGCTCACACCATCGTTATTGGGATTATTCACCACATTATTATAACTCCTGGTATCATACCGGTGACCCCTATTATGAATCCAATGACAATGATAAGCGAGAATGGGGAAGACGCGAAGACACTTCCCCCGGCCGAAACATTCATCGCCCCAGCTATGGAAGCTCTGTGTCCGGAGGGTCAGCCAATAATACGTTTGCACCCGAAGGGCAGTCAAATGACAATTCTGCCCGATCAATTAATCGAACAAAACCCAAAGATGAAAAACAAAAACGCGGTGGCGGCAGGAGAAACAATATTAAACGAAATAAAAACCGAGATGCCCGGTCGGAAGGAACAAGTCGTAAGGTCAATTTTACCAAAAGCAAACCAAAATCAAGAGACGAGTTTAATAATAGAGCTAAGCAACGCACAAACAAGCAATCCTTCAGATCTAAAACAAAAAAGCAAACCACTGTTTTTCAGGCCACAACCTCTGTGTTTCGCGCTTTAAACAAATTGTCGGACTCGTCCGATTCTCAGAACAATAAAAAACGAAGCTCATCTAAAAACAAAAAGAAGAAGGGTCGTCGAAGCTCATCCAAAACTCCAAAATCAACATCACGCCGTTAATTAACTTAAAAAGGTTTACCATGAACAATTCAACAACTCTAAACTCCATCGTTTTTTCAGCCATTTTATTATTTAACACCTTGGTCTCTCAAAGCGCTTTTGATGCAATACATTTTTCTGAGAATGAATTTGGTTTTGGTACAAAAGCTCTCGGAATGGGTGGGGCGTTTCTACCGGTTGCAAACGATTATTCTGCAATTTATTGGAACCCTGCAGGTTTGGGACAACTTTCTAATCAATTTATTTACTCTGAGTTCGAGCACGCCAACCAAACAAACAATGCTCTTTACAACACTACACTCTCATCAGATTCCAGAAACTACTCACACTTCGGTTCACTGGGATTCGTTCGACCGGCTCAAACCACTCGCGGTGCCCTGGTTTTTGCCTTTGGTTATAATCAAATTCAAAACTTTGACAACCATCTGGTTTTTTCGGGAGAAGGTAGTTCGTCTAATGGTGTGGGATTTGATATCTCTATCAATGACAGTGTTTCTATTTTCTATCCTTTTGACGAGCATAGTTTGCGTTCAGAGAAAATGACAACAAGGGGCGGTCTACATGAGTGGACCGCCGGTGGTGCTGTGATGCTGTCTCCAAATTTTACACTGGGGGTAAGCGCATCGTTAAGAAGGGGTGGTGAAGACTATCGCCTTCGTTATGAGCAAGTTGATCAATATAATTACTATGACGAATATCCCGCCGATTATGAATCATACACTATAACAAACCTCCTTCAATCACAAGTTACGTCTCTTGTCTTTAAGGTCGGCGGGATGTTTGTCGTTGGTTCAAACCTTACTTTCGGCGGAACAATAACCTTACCGTCAACTCAACACATTGACGAAGTTCATTCAACTGAAGACCTTCTGATCTTTGATGACGGTTACGAAGATGCCACTGAATCCACTGGACAGTTTGTTTATCGGGTTAGAACTCCATTTGTATTTGACGGCGGAATTGCTTTTCGTTCTTCTTGGTTAACGCTTTCCGGATCTGCTCGCCATCGAGATTGGTCTCAGATACATTTTGTTGTTGACAGAAATGACTATAACAGCTCTGATTATCGTGCATTTTTAGACGAAAATGAGCTTATTCAAACAAACTATCATCCAACTACCGAGTATCGTGTAGGGGGAGAACTAAGCTTGTTAAAACCATTAAGCTTGCGTGCCGGATATGTACTAATTCCTTCATCATTTACTCCTCAAAATGATGCTTCTAGTCGAAAATATTATACCGGTGGGTTGAGTTTTGATGTCGGGTCCAATCTTTGCATTGATGCAACGCTTATTACCGGAACATGGAAAAAGAATTCATCAGACTCATATACACCAGAAGGAACGTTGGAAGACGTTGCTATGCGCAAACTTCTTGTTGGACTGTCTTATAATTTTTAAATAAAGATCTGCGCTTTAAATCTGGGAAACGCCCCAGGCAAACATAACACCCACAAACGTAAGCATTAATGGCCAACTTGTGTTTACAAACTGTCTGGCGCTGGGGTCTTCAAAAACATGAATTTGAAATTCATGAGCTGTTGTCGCGCCATGTTCATCTATTGCCATTATAATGATATCGTTTGGACCGCGTTGATTGTTTCTTGGCTTCCACTTTAACTTCCCGGTACGTTTGTTAAATTTTGCATATTTTGGTAATCGCACCGGTCTAAAAGTGATTCCATCGCTGTTTAAATCTTCAGCTACAATTTTATAATGATAATCATGCCCGGTTAACGCAACCGGCTTTGGTTTAGAAATAATTGTTGGATTAATATTAACAAATATTGTTCCCTCTTGAGTGTCTTCCGAATATTCATCTTCAACTTTTACTTCAAACACTTGATTGTCAATTTGATCCGATTCCGGTGTCCAGAAGATTTTTCCTTCTTGGTTGATCTGCATATTTCGCGGCGCTTTTATTAGTGAATAAACAAGTTTTGTGTTTTGATTATTGTCTTCAACTTGGAGCGTGTATTTAAACACCTCTCCAACCAGTGCCATTACCGGTGGGTTCGACAGGATTGTTGGTTTTTGATTTACATATAAGTTATATGTCTGTTCATCCCGACTATATCCATCAGACACCATAACAGTAACCACATGAGAGTCGACTTGATTGGGCGTCGGAACCCAATTAACCGTTCCTGTTAACTCATTTATGGTCATTCCTTCGGGGAAATCTATCAAGGTGTATCGAACCAAAGGCTGCCTTTCAACAATAACCTTGGGTGGTTTTCCTTTGCTTCCTTTAAACAACTCCCATAAAACATCCTTAACTTTCACGGTTCGATCATCGATCGTTTGTAAAATTACTATGAGGCGATTATCTTCATAAAAGATGGAATGTACATATTTTTTCAAGTTTAATCTGGAAACATTATCTGTGTCAATACTGTCTGCGGTGGATAAATACACTGTTTCTGCGTTTTCCCAGTCTCCGATATATCGGTCGATGTTTTCTCGATATATATCATCTGTAATATTCACCTTATAAACCTTAACCGCTTCTTTGTTTTCAAGCGAGACCTCTCGTTTTGTCGGCAATAGGAGTCCGCTGTTTTTATCTTTGGTTTCAAGCACATAGTTATACAACTCGTCCACTGCAGCAATTTCTTGCGGTACAGAAACAATGGATATGGGTGTGTTCACATAAAAATCTGTTTCAATTGTTCGGGTTGCTTTTCCGTCACTAACCTCTATTAACAAGTGGGAAAAATCTGCTTCTCTCCATGAGGGCTCCCAAAACAACCTTCCGGAATAGGGGTCAAGCCGCATTCCTGACGGAAGATTAAACGAAGAAAAAGTGATTTCATCTAAGACGTTTGGGTCGAGCACTTCTATTTGAAAATCCCAAGTCTCTCCTGATTGAATCATAACCATCGGCGGTGGTGCTTTTACAATGATCGGGGCATGGTTAACAAACAATTCAACCTGTTGTGTGTCCGCAGCCACACCGTGTCTCACAACAATAGCTGATTTTTGTGTGTCTATCTGGGTGTTGTTTGGTGTCCAGGTTAGTAGTCCTGTTTGGTCAATTGTCATTCCTTCAGGTGGGTCTATTAGATCATATTCCACAGGATAGTTTAAATTCTGATACCAAATATCCACCTGATGCTCATACAGATCCCCAACCCAGAGTTCACCGGCGGCTTCAGACAAAATCACAACACCGGCCCGCGCAAACAATTTAAAATCTTGTGCAGTGCGATCAAACCCGTCAGAAACAACCATCCTTACAGGATAGATGTTGACATGAGTGCTGTCCGTTTGCCAAAAAACAATATTGTCTTCTAAGGTCATCCCTTCGGGAGAAACTTCTATATCAATTTGAAGTTTTGCATCCGGGTTTCGATCTTGAATGAGCGGTTCATATTCAAACAAGGTGTTTGCAACAAACTCCGTTCCTGTCGGCTCAGAAATAAAAACCGGCGGGTCGTTCACATAAATCCATAGTCTTTCATCATAGCCTTCCAGTTGAGGAACTGTCTTAAACGACAGCGTGTCTTCTTCGCTTTGTACGACCTCTTCCCCTGTTTTCATTTCTATATGGTAGGCTAATTGAAACGCTCCTAAATCTTTCTCGTTTGGTACCCACTGAATAGATCGGGATTCATAGTGAAAATACATTCCTTTCGGTGGTGGAATCAGCCATCGGAAGCTATAAAAACTTTCTGCTTCGTTTTCAGGAATTGTATAGGCAAATGATTTGTTTACGGGTAGAACATGTCGGGGTAAAATGTTTTCGGGGAGTGGTTGTCCGATTGTTTTTATTGGTTTTGAGATTTGTGGAAGTGTGAATTCATCCATTGAAATCTCCGGAAAAACTTCTAATAAATCCTCATGGAGTTCGCTCTCATCAACAGAAACCATTGGTTTTTTGGGAGGTGCATCCGGTTTGTGACCCAAGTCTGTCAAAAATATAATGTTTTTTGAACCGCTCCAACCTACTGCAATAACCGACCCTGTGTAGGTTCCCATGCGCATCATGGGCAGAATAGAAAAGATCTGCATTTCTTCTTTGCCGCTTTTGAGCGAAAAATACTCTGCATCAGAAACGGTCCCGTTTGTTTCAACGGAGATTAAAGACACCATGTTCATTTCTCCGGAAACGATAATTATGTCTTTGTCGAAATCTTTATCTATGTTAGCTATTTTTAAATCAGAAATTGGTCCTGCTTCAATTGGGATTTCTTCTATAACTACTTTGTCGGGCGTCAGCGTTAATGAAGCAATATGCCCGGATTGAAACGCTAAAACACCATCGATAAACCCGTCGGTGTCCCAGTCTGTAACTATTGTTTTTTGAGGAAGAAATCCGCTAATTCCATCTATTTTTTTGTGCGATCCTTTCCCTGAAATATAATCACCTTCAATGTTATAAAGCGGTTGTGCTTTTATGAAATTTTCCTCGTGACTAAACACAACGAGGTCATCATATCCGTCCACATCATAATCAACCGACATCACAAACACAAATCCAGATCCCGATCTTAAAAAAGTGGGTTTGATAGACTCTACAACAACCAATTTTCCTTCTTCGTCTATATCAATAATTTCGAGGCCGCGCTTTGGAATTCCAAATGATGCTGCAATTTCCTCATCTCCATCAGCATCAAAATCAATTAACTCAAAATTATGTCCCCTTAAAAACCTGTTTTCTCCTGCCAGATTTATTGACATGTCAGGAAAACTGCTAAAACCGTCATTAATCCAACGATAAACAAAATAATTTGGCTGTAATATCTCTTCCTCTCCAGATAAATTAATTCCCACGATCAATTCGGGATATGCGTCTCCATCCAAATCTCCAACATCAACGCCTATAAAACCGCCCAGCTCACCATCCGGGACGCTTAATTCCCACAATAATTCTTGTCTGCCTGCGTTATCAATTTCATACAGCTGAAGTCTTGTTGTCAGGTTGTTGGTTGTGTGCGGCTCCTCAACGGTAATATATTCTAAAAATCCGTCACCGTCCAGATCGTAGGTTCCTTCCAGGTGTAAAACCATTGCATCGTCTGCTATTAATGATGAGCAAAAAACGCACCACATAAACAACATAAATATTTTTGGTTTTGAGGATTTTATTCGAGTTTGAAATCCGTGCATAGTTTTATTTCGGAATTTAATAATTATAGCCACTGAATCTACAATAAGACGATCAGAAAACGGTACATTAATTTATTCGGATTTAACCATATTGTTTAGGGTTTTATTTTACATGATTTTTATTTTTATTCCTCTAAGAAATAATATCAGAGAAAAAATATTTGACTTTTGTTAAAGCCGGGGATTGTCATAAATTGTATGGTTCTCTTATCAACAAATGGGCAAGCAGACTAATATGAAAAAAATCATTCTTCTAAGTTTTCTTTTTGGTGTCGTTTTTGGACAAAGTGATCTATATCCGGTTGAAGAATTTTATGGTGGAGGTATCGGGTATAGCCTTACCTCTATTAAACTAGCTTCTATTCCAGCCGCTTCTGATTTGTCAAAAATGGGCTTGGACACAACCGATTTCAAATCAACATTTACCATCCACGGTGGCGAAGGCTTTACGCATATTGCAGGAAGGTGGAGGATTGGAGGATATGCTGGAATTGGTGTCGATCGCATCAGCGCTGTTCCCACCGTAATGCTCTATCAAAACCGAGATGGTGTTGATGGGTTTCAATATGATCCTCTGGGTGGCCCCACTGCTGACACAACGGTTGCTTATACGGGTGACTATGCCCCTTCAATAAAAGCAAAACTGTCTTTTACGCTTGGAGCTGCCACCGTTGAATATGTTATGCCTCTTTTCCGCGATCTTGAAATTGCTGCCGGTTCATTAATAGGATTGGGGAGAATGAATATAAGCATCAATCAACACAATGGAACCGCTCGCTGGGACAGAGCCTTTTCAAATATCGTTTATGGAGAACAGGACTCAAGCGGAACCATGTATTACGAAGTTACTGATTTTGATGATACACAAGCAGTCGGATTGATACCGGTTGGCATTCCAAGTCGATTCACCAACGTCAGCGGTGCTTTTTTAAATGTTCAACCCTATGTCGCCATTAAGTGGCAACTTCTTGACCGTGTTGGGCTTCGAGTCAGTATGGGATACAACAAGGGCACCATTTCTGCAGGTGGTTGGCTTTTAAACGATCGAGAACCCATTAGTGATTCTCCGAAATACTCAGCAAAAGGAATTGCTATTCGAGCAATGTTATACTTTGGTCTCTAGTTTTTCGCGAGATTAGTGTTTCTGGTTTTAATAATATTGTCAAAATATCTTGATTTAAATGAAAATCTTTAATAAAAAATATAAATGGTTAATTGCAGCTGTCTCTTTGATTGTCTTAGGGGTAGGTGTGTCGCCATTTGTCCATAGCTTATACTCTCAAGACAAAGATCCGTTTCGCGCTGTCCGATCTAAAATAAAAGTGATGAATCAAATTCTTCAAATTGTTCAGCACTACTATTTTGACAATGTAGAAATGGATGAGCTGATGGATGGTGCACTCCATGGTATTATGAAAGAACTTGACCCTCATTCAATCTATATTCCATCGAAAGACTTTGAAGATATCGATGAAAAATTTAAAGGAGAGTTTCAAGGGATAGGTATCGAGTTTGATCTATTAAATGGATATATCACCGTTATTTCCCCCGTTGCTGACAGTCCGGCTGAGCGCGTAGGTCTTCAGCCCGGTGATCAGATCATTGCCATAGAAGGTGAAGATGCTTACGGTATCACAAAAGATGAAGTTTTTTCGAAACTCAGAGGAAAAAAAGGTTCTTCTGTTTCAGTAACCGTCCATCGAATTGGCTTGGATAAACCTTTTGATGTCTCTATCGTGAGAGACAAAATACCCATTTACAGTATTAGAGCGGCGGTGATGCTGAACGATTCAACCGGATATATTTGGTTAACGCGTTTTTCCGCAACAACAATAAAAGAAATGGAATCTGCTCTTGAAAAGCTCGACAAACAAGGCGCAAAGCAATATCTTTTAGACCTTCGCAATAATAGTGGGGGTTATCTTGAACAAGCAGCGGCGGTTGCAGATTTATTTATCACAAAAAAAGATACCCTTGTTTATACAAAAGGAAAGAAGTTAAACAAAGATCAGTTCTTTTTATCTAATTCTAATACCGGAAGAGAAGACTATCCTTTGGTCATTTTAGTAAATCGTGGTTCTGCAAGCGCGAGTGAAATTGTTGCCGGCGCGGTTCAAGATTTAGATCGTGGTTTAATTGCCGGAGAAACAACCTTTGGCAAAGGATTGGTTCAGCGCCAACTTCAACTGGCTGACAACTCAGCGATTCGAATTACGATTGCCCGTTATTACACTCCGAGCGGTCGGTTAATCCAACGTCCATATGAAAACGGCGACGAACACACATACTATAAAGAGCTTTATATGAAAGATCGTGAAGCTAAAATTGACAGCCTAAAAGAACTTCGTCCTAAATATTTAACACGTTCAGGACGAACCGTTTATGGTGGAGGAGGAATCACTCCTGATGTGTATATCCCCTGGAACAGAAAACTCTCACCCGGCACTCAGCGCTTGATTTCTAATCCGAAACGACCTTTGTTTAATTGGGCGTCGCATTATTATTCCAAGCGCGGGGCGACGCTTCCCAAATATAAAAACTTTGTCAAGGATTGGTCTATCACAGAAAATGACTTTAATGATTTTCTATCCAGCCTTGAACTAGATAGTGTACAAGTCGATTCCACATCTATCGCAGATGATCGGGAGTTTCTTCTCACTTCGCTGAAAGCTGAAATTGCAGGGGTTGCGTGGGGTAACGATGAAGAATGGGGTATTCGTAGGCTTGATGATAATCAGGTGTTAAAAAGTTTAAAATTATTTCAAGAAGCTACTGATTTCATACATCATTCTCCGTAAATTCGGTAATGCGTTATGCGTGTGTTCGGTTTAGAACACAAAAAAATTACATTAAAATAAATACTACTTAATTAACACTGGAGGAAACTATGCTAGTTGAATATTTTGTAAATGGCGGAAATTTTATGTGGCCTATTTTGATTGCGCTCATTTTTGGACTGCTATTTTCATTAGAGCGTTTATATTCGTTATTGATGTCTTCCATCAATTCAAAAAAATTCTTTTCTGAGGTTTCAGAAACTTTAGAAAATGATGGTATAGACGCAACGTTAGAACTTTGTAATAAAACCCGCGGCCCTGTCGCTGAAGTATTTCACGCCGGGCTGTCTCGTCGTCATCGCGGTTTATCTGAAGTTGAAAAAGCGATCCAAAATGCCGGTGGTGTTGAAATGGCGTTCTTAGAAAAAAATATGATCTGGCTGAACACAGTAATTACTATCGCGCCTATGCTTGGGTTTACCGGAACAGTAGTCGGTATGATCTCGGCATTTGATGCAATTAAAGCTGCCAATGATATTTCCCCTGCAGTTGTTGCGGGAGGTATTTCTCAGGCTCTATTGACAACAGCTTTCGGTCTGATCACAGCCATGATTATTCAAATGTTTCAAAATATCTTTGTTTCAAGAATTGATAAACTGGTCTTGGAAATGGAAGAAAATTCCCTTCTGTTGCTCGATCGACTTTATGAGTTAGACGCAGCCTCTAAAAAATAACTGTCAGGATTTATTATGGCCAAGAAAAAACGGAGGTTTAAGGGCGGAGAGATCCCAACGGCATCGATGGCTGACATTGCTTTTTTGCTGTTGATTTTCTTTCTTGTCACAACCACCATTGACACGGATAAGGGCTTGGGAATTGTTCTTCCTCCAAAGGGAGACACAATTGAGATCAAGAAGAAAAATATTCTCAATTGTTTGATCAATTCCAGTGGAAATGTCCTCCTTGGCGGTGAGCCTGTAAAGGTTCAGGATATTAATCGGATTGTAAAAGACAAACTTCGTGAGAACAACAAGTTGATCATTTCTGTTAAAACACATGGGAAATCCCGTTATAAAGATTATGTAAGGGTGATTGATCAATTAAAAATGGCCAACGCTACACGAATTTCAATTGCGGAGAGTGAATCATGAAGTTTACCCGTAAAACACAATTATCCAGCGATATTCCTACCGCATCCATGCCGGACATCATCTTTATGTTGTTAATCTTCTTTATGGTAACAACTGTATTGCGAGAATATTCCGGTTTACCCATTGAGCTTCCCAAAGCCAAACGAATTGAAAAATTAAAATCTAAGCGACACACTGCCCATATTTGGATATCTAAAGATGGGTTAATCTCTATCGAAGATAAGTTGTTTGCTGTTGGAGATGTAAAGCACATCATGTATGAACGTCGTGCCGACGATCCTCAAATTACTATCTCGTTAAAAGCAGATGAAAATGCTCGAATGGAAACTATTTCCGGCGTACACAATCAACTGCGCGAAGCTGACGCCTTAAAGCTTAATTATTCAACCAAGACTCTAATTAATTAGTAGATAGAAAAAGGGTCGGAAGTTATCCGACCCTTTCTTTTTTATACTGTATTGTTTTTATTTTTTTAACGCAATCCCACTGAGTTTTCTTCTTATAAAAGAAAACATTTCTAACAGTGGGAGGTCTTTTGGACAGACATCATCACAACCCATCATTCCAATACACCCAAAGACTCCATCGTCTGTTGAGACAAGCTCAAACCATTCTTGGTCGTTTCGCTCATCTCTCGGGTCCATCATAAGGCGTCCGATTCTATTTAGTCCTGTCGCACCCAAAAACTCAGGATAAACTTGAGCGGTTGCACATCCTGCAAGACAGCATCCACACTCAATACAACGCTCCGCTTCATAAATTTTATTCGCGGTTTCATTGTCCATGCGTTCTTCTTCAAGTGTGGGGTCAAATTGTTTTTCTGTGTGAATCCACGACTCAACTTTTTCAGCCATCTCTCTGAACCAAACACCTGTATCAACCGAAAGGTCTCCAAGTAGTTTGAAAAAGGGAAGAGGATATAGCTCTATTGTGTCCGGTAAATCAGAGGTTAATGTTCTACATGCAAGCGTCGGTCTTCCGTTGATCATCATACTGCACGACCCACAAATCCCTGCACGGCAAACAAAGTCAAACATTAGGTCTGGAGCTTTTGTTTCTCTGAGAATGTTCAGCGCTGTAAACACATTCAATCGTTGTGTTTCTTCAAGACTATATGTTTCCATTCTTGGTTCATCGTTATCTTTCGTTGGGTTATAACGAAATATTTTAAATGTTAATGTTCTGCTCATTACAGCACCTCCTTCCATGCTTCCTTCGGTAATCGTTTTCCTGTCGATTCCGATGGGTCGATCCGACCTTCAGTTTTTTGTCCGGAATCTACATTATTATTGTACTCTTCTGTTGTCTCTGTCATCTTTATTTGTTTTCCACCACCATAACCGCGATCGCCCGGAGGGAGGTCTAACACACCTACCGGTTCATAACTAAACACCGGACTACCTTGTGCGTCTGGCCATCTTGCCAGAGTTCGGTTTAACCAATTTTCATCATCCCGAGCAGGATAATCTTCTCGTGAGTGTGCTCCTCTTGATTCTGTTCGTCTTAGTGCGCCTTCAGCGATCAACAATGCTTGTTTTGCCATTCCTTCAATCCGGATGGCTTGAGACAGCTCAGGATTCATTCCAGGCGCGTTCGATTTTACTTCAACGTTTTCTACGCGCTTTACTATGTCTTTTAATCCTTTTACTGCTTTTTCAAGTCCTTCACCTGTTCGGAAAATATGCACATGCGTTATTAAAAGTTTTGAGATTTCATCCCGAAGTTCATACACGTTTTCGCCGTTAGACATATTCAGCATTTTTGAGATTTTGTCTATTTCCAGTTTTGCTGTTTGTTCGGCTAGGGTTATATCAGCAGTCAACGTAGCATTCTGAGCATAATCTGCAATTTTTTCTCCCACAACCATCCCAGCGACAACTGTTTCGGCTAATGAATTTCCACCCAATCGATTAAATCCGTGCATATCCCAACAGGCAACCTCACCCAGCGCAAACAAGCCTTCCATGTTGTAGGCATGACCATCTTTGTTCACTCTGATTCCGCCCATCGAATAGTGTTGGGTCGGTCGAACCGGGATCAATTCTTTTATTGGGTTCACCCCAATGAAATACATGCAAATATCATATACTTCTCTGAGCTTGGTTTTAAGGTGTTCTTCACCAAGGTGGCGCAGGTCAAGCCATAAATGTTCTCCGTAGGGAGATTTTACACCTTTTCCTTTTAACATATGTTCTTTCATCCGTCTTGAAACTACATCACGAGAGGCTAGTTCTTGTTTATCCGGCTCATAGTCTGGCATAAAGCGATATTCATCAACATCCAACAACAATCCACCATCTCCCCGACAGCCTTCTGTAACCAAAATATCAGTAGGCACAATTCCGGTTGGGTGGAACTGAACGGCTTCCATATTAGCAAGCGGAACAACACCTGTTTGTAAGGCTAACCACGACCCTGTTCCTTCGTTAATGACCGCATTGGTTGATTCACCATAAATGCGACCATATCCGCCGGTCGCGATTACGGTTGCTTTCGATATGTAATTTAAGATCTCCCCGTCTCGTAATGAGCGAACCACCGCACCTATACACTTCCCGTCTTTGTGAATTAGTCTGATTGCTTCCATTCGATCGTGTACGGTAATCCCATGCTGTACAATTAAGTTGTCCATTGCGTAGAGGACTGTATGGCCTGTTCCGTCTGCGGTGTAACACGTTCTCCATTTAGCTGTTCCTCCAAAGTCTCGTGCGGTGATCAACCCTTCTTTTTCGGCTTCCTCAACAATGGTTGTTTTGTTTCCTTTTATGTAGACATCCCGCGGACCCGGCTCAACGCGATTCCATGGAACGCCGAAATGTGCCATTTCTCTCATTGCAATTGGAGCGGTATCCGCAAATATTCTTGCAACTTCCTGATCTGCGCCCCAGTCTGATCCTTTTACGGTATCTAACCAGTGGACAGTCGGATTGTCCCCTTTTCCTTTTATCGAATTACCTAAAGAGGCTTGCATGCCTCCTTGGGCTGCTGCGGAGTGGCTCCTTCTGGGAGGAACCAAAGAAAGGATAATGACATCTAGTCCTTTTTTTGCAGATTCAAGGGCAGCTCTTTCACCGGCAAGCCCAGCACCAACAACCAGTACGTCCGTCGTAATCGTTCTCATGATAATACTCCTTCCCATGGTCCGGCAAGAGCAATGACCGTGGCAAAGCCTAAGATAACATAAAACCAAAACAGCAAATAAAAGATCGCCTTTGCATACTTTCTTGCAAACCATGTGTCTGCTAGCCATTTAACCAAAAGCCTGTAAACGCCGATAGCCATATGGGCAACAACAGAAAACATTAATATTAGATACAAAATCCACAAGCCACTTTGTACTCGACTTGTTGCAACGTCTGCCGTTAAGCCTAACGCCTGTCCTTTAATGCCCATGTCTGTAAATATATTCCACGCGACCAACACCAAATGGAACGCGCCGGTTGCTAACACAATCATTCCCGTTCGAACCTGCCAAATCCATAGCGAGGTTTCGAAATGATTTCTGTGTTTAATATCCGAGGAGGGTTCTTGATTCCATGCCTTTTTTGATTTTTTCAGCCTAACTCCAAGCTCCATCATTCTTTTTCTTTCGTGTAGTTTCCCGGGAATCTTTCGACTAGCCCAAACAAAGTGAATGAAAAACGCTGCTGTAACAATAAAAACAAGGGGTTGAGCTATTGGGACTGTATGCTCCATAAAACCTGCGACAAGATCATATAGGTCTTTTCCAAATAAAATTGTGCTTTCAAAAATTAAGTGGCCTAAAATAAACAACGCTAAAAATGCGCCGGTGAGACCACTTATCCACTCATTGCGAATCGCTTTTTTTGCTTTTTTGCTAGCATCGCTGGATCGGCTGTGGCGAGATTCTGCTTTCGGATATAATTCCGTATTAAGAGACATCGTTATTTCTCCTTATTCAAATAGAAAATGAATAAGGAAAATTACATACCTTTTTGTCTTCTTTACATATAAAATTAAACCCTTTTTAACTAAAAATGTTAAAAAGATCTATTTGAGATTTGTCAAACCGGAAGATTTCTGACGTCTAATGGATGGGAGTCCATGAAGAGAGATGTTTTCAAGATATTTTTCAAAATACTGTCTCTCGTTTGGTATTTTTAGGAACTTGCTCCTATTGTCTAAGCCTGTCAATGCCATATCCACTGTTCTCTCAATAAGCTCGTAAAAAGACATGTTGTCCTCTGTTTTATAAAATGCATTCAAGCTTTTAGCTGCTTCGTTTAGGCTTTTTCTTTGTGCGGGTGTCCAGTTAATTATCATGTCAAATATATTTTCTCTTATTTGTCGATCTGAGGTTAGGCCCAGCCAAAACGCAGCCGGCGCTAACTCAAACCCAAAAGGTGGGCGATCTGCTCCTCTTATTTCAATGACATTTTTAAAACGCACGTGGGTAAATATTTGGTGTAAGGCAAACATAATATCATCTTCTGTAAGATCGCCTTTCTTCTTTTTCCTTTCTAACCAAGCACCCAGCGTTCCGTTAAATTTTAAAATGCCTCCTTTTTCATTTTTAACAAATAGCGCAGGTACTGTTTGAATATATTCGGAATATTTGTCTATTAGATTCTGTGGTTTGGTGATATTGTGATCCAGAAGACTGCCACAGCGAGTTGGATCTGTATCTTCCCATATTGTATACCTTAGGTTTCTGTTCTTTGCGGACTCACCTTCTATAAACGGACTGTTAGAAAACAAAATTGAACAAATCGGTTGTAGACAATCTGCTATAAAAGCTATTTCTTCGGCTTCTTCTTCCGACTCAAAATCTAAATTTATTTGAACGCTTGTTGTGTTTTTCATCATCCAGGGTCCGTGTTGACCGGTTTTTAAAAACCGGTCATGCATCAATTGATATTTTTTTATATTGATCAATTCTATTTCTTTGGGATGTTTTTTAGGTTCTAGCGCAAGATCGGATTGAATGAGTTTTTGTTCGCTACATATTTCTTCAATCCTTTTTTTATGTACTTGGTAGTCGTGATCAAGCTCGTGAAGGGTAAGGGCCGGCCTAGAAGCCCATTCCAGCTGACCACCCGGCTCTAATGAACAGGTTGAATCATTCCTTGAATTGTTGGTAATACGGTTTAATAGATCAACGGCACTAAAGAGCTTTCCGGGATTTGTCGGAATTCTGCTTCCTGTTTTGTCATAGAGTAACGTTTCCACTTCTATGCCGATTCTCTGTTTTTTCTTCGGTTGCAGGTTAGATAAAATTACTGATTTAATTGTTTCGGTTAAATTCATAGGGCGATTTTACACAAAAAACTTTTTTTATTCCTCTTCTTTTTTAACGTTTAGAATCTTGCGCTTTACCTGAAAATTTGATTAGCTTAATCCCAACAATTAGAAAAAGAAGAAACATGAATGATATGTTAAACACTCCTTGGCGGATTTTATCTACCGCTGTTTATGCTCCTCCCAATGAAGGAAAAATCTATGGAACAGCGGATATTGATGTAACTCGTTCTTTAGAGTATATCCAAAAACAAAGAGAAAAAGGGAAATACTTAACCATCACACATCTCACCGCTGCCGCTATCGGACGTGCGTTGGGTGAGCATGTTCCTGAGGTGAATGTATATTTACGTCGCGGAAAATTGATCCCACGAGAAGATGTTGTTGTTACGGTTGCGGTAAATATGGGTAGCGGAGGAGAAATGGGAAGTGTTCGTCTGCGCAATGCACATAAAAAATCCGTGTTTGAAATAGCGGAGGAAATTATAGGAAAAGTAGAAAAAAGCAGGAGTGGCGATGAAAATCGCACCATGAAGAAAAAAAATACTCTTTCTAAAATTCCATGGCCGTTTCGAAGAGGTGTTTTTCGTTTGTTAAAATGGATTACAAACGAACTGGGGGTCGAATTAAAATCCTTTGGGCTTACTCATGAGGCTTTTGGATCCATATTATTAACGAATATCGGATCACATGGATTAACGACAGGATTCGCAGCTTTATTTCCTGCTTCTCGTCTCCCCGCTGTGGTGGCAATGGGGAAAATTGAAGATAGACCTGTTGTAAAAGACGAAAAAATTGTCATCCGAAAGATGATCACTCTTGCGGGTGTTTTTGACCACCGTATCATGGATGGCTTCCATGGCGGTAAACTAGCAACACATGTGAAAAACTATCTCGAAAACCCGGAACTGCTTTCGGAGTCTGTTGAGTAGGTTTTATTGTTTTTTAAACTTAATAAAACCGATTCCTCTCCATAGTAATAAAAGCAATATCCAGTAAGCAATTAAAATTCCAAGCGTTATCCAATATCCTTTAATTGAACCGCCAAAATGAATAAAGGGTACATTTAGCGTGTAGAGAAGCGGGAAGCCAAGGAACAATGATATCCCACTGCCATAAACAGCGTCTTCCGCAACAGGAGTTCTAAACTCAGGATCAGTTACCTTTAACAAAACAAGCGCTGAATTGATTGTCCCCGTCATTTCTCCAAACAATTCTACAAGACGTTCAAAATGAAAATCGTCGAAAGCACGATAGCACATAAAGTACAACATGCCCAATGTTGCAGGCCCCGCCAACAAAGACATTAATAATATTGGCAACCAATATTGACCGACAACCGAAAGACTTATTCCGGCAATAGCTCCCACAACCAGATAGTCTAAAAATATTCCCATTCCTCGCGTCATCAGTCCTTCATCGATCACATATGCTTTTCCGGACCAGTCTAAAATATTGCGAACTAAAATAGCTATTAGTAGTCCAACGACAAAATGGAAACCCCAAAGGGTTGAGGTTAACTCTCCAAGTCCGTTATTATTCATGACAGTAGCAAGAGCGTTCACGACAAAATATGTTAACAGATAAACAAATCCTATGGCAGCAAGGTGAAAGGCCATTGGTTCAATCGCCTCTGTTGTGAGAGGAAGTTTACCTGCGCTTGGCCCAGTTCCTTTTTTATGAACCCCCCTGCGGACATCTTCACTAATATGGTCCATTCCTTTGATGAGTGAAGTTTTTCTCTTTTTTATTCCCCAGTTTATCAACCACATTCCTGTAAAGAACGCGTACATATAACCAACGGTTGCAAACGTAAGTCCAACCTGTGCTCCGTTTTCAAATCCATATTTTTCCCAACTGCCGGCAATGGTTGCTGCCAGACCGGGACCCATTCCAAAACCAAGCGGTAACACCAGTCCAATTCCTGTAAATAGATTTGGTAAAACGGTATAGTAGAGCAATAGCGCGACACCAAGACCAATCGTTGCTTGAAGCAGGTATGATGATAGAGCCGCTAAGCTCTTACTTAAGGGTCCTTTTCCCCATTTTGATTTCTTTTGTCTTAAGCCCAAAGCAATAAAAGTAAGGGCTAAAAAGTGATATACATATAAAATTAATCTGTCGGCATTGAGATCTATCCACCCCATTCCTTGTGTTCCTACAAACAGAGCTAAAAATCCTGCAATAAAATTATTCGGAATTAGATACGATTGAAAAAATTTCACATATCTTCTGGCCGTCGTACCAACCAAAATAAATGCGCTTAAAAACAACAAGTCAAGCACAACCGACTGAAGATTAACTTCTAAGCTCCATGGGTTCATCATTACCTCCAAAATTTGACTTGAATTTACCTTATTAGAATTAGAGTGTCAAAACAAATGAAATCCTGCTATTATCCTGCTATTTCTGCAATTTTTGAGTAATAACTTTTTGTTTTATTCGTTTTTACAAAATCCGTAAGTTTATTGCTGTATTTTTCTATGGAAACAATTGATTAAAGGATAATCTTATGACTAAACACGTGTATTTTTTCGGACATGGTCACGCAGAGGGGCGTGCTGAAATGAAAAATTTATTGGGAGGAAAAGGCGCAAATTTGGCAGAAATGACCAACCTTGGCATTCCGGTTCCTCCCGGGTTTACAATCACCACTGAGGTGTGTAACCACTATTATGACAATAATTTAACTTTACCCGAAGGCTTGGAGGTTCAAGTAAAAGATGCTTTAAGGCAGACCGAAACAATTATGGATAAGGGGTTTGGTGACCCTGATAATCCGTTGTTGTTTTCCGTTAGGTCGGGCGCTCGTCAATCCATGCCGGGAATGATGGAAACTGTTTTAAACCTTGGACTTACATCCGAAACCATCCGTGGTTTGGTTGCAAAAACCGGAAACAAGCGTTTTGTATATGATGCTTATCGTCGCTTGATTACCATGTACGCAGATGTTGTGATGGAAAAAGCTGCCGGTATTGAACCCAAAGATGGTAAAGGGATTCGCCACCAACTGGAAAGTCTTTTAGATACCTACAAAGATGAAAATGGTTATACCGCCGACACAGATCTTTCCGGAGATGATTGGCACGTTGTTTCTAACCTTTATAAAAAACAGATTAAAGAACAACTTGGTGAAGAATTTCCAGACAATCATTATGATCAGCTTTGGGGTGGAATCAAAGCCGTATTTAAAAGCTGGAATGGAAAGCGTGCGATCAGTTATCGCCAAATTGAAAACATTCCTGGTGAGTGGGGTACCGCTGTTAATGTTCAGGCAATGGTCTTTGGTAATACCGGAAAAGGTTCTGCAACCGGAGTTGCGTTCACAAGAAATCCGGCAACCGGAGAAAATGCTTTTTACGGCGAATGGCTCCAAAATGCTCAAGGAGAAGATGTCGTCGCGGGTTTAAGAACACCAAACCCCCTGAACGAATCAACAAAAACTGATGGTAACCAAGATGCTTTATCGTTAGAGTCTTTCTTGCCGGAGGTTTATAATGACCTCGATGCTATTCGATTAAAACTTGAAAAACATTATGCTGACATGCAAGACATCGAATTCACAATCGAAGAAGGTCGTCTCTGGATGTTGCAAACCCGGACCGGAAAGCGGAATGGTCCGGCTGCCATCAAAATGGCTGTTGATATGGCACATGAAAAACTTATCAATAAAACTGACGCAATACTGAGGGTTTCTCCAAATCAGATCGACGAGCTTCTTCATCCTATGCTAGATCCCGCAGCAGAAAAAAGTGGTGAGCTTTTAGCCAAAGGATTGCCTGCCGGTCCTGGAGGAGCTACTGGACAAGTTGTCTTCACCGCGGATGATGCAGAAGCGTGGAAAAAAGAAGGTAAAACAGTTGTTCTTGTTCGTGATGAAACTTCTCCCGAAGACGTTCATGGGATGCACGCAGCTGCAGCAATCCTTACGTCTAAAGGAGGAATGACAAGCCACGCTGCGTTAGTTGCTCGCGGTTGGGGAAAATGTTGTATTGTGGGTTGTTCTGTTCTTCAAATTAATACTGATGCTAAAACAGTTCATGTTAATGGCGTTGATCTTAAAGAAGGAGACTGGGTTTCATTAAATGGTACATCTGGATGTATTTATAATGGAAAGCTTGATCTCTTAGATGCTAACCCTGAATCAAATAAAGAATATAGTGAGTTGATGGCTTGGGCTGATGAAGTCCGCACGCTAAAAGTTCGTACAAACGCTGAAAGGCCTGAAGACACTGAGTTGGCTCGTAGTTTCGGCGCTCAGGGAATTGGTTTGTGCCGTACCGAGCACATGTTCTTTGATCCTAAACGAATTTTGGCTGTTCGTAAAATGATTCTTGCCGGCAGTGAAGAAGATCGTCGTCTTGCAATTATGGAATTATTACCTTATCAAAGAGAAGACTTCCGCGGAATTTTGGAAGCAATGAAAGACCTTCCTGTCACCATTCGTCTGCTAGACCCACCTCTTCATGAGTTTATGCCTCATGGTGATGCACAAATTAATGAACTTGCATCAGAGTTAAACATCTCAGCGGACATTATTCGCAAACGGATTGACAACCTACATGAGTTTAATCCAATGCTGGGACATCGTGGGTGTCGTCTTGGAATTGCCTACCCGGAAATTACAGAGATGCAATCTAGGGCCATTTTTGAAGCAACTGCTGGGCTGATTCAAGCCGGTGTAAATGTTTTTCCTGAGGTAATGATACCGCTTGTCGGAACATTTACGGAATTTGACCATCAAGAAAGCATTGTTCGAAACGTTGCCGCTACCGTCATAGAAGAGACCGGTATTTCATTTGAATATCTTGTTGGAACTATGATTGAATTACCTCGTGCTGCATTAACTGCTGACGAAATTGCTAAGCGTGCGGAATTCTTTAGCTTCGGAACAAACGATCTTACACAAACAACCTATGGTTTCAGTCGAGATGATATTGGTGGGTTCCTACCAATTTACCTTGATGAAAACATTTTGACACACGATCCATTCCAAAGCCTAGATCAGACCGGGGTTGGTCAGCTTGTGGAAATGGGCGTTGAAAAAGGGCGAAGCGTTCGCAACGATCTAAAGGTTGGTATTTGTGGTGAGCATGGTGGTGATCCTGACAGTGTTGATTTCTGTCATCGGGCAGGTCTGAACTACGTTAGTTGTTCACCTTTTAGAGTTCCTGTTGCTCGCCTAGCCGCAGCTCATGCAACGCTAAAAAACAAATAAGAGAGCTTTTACAGTTCAATAAAAAAGGGCAGTAATCTGCCCTTTTTTATTTTAATCATATTTTTACTTCTTATAGTGGTTCAAACTTAGCTGTGAAGTGTCGTAAATATTCCGGTTGTTCGACAATTTTATAACCCCTCAATTTGTGACGTCTTTCATAAACATTTCTTGCGACTTCAATTACATAATCAATGTGGCTTTGTGTGTGTGTACGTCTAGGAAGCGCCAGGCGAACCAATTCCATCTCCGAAGGTGTCTCTTTTCCTGTTTCTTTATCAACCTTACCGAACATAACTGAACCAATTTCAACGGTTCGTACTCCTCCTTCTAAATACAGTTCGATCGAAAGGCTTTGTCCTGGGTATTCTAAAGGGTCGATGTGGGGTAGGAGGGTTTTTGCGTCTAAATATACTGCGTGACCTCCAGGAGGTTGTACAATCGGATAGCCCAGGTCTCCAAGATATTTTCCTAAATACTGTGTTTCTGCTATTCGATATTTTAAATAATCTTCATCTAAGACCTCTTGGAGTCCTGTGGCCATTGCGTCAAGATCGCGTCCCGCCAACCCTCCATATGTTGGAAATCCTTCGGTGAGTATTAATAAATCTTTTTCTTGTTTGGCGAGGAAGTCATCGTTTGTACATAAAAATCCACCGATATTAACTAGTCCGTCTTTTTTTGCACTCATTGTACAGCCGTCAGCATAGCTCATCATTTCTTTTGCAATTGATTTGATGGACCAATTTTCGTATCCTTTTTCTCTGAGTTTAATAAAGTATGCATTTTCAGCAAATCTGGCTGCATCGAAATATAACGGAATGTTGTGTTTTAATAGTGTCTGCTTAACCTCTTTTATATTTTCCAATGAGACCGGTTGGCCTCCTCCGGAATTATTGGTCACGGTAAGCATACAAAAGGGGATGCGGTCTACGCCCATTCTATGAATGAGTTCTTCTAATTTGAGAACATCCATGTTTCCTTTAAATGGGTGTTTACTTTGGGTGTCTTTTCCTTCATCTATTACAAGGTCTTCCGCAATTGCTCCTTGAAATTCAATGTTCGCTCGTGTTGTATCAAAATGGATGTTGTTTGGAATAACATCTCCCTTTTTACATGCCACAGAAAATAATATTCGTTCTGCTGCGCGCCCTTGGTGTGTGGGTATTATATGTTTAAACCCAAAGATGTCTTTAACTGTCTTTTCAAACCTTTGAAAGCTTTGGCTTCCCGCATACGATTCATCACCTCTCATAATAGCGGCCCACTGTTCCGAGCTCATTGCGCCGGTACCACTATCGGTTAATAGATCAATTATCACATCTTGAGATTGAATTTTAAACAGATTGTAATCTGCCTTTTTTAATATTTCTTCCCGTTCTTTTTTTGTCGTCATTTGAATGGGTTCAACCGATTTAATCGTAAACGGTTCTATTATCGTTCTTATATTTGATTTATTCTCCATGTTCTTCTCTTTTTAATTTTGTTTATTATATAAAAATAACCCCTGATACAGTTTTGTTTTTCAGGGGTTATTCAAACACGTGGCAATAAACAATCTATAGATAGTTTATTCGACCATCTCTCCACCGCCAACAACATCTTCAAGGTGAAAAGCGCCTTCTTTTTCCATTTCGCGAGCGCGCGTTACAATAATTTTTCTCGCAGCGTCTACTTCTCTTTTTGGAACAGCGCCTTCTACGGGCTCAAACATTGCTTGTTTCTTCTGTGGTAAGGTCTCAATTATTTTTTGGATATCTTCTTCGGGCAACCCTTTTAATGCCATGGCTACCGTGTCTAAATCTGGAACTGAATTCACGATATCTCTGATTAGGTTTTCAGGAAAGTATTCAAAAATATCATCAAACGTAAGATGGTGTTTTTTCACCTCTCTTGCCAGTTCCGGCGTCTCTCTCTCTAGTGTTTCTAAGTATCTTTCTTCTTCATATTGGCTCATTGAGCTTAATATTTCAGCGATCTCTTTTCCACCACCTCTGGAGAATTTTACTGTTTTTGGTAAAAATTGAGCTTGGCGTTTTAAATCTGTGGCAATATTTACAACTGCTTCAAGTGGTACGTTTACCAAGTTCCCCATTTGGATCAGAACTTTGCCTTTTTCTTCTGGCTCCATCCGATTCATTACGACCATTCTTCTTTCTGGAGATATTTGTGCAAGAACAATTGCAACCACCCGTGGTTCTTCTGTTGAAAGGAGGGCCGCAAGCTGTTCATCTGTCAGGTTGTCAAGAAACTCAAAGGGTTTTGCGGGTTCATCGTCATCTGTTTCTTGAAATTTTTCACTGACAAAATTAAAATAAAACTCTTCTATCACTTGTTTTTTTACTTGAAAAGAGATGTTTTTAATTTCTGGAATTGTTGCCCGAATTTTTCGGATATCTGTTTTTGTCAAGCCCTTAACCAGCGTCAAGGCTAAGTTTTCACCTAAAACCGAGAAGAGGACGGCTGCTTTTTGTAATCCTGAAAGGCGTATGTTGTCTGCACTCATAATAAATTCCTATTTCTTCTTTTCGTCATCAGAAGTTTCTTCTTTTTTTTCTGGCTCTGGTGCTGCGGGCAGTGTCTCGTCCTCTAGCCATTCCTGTACAATTCGCGTTGCTGTGTTTGGTTGTCCGACACTCATTGAGACCACCGCTTTTCTGATGTCGTTAATCTCGCTTTGAAGCACGCTAATATCTTCCTCTTTTGTCGGTTCAATCGTTGCAGTATTTTCTGTTGGTTTATCATCACTGTCTTTTGGTGTTTCTTTTACGGCTTTAGCTTCTGTTTTTTTTTTCTTTTTTTTCTTTTTTTTAGGAGGATACATCCATGGTGGCGGTGGATAAGCTTGTTGTTTTGTTCGGCCTGCAATTAATGCAACCAACACCAACAGCAAAATGAACACTAATGCGCCCAATATAAACACCAGCGTCAGGGTTGTGTTGTTGTTATCTTCGTTTAACTGACGGTCTAAGTCTTCCTGAACTTCTTCTAAAGAACCTAGTCTGTCAGTGAGTTGAGCATCTATTTGTGCAATCAGCAATTCTCTTTGATCAATTTCTGTTTGAGTTTCTGCCTCTTCTTCTGATGTTGGGGTTGTTTCTAATGAAGCTCGTAGAGAATCAATTTGTTGTTTTAATATTTGGATCTGCATTGAGTCTTGCTGTATGATCCGCTCTCGTTCTTTTCTAAAGGCTCTTTCTTGTTCTTCTTTTTCAAATTGAGTAAGCAACGTTTGTAGATATTGTCTGTCTTCTTGTCTTCTTGTTTGCTCTTCTTCTCTGTATTGATTTAATTCTTTTTGCCAGTCTTCTTGATTGTTTGCTTGGTCTGTCTTTTCTTTCTCCATATTGTCAAGTTTTTCGGCAATTGTTTTTAAAAGAACTTGTTCAGCCGTTTTTTCATCTCTGCGTTCTTTAAAGCTGGCTGTCATAATACTGAGGACGTCTCCGCGGGCTCGATTAAATCTTGATGCCATCATTACAATTTGGCGTATGTTTTCAATAAGCTCTGGCGCTGCGCCTTCATTTAAAATTAAACTGATCTTTAATTGACTAACTTCTGCTATCGACGGTCTTTTAAATATAGATGTTTTTGAAAGAGACGGTTCTTTCTCTTTTTGTTCAACAACTTCAGTTTGTTGTTCGGTCGTTGGTTCTTCATAAGGAGGTTCTTCCTCAACGACTTCTTCAATGGCCGGTACTTCAAATTCAAACCCTGGGATCGGCAGTCCAACCAATGATGTGGTTTGAGATTCTGTTGTTTTGGGTGTTTTTGTTTTTTCTTCTTGTTCTACAACTACCGATTGAGGTACACTCTGAGGGACGGGCGAACTATCGCCGGTCGTGACAGTGACTTGCTCTTCTACTGCATCCGTAATTTTCAGATCAACGCTAACATCAATCACATATTTTGATTCATCAATAATCTTTGAGAGTGCA
The DNA here is from genome assembly GCA_964645915.1 of uncultured bacterium. Taxonomy (GTDB): domain Bacteria; phylum Fidelibacterota; class Marinisomatia; order Marinisomatales; family JACNKV01; genus JACNKV01. The sequence continues at coordinate 100,315 of CAZYDH010000003.1, forward strand.
TCTGAGATGCGTTCTCGTAGATCGTTTTCAACCATTAGTTTTTGCGTAAGATAGGTTGATTCCTGTCCGAAGACCAGACTGGATGCAAAAACCAGCGCCATAATCCAATTAGAATAAATCTGGTGTTTTTTCATAGTGTTTCCTCTTGTCATTTAATTCAACGAGCCTGCCGGTGCTAAAAATGTAATTTCAACACGTCGGTTTCGTGACATTAATTCCTTTGTTGCGTTTAATTCTTCTATCATTTTTTCATCAATAACCCGATCCGTTGGTCGGTCTCTGGGAATATATTTTGAATATCCGACCGCTTGCAATCTTGTCGGAGAGACTCCTCGATTTATCAATTCTCTTGTTACAACCGCCGCTCTTGCGCTTGACAATTCCCAGTTTGTCGGGTACTGTTCTTTAAATTTATCTGAAATCGGTTGACTGTCTGTGTGGCCTTCAACTGCAATTTGAAAGGGCGATTTTTCAATCAAGGGTACAATTTGATCAAGTATAGGAAAGATTTTGAATGTTAAAACTGCTGAGCCTGATTTAAAACTGATATCTGATTTGATCTCGATGCTGATCCCTTTTTGACTGGTTTTTATTTCAACCGGTTTGTCGCCTGTTTGTGGGTCGGCCTCCATTTGTTCAACGATTTCGTCGGCTTCTTTTTTAACATCTGCCAAGTTCATGGCTTGGTTCTCAACTTTTATTTTCTTTCCTACGGACTTACCCATAGCGTCGGCAAGCTGTTGTAACTTTACCGGATCAATGGTTGACATCGCTGCAACCAGCACAAAAAATGCAAAGAGCAGTGTCATCATGTCTGCAAAAGTACCAAACCATCCGGGCAGACCTTCTTCTATCTGGCGACGCCCTTTGTCGATATATTTCTTTTTTTCCTGTGAAGTAATTGCCACAGAAGCTCCTATTCGCTTCTCACGCGTTCTTTTGGAGGAATAAAAGCGTTCAGTTTTTCACGGACAATCAGGGGGTGTTTTTTCTGCAAGACAAGTCTTGACGCTTCGACAAACATGGCTTGAGTTGTGCTCGTAAACGCGATCCGCGTGGAAAGCTTTGCGGCCATTGGCAAGAAAAACAAGTTTGCAAAAACAGCACCATAAAATGTTGTAATCAGCGCTGCGGACATTCCGGCTCCCAGTGCGCTCATGCCACTGCCACCGCTACCAAATCCAGCCAACATAATTACCAAGCCAATCAATGTTCCTATCATTCCCCAAGCCGGAGCCATTGTCCCCATTGTTTTAAAAAGTTCAGCTTGGCTTCGTTCTCGAATTTCACGATAATCAATGGATGTGTTCATCACATCTGTTAGTTCTTCAATTGAATATCCTGTAGCAACCATTTCAACCCCGTCTCTAAAAAATGGATCTTTAATGGATTCCAGATTTTTTTCGAGCTCTATTGTTCCCCCTTTTCTTGAAACTTCAGAAATCTTTACTGCTTCCTCTACGACGGCGGCGAGTGTTCGTTTACTTCCCTTGAACACGGCAGCCATAGCTGTTGTCAATTGTAAAACTTCTTTAAGGGGAAAGGCAACCGAAACGGATGCCAGCATTCCTCCAAAAACAATTGCAAAACTGGACGTAGATAAGAACACACCCATTTCTGCTCCGGCAGAAGATGCGGCCAAGAAGATCCCTGCCCCAATAGACACCAGTCCTAGAATGATTCCGATAATGGTTGCAATATCCATATGTTATTCCTCAATAGTGCTTGTAGTTTGTAGGCGGTTTTCACGAAGCGCTTTTAAAATATTTCTTACATCATCATATTCCGGATCTAAACGAAGTGCAAGATTCCAATCAATTGTAGCGCGTTGAATGTCCCCTAGTTTATAATAAATAGAACCTCGACGTGCGTATGCCAATGCCAATCCCGGATTTTCATCAATTGCAGCTTCAACTTCTTTGAGTGCCCCGCGATAATCTCCTTGGTAAAAATACCGCAAAGATCGAGAAAGATGTCTCATCGCTTCGTTTGTTTTTTTCTCTGCAACATTTTTATCAAGTCGAAGTGTTTTTAGCGCATCTTCAAGAAATCTGGATTCCTGTTCTTTTGCAGATAGTCTTGTTATTAAGTTCCTCATCTCGTTGTTCATCATATTAATGGAGTCTTTAATCGCAATGACTGCAAAATCGGCAGCAAGCAACGTTGAGTCAACATCTGCTCTGGTTCCATCACCGTTAATTGTTTCCACGGATGCGGGTAAGGGAGCAGATGTTCCTGATGATTGAGAAACAGAACCTTTTTTAGGCACAGACATATCAATGCCAAAGGTAATACCGGGGTGTCCGGTCCAATATTTTGTATTCCACTCCGGTAGTTTTTCTATGTGGGTGAATCCTATGTTCAGGCGATAATCCGAGGTAAGGGGGATGCGGAGTCCCACATTGACACCTGTCCCGTCGAATTCACCCACTAGATCTAATCCGCCCCAGTTTTTAAAATAGGGCGTGTTAAGTATAAACCCTAAAAACACTCCTGTCTTTATGCTTGTGTTGTTTGTTGTATCTACAGCAACGCTTCCCGTGTCCGGTGTGATTGGGGCAAGGCTCCCAGTTCCAAAGCCCATAAATGTCTTCATGGCATATGAGCCAATCGTTTTTTCGCTATTGATCACTGTGAAAAACGAGAGTTTGTCGGGATTTAACTGGAGACCTTCGTCATTTTGGTTCTGAAAAACAATATCTTGCAAACCAATTGATATAGAAATATCATTATAGGTGTATACGCGCTGTTGTAGATGGAATCCAAATTCAACCGGAATTAAACTTTGCGTTTCACCCAGAACAGATAAAGAGGCTGTGTCCGCTCTTGTTACTGCAGAAAACCCCAAAAGAAAATTCTTTCCTAATTCTGAATCAAAATACACACCTTTGGCTGTGTTAATCGGGTTCATATTGTGAAGCTCGAGGCCAAAGCCTGCGCGAAACAAATACGGACTGCGCTCAACGCTGCTAAAGGGTATTTTCATCATATGCCCGGGTCGTGTATATGCAACGCGCGTTGAACTCAACCCTATGGCAACAAACCCTAAGCACAAACCGATGAATAATAGTCTTTTTCTTTGTCTCATTTTGGTCGATCTACTTTCTTTAAAATCATTTTTTGGTTTTCATTCATATTCTTCCCAGCCGATCGAATAAGAATATCCGATAAAGGAACCAAAGGAATAAGGAATATATAACTCAAAGGTTCCTGTGGCGCCCGGAAGAAGGGTTGCGTCTGTTGTAATTCCGGAATCAAAAGTATGGTATCCACCACGAACAAAGGTCGTTAAGGTTTTTGTTTCTCCGCTCCAATTTTTTCTAAAGACAAAATCAACCTTAACAAAGTCTGATCTTCGGCCACCTATGTTTTTAATTTCTCCGGTAAAAATAATATTTCCTTGGTTGTCCTTCTTTTCGGTAATGTTGCCCACCAAAACGCAGTTCGCTGAATATTTTTTTGCTGTTTCTCTGTCCAGAGGGCTTGGAGAGGTGTATTTTGGTTCAGCCAGTTTTGGCATTGGAGGTGGAGTATAGCTATCGCGGATCTGTTCAGGCACGTATTCTTGTTGTTCTTCACTTACAATATTGTCAATAACTCGAACAACATTTTCTCTGTTAATAATAAGATAACCCACCAGTGTTTCAACTTTCAAATTTTTATCATCTTGATAGATAATCTTCCCAAATACAGTGCTGCCATTTTTTAAAATTATTTCTTTAGAATAAACAGCAAGAGGGTTTACCCACATTTTGCTAAGAGATTTTAAATCCTTCAATTCTGTATTTAAGTGTTTGATCTCAGCAGCCATTTTTTTGATTTCAAAGCTCAGTTCATTTGTTATATAGTCTTTTGAAGGACCCTCTGATTGTTCTCCCGGTTGTATTGTAAAAACATCATCGACAACTGTGTTTTGCTCGCTTGTAATCTGTGGGCTTGCCAAGGTTAGTTCAATGCCATTTATGTCTCCATTGGTGACTGACACGGGATAAAACACCTTGCCAAGTTCTCCACCATTTGCTTCAAGAGTATATTCGCCGGGTAAAACTTTTTTTAATTTAAATTTTCCCTTTTTAAACATTCCGCCTGTTGTTGTTCGCTGTATTTCGGCTCTCTCTTCGCCCAACAACAACACCGTTATCTTTTTTGCCTTGTTTCCATTTGAATCTTTTACAACTCCTTTTATTGTAAAATCTTCTGCAAAAACAAGAGACAATAAAAACGTAAAGATTGCAATAATATACGTGGTCCTTTTCATGTGCGCCTCTATTTTCAAATCTATGTACCTCGGATGTGAATAACACCCGCCCGAACAAAGGACGGATACGGTCTCATATTACCCCAAATTCATCAAGGATGTCAAGATAAAATCGCAGTGTTTTCGTGTCTTTTCTTCTCAAAAAACAATAAAATTTCTGTTGAAAATTCTAATTGTTTTTTTAGTGCAATCTATTGTCTTTTGTTTGGCGTGTATTATGTTTTGCTACAACACCCACAGGCTTTGCCTTTTGCTTTTTCAAAAGCTTCTCGCCCTTCTTTAAAAGAGAACCATGCGATGATTAATGCTCCAATAGAATCCAACCCTCCGATACCGGTGAGCTCATAACCCAAGCTTGAAATAAGCAAAACGGCTGATAAGTAAAAGCATACTTTTGTGCAATTAGCATCAGATAAAATTGCATCTGACTTTAGTTCCTTGCCAACCTTCTTTTTATAGTGAATCAACAACCACATTGTAACTAGCGAAACAACTGAAATAACAATTCCCCAAAATGTTGTAATGGGGTGGTGGTTTTGTATAAGATTTATACCGGACGTAATTAACAATCCAATGGTAAGCACATAAAAGACCGAGCCGGTTATTTTTAGTGCTGTTTTTTCAAAAACATCGGGGTTTTCCGATTCGTTATTTTTCATCCTTAATATCATGTGCCAAATGCCAATCCCCGAGATTACTTCCACAAACGAATCAACACCAAAACCTAACAATGAAAGCGTCTCATCTTCAAAGCCAAAAAATACGGAAATGGCACCTTCTAGGATATTGTAAAATACAGTTATCTGTGCAAGGATCAACGCAGTTTGAAATAATTTATCTTGGCTTTTTTTCATTAGTATTTCCTGTGTAAACTTGTTTTTAACGAAGGACAATATACTCTTGAATTACCTAAATAATCGATTCCAATTTAGCGACGAAGTAAAAACCGCCCTCAACAACAAACAACCTGTCATTGCGCTTGAGTCAACAATTCTTGCACACGGAATGCCCTTTCCGGACAGTTTAACTTTTGCAAAAAAAGCTGAATCTCTTGCCAGAACAAACGGGGTCACGCCTGCAACGATCGCAATTTTGGATGGGGTTGTGCATGTCGGTTTAAACGATTCTGCTTTAACCCGCGTTGCAGAGGGTGTTGCCATAAATAAAACAGCCTCTCGTGATCTTCCTGTTGTTCTGTCCAAACAAAAGTCCGGAGCCACAACTGTTTCTGCAACAATGGTTCTCGCTCATCTTTCAGGAATTTCTGTATTTGCCACAGGGGGTATTGGAGGGGTTCATCGAAATGTTGAAAACACATTTGATGTTTCGCAGGACCTTATCGAGCTTGGCAGAACCCCTGTAATTGTTGTCTCTGCCGGCGCTAAAGCAATTTTAGACCTTCCAAAAACTCTAGAGGTTTTAGAGTCTGGGTCTGTTTCGGTTTTGGGTTATCAAACGCAAGATTTTCCTGCTTTTTACTCTAAATCTTCCGGCCTCCCTGTTCAAGCAGTTGTCGAGTCTCCAGAAGAAATTGCACAGATATACCATCATCATTGTTCTCTAAATCTTCGCTCCGGACTTTTAGTCGCTAACCCCATCCCTGACGAGTTTGAGATCCCTGGTGAGAAAATAGAAATTTATATCAAATCCGCACTGAAAGAGTGCCGTGAAAAAAGCATTGCTGGTAAAGATGTAACGCCTTTTCTTTTAAAAAAGATAAAAGATTTTTCAGGCGGACAGAGCTTAAAGGCAAATATTGCTCTAGCGCTAAACAATATTGATCTCGGCTCTAAAATTGCAAAATCACTTCTCGGCATTTGAGATTTTAATAGAAGGAAATAAATATGGATATTCGTGTATTTTTAACAGTGTTTACCACTGTTTTTATAGCAGAAATAGGTGATAAAACTCAGATTGCAACTATGTTATTTGCCTCGAACAATGATGTCAGTCGATTTACGGTGTTTCTTGGCTCTTCGCTAGCGCTCATAGCAGCTTCAGCTATTGGTGTGTTTTTTGGCAGTGTTGCTTCTAATTATATTAACGAAAAATATCTTCATTATATTGCCGGCGTTGGGTTTGTTCTCATCGGTGCGTGGATGATCTGTAAAACCTAATTCTTTTTTAGCCAACATGGTCAGTGAAAAATTAGTTCTTGTTGCTTTGTGTCTCTTGGTTGGCGGGTTTCTCGGTGTTGTCTTTGATCTGTTTGTTTTTTCCAAACTCCCCGATTCAAACACAACTAACTAAACGTTTGGACGAATGTCTTTAGGGAGTGATTTTGATTGAGTGAACAACCAACAGCCCAAACATTAATTCCACAATAGTGTAAAACCGGAGTGATAATTCCCGCTGTTTCGCTCCATGCGGTTTTGTTGCTCTTCTCAGCTTTAAACCTATCCGGGCCAATGGTGTGAACGATGGCTTTGTCTAATGTTTGAGTGGGGTTGTAAACATGGCTCATATCCGGAAATCTTGGTAGGTCTTTAAATGGTGTTTTACCTTTTAATAAGTTGATTCCTGAGCGATTCGTGTGGTCAGAAATTTCCACAATATCTTCTACGTTTTTTAAAGCATCAATAAATAAAACAGTTTTTATCTTTAATTCATTTTTTAAAGAGTCAATTGTTTGCGGAGAAATAAAATCCGCTGTTAATTTTTGTGGAGAAATGATTGTTTTCTCTTTCGCTTTAAACAGTCGGTGCCCATTTGTGTTTTGTGGTCTCTCTATTTCAAAACCCCACTCTCTCGGATCGCGGAATGAGTATATATAGATTTTATTATGCATGCGTATTAATAGTTTCTTTTTCCAAACAAAATGGTTCCGAGTCTAATCATTGTACTACCTTCTTCAATTGCTATTTTATAATCGCCGCTCATCCCCATTGAAAGTTCTTTAAGTTTTTTTTGATCTTTTGATCGTTGTTCGTTTATTGTTTCAAGCAATGATCTTAAATTCTGAAACGAGTTTCTTATTATTTTTTCATTGTCGGTTAATGGGCCAACCGTCATCAGTCCTTGAACATCTAAATTTTTAACTTCTAAGCACTGCAATATCGTTTCAACATCCTTTGGATTAAATCCTGACTTTTGGATTTCTCCACTTGTGTTTATCTCCAATAGCGCCGGAATGTTTTTTTCTAATTCAATTGCTTTATTTGATATTTTGTTTGCCAGTTTTAATGAGTCTATGGAGTCGATCGTATCAAAGAGTTTTACTGCTTTTCCGGCTTTATTGGATTGAAGATGCCCAATCATTCTTTTTTTTAAATTTGGGCAGTCTTTTATATTGTGGAATTTGGCTTCGGCTTCTTGAATTCGATTTTCGCCAATTTCAACGATACCCGCATTGTATGCTTTGCTGATTAATTCAGCTGGGTGGTTTTTTGTAACCGCAATAATTTTTACGGGATGTTGTTGCCCTGTTCGAAGAATTGCTTCTTCAATCTCGTGCTGAATTCGCTCTAAGGTGTTTGTTAAGCTCACTAATCGGTTGAAACAACGCCTTCAATATTTAGTTGGTCAGCTGTTGGAATGTCGTCTTTCTTTTCGTCTTCATGTACCACTCTGGTTATCGAGGATATTGTAGCGCCCTCATCCAGTTTAATTAATTTAACTCCCTGTGTAACTCGCCCAATTGTTCGGATATCAGCAATCGGCTGGCGCATTAAAACACCCCTATCTGTAATCACAATTAAATCGTCTTGGTCAACAACTTCCATAATCGCAACCATTTTTCCCACCTTGTCGTTCGTACGCATGGTCATTACGCCTTTACCGCCGCGGGTTTGAGTTCTGTATTGAATAATGTCGGTGCGTTTTCCATATCCTTTTTCTGTCGCTACTAGGATAGTTCCTTCTCTTTTCACTACAAGCATTCCAACCACCAGGTCGTTTGCAGAGCTAAGTGTAATTCCTTTAACTCCCATCGTTTTTCGTCCACTTGGACGTATATTGCTCTCCGAAAATCTAATGGACTTTCCTTCTCTCGTTCCCAAAAGGATATCGTTTTCACCATCTGTAATTTTTGCTTCAATCAGCTTGTCGTTTTCTCTGATGTCTATCGCATAAATGCCGCCTTTTCTTGGGTTGCCATATGCAGATAAAACTGTTTTTTTAACGATCCCGTTTTGCGTAGCCATAGCGATATATCGATTATCATCGAATTCTTTTACACTTACATAGGCTTCGATTTTTTCTTCAGGTTCACATCCAATTATGTTTACAATTGCGCGCCCCTTTGCGGCTCGACCTCCCTGAGGAACGTCATATACTTTTAACCAATAACATTTTCCTCTATCCGTAAAAAAGAGCAGGTAATCATGAGTGTTTGCTATGAACAAATGTTCAACAAAATCTTCCTCTCTTGATCCTGCTCCCTGTATACCCCTACCGCCTCTTCGTTGACTTCTGTATGTGCTGACCGGAGTCCTTTTGATATAGCCGTTATGGGTGATTGTTAAGACCATGTCTTCTTGTGCGATCATATCTTCGATTGAAAAATCTACACCGTATGGGAGAATCTCCGTTCTTCTTTCGTCGCCGAACTGATCTTTTAAGTCACGTAGTTCGTTTTTGATGATTTCCATTCGTTGGTGTTTGTTTTCCAAGATACCATTCAAGTGTGCTATTGTTTTTAATAGTTCTTTGTACTCTTCGATTATTTTTCCGACTTCTAAGCCTGTCAGTTTTTGTAAACGCATGTCAAGAATGGCCTGTGCTTGTTTTTCTGACAGGTCAAACGAGTTCATCAGTCCCTCTTTAGCGCTTTTTGGATCTTTACTCCCTCGAATTATGGCAATTACTTCATCTATATTATCTAAAGCGATTTTCAAACCTTCGAGAATATGTGCCCGGGCTTCTGCCTGTTTTAAATCATATGTTGTTCTTTTTACTACAATGTCGTGTCTAAAATCAATAAAGTGACCAAGAATTTGTTTTAAACTCATCACTTTCGGGATACCATTAACCAAGGCCAATAAAATGATCCCAAACGTGTCTTGTAGTTGTGTATGTTTGTACAATTGATTTAGGATGACTTCGGGGATAGAGTCTCTTTTAATATCAATAACGATCCGGATTCCATCTTTATCCGACTCGTCTCTGATATCAGTAATTCCATCTATTTTTTTATCCCTTGCAAGGTCGGCGATCTTTTCAATTAAATAAGCTTTGTTAACCTGAAAGGGTAGCTCGCTTATTATAATGGTTTCTTTTCCTGATTTCAACATTTCAACAAATGCCCGGGCTCGTACTTTGATTTTACCCCTACCGGTTGTGTACGCTTCTTTTATTCCATCTACACCCATTATAATCCCCGCGGTAGGAAAATCTGGTCCTTTAACGTGTTCAATCAACTCTTCGATTGGTGTCTCGGGATTGTTAATCAGTGCGATTAAACCGTCAATAACCTCATTAAGGTTGTGAGGTGGAATCTTGGTGGCCATACCCACCGCGATTCCTTCTGAACCGTTAACCAAAAGGTTTGGCACCATTGAAGGGAGGACAATAGGTTCTTTCAACGTTTCATCAAAGTTCAGCGTCCAGTCGACGGTCTCTTTGTCTAGATCTTTTAATAGTTCGCTTCCCATTCGAGTCATTCTTGACTCTGTGTAGCGCATTGCTGCTGCATTATCGCCGTCAATTGAACCAAAATTTCCTTGCCCGTCAATCAACTCATATCTCATTGAAAAGTCTTGTGCCATCCTTACTAAAGCATCATAAACTGACGAATCACCATGCGGATGATATTTACCCAAAACATCACCCACAATACGTGCGGATTTTTTATAGGCGCGATTCCATTGGGAACCTAACTCGTTCATTCCATAAAGAATTCTACGGTGAACCGGTTTTAGTCCATCTCTTACGTCAGGTAGAGCCCTCGAAACGATAACGGACATAGAATAATTCAAATAACTCTCACGCATTTCCTCGACAATGTCTCGGTTGATCGTGTTTTCTCGTGCAATATCCACTTTTATTCCTTTATAATTCTTAACTGTTTTCTTCTTTTCGGTCTTTAAACATCCAGATTAACAACAAATCTGGCGTTTGTTTCGATAAATTTTCTTCGTGTTTCCACATCGGCACCCATGAGATCTTGAAACACTTTTGAGGCTTCTGCCGCATCATCAATCGACACTTGTAACAGCGTTCTTCTATCTGGGTCCATTGTGGTAGACCATAACTGCTCGGCATTCATTTCTCCAAGACCCTTATATCGCTGTATGTCTATTTTTTGAGTTTTGTTTTCACGCCTCATTCGTTCCATCATCAAGTCGCGTTCATTGTCATCGTAAGCATACAAAGCTTTTGAGCCTTGCTTAACTCGATACAAAGGGGGTTGGGCCAAGAACAGACATCCGTTGGTAATAATTTCTAACATCTTTCTATAGAAGAATGTTAGTAGCAGTGTCCTGATGTGGCTACCATCGACATCTGCGTCTGTCATTATGATGATTTTGTGATAGCGGAGTTTTTCAATATCAAAGTCGGTTGCGGACTTTTCACCTTCTTCGTCACCTCCACCACCAAAACCTGCTCCTAGTGCAGTAATAATAGATTGTATTTCGTTATTAGATAATAGTTTGTCCACTCGGGCTTTTTCAGCGTTAATTACTTTACCACGAAGCGGTAAAATAGCCTGAAAACGTCTGTCTCTACCTTGTTTTGCGGTACCACCAGCAGAATCTCCCTCAACCATATAAAGTTCGCTTAGTGACGGATCGCGGTTAGAGCAATCTGCCAGCTTACCCGGAAGTGTAGTGCTACCAAGAGCTGTTTTTCTTCGAATGAGCTCTCGGGCTTTCCTTGCAGCTGATCGACTTCTTGCAGCCATCAGGGCTTTTTCTACAATTTTTCGGCCTATCGATGGGTTTTCTTCTAGAAACGCCTGCACTCCTTCATAAACAATTGCGTCCACAACTCCTTTTACTTCACCGTTTCCAAGTTTTGTTTTTGTCTGGCCTTCAAATTGAGGTTCTGCAACTTTCACAGAAACAATTGCCGTTAGTCCCTCTCTAAAGTCTTCACCGGTGATAGATATGTTCTCATTCTTTTTTGCTTTAATGAGATTGTTTTTAGACGCATAGTTATTCATTGCCCGCGTTAACGCAGACCTAAACCCCGAAAGATGGGTTCCCCCTTCAATGGTGTTTATGTTGTTAACAAACGTTAAAATGTTTTCTGTATAGCTTGAGCTGTAACGCAGAGCAACATCAACAGGGACGTCGACATTTTCTTTGTTTACGGTAATAATTTTATCGTGGATTGGATGGTTGCTACTGTCTAGAAATTTTACAAAATCACTGATTCCACCTTTGTATTTATACACTTCTGTGCGAATCTCATCTTCTCGTTCGTCGTTAATGATGATTTCAAGACCGCGATTCAGATAGGCTAATTCACGAAGTCTGTCTGATATAATATCAAACTCAAAAACTAAAACTTGAAACATTTCCGGATCAGGCAGAAAGGTTATACGCGTACCTGTCTTCTTTGTTTTGCCAACAACCTCAAGCTTGGAATTCACTATCCCTCGAACATAGGTCTGTCGATGAACTTTTCCATCTCTGTGAACTTCAGCTGTTAAGGACTCTGACAGCGCATTAACCACCGAAACACCAACACCATGAAGACCACCTGACACTTTATACGATCCTTTGTCAAACTTCCCTCCCGCATGCAAAACCGTCATAACCACTTCTAATGCGGGTTTCTTTTCTTCTTTGTGTATATCAACAGGAATTCCTCGACCATTGTCTTCGACTGAAACGGAACCGTCTTTGTTTAAAGATACTAAAATTTTAGTACAATGTCCTGCAAGTGCTTCATCTACGCTGTTGTCGACAACCTCATAGGCAAGGTGATGAAGGCCTCTTTTTCCAACATCGCCTATATACATTGCCGGTCTTTTTCTTACAGCTTCTAATCCTTTTAATACTGTGATTTTCTCTGCGCTGTATTGTGTTGTTTTGTTGCTCATATAAATTGTATTTCCTTAATCACATTTTTACCAATTGAATTGTTTAATTTTTCGATTATTTCTTTTTTTTGCAGTTGAAGCTCTTGTCTCCACACCGGAGTTGTTACTTTCACCGTCATCTTTCCAAATCGAACATCGACCGGGGTTGTGTTGGATGCAATTGCGTCTCCTACGGCTTCTTTCCATTTGTGTAGTGCGGCGCTTTGTGCTACTGCTTTTTCAAGTCCCACTTTTTTTAAATAACCGTCTAGTGCTGTTTTTAGGCTTTGCACGGTTTCTCCAAATGGATGCTGTTAATTTCTTCTTCAGACCATTCGGTGTTCCATTTATTAATATAGGTCAGGTCTGTTGTCGTAATAATAGTTTGGGCTGATTTTGTTAACAAAGAAATCACTTTCCCTGCTCTGGTTTTGTCCAGTTTTGCTAAAAGATCATCTAATAAAAAAACCGGGGAATCGCCCTTTTGTTCTTTAATGAAATAAAGTTCTGCAAGTTTAATCAAAATTAAAGCTAGCTTATGTTCTCCTTGAGATGCAAACGGACGTAAATCTTTTCCATTAAATGTATAGCTATATTCATCTTTATGCGGACCAACGCTGGTGGTTGTACTTATGATGTCTTTGTTTCTTCGATCTTTTAATTGTTCTAAGAAGGTTTCAAAAACAACTTCATCTTTTTGTTTATAATTAACAGTTAGTGTCGTGTTTTCTTTGTAGTTATTTACTGCTTTCTTGTAGTGTTCACAGAGTTCATCAAATAGATTTTTTCTTAATTCCCAAAGCTCAACAGATGCTTTAGCTAATGGCTCTTCCCAGGCTTCAACTTCTAAAAGACTTGTTCGGTTCTCTTTACACGCCTGTAACGATGCGTTTCTTTGTTTTAGCACGTTGTTGAATTGGATTAATGTTTCCATATATTCAGAAGAAACGACAGAAAACAACTTGTCAAAATATTGTCTACGATCTTTTGGACTGCCTTTTGTGATGTTTTGCTCCTCAGGTGAAAGCAATACAACAGGGTGTCGACCAACAAGCTCTTTTAATCCGTCTATTGAAACATTGTTAATAAACGTTTTTCTTTTTCCATCTTCGAGTTGATTCACTTGAATTTTATCGTGTTTTTTATCTTTTTCAAACACACCCTTTACTTGAAAATTTTTCTTTCCCTCTTGCAGCAGGTCTTTTCGTTTATGTGTGCGAAAACTCCTGCCTATCGACAATAGATGAACGGCTTCGATAATCGACGTTTTTCCCGATCCGTTCTCTCCCCATATGATATTTACCCCCGGAGAAAATATAAATTCTGCGCAGTTGTGATTACGAAAGGACATTAATTCAATTGCCTTAATGGACATTGATCCCAATCAAAAATATTAGTTGTAAATTTATTCGGTAAATGAGAGATCAGTCATTCAACCGTATTGGCATTAGCAGCATAGTTAAGTCTGTGTTTTCATCAACATTTTCAGGAACAAATAGAGCGGCACTTATAGATGATTTTAACTGAACAGTTACATTCTCACTATTTAAATGAACCAATAAGTCTTTCAAATAAGCAGCATTATAACCAATAACAATGTCATCCCCGCTAAAATCCCCTGTTAGTTCTTCTTGCGCCTTGGATGCTTTTTCAGGATCCTCTGTAGTGATAATATTTTTATCAGCGCTTAAACGTAAGGCAATTTGATGTGTTGACTTGTTAGAAAAGATAGAAACTCTACGAACGGCACTTGCTAGATCATTCACTGATGTGGAAAAGGTTTTGTCGTTGTCTGTCGGAATGACACTTTCATAATCAGGAAATCTCTCATCGATTACGCGAGTATAGATTATATCTTTCCCAATGGATACCGTCATATGGTTTTCACTCATCCAAAATTGAGTGGTTTCCTCTTTATTTAGCAATGTTCTTACAAGACTTAAAAACTTCCTTGGAACAATCACATCCCCTTTAAACTCACCGGCAGTATAGTCTGTATTAACATATCTTACAAGTCGATGACCGTCGGTAGAAACAGAAACCAACTGATCGTCACTAACTCTAAAGAATACACCCGTAAGAGAGGGTTTTAACTCGTCACGACTTACGGCGAACAAGGTTTTATCAATGATGGACAGCATTTTTTCCGGTTCAATCGAAAAAACCTGTCTAGTGTCAACATCAGGGGGAGCAGGAAACTCTTCTGCGGGTTTCGCTTTTAAATCATATTTTCCTGTATCGGTAATTAATTCTACGTTTAGCTCTTGATCGATAGTGATCCCAATGCGGCTTTCCGGTAGTTCGTTTGTTATGTTTAATAATGTTTGCAGTGGAATTGCAGCAGATCCAACTTCTTCAACACTGGCAGGTAAGTCAATGATTATAGTGATCTCTAGATCGGTGCTACGTAATGTTGTTTTATTTTCTTCAACTTGAAAAAGAACACAATTCAGAATCGGAAGCGTTGATCTAGTCGGGGTCGCTTTTGATAATTTTTGTAACGCTAATTGAAGTTCTGATTTTGATGTGGAAAGCCTCATAAAAATCCTTAAAATGTTTTTCGTTTCTAACTGTAGTAAACCCTAAAAAATAGGCTTGTAATGTTATGAATTTCAGGAAGATTTCACAAGCATTTTATAAAGATAAACTAACAACATATTATAGTATTTTATTTAAGAAGAAATATATAATATATTTTATTATTATACCCTGTTAATCATGTGAGAACTTTTTTAACTCACAATTAACAGATACCTATTAACAACCCTTAAAACCAACCCCTGTTAAAGTATCTCTTTATGTGGATAAGTTTCACTTAGGTGTGGATAAGTTTTTTATAGCTATCCAAAACAATCTTTTTTAATCAAAATTGTTTTAAAAGTTTGAAAAGAGGGGATAAACCCTTAACAAGATTGTGTACAACTTATTATGAATGAATATCTTATTATTTGGAAGCAATTTTAATGAAGAATTTTTTCTTCGATTCTTCCATCCAATCATTGAGCCAAGTCAATTTTTTGTGATTTAAGGTCATTTCCTCAAGCTCAATCCAATGGATTGACAGATTTGGTGCTCCCCCCGGACGAAGTTCTCCAAGCCACAACAAATGATATCCAAATGAACTTTGAACAGGTGGACTACATTCATTTTGAGATAAATGATAGATCACTTGTGCAATCTCTGGGATAGGATAGGTTGCAGGATCGACCCAACCCAGGGCACCACCCAAATCTTTAGTTGATTCATCCATTGAATAGCGAGAAGCAAAGGCTTCAAAATCTTTTTGAGTAGAAATTGAATCCTTTAACGATGAAGTAAATCGCCATGCATCCGATTCATCGCTTTGTGTTATCTCCGGAGAAATTAAAATATGACGTACATGGATTTTTTCACCTTGTTTTTCAAGAACCTCAATTATGTGATATCCAAACCCGGTCTCAACTATATCACTCACAGTGCCTACATCTAAGTTGAAGGCTGTTGATTCAAAGGTCGGAACAAGAGTACCTCGTCGAACAAACCCAAGGTCTCCTCCTTTTCCGGCTGACCCGGGATCTTGAGAAAATTTGCCTGCTAATTGAGAAAAGTCAGCGCCATTTAATATTTCTTTTCGTAAGCTGTCAAGCAAACCGTATGCAACATTTTTGCTTTCAGTCCCCGGTTTGACAGGTAATAAGATATGACTGAGGTTTACCAGAGTTGGAAACATAGGAAGACTGTCTTTATAGGTTTCAAAAAAGTTATTTACTTCGCCGCGCGTTACCGAGATAGAAGATAAAAGAGAGTGTTGATATTGCTCTGATATCATTTTATCTCTCATGTCGAACCAATATTCCTTGCGAAATGACTTCAGCGATTGTCCTAAGGCATCTTCAGCGGCATCCTCACTTCCGGATTGGGCGATAAATTGATCTATTTGCTGGGAAAGCGCACGATCAACATTTTTATCTTCAACCACAACCGAATCAAGCTCAGCCATTTCCAAGATGATTTTTTGATCAATTAAAGATTGTAGAATTCTTTCTTGTAAGGCTTTTGCTCTTTCGGGGTCAGATGTTAAGTCGATCCGTTCGTTTGCTGCAGTCATAGCGAGAATTTGAGAAAGATCGCTTTTTAAAATGATGTTATCACCTACAACAGCCGCCACACCTTCAATTACCGGACGGTCATCTTGGGCAGACAGACAGTTAATAGACAAAAGGAAAATAGTTACAGACAAAATGACTGTTTTTGAAAGAGTCTTTTTCATTGAAGTTTCTCCACATTAATTTTTATAAGGGCTTCAGAACGCAAACTATCTAAAACCTCAACTCTTGCTTTTGACAGTTGTTGATTTACCAGACGTTGATATATCTCATCATAAACTTGTTCAAGGCCTATTTGAGATCCTTTTTTAAATCGATCGACAACCTCCACAACATGATAACCATGGGATGTTTTTACAGGACCCACCACATTCTTTCTTGTTGTAAAAATAGCTTTATTAAGAGACGAGACAAGCGTACCTTTTTTTACCGTCATTACATCAACGTTGTATAGCGAAAAAAGTTCTTTTCTTTTTTCTCCGGAAAGTTTAGAACTCAAAGCTTTTTTCACCTTACGTGCTGTTTTTTCATCGTCAAATTTAAAATGAACAACCTTAGCTTCTGAAGATTTGCGAACATAGTTGGTTAAATTAGATTTATAATACTTTCGCACTTCATCTTTTGTGATCGAGTATTTATGGTTGTATACAGAAGAAAGATAAGCGTTCCCGATCTGTTTTTTTTGGAAGTCTTGAACGGACGTCACGATATTTAGATCTTTGTCGAAATTGTTTTTTATTCCGGACTGGTACAGTAATTCACGATCCACCCACAAAGAAACAATATGTGAAAGCGTGGTTGAACCTGCCGGAAAATTTAACAATAAGCGCTCCCCTTCGTCGCATGTTAAAACAGAGTTGTTTACTGTCGCTAAGATACAAACATCATTGGCAGGTTTTTGATTTGAACAACTCGAAAACAAAACGAGAAAAAACATCAAGCAAAATAATAGATGTATGGGCTTTTTCATGTGATAAGTTACCTATATTCTTAAACTGAAAACAATTTCACAAAATCTTCAGCTATCTTTAATGAATCACCAAAAGACGGAGTGTTTATTTTTAATTCAAATGAATCAGGTTTTATATTATGAAAGCGATAAGGATGCAACGAAGGTTGTAAACAAACATCCACACGACTTGTCAGATCAGAAAAGGATTCAAAAGGTTCAAAACTTTTAAATACAACATTCGTTGCACCGCGAGTAACAGACATAGACGATACACCAGACCCCAACAAACCGATCCTAAGTTTTACGGATCGTAAAAGAGTTTTTGTTGCTAGCGTGGGAGAACCAAAACGATCAACCAACTCATCAACAATGTCGTCGTAAGATGAAAAAGTATCACACGAAGACAATCGTTGGTAAAAATACAACCTGTCTTGAATTAATGGCATATAATCATCATCCAACAGGGTTATGGCATGAAGCGTTATGCTTGGAACGCTCTTTTGCTTTTTTTCAACCCCGATTTGTTCTTCAGCTGCTTCTTCTAAAAGCTTGCAATAAAGTTCAAACCCAACTTTTGCCATGTGTCCGCTTTGCTTGGTTCCAAATAAATTTCCTGCTCCACGAATCTCAAGATCTCTTAATGCAATATTGTATCCCGACCCCAATGATGTAAAATGCTCCAACGCTTTCAATCTTTGGTACGCATCTCCGGACAGCTTTTTTTGTGGGGGGATAAATAAATAACAATGTGCTTGTCTAAACCCGCGACCGACACGTCCACGTATTTGATACAATTGAGATAAACCAAAATTATGAGCTTGGTTAACAATGATCGTATTAGCGTTTGCGACATCCAAGCCCGATTCAATGATAGTTGTACACAAAAGAATATCAACCTCTCCGGAAAAGAAAGCCAAAATTGCTTTCTCAAGTCTACTGCTTAACATCTGACCATGAGCCATAACAATAGAGGCGTCCGGAAATCTCATTTGAAGCTCTTCTAAATAAAAAGGAAGAGCTTGAACATCGTTATGTAAAAAATACACTTGTCCGTTTCGTAAGAGTTCTGAGTTAACAACCTTCTCGATTACAGACCAATTAAAATAACCAACGGTTGTATGTATGGGTTTTCTGGTTTTTGGTGGTGTGTTAATGACGCTTAAATCTTTTATACCTACCAGAGATTGTTGAAGCGTTCGAGGAATGGGTGTTGCTGTAAGCGTCAGCACGTCCAGTGATTGTTTTAATTCACGTAACCGCTCTTTATGTTTGACGCCAAACCGGTGTTCTTCATCGACAATGATCAAACCAAGGTTAGGAAAAATCACATCAGTTGAAAGAAGTCGGTGGGTTCCGATAACAACATCCAGCTCCTCGGTAATCATTTTTTCAAGGATTTTCCTTTGCTGAGACTTGGAACGAAAGCGAGACAACAGTTCCGTACGGATACCAACAGAACCCAGGCGATTCATAAACGTAATATAATGTTGGTCTGCTAAAATGGTTGTTGGAGCTAAAATTAAAACCTTTTTTCCGCTCATCACAGCTTTAGTAGTAGCTCGAAGCGCGACTTCTGTTTTCCCAAACCCGACATCACCACAGACCAAACGATCCATGGGACGATCTTTTTCCATGTCCGCAACAACTGCTGAGATGGCGGAAGTTTGATCGGTGGTTTCATCATATGGAAAAGAACGAACAACTGAGCGATAAACAAGATCATTTTTTGAATAAACAAAACCACGAGCACTGCTCCGCTCTTTGTAATAACGAACAAGGGATTGAACGATATCAGAGGTAGCACTTACGACACGTTTTTTTTCATTTTTCCAACGTGGAGATCCAAGGGTGGATAGAGAAACAGATTCTTTATCACGCCCTATGTATCGATGAACTCGACTAAACTTATCTAAAGGAACATGAACGGCAGCATTGTCGGAATATTCAATTTTTATACATTCTTGTTCCCCAAATTTAGATTTAAGAACAGACAGTCCCTGATAACGACCAATTCCATAATCCCGATGTACAAGATAATCACCTTCAGACAAAGAAAGAAGAGAAGAGATGGGAGCTGATCCAATATGTTCAGTTTCCCAACGAGTCCGAACGGATGGCGTACGACCAGCCAATTCATTACCAGACAAAAACAAGACGTTTTCAATCCGAAATGATTTTTGCAAGACACCCAAAACAAAAAGAGCGTTCTCGGGCGTTTTGTTCTTAAGGGTTTGTAATTGAGACTCGTTCTCTATAAAAATAATAAGTTGACCCTTGGGCCTTGGGGGTTCGGATAAAAACTGAAGATCCTTTTCTTCAATTGCTATCGAGGAAAACAACACACCATTGTCTGAAAACGGTTTTGTTGAAAGGCTCCACTTCCCGTCGTTTGAATTAACAAAACACTTAAAAATATAACCAGAGAGAACATCGAAAAGAGATCTGTGCTCTACATTGTCTTTGAAATAATCACTTGGAGGTGAAACGTCAATGTGTTTAATGCTTGAAACACTTCGCTGTGAAACAGGGTTGTATGTTCGAATAGACTCGATGTTTGACCCGAAAAACTCAACACGAACCGGATACTTAGAGTATTGTAAAAACACATCTAAAATTCCACCGCGAATTGAATATGTATTCGGTGAGTTCGTTTTCTCTACCCGTGAATAACCCCACTCTAAAAGTCGGTCAACCAGCACCCCCATGCTGATCTTCGAGCCTTCAGTCAAAGTCATTCCACTATCGCTGGTTAATGGGATTGCAGATTCATCAACAGCTGTCTGTGTCGTAACAATAATGCCATCAAAATTTATGAGAGCATTAATGGCCTCTTCTTTATACCGTTGGTGCTCAGAAATAAATCCTGGAACCGAAGAAGACAGTGAAGAACTTTCCGGAAAAAAATAAAGACGATCAGGATTTAATAAATATGACGTTTGGTAAACAAGTTCAGCCTCCTCTAAAGAAGAGCAAACACAAACAAGAGGGCATAGCAGTTTGTTAAAATGCAACCAAACTGACAGCTCCGACAGAAAGTTAAACCGAATATTGTCAGATGCATCGTGCTTGAAAAGTGACACCAGGGTCGGTGGTAAATGCTGAAAACACCGTTCAAGCGTAAGGATAGGTGTTTCACGTGAAACCATGCGAAAGATATCTATTTAACCAAGAAGACGGCTAGAACTGAAATGTCAGCCGGGGTAACACCTGAGATTCGCATAGCTTGACCTAACGTTTCCGGACGGACGAACAGGAGCTTTTCTCGCCCTTCGTTCGAAAGACTTGGAACAGAGTGATAGTCGAAATCATTTGGGATAACAAATCCTTCTTGTTTTTTTAATTGTAAAATCTGTTTGTTTTGTCTTTCGATATATCCGGAATATTTTATTAGTGCTTCTACCTCTGCGACAATCTCTTGTTTTATAGGTTGTTCATACTTATTGTTATCCAAGGGGGAGAAAAAACGGTTGGGGAAAGAGTTGCAAGTTATGCCGGGTCGTTTTAATACTTTAGCCGCTGGAGTTTTATGATTAAGGTGAGGTTGTCCGACAAGTGAAAGAGCAGAGTTGAGCTCCTTGGGAAAAACACTATTATTAAAAGAAGATAAAAGTAAATCAGTT
This sequence comes from uncultured bacterium, assembly GCA_964645915.1. GTDB lineage: Bacteria > Fidelibacterota > Marinisomatia > Marinisomatales > JACNKV01 > JACNKV01. Next base: position 121,196 of record CAZYDH010000003.1, read on the forward strand.
GTTTCGATTTTTTTATCAAGAAAACGACAATAATTATCTGGAATCAAAGAATGGCGTTTTGAATAACCCAAAAGACGTCGATCGGCATTTGAATAGCGCAATAACAATCGAAACTCAGCTCGAGAGGTAAACATTCGATAAGGCTCAAGCGTATCTTTTGTGATCAGGTCATCGATTAGGACGCCAATATAAGCATCATTTCTTGCAAGGGTGAATCGATGCCCTCCTAAAAGATTAATCGATGCATTTATTCCTGCGATAAGACCCTGGGCCGCAGCTTCTTCATAGCCGGATGTACCGTTGATCTGTCCTGCAAAAAACAAGCCGGATATATTTTTAGACTCGAGAGTTGCGTGTAGCTGAGCGGGAGGAAAGAAGTCATACTCAATCGCATATCCGGGTCGGAACAACGCAATGTTTTCGAATCCTGGAATTTTTTTCAACGCCTGAAGTTGAACATCTTCAGGGAGGCTGGTAGAGAACCCGTTTAAATATATTTGTTGAGATCCTTGCCATTCAGGCTCAAGAAAAAGCAGGTGAGAATCATGATGAGAAAACCGGTGAATCTTGTCTTCTATTGAGGGACAATAACGAGGTCCCGTACCAAAAACATCGCCTGAAAACATAGGCGACTTTTGAATGTTCGTTTGAACAACTGAATGAACCTCCGGCGAGGTTTTGACATAATGACAGGGGATGTTTGGTGGGTTGAAGTTTTTAGTTCCAAACGAGAAAGGAGAAGGAAGTTCGTCTCCATACGAAGGGGTTGTTTTTTTCCAGTCAACTGATTGTGAGTTTAGTCGGGGTGGCGTTCCGGTTTTTAATCGTCCGGACAAAAACCCCCTTGAGGTTAAGCTTTCGGTTATACCTATTGACCGAGGTTCACCCATACGGCCGGCAGAGATTTTGCGTTGTCCGATGTGAACAAGACCGTTTAAGAAAGTTCCGAAGGTTAAAACCAACTGATCACACATAACCCTTTGACCTCCGCGAAGAATAACGCCCGCAATGTTCGACTGTTCTTCAAGAATATCGACAACCTCATCAGAGAGAATTGAAAGGTTCTTCTGTTTGAGAAGTATGTTTAGTATGTGTTTTTCATAGACACGCTTATCGATCTGCGCCCTTGGAGACCAAACAGAACGCCCTTTGGATTTGTTCAGCATTTTAAACTGAATGCCCGCTACATCCGCGGCGCGAGGCATAATACCACCAAGAACATCGATTTCACGAACAATTTGTCCTTTGGCGAGCCCGCCAATTGCAGGATTGCACGACATCCGTGCGATTGCATTTATATCTAAGGTTATTAGCGCAGTCTTGTGACCAAGGAAAGAAGAAATATAGGCAGCTTCAACGCCGGCATGACCACCACCCGCAACGATAATTTCGTAATGTTTTAAAGGGTGTTTCACGTGAAACTATTTTCCTACACAAAAATGACCGAAGATGTTGTTCAAAATATCATCAGGAGTGGTTTTACCGAGGACGGTATTGAGTGATGATAAAGCATTTTGTAGTTCGAAAGCACAAAGCTCTAACTCAACAGAGCGAGGGTTGAGAAAACTTAAAGCCGTCGAAGAGGAGTCGCAACATTGTTTAACCGCATCGTATTGTCGTGCGGTTGTGAGAGCAACCAGCTCTGTTGTTTTCGATGACGAGGTCAAATGATTTTTTATTACAACGCGAAGGTTATCAATCCCTTCTCCGGTTTTTGCAGAAACAGAATAAATATCAGAAGAATTCTTTTGGGCATCTTGAAGATCTGTTTTGTTGTGAATGATAATATTTGGAGAGGAAATTGAGTCAAAAATATTTTGAGAAAAAGGAGCTTCCGGTGAGATAATATATAGAGCCAAATCTGCTTTTAATATTTCCGCGTGGGTTCGACGAACCCCCTCTGATTCGACATCATCTTTTGATGGTCGTATGCCCGCAGTGTCGATCAACCTAATGGGTATTCCCTCTACAACCAGACGACACTCAACGCTGTCTCGGGTTGTCCCTGGCCTGGGGCTTGTTATGACACGGTCGGATTCAGTCAGCGCGTTTAAAAGAGTAGACTTCCCGACATTTGGTTCTCCGACCAACACAACGGCAGCACCATCAGTTAAAAGTTTTCCAACTTGATAAGTATCTAATAACCGGAATAGATCATTCGAGACTGTAGTAAGTTTAGACGACAAACGAACAGTTTCTTTGTCGGTGATCTCATCTTCTGTAACATCGAGATAATATTCGATCGTGGATAAAATATCAACAAGGTATCTCTTAACTGAAGAAAACTTTTTAGACAACCCACCACGCAAAATGTGGTAGTTTAGAGATGCAGCTTCTGTTGACTGACCGTGAATAAGACCCGAGACAGACTCGGCCTGAACGAGATCAATTTTTCCATTGAGAAAAGCACGAAGCGTGAACTCCCCAGGATTTGCAAGTCTTGAACCAAGTAAAATGCAAAGATCGACAATTTTTTGAACAACGAGAGGGTTTCCATGGCAGGAGATTTCAAACACATCTTCTCCCGTATAAGATGCCGGTGCTTGAAAATAAGTGACCACCCCCTGTTCAAAAGGAAGGTTGTTTTTGTCGTACAAATCTGTAAAAACAACGAGATTTGGTTTAAAGGTGTTTTGTTTGGATAGCTCTAAAACGATGTGTTTTGATCTTGGACCGCTAAGCCGTACAACAGAGATACCACCGAAACCATGTGGAGTGGCTGGCGCTACAATCGTATCGGATAAAATCATTTTTTTAGCTTAGCAGTAGAGGCGGTAGGCGTGTGTGGGGTTAGATATTTTTGTTGTAAGATAGTCAGTAAGTTAAATAGAGTATAGTAGAGGTTTAATCCAGATGGAAAGCGATAAAAGATAAAGAGGAAGAAAACATTCATCATATACATCATGCTCTTTTGCTGACCGGGCTGTGCGGGGGTCATTTGTTGTTGCAACAACATTGTAACGGTCATTAATAAAGGAAGGATGTTGATGGGAAAGCTTGCAATATAAAAGAGCGTGTCGGGAGCAGAGAGATCAGTTATCCACAACATAAAGGGCGCACCACGAAGCTCGATAGTAGAACGAAACACCTGGAAGAGAGCGAAAAGTAAGGGCATCTGAATTAAAAGAGGAAGACACCCCCCCATTGGATTCACACCTTTTTCTTTATAAAGAGCCATCGTTGCTTTGTTTAGCTGTTGAGGGTTGTTTTTGTGTTTTTCTTTTAGTTCATTGAGAAGCGGTTGAACTTCCTGCATCTTTCGCGTGGATTGATAGCTTTTTTTAGTCAGGGGATAAACAACGATTTTTACTAAAACAGAGAAGATGACAAGAACTACACCGTAGTTGGGGATAACACCATATAACACCACCAATAGATGTAAGACACCTTTTGCAATAACACGAATAAATGACCAGCCAAAATTCATAATTTTTTCGAGAGAAACACCTAACGATTTTACACGATCATATTCAAGAGGACCCAAATATAGAGAGGTGTTTTCGCCATCTGTTACGCTTTGGTAAAGGCTTACCCCAAATCGCGGTGCAACGCCATCATGAACACCATTGATCTCGGCAGCAGAACCCTTCGACGTTGGAATAAGCGCAGAAGTAAAGTACTTCGACCTGACAGCTACCCAATCTGTTTGTCCAATGTATTTTTTATTAAGGTCGGTATTCTTTTTAAGCTTGGGAGTATAAAGCTCCTCGCCTTGATATACATATCCTTTAAAGTAGGTTATATCATCATCAATTCTTTTCTCGGTAACAGGAACACCGCCGGACCAAGTAACAGAATAAGCGTCCTGTGCCAAGAAGGGTAAAACAGACCTCAGATTGGTAGAGATGTCAATTTTGTAGGATTGTGGATAAAATGTTAATATTTTATATATAGGTTGATCAAACAGTGTGGTAGTAAAAGTAATTGAGAGAGGTTCTGAACCAAGGGTAAAGCTTTCTAAATCGTTTGTATGAGCCCAATTATTGTTTAATAAGATGTCTTCACCGTCTATTGACTTTACAGATATTAAGAGGTTGTTTGTATTGAATTCATTAATGAGTTGAACGAGAAGCGTATCATGCATTTTATAATTGTTCAAAACAAAAGAGGTGATCGACCCACCATTTTTTGAGCTTATAATAGCTGTATAAAGATCACTATTAATTGTAAAAAGTTTCTCATTGTCGTTATTGAGATTTACAACTTCGATCTCAGGTATTATTTCTTCATGTGTTAGAGTTTTATTAGAAGGAGTGGTTTGTGTTGGAGTGTCTTTTACAACCTCAACGGGTTTAGACTCCTTTGGCGGAGAAACAAGGTCCATATAAAACGGTGTTGCGATCAAAACAACAGCAACAAGTAAAAAAGCAAGAAGAGTATTTCTATCCATAATTATTTTACCGGATCATAACCTCCCGGATGATAAGGGTGACATTTAGAAAGTCTTTTCCCTATAAGGAGAAAAGCGCGTGGAAGTGATTTCGTTTGTAATGCACGGAGAGCATAGTTAGAACACGTAGGATGAAAGCGACAATTAGAGCCAAAGAATTGAGAAAGAGTTACCTGATAAAGACGAACGATATATGAAAAAATTTTTCGCAAGAACCGATCAACATATTGAAGAAAGGAAGGTTCTTCACAGTGGAGGTTTTCTTCCACTAAGCAGAAAGAACCTTTCTTCCTTTTTTACGACGACGCGCGAGAACATTGCGCCCACCGACGGTTGACATTCTTTCACGAAAGCCATGCTTGTTCTTGCGTTTACGATTACTTGGTTGAAATGTACGCTTCATTTTCTCTCCTAATTTAGCTAAGAAATTTACAACACCAATTAACAAACATCAAAATAAAATAAAACACCCTTATTTGTTGAGATAAAATAAATAAACAAACAAGCAGAGCAATAAAGCACAAACGAGAAAGGAAAAAGAACAATCAACATTATAAAATCTTTTAACCCAAACAGCAAAACAGAAAAAACAAAAACAAAAGGTTGTTTCACATGAAAATAAACCAATAATTTTTATAAAAACAAACCTGTGGATAACTTGTGGATAACATAATTACAGTACAAGATACTTTTTGGAATAAGATTAAAAATTCGCTAAAGACAAATTTACCCGACCATGCCTATAACACATGGTTTGAACCTATTACATTTATAGCACTAAATGATGGCGAGATGATATTGGAAGTCCCCAACCAGTTTTTTTTCGAGTGGATAGAAAGCCATTATAAAACAACTATCGAAGCAACGGCTCTAACTCTGTTTAATAAAAATATAAAAATTAAATATACAATTGCAGCCACACACGCTCAGCAAGAAATTGAAAACAACAAACCAAAGACATACGAAAAAACAAGAAGAGAACAACCTAAAGTATTAATAAATGAAAAATACACATTCTCATCATTTATTGAAGGAGGAAATAATCAATTTGCAAAAGCTGCTTCAGTTAGCGTTGCAGAGTCACCCGGGCAAAAATCGTTTAATCCCCTTGTTATTTATGGTGGTGTTGGATTGGGGAAGACTCATTTATTACATGCGATTGGCAACCACATTATGAATACAAATCAGCAGAAAAAAATTGTTTGTGCTTCCAGTGAAAAATTCACACACGACTTTATTTCAAGTATTCAAAAAAACAAAACGGTAGAGTTTTCCAAATTTTATAGAAATGCGGATGTTCTTTTAATCGATGACATCCAGTTTTTTCAAGGAAAAGAACAAACTCAAGAACAATTCTTCCACACGTTTAATGAATTATACCAGTCAGGAAAACAAATCGTTATGACGGCTGATCGCTATCCGGGTGAAATGGTAAAACTTCAAGACAGATTGTTGTCAAGGTTTACATCCGGTGTATCTGTAGATATACAGCCACCCAACTATGAAACCCGCGTTGCCATCCTTATGGAAAAAGCAGAAGCAAACAATTTAAACCTTTCCTACGACATTATAGAGTTTATCGCTTCTCATATCACGACAAATATTCGCGAGTTGGAAAGTTCTGTGATACAACTCCTGGCCAGATCTTCGCTCTTTAACAAAGAAATTGACATGGCCCTTGTAAAAGAGGCAATAAAAGAGCGTGTGGGAAACAGACTGACAACAAACATTTCCATCGAAGACATTGTGAGAAGTGTTTCACAAAAAACAAATATTTCAGAAAGAGAGATCGTTGGCGTTGGCCGAAAAAAGCATATCGCCGAAACACGTCAAATAGCCATGTATCTGTCTAGGGAGATCATGAGCGCTTCGTTAAATACGGTTGGTTTATATTTTGGCGGAAGAGACCACACGACCGTGTTACACGCTTGTCGAACAATTGAGAGTAGAATGAAAAAAGATCCAAGAACAAAGGCAATCATAAGAGAAATTAAAAGCGAATTTAAAAGTACTTTCGATTAAGCAAAACCCTGAAAACCATAAAAACCATGAATAAATAGTCGAAAAGAAAAGAAAATAATGTGATTTGGAACACAAAAAAGAAATATTTTCTTGATATTAATAAAGGTTCGTCCTATTTTACCGCTCCTCGTGACGAGGGTACGTGGTTAATTATGTGGACATTTGACTTCCAAGCATTAAAAATCGACTGGCTGAGGGCAGTCCAAACACATCTAGGAGGCAGGACATAGAAAGAATCGCTAAAACGGTTATTCTATTGAAAAAAAGAGACAAAGACCTATGGAGTCCTTTGTGCTTTTCCGCGCCTCTCCCTCTTAAAAAGATAGGCAATGTTACTGAAAAAACACACAGCCCGTCTGAACTCATCCAACAAAACAAGGAGTAGAAATATGAAACTACTTAAATACACACTTGTTTTCACTATCACCGCACTATTGCTTATAACATCTGGGTTTGCATCCAGTGTTGACGCGGATGTGAATAAAGTGAGTAAAAATATCAACTTAACAGAAAAACGCCAGAATCTGCCCCCCTATGTAACTCCAATGCATATTGAAGTTGGCAGAACCGAAGACTTTACTTTGGTCTTAACGGATTCTTATGGAGACGGTTGGGATGGCGCCTATATGGACGTTCTTGTAAATGGAACGCTTATATATGACGACATAGCCGTAGCTTCAGATGAAGAGATCGTTACTCTCGCTGTCAATGATGGAGACCTTGTCGAAACCGCATATACAAGCGGAAGCTTTGAATATGAACACAGTTACGCTTTCTATGATCAGCAAGGCGATTTTGTGGCCGGTGACGGACCCTCTCCAGGAGAGGGCATAAGTTTTACCGTATCTATTAGTTATGATGTTCCAGGTTGTATGGACGATACAGCTTGTAATTACAACGCTGATGCGACCGTTGACGACGGAAGTTGTTGCTATGATAATTGTATGACCATCAATTTCGGTGGAGGAAGCTTTATTTCAGAAACTTCGTGGGAATTAAATGATGCAAGCGGCAATATTCTTTATCAAGGCGCAGGCAGCCCTGTTGAAGGTATGGAAGCCTGTCTTGCTTATGGGACGTACACTTTGTACGCCCATGACTCTTATGGAGACGGTTGGAACGGAAACACCTGGACGCTAACCGACGCAGATGGTGTAACAATAGCAACCTACACACTTGATGACGGAAACGAAGGAGAGTTTACTTTTGACTATCTAGACGCTGTATATGGTTGTACAGACGAAACCGCTATAAACTACAACCCGGACGCAACAATAGATGACGGATCATGTTTTTATGCCGGAGATGTATGCGAACACCCACTCGACGGTGGTGTTGTTAATGGTGATCCAATCTATTCTGCAACAACAGAAGCTTATGATGCAGATTGGTATAGTTTTGTGGTAGATGCAGATTATGACAACGTATCCGTGTCTCTTTGTGGATCTGATTTTGATACTAAGTTAGAAGTTTGGGGTGCTTGTGACGATGCAGATTATTTGGGCTATAATGATGATTCAGCTGACTGCAATAGTCGAGCTCTACAGTCTCAGGTAAACCTGACAGACTTGACCGCTGGAACCTATTATGCCAAAGTATATGGATATGGTTCAAACTTTGGGAATTATATTTTAACTATTACTGCCTTTCAAAACCCAACTAGTCCAGAATTGACAGCAACAGGGATACTTAACGCTGTACAGCTTGATTGGTCAGATGTTCCGACAAGAAGTCAAAGTGCAACAGGAATCACAACAATCAACCCTGTGAATAAAGTTGAATCTAAACCATACGAACAAAACACAGCTGACCTTACACTCAATGAATTCCGCACGGCATATGGATTAACCGTTGGTGGTGGTTCATGGGATGGCGAAATCACATGGGATATTACAGACCTTGACGCAAACATTCTCTACAGCGGAGATGCAGGCGCCTTTGACGTTGATCTTGCAGACGGTACATATATCTTTAACGGATATGATTCTTACGGCGACGGTTGGAATGGAGCGACTGCAACATTAGTTGATGCTGACGGAAATCTTCAATTTACAACAACCGGACCGGAATCAGATGTCCTTACACTTGAATTTACAGTACCAACTACAGACGTTTTTGGCTGTACTGATCCAAACGCACTTAACTATGATCCAAACGCAACTGTCGATGATGGGTCTTGTGAGTACGCTGCTCCCGCCAATGATGAATGTACATCACCCGAACTTGTAACAGGGCCATATCCGGCAACCGTGTCCGGAACAAACCTGGGCGCAACGATAGACTGTGAGGGGCTATTGGATTGGAATGCAGTTTGGTATGAAATTGATTTACCCTATGCTGCAAACAATGTTACAGTTACCCTTTGTGGCGACGACGCTGCTATCTCAAACGCAGGAATTATTTTAATGGATGACTGCGGATGTGATGATTACATAGCAGCTTCTTATTTGTGGACAGACGAAGGCTGTATTGAACTTACCTTTGCAGAACTCTCCGGGCTTGAGTCGGTGTTATACCCCGCAAATATTGAACCGCAACAGAACTTCACCTTTACCGTGGCTATTGAAGAAGTCTATTTGCCTTCTTTCAACATCTACAAAGATGGTGTTTCTTTTGCAACGGATATTTATGGCAACTCCTTTGTTGATAGCGATGTCTTAGGTGAAACAGAATATTGTTATACTGTTGAACAAAACCTACCCGACGGAACGCTTTCTGGCATGTCAAATGAAGCCTGTGCTATGCCGGCAACATCCGGAACAGGGTCATCGTGTGAAGACGCTTTAGTTGCCGTAGAAGGACAAAACGATGCCGAATATATGCCACTTTTCTATTCATATACTGCTCAATCAGATTGTCTGTTAGAGGTCACCTCTCAAAACGCAACCGGTGACGCAGCATGGGATACATACCTCGACATATATGGCTCTTGTGAGGTAGATGGAAATGGTGATCTTGTAGATCTTCTTATTTCAAATGATGATTGCTGTGGATATTGGGGACCATCTGCTGTAGAGTATCCTGTAACCGCAGGTCAAGAAGTCATTATCTATTGGGATGATGCATGGGACTCACAACCCTTTACATTCTTTGTATCAGAAAATCCAATAATCGATTGTGACGATGATGAGTTTGAAGATGATGATACAAAAGACCTTGCCGTAAACCACGGCGCAGATGGAACATTTACATATGCTCTCTGTCAATTAGATAACGAAGGTGGAATCATGCAGCCAAGTGGCGTACCAGCCGTTGACTGGAGCGTTGTAACACTTGAACCATACCACATGTTAACAGTAAGCACCCACGGCATAGGAGACCCTGCAAACGACATAGACCTGTTCTTTGAGGATTACAACGGCGATGGTGTCTGTGCTTGGGGTGGCGGTGATGATATTGCTGGTAGCGGCAATATGGACGCTGAAGAAGCCGCTGAATATCTAAACGGAACATCAGAACCTATGGATATATATATAGGTGTAATTTATTATGCAGGTGAAGATCCAATTCCATATGAGTTAACGATTACTGTTGTGCCAGTTGATTGTATTGACTGCCCAAGAGAAGTAACAGCTACTTTATCTGGAGATGGTTCAGCTGTAAATGTCCAATGGGGTCCACCCTATGTCGATCCAACAAGAAATATTCGCGCTCCACAAATCAGTGCCGAAGCGACTGAATATCAACCTGAAGTGTTTAAACTGCACTCAATAAATCAGCCCAGTGAAAAACAAGTTCAGCCAACAAGTA
>CAZYDH010000004.1:0-110027 GCA_964645915.1 uncultured bacterium
ATTCGTCAATCTTAATTCTTAGATCTTCAATCTTAAATGTAATTCCATCCATCCGAGGACTTTGAAAGTGCACGGTATTTACAACATCTGTGATCCCTTGTTCCATAGCTGTACGCAACATATTCAATGACACTTCCGTACTTGGAGATCCGTCATCCGTGGCCGGGAGTATATGATTATGAAAATCTATCATGGACTATATGGAGCATGGAAACCGAAATACGGACACTGTTAAAATTTTTCCTTTCTAACTTTGATTAATTTATAGAGCATTGCTGAAATCTTTCTGGATTTTTCTATGAATTCATTTCCAATAGTTTTTTCAATGCTTCCTGTTTCAACGGCGATGAACAGTTGCGTGCGCAATTCTGAACATGAACCTTTTGCGATGTATAAAAATTGAATGAATTCTTTATTCCCTTTTCTATCAAATCCTTCAGAAATGTTTGAAGGGATAGAAACTGCTGATCTTTGAATTTGATCTCTTAAACTGTAATCTTTACAATATTTTAAGGCCTTATATATTCCCACTGAAAGCCGAACACCTTCTTTCCATACATTTAAGTCTTCAAATTTCTCAATCTTATCCACTATACATTCTGTCTCCGGTCTGCAGTCTACGCCGGCTTAATATTTTACTCTAATCATATCCGTTTAAATATTATAAATATAATTTTTATATAGCTCCGCCACCTCAGTCACAGATACTGAGCAAGCAACCAATAATAGTCAGAAAATCTGTCTTTCAGATACGGGACAGTATTAAGTTATTCAGGGGTGTGATATTCATGTAGCCAGACGGCTATAACAATGGGAATACAATACGCATATGCGTATCTTTCCCAAATTGAATTTGATATGATACTGACCCTTCTATTCATATTTATCATTATGGATATTTATGAACGAGGTTAACTTATAACAGGGTTAAGCATACAGTCAATACGTAATTAAATTACATTCATTTTTTCTTGATTTCTTTATATCGGAAATCGAGAGAAAGATCTTCAATATTTTTATTATTTCAAAAGAGAGATTGGTGCTGCTTTTTTTAACGATATTCAGTCTGATAATTGTGAATTTGTTAATAATTCCGAGGGTTAGAAATAAAAAAGCCACTCGTGAGTGGCTTTTAACCAATAGGTGGTGGGCGATGACGGATTCGAACCGCCGGCATCCTGCTTGTAAGGCAGGCGCTCTGACCAGCTGAGCTAATCGCCCTGTATGTAATTATTATGAAAAAACTTTTTTTCGATTAGCGAAGTTGCCTGTCCCGACTGTCGGGAAGCTAATCGTCCAATGCTTAAAATTCGGTGGAGAGTTTACGAACTTTTTTTCGTTTTAATCTTCGATTTTTTTTGTTTTTTTATTTGTGGAACAGCAACTTCAATCACATCCATGATCTCTTTTGCAAAATGGAAGGTCAGATCTTTTTTAATGTGCTCAGGAATTTCTTCCAAGTCTTTCCGGTTATGGTCCGGTAAAATGATTGTCTTGATTCCCGAGCGATGAGCTGCCGTCACTTTCTCTTTCACACCGCCAATCGGAAGAACATTTCCGCGTAAAGTAATCTCACCCGTCATGGCCACACCCGTTTGAACCGGATATCCGGATAACAATGAAACAAGCGATGTAAACATTCCTACACCGGCAGATGGTCCATCTTTCGGTATTGCTCCCGCAGGGACATGAACATGAACATCCGTTTTCTCGTGAAAATCTTCAGGAATTCCTAATAATTCGGTGTGTGATCTCACATAGGTTAATGCAGCGGTGGCAGATTCTTTCATCACATCACCGAGTTGTCCGGTAAGAGTTAATCCACCTTTTCCTCTCATTTTTGATGATTCGATGAATAAGATATCTCCGCCTGCTGCTGTCCAAGCTAAGCCCGTCACAACTCCCGGTTTTGTTGTTCTCTCGGCGATCTCAGAGTAAAACTTTGGTGCACCGAGATATTCCGACACCTTATTTTTTGTCACGCGAGATTTCTTGACCTTTTTCTCAACCTTTTTCAAAGCCACTTTTCGTAAAACGTTTGCGATTTCTCGTTCAAGGTTTCGCACACCGGCTTCTCGCGTATATGAACGGATCAACTCTTTGATTGCGCTTGAATCCAATGTTACCGATTTTTCATCCAATCCATTTTCTTCAATTTGCTTCGGAATCAAATGCCGTTGTGCAATATTGACTTTTTCATCCTCAATGTATCCGGAAAAGTCCAATATTTCCATCCGATCTTTCAAAGCCGGTGGAATGGCATCACGGTAATTTGCGGTAGAAATAAACATCACATTGCTCAAATCAAAATCAACTTCCAAATAATGGTCACTAAATGTAGAGTTCTGTTCAGGGTCTAGCACCTCCAGCATTGCAGAAGATGGGTCACCTCTAAAATCTGAACCCAGCTTGTCAATTTCATCTAACATAAATACCGGATTATTTGTCCCGACTTTCTTCAATGATTGAATGATTCGTCCCGGTAATGCACCAATATATGTACGTCGATGCCCGCGAATTTCTGCTTCGTCATGAACACCTCCTAATGAAAGGCGGACGAACTCACGTCCCATGGATCGAGCAATGGATTTACCTAACGATGTTTTACCCACTCCGGGAGGACCCGCAAAACATAGAATAGGACCCCGAACAGGTTTATCCGGATGTTTCTTTTGTTTGAGTGATCGAACGGCTAAATATTCAATGATACGCTCTTTGACTCTTTCCAATCCATAATGGTCTTCATCCAAAATATTCTTTGATTTTTTAATGTTGATCTTGTCCTCAGATGATACATCCCATGGAAGATCGGCTAGCCACTCTACATACGTTCTCGCCACCGAATATTCCGGTGATTGAGTCGGAATCTTTGTTAATCTATCTAACTCCTTCAGCGCAATTTTTTCAGCTTCTTCACTCATTTTAGCGGCTTTTACTTTTCCTTCCAATTCCTGCAGTTCAACCGAACCTTCATCCTCACCCAATTCCTTACGGATCGCTTTTAATTGTTCACGTAAATAATATTCTCTCTGCGATTTTGATATTTCATCTTGCACTTCACTCTGAATTTCTTCACCAAGTTTAATCCGTTGGATTTCTTTTTGAATAATACTGATAGTTCCTTCCATCCGTTTTTTAATATCTAACTCTTCTAAGATGGTTTGTTTTTCAGCATTGGAAACCGTTAATAATGAGATTGCTCGATCAGCCAGTCGATTTGGTTTTTGTATATTATTGAGCATCCCGGAATGTTCTTCCGTTAGGTTAGGTGCCACATTCACTAATTCCAGGAAGATATTTCTTAGATTATTTGTTAAGGCTTCCACCGTTATTTCGTCAGCAATAGGTTCGTCATTGACACGCTCAACAGCAGCAACATAATAGGGATCATCTTTTAAATAAGAAAGGATCTTTACCCGTTCTACACCTTGCACTATCGCCGATTTACTGTTATCCGGCATATCGAATACTTTCAACACCATTGATAACGTACCGTAAGAATAGAGATCTCCTTTTTCAGGGTCTTCAATGGAACCGTCCTCTTGGGCGACGACGACAATATATTTATGGTCAGGATCAAGATCACTGATCAATTTTAAAGATTTCTCTCTACCTATATAAATTGGGATAACCTGTTGCGGGAATAAAACGGTATTCCGCAAGGGCATGATTGGATATTGTTTTCCTTCGGTCTGTTCTGCTGGAGTTGTTTTTTCTTCACTCATAAAATTTCCTTTGGTATATGTACAAAATATGTTCTCAAATAATATGCCATCTCTATTTCCCTGTTAGTATGACACAACGTCTATGTTATTATGGCAGATTGTCAAATGAATCTTATTCCAAAATCTTAATTGCCTGCTGATCTGCATGGTATGAACTTCTTACTAATGAACCGGCTTCTACAATAGAAAAACCAAATTCCAGTCCAATATTTTTATAGATTTGAAATTCCTCTTCCTTTATATAATCAATCACGGGTAGATGGTTTTTAGTTGGTTGTAAATATTGTCCAATCGTAAAGATCGAAACTCCAATATCTACGCATGCTTTCATCACCGAAATGATCTCATCCTTTGTTTCTCCAAGTCCGAGCATCATCCCTGTTTTTGTACGAAGTCCATAATCTGAGGCCATTTTCAGCACATCTAAACTCCGTTGCCAATTTGCCTGAGCCCGAACTTTCTTACTGATCCGTTCTACGCATTCAACATTATGACTGAAGATGTTAGGACAACTTTCAAACACCATTTGTAATGCATCAGCGTCACCTTGAAAATCCGGCGTTAACACTTCTACCGTGCAGTTAGGATTATGATGATGAATTTCTTGGACCGTTTTTGCCCATATTTTTGCACCATAATCTCCTTTAAGATCATCACGATCTACCGACGTCACAACCACATGACGCAATCCCATTTTTTTTACGGCCATTGCACTATGATATGGTTCCATAGGGTTAGGTGGGTTGGGTTTTCCGGTCTTTACCGAACAAAATCCACACGAACGTGTACAAACATCTCCAAGGATCAAAATCGTCGCTGTTTTGCGATCCCAGCATTCATGAATATTCGGGCAGCGAGCCTCTTCACACACTGTGTTTAGATGATATTTCCCAACTACATCTTTCACGAAGCGATAATTATCGCTTCGTGAAAACCTGATCTTCGGCTTTCCGGTTGGCGATGTATGTTTAGGTGTCATTTCTCTAAACGAGATTGCAAAGCCATGTTCATTTCTTCAATGACAATTTCCTTTACCGTCTCCATCTTGATTATTTTATGTAATTGATGTTCAATCGAAGTCACTCCAAATTTAGAGATTCCACAAGGGATCATCCCTTGATACCAAGACAGATCAGGATGAACATTCAACGCAAATCCGTGCATGGTTATCCACCGGGATATTTTTACACCCAAGGCTGCAATTTTCTCATCTTTTACCCATACGCCCGGATAATCAGTTTTCCGTGTTCCATTGATCTGAAGTCGCTTTAAAGACCGGATCAACGTTTCCTCCAGTAAATTCACATACGATTTCACATTGAGTTTATATGGACGGAGATCAAGAATCGGATATCCAACGATTTGTCCGGGACCATGCCAAGTAACATCTCCCCCACGATCAACTTGAATAATCTCTGCGCCGTCACTGCGAGAATCGAGTAAGTTTCTATCGTCAGCATTCTTTCCCAAAGTATAAACCGGATCGTGTTCAACCAATAACAATGTATCTTGAATTTTTCCACTCATACGATCTTGAAAGACTTGCTTTTGAACATCCCATGCATCGGAATATGAACATCGTCCCAAATCACGTATGTGAATCATATTTATCTTTTTATTGGTACAGTGTTAAAAATAATATCGGAAATACGACATACTAAATATGGATCGCTTCATCTTGTGAATCCGCAACCGCTTCAAAAATTGCTTCAGACAAGGTTGGGTGCGGATAAATTGTCTTCAGTAATTCTTTATAGGTCATTTCGCTTTGCAACGATAAGCCTGCCTGCGCGATTAAGTCTGTGGCTCCCGGACCGATGATATGGCAACCTACCATTTTTTCAGATTTAGCATCATAAATCATTTTAACAAACCCTTCTGAGTCATTTATTGCAGATGCTTTTCCCAGAGCTCTAAACGGGAACCGTCCGATCCTGATCTCTATTCCGGATTCTTTTGCCGCTTTTTCGGTTAAACCGATAGAAGCAACTTCCGGATGACAATAAGTACAACCCGGGACTTGATTATAATCAATGGAAGTCACGGATTTACCTGTCAAATGATCAATAGCTAATATACCCTCAGCGGATGCAACGTGAGCTAACCACGGAGGACCGATTACATCTCCGATTGCATATATGTTTTCAATATTCGTTTGCATAAAATCATTGGTTTTTATCCATCCGTTTTCGGTGACGATCCCTGCATTCTCCAATCCGATTGTTTCAATATTCGCTTTCACTCCAACTGCGATCAGTGCTTTTTCTGCCTCTATCTTTTCACCATTTGATAATTTTACCATTACACCCGATTCAGCTTTTTTGACGGAATCAACCATTGTATCCGTTCGCATCTTTATTTTTCGTCTTTTAAAAGCACGTTCCAATTCTTTCGATATTTCTTCATCTTCAATCGGCAAGATAGTCGGCAACGCTTCAATTAAAGTCACTTCTGTACCAAAGGTATTGAAATAATACGCAAATTCAACGCCAATCGCTCCTGCTCCAATGATTACGATACTTTCAGGTTGTTTATCTAAGACTAATGCGTCTTTAGATGTAAGTATGTCCACCCCGTCCGGTTTCATTCCATCGAACCATTTTGATCGTGCTCCGGTTGCAAGAATAATTTTATCTGCGGAAACCTTGTTGATCTGTCCTTCAGCATCGGTTGTTTCAACCGTATTCGGGTCAAGTAGTTTTCCGTACGCTTTAATCCATGTTATATCACTATTTTTGAAGAGAAATTCAATTCCGCGTGATAGTTTTTTTACAACATCCCTCGAGCGTTTTATATTCTTTTGCCAATCCACAGAAATTCCATCGGTAGTAATACCAAACTTTTTTGCATTTTTCACTTGGTCATATACTTCAGCATTTTTTAACAGTGCTTTGGTCGGAATGCATCCCCAATTACAACAGATTCCACCGAGTGCGGCAGATTCAATGACGGCAACTTTTTTCCCAAACTGTGCTGCTCGAATCGCTGCAACATATCCACCGGGACCGGAACCGATTACGATGAGATCAAATTTTTCCATTTTAGAGATTACGTAAACCAATAATACTTAAGAATTCTGCCCTTGTTTCTGAGTCATCATGAAATTCGCCCAGCATCGCGGATGTAGTTGCAAAGCTGTTTTGTTTCTCAACTCCTCGCATTTGCATGCATAAATGTCTACCTTCAACAACTACGGCTACCCCCACAGGATTTAATAACGTTTTTAATGTATTTGCAATCTCATGTGTTATCCGTTCTTGTAACTGAAGTCTGCGACAATACATTTCAACTATTCGTGGAATTTTAGACAAACCTATAATTTTTCCATTTGGAATATATCCGACATGAACCTTACCGAAAAACGGAAGTAAATGATGCTCACAAATGCTGAAAAATTCAATATCCCTGACAATAACCATTTCACTGATATCTTCATGGAAGATTGCATTATTAACAATCTCATCTAAATTAGTTCGATAACCGCGTGAAAAGAACTCCCACGCCTTCGCAACCCTTTCCGGTGTACGTAATAATCCTTCTCGTTCGGTATTTTCTCCTATTTCCTTTAGTAAGGTTGATGTGGAGTTTTCAATTATTTTATTATTTAGTGACATAGGTTATTCCCAATTTTGCTCGTCCGGATCCTCATGGACTTTCGGTTTTAATGCCCAAACACCTAAATAGAATAACGGTGTATCAACTAAAGCAACCAGCATTTTAAACAAGAAACCATTTCCTAATAACCCGGGGAAGCGCTCCCACTCCACTACTCCTGTGACACAAAGCAGGAGGATGACGGTGGCAGTATCAACAAATTGTGATACAATTGTAGACCCGTTATTTCTGAGCCATAAATGTTTTCCTTTTGTCAGTCGTTTCCAAAAATGGAAAATACGAATATCGATAAACTGTGCCAATAAATAAGCAACCATTGAAGCAAAAACTGCAGGTCCAAACAGCCCAAATACTTTATTGAACATTTCACTTGAAACCGGCGACCACACTGTTTGTGGCATAGCATTAGCAACCAAAACGACTATCATCACAAAAACACTGGCTACAAATCCGGAAATAACCACTTGATCTGCTTTCTTTTTACCATATAGTTCTGAGATTAGATCTGTCACTAAGAACGTAATAGGATAAGGCAATATTCCGACAGACAATTCAAATGTAAACAATCCAAAAGGGGTCCATGTAAAGAATTTTTGAAAGATTAAATTTGCTGTAATAAGTGAAGCGATAAAAATACCGCTTAATATCAAATAAAGTCGATTTTGAAATTCGTTTTTCATCCGTAATAATCCGTATAAATGGTTGGGGTTTCAATTAACCGGAGTCGAACCAATTTCGCCTCCGTAAGATCTTTTGCTATTTCCTGCCACATAAATTTGACCATATTCTCTGAAGAAGGTTGTTTGCCTTTAAACCAGGGAATATCTTTTTCTATCTGTGCATGATCAAACACATCCAATACATTTGCTTTTACAATCGAATTTAGTTTTCCTAAATCGACGATCCAGCCGGTATCAGGATTCATCTCACCTGTCACGGTCACGTGGAGTTCGTAATTATGTCCGTGGTTTTTTGCATCGACACCAAAAACATCATGGTTTTCCTCTTTATTCCACGCTTCGTTATAGTATCGGTGGGCAGCACAATAGTGATATATTTTTGTGATTTGAGTTTTTGGCATGAGTTTTTCTCTGTTAATCTACAAAAGATAACCGGGAAATTTACCCTCTATTCATTATTGTGTAAAAACAGAAAATACCTACTGGAGTTACCTGTCATTCAACGTGCATACATCCGGATGGACAAAGATCAAACAAACAACAATGATGACAATCCGGTCGTCGTGCAATACAAATTTTTCTACCGTGGTCAATAATCAGATGTGTTATTGAAACCCAATCTTTTTCGGGAAATAATTCCATCATTTCAAATTCAATCTTTTTTGGATCTTTTGATTGAGTAAAACCTAACAGATTCATAATCCTAACCATGTGCGTATCGATCACCATCGCTGGAATACCGAACCATTGGCCCAATATACAATTTGCAGTTTTTCGACCGACTCCGGGCAATGAAGTCAATTCTGCCAAAGTATTAGGAACTTCTCCTTGATATTCATGTACAATTTTATCGCTACTGGCTATAATACTTTTGGCTTTTTGATTATGATATCCGCATGAGTGAATATCATTTGCTAATTCTTCAGGGTTTGCATTTGCAAAATCAATAGGTGATGAATATTTTCTAAACAAAGAGGGTGTAACCATATTGACACGTTTGTCGGTGCATTGAGCAGACAAAATGGTCGCCACCAATAATTCATGAGCTGATGAATAGGATAAAGATCCTTGTGGAGATGAATAATTCTTATATAGTCGAGATAGAACTTCTTTTGCACGAAGTTTCTTTTTAATCAATGACTCCGGCATAATTATATATCTTTTAGTAATGAAGGTAAATTTTTTACAAGAGAAGATCTTGGGAGAATAAAGCCACATCCTGCTGATCGAAGTTTATCATGCAACAGTTTCTGTACTCGAGTCATTACACCAATAATAATCATTTCTTTATTCAAACTCCATAATGTTGATATATGTGAAACCGTTCCATATCCCGGATCATCTAAATCCACAATCACAGCTTTTGTTCTTGAGGTAACCTGTTTATTCCAATCGGTTTTATTATCTGCAAAAATCACACTTTTATCCAACTGGATAATGGATTCTGACAATTTAGTTCCCAATTTAAAATCTGAAGTAAAGATGATAATATCAGCCACGTATTTCCTCTATTTTTTGATTAATCGATTTCAACTATCTTGTTTCTTTTATAATGTTTTCCGTCATAACATACTGTACAGGCAACGGTTTTTGGATCATGTTCAAAAAATAAAATCCAATTATTTTCGGTTGCGAGTTTTAACAAATCCTTTTTTTCCTGAATGGTTGTCATTGGCATAATATCATACGCCATAATCCACGGAATGGGAATATGTGAAGCGGTTGGAATAAGATCTGCGGTAAACACCAAGGTTTTTTCATCATCATAAATTACAGGTATTAACTGTCCGGTTGTATGCCCGTTACTTATCATCACATCTACTCCGGGAAACAAAGAATTCCTTTTGGGAAAATTTGGTATATCTTTCACAAGTTGAATCATCTGATTTTCTTCAAGGACCTTCCAATCTGCTTCCATAAAACTACCTTGATCTTTTTCTCCGGGTGAGTTTGCCAATGTCCAGTTATCTTGATGAATCCAGTATCGTGCGTTAGGAAACACAGGTTTAATTTCCCCGTTTTGAATTTCGGTGTTACCTCCGATGTGATCAAAATGCAAGTGAGAGCAAATCACATCTGTGATATCTTCCGGAGTAAATCCTAATTCACTCAAAGTATTTTGAAGATTTACAGATTCTGTATCTATTTTGTAGATATCCTTAAACTTGTCTTTCCATTTTGTGCCATTTCCGGTATCGATCAATATTCTTCTATCTTTGCTTACAAGAAACAATGATCGTGTCACCATTTGGATCCGATTATTTTCATCTGTGGGGGATTCTTTTTCCCAAAGAGGTTTTGGAATGATTCCAAACATGGCACCACCATCTAATCCGAATTTACTTGTTTCGATTCTGTATATAGTATATTCGCCAATTTTCATTATAATCTCTTTACTATTTTTCAGATATTACCCGATATAAATATGTACTATATGAAATATTTATCCGCCGTATTTCCAATTTGTATCGCTCATTAACAATGCTTCTTTTTCTTCTCGAAGAATCGTTTCCATAACTTCACAAATGAAGATGTTGTGATCACCGATGGAAGATTCCTCTCTCACTTCCGCTTCTAAGATCATTTGGATGTCTTCTAACAGAGGATTTCCAAGATCACTTACAATATATTTAAATGAGTTTATCTGTTCTGAGTCTTTCACTTTGATCTTAAAAAAAGAAGCCACCAGTTGTTGCTGATCCTTGGCAGGGAAATGAATTGCACATTTCTTAGAATTCTTAACCGCATTGTATATATCTGAACCTTCTCGTAAAGCCATCGAAATCAACGGAGGATTGATGGATGATTGGATGAGAAAGGAAACAACCGCAGCAGAAGGACTCTCATTTTGCATGGCAGAAACGATATAAAGACCCGATGGTATTTTTCGTAAAATTAGTGTTTTTTGATTCAAATCCATGATTTACCGTACAATTTTATTTTGAGTTTAACGTAACAAATACCTGAAATGATATTCCGGTAAGTCGTGAATATTCCGAAGGCAGTCCATAAAAATCTTTGATGGAATGCGGTGTGTCGCCATATCGTGATATATTTTCAGGACTGTCATATTTCCAAGTTGGATCAAAAATAGATGTGATCGGCATGGAATTAAAATCATGGAAATATCCGATTTCGTATCCAATCTTTTTTCCCGGTTTTCCTCCCAAAAGAAATCCAAGTCTTGAGCTTTTTCCATCGCTGATACCGTTTGAGATATACATCCATCGAAGCCCCCACCACGATAGCACTATTTTTCTTCCTGCTTTTCGTTCACGGAATTTATAATAAGTAAAATCCATGTTATAATTCGGATTAACACTTAAAGCAACATTGATCACATCCCATCGATCTTCTCGATTGAATACAACTCTGCTGTAATCGATTCCGGATCCATAGATTGGGACACCGAGTCTAAGACCAACATTACTCCAATTATTTATACCATAACGATACCAGATATATGGAAATGGAAAATTCTCGACTGCAAGCGCATACCCATATTGCTTTTCTCCTTCTTCCATCCTGCCGTTTCCCACTGCAGGATGTGATGCGCATCCGGAGATTAGCAGCATGACAACCGGCAAAAGAAAAAGAAAGAAAGATGTTCTTTTCTCTAATGCTCGTTTAATTGTTTCCATTTTTTGCATTTGCGTACTTATTTCAAATAGATCATTTTTCTGCTAAACACAACCGGTGGATAATCTTTTGTTTGTGCGCTGATCGTAATAAAATAAACTCCACTGGATAGCTGTAATCCTTCCCAATTAAAATTATAAGATCCTTTTGACAAGAGTTCATCTTCTACCAAAATCTCAATAATCCTTCCGGTTGCATCGGAAATATGCAGATTCACAACTGCAGATTCTATCATATCAAAGAAAATTGTTGTAGAATGATTAAATGGGTTCGGATAATTTTGGTATAATGCAAAAATCGCCGGAATGAAAGGTGCCTGCGAATCCTCTTTCAATAAATTGGACTCTCCTAACGTAGTGTTTTGACTTTTTGTCCACTTACCCCCATCCGGATTTCGCTCCTCCGAACTACCTTCAATTTTGTCCAACATTTTGCTTTCCAGAATTCTCCAGTCGTCATTCTCTAATTGCTCTTTTAGATGGATCCATGTTATCTGTTCTTTAATAACATCGAATGTAAAAGTGGAGTCATAAAATACTTCATTTATTAAATAACTTGGTTGGATCTCCCAGATTAATTCTTCTTCATTAAAAACACCATACGTTCTCTGAAGATCCTCATATCCGGCAATTTCAATCGACCATGTATTTTCCGTTGGTGTAACATACCATTCGTTAATCCAGGCAGTCTCTTTCAAGGTACATAATTGATCTTCAGAATCACAAATAAACTCTCCATCAAACGTTATGGAATAGGTCTTGTCCGAATTTGTCGGGATGGTTTGAATGACCCGATCCGAGGAGATTAAGTTAGCATACTCCCAATAATCCGGGATTGTTAGCAATATTGTATCACCTTTCTCTAAAGATTTCTCTATTGGAATACTCAAATGCTCATTTTCCCAAGACAAGAAAAAATTATTAATCTCGAGATGTTCAGTCTTAATCAACAGTATTTTTACTTGATGCTTATCATTTGGATGATAACCTGACATCCACATGGGTGGTAAGGATTGATAGTATTCTGTCTCTAATTGAAATTTATCTGATAATTCTCTAAATCTCTCAGTGAATTTATTGAGGATTTTACCTTGAATTGCTTTCCACTCAGTTGGAGTTATCATCATCCGATTCCTAATTGCAGATTGTACTTCAAAACAGGATTGAGAGAATTTCTCAGCAATATCTTGGTGAAATACTGTGTTTGTCACAGGTGTAAGTAAAGAAATATCGGTTTTGAGAAAAACTTTTATCCAAGGATGATCCCAACGTATTTCTTCATGTAAAAGTTGTGATAAGTCTTCGATAGCAGATATTGATAGATCAGGGAGTTCGTCTTTTAGAATATTTTGAAGTGTTAAATCGGTAAACTTTTCGATGGATAACGTCTGAATGTATTCAGCGTACGGTTCCAATTTTTCTTCAGAAACTGTTTGTTGTATCGATCTTCCAAAGGGTGGAGTGTCATCCTGAGATTCAATTAAATTTCCATTCTCCAATAAGATTTGCATTTTATAAAAATATCGTTGATCCTGTTTTATCTGATCATCACAATATCGTGTAGACGTCGGTGTGACGGTATCAAGTTTTAGGAATGGTGACTGAAATTCGGTTTTTCGTAAAATGATTATTTCGACCGGATCAGTGTTTTCCGGTAAATCCCATACCAATAAAATGGAATGTGTTCCTTCGTATAATTCAAGTGCAATTCTGTCAGAATTTTGAGCAGATAGCTGCAAGATCAGGAACAAAATTGGGATGAAAGTGAATATTCTTTTGAATTGCCTCATGAAATGAAATCCTTGCAATTCGCAATTTCACAGTATTTTAAAGAGAAGGCAAGTTATTATTTAATTAAATGATGTATTTATTTGATTAAACAAATTTTACGAATGATCGTCTGATCACCTATATTTGCCCTAACAAAAAACATTCCACTCGCAATACTACCGGCATTCCATTCGTACACATAATGGTCAGCTTCAATATAATTATTTATTAACGTCTGTACTACTTCTCCACGGAGATTAACAATATCAACTGTTAAATATCCCTTGATTTGAACATCAACAGTAAATTTTGTTTTTGCATTGAAAGGGTTGGGGTATGGATTTGATATGGAAAAGTTTGATGGGATGATAGTTTCATCATCTATGTGTGCAAATCCATTATAATTTATCGCAGCCATTACATCAATCACTCCCCATCCATATTGATTATCAGGATTTTCTATGTTATCGGCAGTCATCATTAACGCTTCTCTCACCATCGATGGTGTCCAGCCTGGATGAGCACTTAATATAATCGCGCAAGCTCCACCGATCAAGGGGGTCGAAAGGGATGTTCCGTTCGCTTCGTAATAATGTTCCGGGTTGTATGATCCCGCACAAAAGGTTGCAACTCCACGAGCGCAGATTTCAGGTTTTGTGCGTCCATCTGCCGTCGGGCCCCAAGAACTAAAAGATGCAATGTGTCCCATAGAATCTACAGCACCACAGGTGATAACATTAAAGGCATCAGCTGGAGCGATCAATCCCTCCTCCCCTGAATTTCCAGCAGCTGTTGCAACGATCATTCCATTTGCAATTGCTTGGTTAACCGCAATGGTTGTCACAGCTGTCAATCCGTCTAAATCTGAACTTTCATACCAATCGATATATCCCAATGAAGAAGAGGCAATATCTGCTCCATTTTCTTCTCCCCATTCTAATCCAGCGACATAGTAATCTTCCTCAATTGGTTGTTCATCCGTAATATCTTCAGTTTTAGCAAGTAAGAATTCTGCGTCATAAGCCGCGCCAACCAATACACTGTCTTTTCTACCACCTAATACCGAAAGCGTCACTGTCCCATGATTGTGCTGACTGCTATGGTCTCCCAGTTCATTTTGGGTTTCACTGTCATTATTGATAAAATCCCATTCCCCTATAATTTTATCATTTTGGATGGCTTCATGATCTTTATAATATCCGGTATCTAACATCAGCACTCTAACGCCTTGTCCAGCGAACCCTGCATTATGGGCTTCGATGACATTAATCTGGTTTAATTGGGAATATGATAATCCATAAACCGTGGTTGTATTTGTTGTTTTTTGGACTCGGTGATTTAAAACATCTTCTTTACGTTTTCCTGCGAAAACGGGATGGATCTTTTTCACACAATTCAACTCGTTTATCAAATAAATAGTTTCTTTTGTGGCACTTATTGAAACAGCATTTAACCATTTTGATTTGGTGCGAATTGTTCCACCAAGATCAACGATTTGTTGGATGTATATCTGATTTACAGGGATGTCTTTTTCATCAACAATAAATGCACCTCTTGTTTTTCCTCGCCGATATTTTACTCGATTATCCATCTGCAATTCCAATTTGGATAACAACGTATCTGACTCTATTTCGGTAAGCCCCTTATCTTTAAAGAGAACCCAGACATGAATCTTATTTTCAGATCTTTTTCCAATTTTAAATGTATTTTCATCAATTTCTGCACCCAAAATCCATGTTATTGATAACAGAAAAATGAAAACCATTTGATATATTTTTTGTGATTTAATCATAAAATAAAATAAGGATGATTTTCCTATTCTACAAACATTGAAGGACTTTCATATTTTCGATATTTTAAAAATATGAACTAAGGCAATACCCTTAAATCCACGATGATGGTGAGTCCAATAGTATACGTATTATGTTTTTTATTTATTGAGCGTCATTTACTGCAATGGCTGTCATATTGACAACATCTTCAACCGTACTTTCAGAGAACTGGAGTAAA
Organism: uncultured bacterium; assembly: GCA_964645915.1. Classification (GTDB taxonomy): domain Bacteria; phylum Fidelibacterota; class Marinisomatia; order Marinisomatales; family JACNKV01; genus JACNKV01. The sequence continues at coordinate 15,439 of CAZYDH010000004.1, forward strand.
TGAACGGGTTTTGAAAGCCCCAGTAAAATCGGACCGATTGCTTTTGCATCAGCCAATTGCTTTAGTAGTTTGTATGCAATGTTTCCTGACGTCAAATCCGGGAAAATCAACACATTAGCTTCTTCTTGAAGTTTTGAGAACGGAAAATGCTCCTGAAGAAGTCTTGTGGAAACCGCTACATCAGCATGCATTTCACCATCAACGATCAAATCAGGCGCTTTTTCCCAAACAATCTTAACCGCATCCTTTACTTTTTTAGACCATGGATGCGAAACACTCCCAAAGTTACTTGGACTAATCAGAGCAACTCGAGGGTCGATACCAAGTTTTTTTGCTTCATCAGCGGCTAAGATAGTTATTTCAGCCAACGCCTCTGCATCCGATTCAATATTGACCGTTACATCTGCAAAGAGTTTTATTTTATCTTTCAAGGCTAAAATATACATACCGGCTACGCGTGATATTCCCTCGCGAGGTTTCAGCATCTGTAAGGCAGGTCTTAACGTGTCCGGATAATTTTGTGCTATTCCTGAAACCATTCCATCTGCATCTCCCATTTGGACCATCATCGGACCAAAATAATTTGTTCGTTTCATTAGTTCACATGCTCTTCTTCTTGTGACACCTTTTCGTTGCCGCATGCGATAAAATTCCATGCAATAATCTGCATGTAGAGGACTCTTATTTGGCTTGATAATTTCCACACCCTCTAATGAAATATGTAATCTTTCAGCATTTTCTTTGATGATATCAGGATTACCTAACAAAATGGGGTTTGCAATACCTTCTGATACAATTTGACTACTGGCACGAATGATTCTATCACTTTCTCCTTCAGGGAATACAATTCGTTTTGGATTTTTTCTGGCTTTGTTTATGATACTACGCATCAATTCTCGACTTTTCCCCAATCGCGCTTCTAACCTATCTCGGTACTCTTGAATATCGATCGTTTGTCCCGCGACTCCAGAATCCATGGCAGCTTTTGCAACCGCTGAAGCTTCCCAAATTAACACTCTCGGATCGAAAGGTTTTGGAATAATATATTCCCGACCAAACTCCAAATGATCCAATCCATATGCATCAATGACTTCATCCGGAACATCTTCTTTCGCCAATTCTGCTAATGCGATTGACGCCGCAACTTTCATCTCATCATTGATTGCAAGAGCATGTACATCCAATGCTCCTCGGAAAATAAAAGGGAAACCCAACACGTTGTTAACTTGATTTGGATAATCAGAACGCCCTGTAGCCATAATAACATCTTCTCTTGCAGCTGTGGCATCAGGATAGGTGATTTCAGGGTCAGGATTTGCCATTGCAAAAACGATAGGATTATCTGCCATAGAACGAATCATTTCTTTCGTAACCAATCCGGCACGCGAAAGTCCAACAAATACATCTGCTCCGACCATAGCTTCTTCAATGGTTCGAAGATCGGTTTCAACTGCAAATTGTTCCTTATATTTATTCATCCCTTCTTTTCTGCCTTTAAAGACAACACCTTTGCTATCACACAAGATCACATTTTCACGTTTTAAACCAAACCGCAGGTAATGAGTTGCGCATGCAATTGCGGAGGCACCTGCACCACTCACGATCAAACGTAGATCTTCAATGTTTTTTTCAGCTAATTCCGCTGCATTCACCAAGGCAGCTGCAGAAATAATCGCCGTTCCATGCTGATCATCATGAAAAACCGGAATATCCATTTCATCGATCAATCGCTCTTCAATTTCAAAACACTCCGGAGCTTTTATGTCTTCTAAGTTTATTCCTCCAAAAGTAGGTTCCATTAATTTTACGGCTTCAATAAACTTTTCAACATCATGTGTATCTAACTCAATATCAAATACATCAATATCTGCAAATCGTTTAAATAAGACACCTTTTCCTTCCATAACCGGCTTCCCGGCAAGAGCTCCAATATCTCCTAAGCCCAAAACCGCTGTACCATTTGATATTACAGCAACTAAATTTGATTTAGCGGTATATAAATTTGCCTTGGATGGATCGGCTTCAATTTCACGGCATGGTTCGGCTACTCCAGGCGTATAAGCCATAGATAGATCGTCTTGTGTAATACATGGTTTTGTAGAAACGACTTCAATCTTTCCCGGACGTTTATTTTGATGATATTCGAGAGCTTGTTTTTTTGTAATCATGATGGGGATTCTCCTGCAATATTAAATGATGTAGAATTTGGATATAGAAAGGAATAGGCTGGGATGTAAATATGATTGATTAAGTATTCCATTTGACCGTAACGTTACTATTTTGAACCATTAATAAGAAAAAATATCTCGTTTTTCCTTAGATTTCCCTTACTATTACTTGCGTAAATTTAGACTGACAATTTTATGCAATGCCAGAAAAACATAAAAAAAGACAAATTTGTCTTGTTTAAATTGTTGTGACTAAATTAATAAATATTTGATCACTAATAACTAAATATATGATCATTATAACTGAACACAAAACTTACTCAGAACATCTACTAGGGAAAGAAATCAACTGGATACCTGTCAAGTCAGATATCCCAAATAGTATTCTTTCATTATCTAAAAACCTTTTTCCAAAGAATAATATTTTTTTCGGTGAAACCACAATTTTAAATCACTGGGATTTTGGTTTTATTACTGAACATTCTGAACAATCACAATATGATCTTTTAATTGAATCTGCTCGAACAGAAAAAGACCTACCTGATAACATATTTTGCTTCGCAGGATCCGGAGATAATTTTCATGGATTTAAAAACCGATCATGGGTTGCAAAATCAGGGAACATCCATTTATCAGTATTGTTTGCTCCAAATGCATCAATCAAACGATTTCCTGCCATTTTTCAGGCATTGCCTGCGGTCTCTGTTGCTCAAGCGATCGATGAAATACCTTCTCTTAAAGGCAAATCCTTTATAAAATGGGTAAATGATATTTTAATTAATGATTCGAAAATCGGTGGAGTTTTAGCACATTCGCTCACAGCCGGTAATATCGTCAATTATTCCATTTTAGGGATTGGTAGTAACGTTAATACTATTCCCAATATAGTTAGAGATAAATTCACTCCAAAAGTTGGAGCGATAAACGAAATTATTTCTCCTGACAGCATACAACATCAATCACTTCTTCTTTCTATTCTGGAAAAATTAATGAACAACTATCAGAATTTACTCTCTACTTCATCAGAAGCAATCCTTAACTTTTACAAAAACAGATTAGCGTATAAAGGAAAGATTATCAGAATAATCAATGATGAGGGAAACCTAATCGCAGAAGGCAAACTGGTCGGAGTAAACCAAAATCTTGAACTAATTCTTGAAGGACGTCCACAACCTATCCATATGGGAAGGCTGATTTTTATGAATACAGATAAGTAGATACTCCATGGAGTTTAATATACATTTAAAAAATAAATCTTTCGTATTCTATTCTGGGTGATTAAAGTGGGTCCCTTCTTTATACAAACGTTCAATTTCTGTTTTTACCCGTTCGGAAGCCTTTCCATCTAATTTGTAGAAATAGTAATCCCGATCCTTTTTTGCTGCTTCAATCATCTCTTTGGTTGGATGTAATGCTTTTTGAATTCCTTCTTTAAGTTCATCGGGATGGGATAAATGAACAAATGAATCTTTAAGAAATGTTCGATTATCAATGGTTAAAAGAGGTTCTCCATCGCTATGTTTTAATAATTCATGATTCAAATCAAATATTACACCAATTTTTCCGGTTGCTAAAAATTCTGTCACAGCACCTGAGGCTTCAGAAACTAAAGTATCTGCCGCTGTCATTAATGGAAGAATACTATATTGATCAGGAGGAATAATCACTGCATGAGAATATTTTAAAATACGTCGTTCAAAGATTCTATGTTGACTGTGCCTGGCAAATTTCCCTCGCCAGGCGTAATGGTGTAGTTTTATAATGAGGTTGTAATTTTTGGTTGCTTCAAAGATAGCATCTTTCAGTTCATATGCACAAGTAGGCTTATAAGTTGGAGCAAATAATATGGTTTTTTTCTTTGGGTCTAATCCGAGGGATGATATTATCTTTTCTCGATCATTGTCCTTATTTTTGAAATAAGTATCCAGTTTGGGGTATCCAACTTTATATACTTCAGATTGAAACAAACTTCCCGATTTATGCAATTGTTGCACTGAAAAATCCCCTTCAGCAAAAATCATATATCGACCGGTCTTGTGTTTCTTTAATTCTCTAAATGTAACTGTTTTTGTAAAGGTGATTCCATGATAAACAAGACAAAGCAATGTTTGTCCATAATCAGATTCCCTGACAACATCCGGAACAATTACAATATTAAATTTTTCTTTTTCATCAGAAATACGATATCCCTGTGATTCAAATTCTTTTAAATATTTATAAGATAATTTTTTCGTAAATATACCAAAGACTCTTTTATTTTCATCGGTCAACGATAGGGCAACGTCATAACGAGGGTCCTTCTTGAACACTTCGATTAACGAATCATAAGCCGTTTTGTGATATAAATAAAACATTTTGAATAAAATTTTTATTTTACTCAACGATTACCGCTCCCATTTTTTTATCATCTGTCTAATTTGCCATTTTCTAATAAAGTTCTTTGGTTTGGTTTTTAAAGTTTTATGGATTCCAGAACCTAAGATATTATTTATTTCTTCAATGACTCTTGATGCTGATAGACCATCGGTATAAGGATGAATTTCATCTAAATATTGCAAACGATTATTCATGAATTCATCAGGATTTATTAGAGATCGTTCAATAGCGCCGTGCAAGTCATCCTTAGAATTGATATTTATTCCTTTATCTTTTCTTGCAATCGCTTTATAAGTAATAATGGGTTTATTCAAAACAAGATATTCATAAGCAACCGAAGAGGTATCGGTTATAAGAACATCTGCAATTTGCAAATATGGAAGAATATTTACATCGTTAATAATGGTTACATTTTGATTGCTTAATTCACAGTATTGCTGTTGTATTTTTTCATCCAATAGAGTGTGGAATTTCAATAAAATCTGATATGGAGCTTCTTTCAGTTTTGAAAAAGCAGGCAATAAATCCGGCGCGGATGTATATTTTGGTGGAAAGGTTGGAGCATATAATATGATGGGTTTTTTGGTGGAAAGATTGAGTTTTTCCATCATTTGTTGATTGATATTTTCCTTGTTAGAGAACTGTGAAAACAAAGGGTCTAATTTAGCCCAACCGGTTTCACGAACAAAAAAGTGTCCATGTTGTTTTGCCAGACGATTGAAACCGTCTGTAGTATTTGGTCCAAATGTACAATATAAATCAAAGAATCCTGTAATACGATAAAACCCTTTAGGTTCATCATCTAACCCGTGAAAAATCTGTACCTTGAGTCCAGGCCAAAAATCGGGAACTATATTACCGGGTACAATCACTGCATCCGGATTAAAATTGATTACATCGGAAGATGTAAGCAATTTCTTACCTGGGACAGGGTAATCTTTTGCTGTACTACCAGTAAACCAGCAAACTTTACCACAATGATTTTTGTTAATAAATTTCTGAATAGGCTCTAATATCGAAAATGAATATGGTTTTGTTACAAAAAATAGATATTTATATAATGGAGAATTCATCATTCACTAATATATTTCTTCCAATAGTTTATGCACCTGATATTTTGTAAGATTAACGATGTTATTATCCATTCTTCCTTTAGTAAACGACTGATCAGTCAAGTCTTGTACATCTGATTTTTTTACTCCCCATTCTTGCAAGGAAACTTTTAATGTGCTTCCGGGGATTTGTTTTAAACATTGTTCAAAATTAGAGAAACTATCAATACCTGTTTTTCTCATAATAATTGTTAATTCCTGTTCAATTGCATGTCTGTTTATTTGCAATAATGGAATCAAAGGAAGTGAACAAGCAACACCATGCGGAATTCCAAAACGAATTGTTAGTGGATAACTGATAGAATGAGCCGCTGCAGTTTTCGTATTTGAAAATGCTAATCCTGCTAAATTAGAAGCTCGTAGTAATATATTTCTTAATTCAATATCTTGAGGGGTTTCTTTAAACTTAGTAATCGTTATTAAAATCAAACAAATGGCTTCAATTGCATACTCTGTTGATTTTTTATTAGCATTTTTATTCCAAATAGCTTCAAAACTATGACTTAACGCATCCAAAGTTGTCGATAAAGAAATATGCAGGGGTAAGCTCAGTGTTAGTGTCCCATCCAAGATTGCTATATCAGGATAAAGATCGGGATGAGAAATTGAGTATTTTTTCTTTTCATTCATATCCCATACTGTTGCCCACATCGTCACTTCGCTTCCTGTTCCGTGCGTAGTGGGGATGAAAACTCCCGGAACCCGATTAGCATACGGTGAGGTGATCGCCAATAATTTATTTAAATCTGTGATGTTTGTACCCATGGAGGCCATTACGACCTTTGCTGTATCCATAACCGAACCACCTCCAATTGCAACTACTCCATCAAAATTATTGGTTTTGCTAAACAGTACCGCTTTAAGGCAACTATCAAAGGTTGGATTCGATCCTATGTCACTAAAAATGATATTTTTATCAAATTCTGTATTCAATTTTTGTAGATGTCTAATCTCAGGGGATGTAATAATCAAAGGGTTTTTCATGTTGAGTTCGCTTAGCTTCTCAAACAACGTGTTGACCCACTGATTGGTTTCTACGACATTTGTTGGATTAAAATACACGAATTATCTGACAGTTTTTTTTATTTATTTTGAATGTATTTAATAAAGGCTTTTTTATTCTCGACAGGTTTAATAGTAGGACGTCCTAAATCCTCTCTCGATCCGGGTTTTACAATTACTTCTAAAAAATTAGGTCCATGTTCATTGTTTTTCAAAAACTCTATCCCTTTGGTTTTAAGGTCTTTCTCACTATTTATTGATAAGACATTTTTATATCCATTAGCTAAAACAAGACCTGAAATGTCAATATGATCAGCTGATGTTGCCTGACCCCCAACGGATTCATGAACTTGATTGTTAATCAAAATATGAAAAAAGTTTCTCGGATGTAATTTTCCTACGGTTGATAGGCTTCCCATATGCATGATAAGGGCTCCGTCTCCATCAATACAAATGACTTTTCTATCTGAATTGGATATGGCAATTCCCAAAGCAATCGATGAGCAATGTCCCATGGAACCTACTGTAAGAAAATCCTTGCAATGAGGTTCGCCATTTTTGTGTCTAATCTCAAAAATCTCACGAGAAGTTTTTCCGGTAGTTGAAACAATAATTGCATCGTCAGAAAATGAACCTAATAAGATGTTCAATGCATTTTCTCGTGTCATCATTTTTGGATTGTCTGATGAAGGGTTTACTCGATATGGCTCGAATGTTCCTTTTTTAATCACGAATACAAAGGGTCGGTTTTCAAATGTTGCTTTTTCAATTCCCTTCGCGATTTTTGCATCAACATCCTGTTCATCTTTAGATATAATTGAATAAGGCAAATCCAAAGATTTTAATAAATCAAGCTGGACTTCTCCTTGTTTAACATGTTGAGGTTCATCTTTTACGCCTGGTTCTCCTCGCCAACCTACGATAAGGAGCATCGGGATCGAATACACATCAGGGTCACATAACGATAAAAGTGGATTTACAGCATTTCCTAATCCTGAATTTTGCATATAAACGAGTGGGATTTTGTTTGTTCCAAGATAATATCCTGAGGCCAAAGCAATGGCATTACCTTCATTTGCAGCGGTAATATGATGTTCGTTGTCCACATTATCATCAATGCAAAGACAAAAATGCTTTAATAACGAATCCGGGACACCGGTGAAGAAATCAATCCCTTTTTCTGTCAGACTTTTGTAAAACTGTAAAGGATCAATGCTCATTAGTATTCCTCTGGAATTAATGTTAATATTTCCTTAATCGGCATACAATATTCCTTGGAAGCTTCTAAACAACGATCATGCTTGAGAATAGTCTCTGCAGTTTTAACCATAGACGGATATGCACTACGGACAAGATGGTTACCATAAATTACAATATTAACCCCCAAATCTTTGAGGTCGGTTTCTGTCATATGAGCAAATGTTGAAGGAACAACTACCAGAGGAACTTGTTTTTCAAATGATTGAAATTCTCGGCAAAATTCTTTAATCTCATTACCATCCTTTTCTTTACTATGGATCATGATACCATCTGCTCCAGCATCAATATATGCTTTAGCTCTTGTTAAAGCATCTTCCATTCCATTCTTAAGTATTAAACTTTCAATCCGAGCAATGATCATAAAATCATTTGTTACTAATGCTTTTTTACCGGTTTTAATTTTTTCCGAAAAATGCTCAATTGTGTCTTGTTCTTGAACGACATCGGTTCCAAATAATGAGTTTCGTTTTATACCAACTTTATCTTCAATTATGACAGCTGAAACACCCAAACGCTCTAAGGTTCGAACCCTAAACCGGAAATGCTCTATTTTTCCTCCGGTATCGCCATCCACTATAATGGGTTTAGTTGTAACTTCCAGTATTTCTTCTATTGTCTGGAATCTTGAAGAAAAATCTACAATTTCTGTATCTGGCTTACCTTTTGAAGTAGAAACAGTTAAACTACTTAACCATATTCCGTCAAATTCTTTCCTTACCCCACTATTTTCGATTTTTGCTTTTTCTACTATAAGACCCGTTAGGCCATTATGCGCCTCAAGAATTCTTAATGTAGATTTCGCATTCAACAGTCTTTTTAACGATTTCAACCGAACATTTGGTGTGATACCCTTTTCTTTTAAGGTGTTAATTAATTGAGTAGACGATATCCCATCTGTATATTTAATTTCGACAAGTCTTCCACCCCATTCATTCAGTGCATCAATGACCCTTTGCCGAGTCTCTCGCTGGACACCTGTTTTCCAATCGTCCCCATGAACTACATAATCGGGTTTTATTTTTCTGAGATTGGGAACATAATCGAGGGACTCTTGTGAAATTACTTCATGAACTCCTTTTATATTTTCAACAATGAGCTTCCTTTGTTTAAAAGGGATAAGAGGAAGTCGTTTATAACTTGCAATGGCTGCATCCGTCAACAACCCTATAATCACGTCACCTAATTTTTTTGCTTCATTTATTATATTTAGATGCCCATGATGGATTAAATCTGCTGACATCCCTACATAAACCTTCTTCATTTTTTTCTCCGTTTCATTTCACATAATAGTATACATGAAATATATTATGACTTATTATATAAACAATTTAAGGATTAAAATCCTTTTTCAGCTATAGAACAATCATGTAATCCTGCATCATAGTCTTTTTTAGGAGTTCTCCAATCCCCATAGCGAAGGGTCAAGTATTCATCTACATGAGATGGTGTATGGATTTCTCTTCCTTCCCAAATGATTGTTTCCAAATTGGAATGGAATTTTTCATCAACCTGTTTTAAAGCATTAGTATCAATCCATCGATGAAATTTGCCCACATGATAGAGACAGAATAAATCTATATGAAAATTGATTTGTTTTAGTTTTTCCCATGGTGTTTTTATTTTCACAACTCTGGTATCACCGGGTATCCATGGACTATTTATAGGTTTCTTCTTCACAAGATATTTTGGGAAGAATTTTCCCCAAAGATTTAATACTTTTTGTGCATATTCTTCTGGGATTCCAAGATCCGCATCATAATCCCATGGGATTAAGTCACCATCTCTAACAATCCCCAAAAGAGTTCCGGCTTCCAACCAATGTGGTATATTATTTTCCTTTAGAATGTCGATTGTATAAAGGAGCATATTTTTCATCCGTTGATGATATTTTTTTTCATGCAACTTAATCTTAATAGTCGGTGTAGCTTTGATAACTTTTTTTGGAGGAATTTCCTTGATAATTGGATCATTTACAATGGTTATATCTTCAATTTGTTCAATCCAACCCGGAGAAAATTCAAGCCAATTCCCATATCTTTGAGTGAGATAATCTTCAGGATTTGATGGAGTTGGATATTGGTTTAAGTTTACACTAATAGAATCTAATTCATTAAAATAATGTTCATTAATCCATTTGCAATTTCTGTTTTTAACCCACCGATATTTGTCTTGATTTTTAAACTTAGGTGTGATAAACAACTTTTCCGCATCGCTTCTTCGTTTCCAGCTATTAAAAATTTCAACTCGACTGACATTTCCTGGGATCCATTGTCTTCCTGAATTATCTGGATAACAATAAAATTTGTACAAGGGACCAAGTTCATTTTTTATAGATAGTAACTTTTCTAAAGAGTCTCCGGAAATAGATATATAAATATTTTTTCTAGTGGGTAATTGTCTGTTATTTTTTTGTACCATTATTTCTAATAGTGTAAAATGATCTAACCAATAAGGAATCGCATATTTTTCGAGGATACGTGTTGTATCCCGAAATATTTTATTTTGTATTTTTGTCTTTATTTCCATCAAATCAACTTACTATTCTGAGACTATTGATTAAACTGAATATCATACAAATTTTTATACACACTATCATTTTTCATTAATTCTTCATGAGAACCAGTCTCAGATATTTCACCGTTTTTTAATACAATAATTTTATCCGCATTCTTGATAGTTGAAAGCCGATGAGCTATCACAAGAGTTGTTCGATTCTTCATTAGTTTCTCTATCGCCACTTGAACGGCTAACTCAGATTTTGTGTCCAAAGATGATGTCGCTTCATCCAAAATTAAGATCGGTGGATTTTTCAATAATGCACGTGCAATTGCTAGTCTCTGACGTTGTCCTCCGGATAATCGAACTCCTTTATCTCCAACGATCGAATTCCACCCGTCCGGCATTTCTTCAATAAATTCAAGGGCATTTGCGGCTTTGGCCGCTTCCCGAATCGCATCCTCTGAAAGGCTCTCTAAACCATAAGCAATATTTGATTTGATTGTGTCATTAAAAAGAATGGTTTCTTGAGTTACGATTCCCATCTGTTCTCTTAGAGAAGATAGTGCAACCTCACGAATGTCTTTACCATCAATCATGATCTTTCCACTAGTGACATCATAAAATCTAGGGATAAGGTCTGCAATGGTTGATTTACCTGCACCACTGGCTCCAACAACTGCGACGATCTCTCCTTTTTTCACAGAGAAAGAAATCCCATTTAAAACTTTAGTATCCTCTCCTTTATAATGAAAGTGGACATCTTCAAATTGAATCCTATCTTTAAACCGTGAAGCTTGTACAGCATTTGGAACATCACAAATATCCGGAGCACGATCTAATACAGTATAAACCCGTTCAGCTGATGCCATCCCTGCTTGCAACTCAACATTAACATTGCTCAATTTTCGTAACGGATCCATCACACTGAACATCAGTAAAACGAACCGAATAAAATCTTCTGAAGTCATTGATTTTTCGACTAAGACATCCATTCCGCCCACCATGAGTAGAGACACCCCAATTCCAACCCCAATAGTTTCAGTAATGGGTGTAGATAAATGACGAAGTTTTGCGCGTCTGAAAATCAACTTAAAATATTTTTTTGTTTCCTTTAAAAACTTGGTTATTTCATATTGCTCCATTGAGAATGCTTTCACAATCCGAATGGATGCAAGTGTTTCGGTGATAATATTGGTGATCCCCGCAATTTTACCGGCTGTTCGACGTGACTTTCTGCGAATACTACGTCCGATAGCAAAAATAGCAATCCCTGAAACTGGGACAATAATCCCTGCAACCAATGTTAATTTTGGACTGATTATGAACATCAACGTTAAAAATGCTAAGATGTTGATCGGTTCAACAAAGAGTTTTTGAAAGCTTGTCGAAAGTGCACGACGCATATTCGCAACATCATTAACAACTATCGATGTAAGTTCTCCCGATTTTTTCCGATCAAAATAAGATAACGATAATTGCTGAAATTTTACATAAAGACGATTTCTTAATTCCGTAATCAATTGAAATTGAACATAAGTAAGTAAGATATTCTTTAGATATAAAAATACATTTTTAACAGCGAAAACACTCAATAAATACACGCACAGCATTTTTAAAGTATCAACTGCAGTCTCTTGTAAAATTAGATTGTTCGTCCATAATTTTAATCGGTCGTTCATCGATAAATCTGTCGCTGATTCTAATAGTTTACTTTCCCTAACCACATTTTCAAAATCGGCTAAAATACTATTTAATAGCGAAGCTGTCAGCCAAATGGAGATACTGTTAAATGAAACATAGATAAACGCTGCAAGAGTAGACCCCAACAAATAAAACCAATATTTTCCAACCAGTTTAAATAATCTTGTATATAGAGATTTCGGTTTTTCGATCATTTATTTCATCTTTTTCAATTGTATCGAATTATGAAATATACATTAAAATTCTCAAAACTTTATGTCCTCAAAATTGTTTACCGGATTTGTAATACCATTTTTTTATGAGGGATATTGGCTTCACAAAATTGTTTTCCTTCTGATCTAAAACCAAATTTCTCATAAAATGGAATTACAGCTTCCTGAGCATTTAAATAAATATTTTTTTCAGTTGAATTCTTTTCTAAACAAAAGAGTACTAATTCAGACCCAACCTTTAATCCTCGAAATTGCTTCAATACTGCGAATCTTTCCAATTTCAACCCGTGTTTAGTTTTTCTCCATCTTGCAGTTGCAATCGGTTCTTCATTTATCTTTGCTAAAATGTGTTGAGAACTTTTATCGAATTCATCCATTTCAATATTTTCTTCAACATTTTGTTCCTCAATAAATACTTTTCTCCGAATTTCAAATGCGATATGCAATTCCTCTTCGGTTGTAATTCTATTTATACAAATAGTCATTATAAATGTATTAAAGAACGAAAAGAATTATTACTTCTTCTCCGGACCTTCCCAAAGGATCGGATAAATTGATTCACCAAACATTCCAACATTCGCTTTATAAAATTCATTCAAATCTTGATGATCAAAAGGAGTTTTCATGCTTTTATTTTTTAGAGTATTCCCAAAATAATTCCCCCCATACACATCAACCGATGATTGATGTCGCACCATTCTCACCGGATAGACATCTGCTTTAATGGCGGCCATTATATCACTATCTGAATCACCATAATACATATCGAGTCCAAGATAATTCATAATTCTATGTTTGGTTGTAAACTTATTTCCTTCGATGTATTCTTTTGGACTAAAAAATAAATTCTTTTCCACTTCAACGTTAAATCCAACGATATCAGAAAGGAATTCCGCAACATAATGACCGTTTTCACCCCCTCTTGCAGTGATAAAATAAACTTCATGTCCGTTTAAATGAAAATAACGGACAAGAGCAATGGTAGGAGTGATCGGAATAGATAATTCTCTATCACGAGCATTGATCCAGCCAAAATCAAGGCGGTTATTTTGATCTCTTGGTGCATCTTCAAACACATAACGAGAATATAGAACTGTGTCATCAATGTCAAAACCAACCTTCATAATTCCCGGTTGTGAAAAAAGAAATCCATTTAATATTATTCCTAATAATACCATTAAATAAAATTGTGTTTTTGTGGTGTTTATTTTCATATCGTTATCTGTCCTATGTAATTTATTGCGTGCAAACAGCGGGAATTTACATCCATATACCTTTTTGTAGGAAAAAATGTCTTTACTGCGATTTTTACTCCATTCCAAATGCAGATGATCTAATTCAACCATTCATTGATGCGCTTTGTATTGAAATCGAACAATGTAATATAGACATTTCTGACTGGCATTTTGATACATGTTTTATTGGGGGTGGAACACCCAGTATTCTTCATCCTAATCAATTGGAACAATTACTCACCGCATTAGAAAAACATTTTAATATCCATCACTTTTCTGAATTCACCATCGAAGTGAATCCCGGAGAAATCTCTGAAAATGCGTTAAACCAATTTCGATCATTAGGTATTAATCGTCTTTCATTGGGTATTCAATCTCTAAACTCAAATAATCTTAAAACCCTTGATCGAATTCACACCCCTGAACAGGCGATCCAATCAATTGAGTTAGCAAAAAAGATCGGTTTTGATAATATCTCTTGTGACCTTATCTATGGAATTCCAAATCAATCAATACAATCATGGAAGGAGACTTTAAAAACCGTTATAAAACTTCAACCCGAACATCTTTCAGCCTATGAACTCACAGTTGAACCAAAGACACCACTTTACTCCATGGTCGCTTCAAATAAAATTCAAATGCCATCGGATTTAAGTATACTGAAAAAATCGCAATTAACTCATAATCTTCTAAACGAAAATGGATATGACAAATATGAGGTAAGTAATTATTCTATACCGGGTAAAAAGTGTGTACACAATTTACATTATTGGAGAATTGAACCATATTTAGGGTTGGGTCCTTCAGCACATAGTTTCGATGGTACACAACGATATTCAAATCTGATTGATCTGCATCTATATATTGATAATTTACAGAACAATAAATCGGTTCAAAATCATCAGGAAACACTTACTGAAATACAATTAACTAACGAAAAAATTGGATTCGGATTAAGGATGAAAGAAGGAATTAACTTGAATTCATTTTCTAAATCACAACAAGAGCAGATAACAATATCTTTGAGTATAACTCAAGATAAATGGCCGGGATGTATACAGATCTGTGATGGTCAAATTTCTTTAACAGAAAAAGGAATAATTTTCGCAGATACGATAGCCGTTGATCTTTTTATTAACTAAAAAAGATCAATTTATACACCTAATAGGTAAAATGCCTTATAGGTTCTCCTTCATCTTCGATATGAGACATCGCCTGGATACCCATCTCTAAGTGATGATTTAGATATTTTTTTGTAATTGTACGGTCTGATTCTTCGGTTTTGACACCCTCAGGAGTTGTTGGGCGATCAGATACTAACAGCAAAGCGCCGCGGTCTATATTATTGGCTAATCCGGTGATAAATAATGTTGCTGTCTCCATATCGATCGCCAATACACGCAATTTTTGAAGATATTGTCTAAATTCATCATCATGTTCCCATACCCGTCTGTTTGTTGTGTAAATGACTCCGGTTCGATAATCAAAATCATTTCTAACTAAAACATCAGAAACATATTTATGAAGTTTGAATGTCGGCATTGCAGGGACTTCTTTTGGGAAATAATCATCTCCCGTCCCCTCTCCTCGGATAGCAGCCATCGGTAAAATAAAATGTCCAATTTCTGTAGATTTTTTTAAGCCACCGCATTTACCAAGGAATAAGACTCCTTTTGGGGACGCTGCTGAAAGCAAATCCATCACTGTTGCAACATTAGCACTCCCAATACCAAAATTGATGATACTTAACCCTTCTTTATTTGTAGCAGAAGTCATGGGGCCACCCACTCCTCTTATCGGGACATCAAAACGTTCTGCAAAATTCTCAACATAATTTTGAAAATTGGTTAATAAAATCCAATCACCGTATTCTTCAGGTGTTGTTCCTGTGTAACGTTTCAACCAATTTCGTGTAATTTTCTCTTTACTAATCACTTTATTTTCTCCCATTAAAATATTTATTCTATACTACTTTTAATCGATATGGAAACAGGACAATGATCTGATCCCATGACATCATCATGAATATCAGCATCTTTCACCTTACTAACAAATCCTTCGTTTACCCAAAAGTAATCAATCCTCCATCCGACATTCCTTGATCTCGCTCCAAAACGATACGTCCACCAACTGTATCGATCAGGTTCTGGATGAAATAACCGAAATGTATCAACATATCCAAATTCCTCGTACTTATCGAGTAACGCTCGCTCTTCCGGTAAAAATCCTGATGTTTTCTTATTGTCTTTTGGGCGAGCAAGATCAATGGGTTTATGTGCAGTGTTCCAATCACCACCGACAACCACATTATTTCCAGAGTCCACTTGTTCATTTAATATTTTCAAAAGGTCTTCATAAAATTCAAGCTTATAATCTAATCTTTCTTGATCTCGCTGACCATTTGGAAAATAAATATTATACAGTAAGAAATTCTCATGTTCTGTGATAAGAACTCTTCCTTCACGATCATATTTATCAATGCCTAAACCGTATTGAACATACAGCGGTTCTTCTTTACAAAAGGTTGCCACACCACTATACCCGGGCCGTTGAGCTGAATGCCAATAGGTATGATATTCATGATCAGATATCAAACGAGATGTCAGTTGCTCTTTATAGGCTTTTGTTTCCTGTAAACAAACGATATCCGGTTGAACCATGCTTAACCATCCAAGAAAATCTTTTCTTTCTGCAGCCCGCACACCATTCACATTCCATGAGTATATATTCAATGAAGTTCTCTCTTTTGTGTAAAGTATTTATTTGAATTACAATATAGAATTTACACTTTCTCGATGATACACACAATTTTCGCTTTTCATTTTTCAGGCTATTGAGGAATCATAATGTATAATATCATATTATTTATTAACTTGTATCTTAATATTATAGTCGGAGTTTTTAAATGAACAAAAAGAAACGAAAAAATAAACACTCTAAAAACAGTATTTTTTCTGTTTTATTTAATGAATATAGGTTTGAATTGACGGTTGGACTTCTGTTCAGCTTAGGGGTTTTTCTTTTGTGGGAAGACATGGAGATTAAGAATTTTGTATGGAATGCTATCGAAACTAGCGCAAGGTTTGCTGCGGATATAATTCTACTCTTTCTTTCCGGAGTAGCAAAAATAATTCGTTCAGTAGAAACTTCTGATGTAATTGGTTTGATTTTTATTATAAGTGCAGGAGTTCTCGTATTAGACCGAGTACGAATTCGAACAATCGAACGGATGATCTTACCGGACACCTGTCCTAAGTGTGACGGTGATTTACAAAGAATACACCGAACATTAAAACACCGAATCCTTGAGATTATCATGACGGCAAGGATCAAACATTATCGATGCAAAAATTGTTCCCATCAGTTCATAGCTGCTAAACGGAAGAAAAAAACAAGAATCACAGAGTGAAGTATTCTAAATGCTAAATCATAGAATTTCTAATATATATAATATTCCCAAAAAAGGAATAATTCAGTCCATCAAACCGTTTGTTTTGCTTTTACAAACCTGTTAATTTCACGGGCGATTTTTGTTGGCTCGATAGCTCAGTTGGTAGAGCAGAGGCCTGAAAAGCCTTGTGTCGATGGTTCGATTCCGTCTCGAGCCACAAAAAATAAAAATCCCGAATTTCTCGGGTTTTTTATTTTAATATAACGAACAAAGTAACTGGATCGCTTTTAAGTAGCCTTCTTTCCCCAGTCCTTTTAATTGTGTTACACACACTTCTTTGATAACCGATATTTTTCTAAACTCCTCACGTGTTTCAATATCACTTAAATGAACTTCTACCGTGGGAATTTTAACAGCTTCAATGGCATCTCGTATCGCATAGGAATAATGAGTAAAAGCACCCGGATTAATGATTATTCCGTCCGCCCAATCTATGGATTCATGAATACGATCTATGATCTCTCCTTCGTGATTGGATTGAAAAAATTTCAACATAACATCTAATAGTTTTGATTTGGAGACTAACCAGCCTTCAACTTGCTCTAAAGTTTCATTTCCATAAACATCCGGTTCACGCAACCCGAGTAAATTCAGATTCGGACCGTTGATGACTAATATTTTCACAGCACCTCCAAAGATTGTACTATATCCTGATCTGATAGACTATCATTCGTTATGGCATTTCCGATTCCATCGAGTAAGACAAAGTGAAGTTTGCCTTCATAATATTTTTTATCATGACGGATGGTTTTTAATATTTCATCATGATCAGGGGTATCAAATTTTGGTAACGATAATTTTCTTAATGTTCCTTCAATTTCATTCCATTCACTTTTTGAAATCAATCCTTTTTTAAATGAAATATATCCACTGCAGAGCATTCCGTAAGCCACAGCTTCACCATGTCTCAAAACACCATCATTGGTCAATGTCTCAAAAGCATGTCCGATCGTGTGTCCGAAATTCAATATTCTTCGCAGACCACTTTCATATTCATCAGTAGAAACGATGTTAGCTTTGATTTTACATGAACGTGCAATACTTTCTTCTAAAAGGGATTCATCGTTCAAATTATTTGGTAAAGAACCATCTGATATTTTTCGGAAGAATTCTTTATCCCTGATCAAACCATATTTAAGCATCTCAGCAAATCCGGACACTTTTTCTCTTTTAGGTAAAGTATCTAACAAATTAGGATCAATAATAACTTTTTTAGGTTGATAAATTGCACCCACCAAATTTTTTCCTTCAAGAAGATTTACTCCGGTTTTCCCTCCAATGGAGGAATCAATCATAGCTAATAAAGTCGTCGGAAATTGGATGTACTTGATCCCTCGCATATATGTGGATGCCACAAATCCGGTAACATCTCCAACCACACCTCCACCCAAAGCAATCAATAGAGTATTTCGATCACAATTATTTGATAATAGCTGTCTATATAGTTTTTCTATTTGTGAAATAGATTTTGCTGACTCACCGCACGGAACTGTAATCAAATCACAAGGCAGTCCAACTTTTTTCATTGACATCAAAAGCAAAGTTCCATAGTCGTCCACAAGATTCGGCTGTGTTATTATCATCCATCGACTGACTTGATCCATCTTTGAATGACGATCTGCAAACGTAGATATAGCTCCTCTTTCAATATCAATCGAGTACGAACGTTGTTTAAGATTTACGGTGATAGACTGCATATTATTGATTCACTAGTTTACTAATTTCATTTACAACTTCAATCGGTGTCAAATCGTCTGTTATTATAGTGTGATCTGCTGTTTTCTCATAAAATGATCTCCGCTCTGACCAGATGGATTCCAACTGAGATAATAAAGGTTTGTCATGTTTCAACAGAGGTCTTTTTTCAACATTGCGAATTCGATGTTTGATAGTTTTTGGTTCAGCTTTTAACAGGATAGTCGTTCCATTTTTAGACATGATTTGTCGGTTCAATTTGTTCAGGACAATTCCCCCTCCGGTTGAAATGATCCTATCTTGTTTATCAGATATCCTTTTTAAAGTATCCGTTTCAATAATTCTAAAATGTTCTTTTCCATGAGTTTCAAATATTTCCCGAATACTTTTGGCTTCTGTTAGTTCTATCTCTTCATCAATGTCGATGAATTCCAACCCTAATTCGCTTGCTGCGAGTTTTCCGACGGTGGTTTTCCAGCTTCCCATCATTCCGATGAGAAATATTGGTTTTTGGAGATTGATTTTTGATTTTTTCTTCAAGGTTTATTGAAGCATTTCTAATGTATTCTTAAATCTAATTAAATCGATCTTTAATTGCGGAAATTGTATCTCCACCCGTCACTTCTAACAACGCATCTGCTAATACCAAACACACCATTGCTTCTCCAACAATGGAAGCTGCCGGAACCGCACAGGAGTCTGTCCGCTCTTTATGAGCTTTCGTTGGTTCTTTTGTATTAATATCAACCGATTTTAAAGGTTTGGTTAACGTTGGGATCGGTTTCATTACTGCCCGTAAAATAATCGGTTCACCATGACTTACTCCGCCTTCTATTCCACCGGAATTATTGGAATATCTAAAATAATCTTTCCCGTCAATTCCGATCTCATCATGTACTTCACTTCCAAATTGAGAAGCGAACCCAAATCCAAGACCTATTTCAACTCCTTTGATCGCATTAATGGACATAACAGCTTCTGTCAAACGCGAATTCAGTTTTCTATCCCAATGGACATATGAACCAAATCCTGTGGGAACTCCGGTTGCAATCACTTCAAAGACCCCACCTACTGAATCTCCATTCTTTTGGGCTCTTTGGATTACTTTAACCATTTTTGGTTCCACATCGGTATTCAAACATCTTACGAGAGATTTATCAGCTAGTTCATTCAATTTTTCCGGATTCATATCTTCTGAAATCTTGGTTTGATCAATGACTTTATGAATCTGTGTCACTCGGCTTCCAACAGAAATTCCTACTTCTTTTAATAGTTTTCTACAAATCGATCCCAATGCAACCCTCATCGCAGTTTCACGCGCAGATGATCTTTCCAGCACATTTCGAATATCAGTAAATCCATATTTTTTTATACCAGCTAAATCTGCATGTCCTGGTCGTGGAACCGTAACTGGTTTTATAGGATTCTCTTGGGGATCAATCGACATTCGTTCTTGCCAGTTTTCCCAATCTTTATTTTGTATAAATAATCCGATCGGAGATCCTAATGTTTTTCCAAATCTTACCCCGGAAATGATTTCGGCATAATCCTGTTCGATCTTCATTCGCCCTCCACGACCAAACCCCATTTGTCGTCGTGATAAATCTTTTTCAATCCATTTTTCTGATAATTCAAGCCCTGCGGGTAGCCCTTCGATAATCCCCATCAATCCTTTGCCATGGGATTCCCCTGCAGTCAAAAAACGTAATCTATTCATTACTCTGTTTCTCAAGATAATTATATAATTCGGTTTTGTTTACTTTTTTGGATAGTGACTCATTAAACCAAATATCCAATGCGGACAGTCCTTGATACATCAACATAGACAGTCCCCCAATCGATCTTCCACCGATTTCATGATTCAATTTACGGAATTGTGACCATACAGGGGTGTAAACGATATCAACAGCTATTTGAGTTGGAAATACATATTCTTTATACATCGGATTTTGATGCACTTGAGGAGACATTCCAACCGATGTTCCGTTAATGATGACTGATGATTTTAAAATTTTGGATGGAATATTTTCCCAGGTTGCAACAGTCATTTTTTGTTTAGGAAACTGTTTCCGCATGTCTTTTATTAATGATCGAGCTTTTTCTTCGGTTCGGTTAATAATCCAAATCTTATTTGCATTTTCAACGGATAGACCATACAAGATCGCTCTTGCTGCACCTCCTGCACCCAATAAAATGAAGTCCCTATTCTGAATATCAATATTTAATGACGAAAGTGAATAAATGAATCCTATCCAATCTGTATTATAGCCAATTAATCTTCCACCTTCTCTGGAAATACAATTAACCGCACCAATATTTTTTGCATGTTCATCTAGTTTGTCTAAAAAGGGGATAACTTTTTGTTTATATGGGATCGTGACGTTCAACCCTTCATATAATCCATTTCTAATATCAGAAATAACACTGCTTAATTCATGCTCTTTCACAGGATGGGCTTGGTGATTAGCATTCAAATTCAAATCGCCGAATATTCGTCTATACATTGCCGGACTTAAACTATGTTCTACTGGATTACCGATTACTGCATATTGTTTCATTATAGACGCTCAAATGCTTGATTTAAAATCTCTTCATTTGCACAAAGAGACACTCGAATAAATTCTTTACCCTGATTTCCTAATACCGACCCGGGAGTCACAAAAATATGGTGTTTCTTTAGTAACCAATCTGAAAATTCATCAGCATTTTTATATTTGTAGGGGATACTTGTCCACACAAACATCCCCGATTGATTATTCGAATATTTACATCCCAGTTTATCCAGAATTTGATAGACAATATTACGCCTTTTTTCATAGGCCATATTTAGTTCAGAAATCCATTCTTCTGAACTATTTAATGCCTTGATTGCAGCTTGTTGAATAGGGTAAAATAAACCTGAATCAACATGACTTCTTATATTAAGAACTGATTGTATTGCACTTGAAGATCCCGCCATTAATCCCACACGCCACCCGGACATATTAAATGTTTTACTTAATGAATTTAATTCTATTGCTGTTTCCTTTGCGTTGGAGACTGATAAAATGCTATTCTGTGAATTATTTAAAATAAACCCATATGGATTATCATGACAAATCAGAACGTCATTTGACAATCCAAATTCAACTAACTTTTCAAATAATCTATGATTACCTTTTGCTCCTGTTGGCATATGCGGATAATTCACCCACATCATTTTTACTTTACTTAAATCTTGATTTCTAATTTGATCTAGATCAGGTAACCATCCATTTTTCTCAGTCAGTAAATATGATTTTGGAATTGCATCCGCGATAATTGTAGCATTTTTATATGTTGGATAACCCGGATCCGGGACAAGAACAATATCCCCGGGATTCAGAAAAGCTAGAGAAATAAAATTAATTCCTTCTTTGGAACCTGCTAAAGGGAGAATCTCATTTTTTGGAGATAATTTGACGTTAAAATATTTTAAATACCACTTAGAAATCGCTTCTCGTAATTCCAGTGAACTTCTGTAGGGTTGATATCCATGAAAATCAGATTGATTGGCAGTATTTGTAAGCGTAGCAATAACCGCTTGAGGAGGTTGCATGTCCGGATTTCCCAAACCTAAATTGATTAATGGTGGATTACCCAACTCCTCAATCTCTTGAAGTTTTTTTGAGAAATAATATTCTCCTATTGAAGCTGTTCTCTTTGATGGATTAATCATGTTTTTCCATCACACTTTCCAACGCTTCAAAAAACTGAGGATAGGATATATTAACACAATTTTTATTATCTAGAACGATTTCACCTTTTGCGATTAATCCAGCAATAGTAAATGCCATAGCAATTCGATGATCGCGAAATGTATTTATTTTTCCACCCTTAAGTTTTGTAGGTCCTTGAATGATAAAACCATCATCTAATTCTGTAATAGAAGCACCCATTGAAAGTAAATTTGAACAAATTGCATGAAGTCTGTCACATTCTTTAACTCGTAATTCCTCAGCTCCTCTAACTTCTGTGATACCTTCTGCTTGAGTTGCTAAAATGGCTAAAATTGGTAGTTCATCAATCAATCCAGGAATGGCTTCATTATCTAAAGTTATTCCACGCAATTCAGAATGTTTAATATGGATATCTCCCCTCGATTCCCCACATTCAGTTCTTTCATTATCAATTTTTATATTTCCGCCCATTTGTTTTAACACAGAGAAAAAACCGATTCGAGTAGGATTGATCGAAACATCACTCAAAACAAGATCTGATCCTTTAACTAATGTAGGTGCGGCTGCGAAAAAAGCTGCAGTTGAAGGATCAGCCGGAACAAACATATTAAATGGGGATAATTTACTTTTAAACGGAGAAATTGTGATTTCATTTCCATTTATTCGAATGTCGGCATTCATGTTCAATAACATCTGCTCAGTATGATCGCGGGTCTTAATTGGTTCTATAACGGTTGTAGGTTCATCTGCTTTTAAACCGGCAAGGAGGACCGCTGATTTTACCTGAGCACTTGCAATCGAGGGTGAATATTGGATCCCGTTCAATTTTACCGATTCTAATAATATCGGAAGATGTTCTTTTGTGCTTTTAATATTTGCACCCATTTGTGTTAATGGATCCATAATTCGTTTCATCGGACGTTTGGATAAAGATGCATCTCCTACAAATTTTGCTTTTATCCCCTGCCCTGCTAATAATCCAATCAATAATCGAACAGTTGTTCCGGAATTACCACAATCCAAATCCATCGTGGGATGTTGAAATGGTCCACCGTTTATTAATAAAGTTGACCCATCTTCTTCAATTTTTATTCCACACGATTCTAAGCATTTTCTAGTTGAATCAACATCCACTCCTGTAGATAAATTTGTAATTTGGCATTGTCCATCGGCTAAAGCCGCCAACATCAATGCTCGGTGTGAGATTGATTTATCTCCCGGAAATGTTAATTTACCACTTATCGCCATCTTCAATTCGGTTCAATTCTTCAGAGGCAAGAAATGCTAATTCAATCGCTTGACTCGCATTCAACCTCGGATCACAATGAGTGCGGTAGCGATTTGTTAAATCTTTTTCAGAAATATCTGCGATTCCTCCTGTACATTCGGTCACGTTTTGTCCTGTCATTTCCAAATGGAGCCCCCCCGCGTGTGTTCCTTCAGTGCGATGGATTCTTATATTATGTTTTACCTCCGTCAACACATGGTCAAATGGACGTGTTTTCAATTCCCCACTACTTTTTATTGTATTCCCGTGCATCGGATCGCAGGACCACACAACTGTTCGTCCTTCAGATTCAATCCTATTGATTATCTTTGGTAAAATATCACAGATTTTATTATGCCCAAATCGAGTAATTAATGTAATTCTCCCTGGGATATCATTTGGATTAAGAATATCCAATAATTTTACTAATTCATCTAAATCTGTTTTCGGTCCACATTTAATACCGATCGGATTTTCAATTCCTCTGCAAAACTCAACATGTGCACTGTCAATAAACCGAGTTCTGTCACCAATCCATACAAAATGTGCTGAGGTATTGTATACTAAACCCGTTATGGAATCTTGTCGTGTTAATGCTTCTTCAAAGGGTAGTAAAAGCGCTTCATGGCTTGTATAAAAATCAACTTTTCGCAACTGGGAAGTATTATTTGACGTGATACCCAGTGCTTCCATAAAATGCAAATTCTCCTGAATTTGATCTGCCAAATGTCTGTATCGATCTCCCTGCGGATCACTTTTTACGAAACCCATATTCCAAGAATGAACATGTTTTAGATCAGCATATCCTCCATCGGCAAATGCTCTTAAGAGATTTAAAGTTGAAGCTGATTGAGAATACGCTTTAAGCATCCGTGATGGATTTGGTTTTCTATTTTCTAAATCAAACTCGATACCATTTATAATATCTCCCATATAACTTGGTAACGTTTCATCACCTTGTGTTTCGGTAGGAAATGATCTTGGCTTAGCAAACTGTCCGGCAATTCTTCCCATTCGTACGATGGGAAGCCTTGTCCCATGGGTAAGAATGGCTGCCATCTGTAGAATCACTCTAAATGTATCCCTTATTGAATCCGCGTTGAATTCTGTAAAACTTTCGGCACAATCTCCTCCCTGCAAAAGGAAACCATTTCCCTCGGCAACTTTTGCAAGAGAGTCTCTTAGCAAACGGACTTCACCGGCAAATACTAATGGTGGAAAGTCTCCTAATACTTTTACAACTTTGTCTAACTTATTTTTGTCAGAATATTCCGGAGCATATTTAACAGTAAAATTCTTCCAACTATCTTTTTGCCAAGGGTTCATTTCATTTATTATTTAATTGTTTATGAAGTGTCTCGGTAGAACCGATTAATTTTTTGATCATATCTTGAGTAAATGGATTATAGCGTTGAAGGTCCGAATATAGTTCCCACGAGTCATGGCAGGTTTGTTCGACTAAATCTAATAAATCTCTAAATCCTTGTGTATCGATCATGGTTTTTTTTATTCCAAATTCTTTTAACATTCTTCCTAAAAAATGAGTTACTCCCTGAGTGTTAGCAGCCAAACGATCATGTTCTTCAGGTGATATTTCTATTATCTGCATTCCTTGATCTCGGAAAAAACGCTTCCAGAATTTAAATTGATTTTGGGTATCTCTGGTATTATTCATCATCATTTTTAAACGATTGTTAGATAGAAATGAATCCGGTCCAAACATCGGATGAGTTGCAATAATTCCAACTGAGACGGGTAACTTACTAAGCATAACCTTCGCCGGATGAATTTTAACTGAACACACATCAACAACCGTTGTGTTTTCTCTCAACAAAGGAGATATCTTCTCAATGGTTGCATCAAATTTATTGATAGGAACTGCGATAAAGATCACTTTCTCTTCAAGAACTTTATCGAGTGATACAAACTCAACACCAGAGAAAGGAGACTGTGACTTTGGATCATATACTTTGATCGGAAATCCTTTTTGAAGAATGTTGGCTAATACTTTACCAAATCTCCCAAATCCAATTATACCTACGCTATTCATTGTGTATCCATCCTCTTTACTCCTAAGAATAATGTCAAATTATGTTTCAAATCGTGAATACTTTCTTTTAACACATCTAATCCATAAAGGTCCGCACACGATTTGCTGGCAATGACACCTGCCGTTTTGGGTAATTTTCCTTCTGAAAGTCTTCGAGCAGCTTCTGCTGTATCATCTTCTTCTATAAGAGGTCGTGTCCAAAAATGTTCACTCAAATAATCCTTGCATTGTCGGAGTGCCTGTTGGTGTGAATGTATCTCGGTAATATCGCCAACATAAGTTCCCACAAGCCCTAGAAGGTTTTGGTCCACAGGAATATGAAACATTTCAATGATCTCACAACGATATTTTGCTAAGGCTTCTACACTTTCAATAACAACACCTCCTTGGGCATTTTCCATGGCAAAGATACCATAATCAGTTTCCCCAGTTTCAACGTTTGCAAGAACATGTTCAGATGAAATCTGATAAACTATTTTAACTCCTTCCAGACCATGGTTATATGCGAACTCGTGAGCTGCTTGTTCGGAGAAGCTACCTTTTCCACCTTGTATCCCAATTTGGATCATTATTTCATTTCCTTTCATTAATAAAAAACCCCGAAAATTTCGGGGTTAGGCTCACTGACTTTAAATACACGTATGATTCAATGGCAGTTTCCCAACCCATACACAATATATTTAAAGTAATAACATCTTGTTTTCATGATATTCAAGTTAATTGAAGAAATCCAGTTATTGCAAGTGATTATTTTTCGTGCTGAACATCTTTCGCTGTTTGAAAGATCGAAGTGAATATTCGTTTGATTTGTTTACGCGTCAATGGGTCATTCGTTTGATTATATAAACGATTTAATATTGCTTTTTCACGTTCAGTATCTTCAATATTCATCTCGGCTTTCTTTTTTAACTCACCTACTGAACGAGCAATATCCATTCTCTTCACCAAAAGATCAAGAAGCTCATGATCTATCTTATCAATTTTATCCCGTAAATATTTGAGAGTTTTTTCTTGTTCCATATGCAGACAAAGTGGAGATGAAAAACTATTTCAAGCAATAATTATTTTCAAGTAACCAATATTGGAGTTTCTCCAAGTTTTCAAAGACATATGCATCCGTTTCTTTGAGTCTAGAATAGCTTGTATGACCACCTGCCACAAGTGCACATTGAGCACCAATTGCTCTCGCCACATCCAAATCATGAAGAGTATCTCCAATAAATAAGACATCGTTTGGGTTAATATTTAACGATTCCACCCACAGTTTACCTGCTTCTGTTTTTCCATGGGCATAATGATCATCCTGTCCAATAACTTTCTCAAAGTAAAGCGCTAATTCATGATGGTCGATAAGTGTATCTAACATTTGTTGTCTCGCAGCAGACAGTAAAGATTGCGTGATCCCTTTTAGTTGTATATCTGCCATTAATGATCGAGCTCCCACATGGAGTTCCGGTTCAAATTGAAGATTTGTGTATTCTTCAATAAACTCGGTCCCAACAACTGTAAACGGATTTTTATTAAAATCAAAACCCAGTCGTTTGTAATAATCAATAACCGGAAATGTAAAAATCTTTAAGTAACTCTCCTTTTCTATCGTCGGGAGATCATACCTTTTTAACACAATATTAATTGCTTTTATGGACAACCATAAATCATCCAATAATGTTCCGTTCCAATCCCAAATGATATGTTTAATTTTCATGTGTTTCCAGTTATGTAATTCTATTATTCTATTTTAATTCAGTTATTAAGAGACGCAGATTACATAAAAAAGACTGTATTTTTCTATATTGATTATGACTATTTTTTCCATCATAGACCCACTGAGTAAGGCTCTTGTAAATCTCCCAGGGAACGCTGCCCATCAAAAAATGATCACAATTCCTAGAGCTTTTGCTGACCCACCATATTCCGAATCTGATTCAAAACCAGCAGCGGTTTTGATTTTATTATTTCCTGACAAGAAAGATATTCGGTTCTTTTTGACTAAGCGCACTCATGATGTTGCTCATCATAAAGGACAGATCTCATTACCCGGGGGTGCTCAAGAAAATAGTGAATCACTGTCGAATACTGCTCTTAGAGAGACTGAAGAAGAAATTGGAATTAATTCCAGCAAGATATCAATAATAGGAAATCTCTCATCTTTATTTATTCCGTTTACAGGTTTTACCGTTCATCCGTTTATAGGTTGGATGAAGAATTTTCCGACTGTCAGCCCCGATACAAATGAAGTTAGTCATCTGTTTTCAGTATCAATTTATGATCTGATTAATGATGAAAATGTAAAACAGGAAAAAATTATTTATCAGGAGCAAAAGATTACGCTCCCCTATTATCATCTTAAAAATGAAAAAGTGTGGGGTGCAACAGCGATGATCCTTTCTGAGTTTAAAACGATTTTAAGGAAGTTAATATGAAATTCTCACGCTGGCTAAATTCTCTTACCGGGTTGGATCACTTTATTATCCTTTCCATTTTAGTAACATCAGGACTTCTTGCCTGGCAGACATTAAAATTCATCCAAACTTGGTATAATGAACAACAAAAAGACAATCCATATGCAAAGGAAATGCGGATATCACCTATAGCAATATTTTCTATTACCGTTCCATACAGTCTTATAATTTATCGTTTAATTGGAGTTTATTTTACGGCGTGGTTAAAACAGATATTCTGATTTAGTTGAGATCATTCGTTTATAATTCTTCTGATTCCGATAATCTTAACCCATAATAGAATTGCCCATATTCTATTCCATCAAATTCTGCTACCTTCGGTAAATGCCCCCATTTTTCAAATTCGTATTTCTCCAGAAATTTGATGCTGGTTTTATTACTCTCAATCAAAATCGCAAATAATGTTTTTATTTGAAGGGCAGAACACATATCAATCGCATTCTCCATGAGATTGGAACCAACACCCCTATCATGATAATCGAAGTGCACATAGAAACTGACTTCAGCAGTATTACGAAGTGCCATACGTCCGGTTCGGTAAGGACTGAATGTTAAATATCCGACAATTATGTCATCATATATCGCAACAAGAATAGGGTGTTTATCCGGATCATGTTTTTTAAACCACTCTTTTCGTTCCTCAATAGAAAAAGGAGTTATATCAGCTGTTTTTTGACCTGACAAAATTGCTTGATTATATATATCAACCAAAGCGGGAAGATCATCAAGGGTTGCAATTCGAATCTTCAATTTCTTATGACGTACGCAGTGACGGATTAGTATTTAAGGTGATATTGGATTCCAATACCACCACCTAAACCTATTGGTACAGCTTTCCCAAATATTATGTCCAATCTGAATTCGACCGGAATGATTACTTTATTAGATAATTTGATCTCATGACCGATTGCAAAAGGGAATCCTATTGTAACTCCAGTGCCATTAAGAAACACATGAGCACTTGCACCTGTAATTACATAATATTGATAAGCGATTATCCTTTTTACCAGTCCGCCGGTTTGAATTGTACAAATCGTTCCCCAATTCCACCTTGCACTACCAGTTAAGGATGGATAGAACTTCTTTTCCCAATAATATAAACGATGGAACCCAACCTCTCCTCCAACATGTAGGTCACTTCGCACCTTTTTGTATATTTGTAACAAACCTTTATAATTGAAATGATCCCAGCCGACCAATCCTTCATCGGTTATTTCGGAATATTCAGGAATATCCATCGCCTCAGATATATTCACGTGGGTATATCCAAAATTGTTTTGAACATTTACGTAATACTGAGCAGAACCATTCATCACAAAAATAAATAGAATTGAGAAGAAGGTTATTTTTTGGATGAATTGAATTTTCATAATGTCTTCCGATAATTGATTTAAGGAATATCTGATACTATTTCTTTTTTTTCTTTCTCATGGCTGCAAGCAATGACCAAGCTGCATTTGGAACTTTTTCTAGATCATTAAATTCACCGGCTCCTTTCAACCATTCACCACCATCAATTGTCACGACCTCACCGTTGATATATGCGGCGTAATCACTAACTAGAAATGATGCGAGATTGGTTAATTCATCGTGTTCTCCAAATCGATTGAGAGGAATACGTTTTTTCATCTTTTTTTCAATTCCCAGTCCCGGTGGAACCAATCGACTCCATGCTCCTTCAGTTGGGAAGGGTCCTGGGGCAATAGCAACTGATCGAATTCCGTCTTTCGCCCATTCTACTGCCAATGAACGGGTAAGTGCTAAGACACCCGCCTTTGCTGCTGCAGATGGTACAACATATCCACTTCCTGTCCATGCATATGTTGTCACAATATTTAAAATAGTTCCCTTTCCATTTTTTCTCATCTCTTTTCCAACAGCTTGTGTCATATTGAATGTTCCATTTAGAACAATATCGACAACAACTTTGAAAGCTCCTTCAGATAAATATTTTGTGGGAGAAATGAAATTCCCGGCTGCGTTATTGACTAAAATATCAATTGAGCCAAAAGTCTCTATTGCTTTGGATACTACATTTTTTATTTCAGCCGGTTTTCGCACATCACACGCAATTGCAAGGACATTTGCTCCGGTTTTCTTTAATTCAACCGCCGCATCATCCAGAACATCTTGTTTTCGACTGGAAATAACTAAATTTGCTCCTAACTCACCAAACCTATAAGCCATGGATTTTCCCAATCCGGTTCCTCCTCCGGTAATAATAATCGTCTTTTCTTTTAATAAATCAGATTGAAACATTCTATTCTCCTTCTCGAATTAAGGATAAATATACAGACAAACTAATATTACGCGTAATGCAGGAGTGAGTTAATCCTTATTAAAATAGTTCGTGATTCTATATTGAACCAGCTTGCCCTAAGGATAAAACAGCTTTAAATTACTATAGATGATGTATCTTAATTTGTTGCTAAAAAGGAGTTATTTTGCCTAAAAAGAAATCAAAATCCCTTCCAAAAATATTTGTTCTTGATACCAATGTTCTTCTACATGATTCTACATCATTTCTTCAATTTGATGAGCATGATATTGCGATTCCAATAACGGTTCTTGAAGAATTAGACAAATTTAAACGTGGACATGAACTTATTAATTTTCATGCAAGAGAATGTCTAAGAGTTCTTGACAATATCACAGGTGATGTCCTCTTTGAAGAAGGCGTTACACTTAACAAAGATCACGGGAAAGTTCGTGTCGTTGTGGACAACGAATGGGACGAGACACTTTTGTCTACCTTTTCTGAAGACACACCGGATAATCGAATCTTAAACAGCGCATATCGATTAGCAAACACTCTCAAGGAAAGAATGATTATTCTGGTTTCAAAGGATACTAACCTTCGATTAAAAGCGAAATCTCTTGGATTAATGGCTCAGGATTACACGACGGACAAAGTCGAAAGTCATGATAAACTGTATACAGGAATTCGGTTAGTGGAAAATGTAAATGAAGCATCGATTGATTCACTCCATACAGCACCCTATCAATTGGAAGCAACCCAAGTACAGGAAGATATCCAACCTGAACCAAATGAGAATTTTATTTTAAGAAATAATCAAAAATCAGTTCTTGCAACGTACGATGCATTTGATGACTATTATGTCCGGATCAATAAAGAAGCTGCTTACGGAATCACACCAAGAAACGCTGAGCAGTCATTTGCTCTAAAGGCATTAACCAATCCTCGTATTCAACTGGTAACTATATCCGGAAAAGCGGGAACCGGAAAAACATTACTCGCACTTGCCGGGGCTCTAGAATGCCGATCTCAATACCGACAGATCTTTCTTGCACGCCCGATCATACCATTAAGCAATCGAGATATTGGGTTTCTACCCGGAGATATTGAGTCCAAGATCGGACCTTACATGCAACCTCTTTATGATAACTTATCCGTGATCAAACATCAATTTAGAGAAGAGGATGATCGCTTTAGAAAAATTAATGAAATGCAAGAATCTGAAAAACTTCTTATCACACCATTAGCCTACATCCGAGGTAGAAGTTTCCAGAAAGTGTATTTTATTGTAGATGAAGCACAAAACCTTACTCCTCACGAAGTCAAGACAATTATAACCCGAGCCGGAGAAGGAACAAAAATCATTTTCACCGGAGATATTCATCAGATTGACCAACCCTATCTTGATTCATTATCAAATGGACTGTCCTATATTATTAATCGAATGCGTGGACAGAAAGTCTTTGCACATGTCACATTAGAGAAGGGTGAACGATCACCGCTGGCTGAATTGGCGAGTGAGTTACTTTAAACAAAAACGAAAAAGAGAATTTACATGACTGAAACCAACATCAATAATAAACTTGAATTTCTACTTGATTTTAAGGGAATCGAAACACTCAAAAAATTAGCTTTATGGAGTAAGTTTGTAGGAATTATGAACATTTTAGTTGGAGTTTTATATACGTTATCGATTTTTATCGGAGCAATCCCTGCAGTTATTATTGGAGTCATTTATATTTTGATCGGGACAAAACTGAATACTGCATCTGCTCAATTGAAGTTTAGCCTCGAAACGAAAGAATCAGAGGGGTTTGTTTCAGCAATCGATAATATAAGATCATCCATTTATTTAAATGGAATTCTCTTTATCATTTCTTTGGTGATCTTTGCGTTAGTACTCTTATTCCTTTTACTATTTGGAAGTGTATTTAGAGATATATTATATGAGCTTACCGGGAATTATTCTCTTATATAAGCCCTCGATTTACAAACCAGAAATTTATGGAACCAAATCCTTTTTGATTTTATCTAATTTTTCATCCGCTTTTTCTTCAACAGTTTTCTTGATCCATTCTGTTCCTTTTTCAACAGATTCTTGAGCTGATTTTTTCACCTCTTCCAGTGATTCCGGGACTTCCTGTCCGGTTCCGATCATAAAAGCGATATACAGAACGAAAATTGCGGCAACAACCAAAACAAGTTTAATCAACTTTTTAACGACACCAATCAAAATTATGATCGACAGAACAACAGCGATCATCAGATATAATGGATTCGACGTTAATGTGTTTATTATATTTTCTAACATTCTAAGTGCCCTTTGTCCTTTTTATTCTGTTTTAGATCGTTGTATAAATTTGGTTTTAGCTCGATTAATCAATCCGCTTTTCTTTTCATATTCATCAATTAATTCTAATACCCGCGGATCACTCGACATCTCTATCGTTAACGCTTCTAACCATCCTCTCTTCGAAATAATTTCCTTTTTAGAGTTAAAACGGATTTTTATCACTCCCATATAATAACCGTCTTTACCGATTTGGGTAATTAGTGTCCCGTTAATTTCTTCGGGTGTCTTCACCAGAGATTGACTATGACTTCCGATTATAACATCGATCCCTGAAATTGTTTCAGCAAGTTTCTTGTCTTGATCAAGTCCTTGATGTGTTAAAACAATTAAGATATCAACTTTGTTTCTTAATTTTTTTATCTTTGATCGAACGACTGTAACAGGATCAGGAACTTGAATGGAGGCCTGTACTTCCTTGGGATAATATCGAAATATATTTTTATTGATCACTCCAATAATCCCTATTTTCTTTCTTCCTCTCAAAATGATCTTTTCTGTTAAAGCACCTTTTAACCATTCAGATGAATAATTAGAGATCACGATATCTGATCCTGTATTCCTTAAGAAAGTTTCTTGGTACATTTGTCCACGGGTCAATTCTTGATCCCCGGGTAAAATTGCATCATATGGAATTAGTTTATACGCTTCGGTGATCAGACTATCTTTCAACGGACGGTAAACTGGAGAAAACAGATCCCCTGCATCTACGATTACAGCATTGGGGTGAGATTGAAGAAATGTTCGAACATAATGTACCCGTTTTTCCATCGAACCCAGTGGATGATCCGGACAATAACAATTCTCGAGTGCACCGTTTGTATTATTGGAATGTAAAATGTAAATGGTTTCAGAATCAGAATATCCAAAATCTGAAGCCAGAATGAATAACGTAATATATAGAAATAATGTTCTCATGCGTTAATTAGAAAATGAAGGTATTTACATGTAATATTCAAGAAATATTTTGCGTACATAAATCAATTTTTCAGAGTAATTTTCACCCTGTTTTTTTATGAGTTTTTAACTATTGCCACTGTAGCTCAGATGGTAGAGCAGTTCATTCGTAATGAACGGGTCGGGGGTTCGAGTCCCTTCAGTGGCTCAAAAGGGCCGTAAAGCCCTTTTTTTATTATCTAAAATACGATGCTCCGTTTATATCCAGAATTGCACCAGTTGTGTATTTAGAATCTTCAGAAGCAAGATATAGAATTGCACGTGCGATCTCAATCGGTTCAGCCATTCTCTTTAAGGGAGTATCTTTTAAAAGGTTTACTTTTTCTTTATCTGTCAAGAAGTCTTCTCCCATCTCCGTTTTTGTAAATCCGGGCGCAACAGCATTGACATAGATATTATATTTCCCCAATGCTTTCGCCATCGACTGAGTCAAAGAATTTAAGCCTGCTTTACTTACTCCGTATGCCATTTGATGAGGTTCTCCTCTAAAGGCACCACGGGAAGACACATTTATAATTCTACCTCCGTTATTCTTTATCATCTCTTTGGAAACCAGATAACTTATATTCGCAACCGAGATCAAATTTGTTTTTAGAATATTGTCCCAAGCATTCACCCATGTTTTATACTCCACCTGATCAATGGGATGAAAATCTGAAATCCCTGCATTATTCACAAGAATGTCGATGGAGCCAAAGGATTTTACAAAACTTTCAATGAGTCTTTTTGCTTTTGACTCTTTTGAAATATCTGCTTTAAAAATATGATGTCCCTCACCTTGAAGCTCCTTTATTGTATTATGTGCAGCATTGTCATCGTCATGATAATTGATGCCAACCAAAGCACCTAGTTTAGAAAATTCAATGGCTGTTTGACGTCCAATTCCCTTCGATCCACCGGTAATCAATACCTTTTTCCCAATAAACTCCATATTAATTTCCTTTATTTATCAATACAAATCAGGTTTCAATGATCGATGCAAATGTCCTCTTGATTCCATACCGATATTTCACGGATGGATAACCAAAGATTACAAAGAGTCCTTCTCTGCTTTTGTATTTAATTTTATGATCTTCTCTAAATTTCTTCGCTTTTTTTCCTACTTGAATAAAAGGATGGATCCCCCCTATCATACACGAGCCTAATCCAAGGCTTTCTCCGGCGATCATTGCGTATGTTGCTGCAATAATTGGATCAGCGGGATCTGAGTAAGGTGTCCCATAAAAATAAATAGCCAAAGGAGCACTGTAATTGATCAAATTATTCCCTTTGTCCATTTCATCCGTATAGGCTGTGTAAAGAGGTTTCATGAATTCATTTAACATTTCTGTTGTCTCTTTACTACTGAATAATCGCAAAAGCCCCAGAACAAACTTCGAGGTAATAAATTTTATTCCTTTTAAATACTCTGAAAAGTCTTTTGCGAACTGCTCTGTCTTATCTCGCCCATTCAAGACTAATAGGTGTACATCGGATGGTGGAATCCCCATCGGGGCCGTCTTGGCTGCCGAAATAATCTGATCGATCTTATCAGATTCGACTTCTCTATTCTCAAACTCACGTATACTTCTCCGATGCTGAAATAATGAAAGCAATTGATGATAATCTGCCATATCTTCTTTGGGTGGTATTCGGAATAAATCTTTTGGCGAAGTTTCCCTTTTATTGATTTCTATTGCCCCGGTTGGACATATCGCCATGCAATGCCCGCAGCCAACACATCCAAACATGGAAGAAGAAATGACCTCCACCAAATTGTTTTCAAGTTTTAGATTGAATCCTTTACATACTGTAATACATTTTCCGCACCCATTACACAACGAAGGGATAATGGTAATTTCGGCACTGTCTTTTACTCTTGATGTTGGTAAAGCCATAATGAGCTCGATTATTGTTGATTAATATCGACCCTAAGTTGACGAGTGAGTATCACATTAAAATTTTTCTACATCCAATAATTCCACTTCAAATATCAACGTAGCGTTTGGAGGGATCACACCTCCTGCACCCTGTGCACCATATCCTAATTCCGAGGGAATGGTTAATGTGCGTTTTCCACCAACTTTCATTCCATCAAATCCTTCATCCCAACCTTTAATTACCATCCCCACGCCTAAAGTAAAAACAAAAGGTTCTCTTCCCGGACTTTTAGAAGAATCAAATATGCTACCGTCTTCTAGTCTCCCGGTATAATGTACGGTGATCTTGTCCATTTTTTCTGCAAGGACACCTTCTCCAATTTGTTGGTCTGTTATTTTTAATCCGCTTTCCATTACAATCTCCTTTGGTGATGTACATCCACTATTCATTAATAAAAGTATATTCATTGAGAACAATATTGATAAGATGTTTTTCATATTCTCTCCTTAGCGAAAGTAAAAGTTACAAAAGTTTTTTGCTTGAAAGTTCTTGTATTTTTCTATTGAAATTGCGGATCAACAATTGTCTCCTTGCTGATAAATCACATCTTTTTTTAATTCCACAGACTGAATAAATTGAGGTATGGTACAAGAGACAGAATCTCCGTTTAATCAACATCTCCCGCCACTGGCAGACAGGGTACGTCCAAAAATAATTGATGAATTTCTGGGACAGACACACTTAACCGGTCCAGGGAAAATACTTTCAAAGATCATGCAAAGTAACTCCATTTTCTCAATGATCTTGTGGGGTCCTCCCGGAACGGGAAAAACAACACTAGCCAGAATAATTGCTCAATCGGTTGATGCTGATATTTATGAAGTTTCCGCAGTCTCAAGTGGTGTAAAAGATCTGCGAAAAATTATAGCTACTGCAGTGACCAATAAACAAATCGGTCGATTAACCATTTTATTTATTGACGAAATCCATAGATTCAGTAAATCACAACAAGATGCCTTATTGCATGCAGTTGAAGAAGGTACTGTGACATTGATAGGAGCAACGACCGAAAATCCATCTTTTGAAGTCATTTCCCCCTTACTCTCACGCTGTCGTGTGCTTGTGCTAAAATCATTATCTGAGACAGCACTTTCTTCCATTTTAGAGCAAGCTTTTGAAAAGGATATTCTATTTCAAAACAACTCAATTAAATTAGATCCTCAAGTAAAAACAAATCTAATTCAGTCATCAGGTGGTGACGCTCGTAAAATGATGAACACTTTGGATGTCTGTATAAATCTTGCAGGACAAACCGGACATATCACACCTGAAATTCTTTCTGAAGCTTTACAACACAAAACTCAGATTTATGACAAACAGGGTGACTATCATTATGACACGATAAGTGCATTTATAAAGTCTGTCCGTGGTAGCGATCCGGATGCAGCGGTATATTGGTTAGCAGTTATGCTTGAAGGTGGAGAAAAACCGGAGTTTATTGCTCGACGCTTAATTATTCTAGCTTCAGAAGATATTGGGAATGCCGATCCGATGGGATTATCAGTTGCTGTCTCAGGTTTTCAGGCAGTCCATATGATCGGATTACCTGAAGCTGCCATTATCTTATCCCAGGTAACAACATATCTAGCAAGTGCCCCAAAATCAAATGCAGCTAATTCTGCGATCCAAAAAGCTATGCAAGATGTAAAAAATGATGGAACTCCAAATGTCCCTCTGCATTTACGTAATGCACCTACAAGCCTAATGAAATCATTGGATTACGGAAAAGATTATGACTATCCACACAATCATCCTGATCATTTTACTCCGGTAAATTATTTCCCTGATGGGCAACAAAACTCTTATTATAAACCTAGTAACCTTGGGTATGAAAAATACATTTTATCTCGACTGAAAAAGTATTGGGAAAAACGATACTAAAATGAAAATAACAAGAATTACCTCTATTTTACTTAGTCTGACTGTACTATTATCAGCAGAGGGAAGGCTACGTCTTGTTAAAGCGGATAAATTAGAAAATATCACTGTAAACGATCAGTCAATACAAGTTCTTAGTGGAGATGTTATTTTTGATAAAGATGGTCTTACTATATCTTGTCGTAAAGCAGAATACCGTGAATCAATAGATCAGGGTTGGATGATCGATTCGGTTGTTGTTTATGATGAAGATATGGTACTTACATGTGACTCATTACATTTTGATTCTCCAACTGATCTTTTGATGGCGTTTAATAATACAAAGATCGCAGATGAAGACTATGAGCTTCTTTGTGACTCACTATATTTTTATACTGAAATAGATAGCGGGATAGCCATCGGAAACACCCGATTATCCCAAATCAATCAAGTCATCACTGCTGATACAATTACTTATGTAAAATCTTCAAATAATAATGCCGTTTCTTACACTGCTTCCGGAAATGTTACTATCAGTGAACAAGATCGAACCGCAACTTGCGGGATTGCAAAATATAACCATACTGACGAAATGACTCGATTGATCTTAGAACCAAAAGTGATTGAAAGTGGTCGAATATTATCCGGGAATGAGATTGTTCTCCAATATAAAGACAAAGAATTAAATTATTTAGAAATACCATCTCATGCACACGTTGTTTCTCCTATAACTGGATGGAGAAATATTTTTCTCCCTGATGATTCAACAAGGACGATTAAACAATCTTTATCTTTCGATGATGAACTAACCGGGAAAACACTCCAAGGGTATTTCAAAGATGGAGTACTGGATTCTATGCGAATCGAAGGAATGGCAACAACTTTATTTCACTTTTTCGAGGATTCCCTTTATCAAGGAGTCAATAATGCGTCCGGAGATACAATTTCACTGTATTTCTTGGAGAACGATTTAAATCATATTATTGTTTCCGGAGGAAGTCAGGGAATTTATACTCCGGATTCCATTAGCCAAGAGATGGACTCACCTGTTTCATACGAATCTGAAATAATTGATTTTAAAGTCCCTGATGAGGTAACAACTTTACAAGAAAATGCCAAGCTTCACTATGAGGACATCGATTTGTTAGCTGGATATGTAGATGTGGATTGGAGTACAAATCTTCTATACGCTTTACCTGCAGCACCCGGTGATTCTGTTATAGTCCCCATACAACCGTCTTTACTCCAAACGGGGCAAGAACCCATGGATGGAGATACAATGACCTTTAATTTATATACACAACACGGAAAGGTCATAAAAGGAGCTACAAAAGTTGAAGATGGTTTCTATTATGGGGAAGAGATCAGGAATGAAGATAAATCAATAATTTTTGTTCAAAAAAGTCTTTACACAACCTGTGACCTGAAGTTACCGCATTTTCATTTTGACAGCGATAAAATGAAATTGATCCAAAATGATAAAGTTATTGCAAAACCGGTTGTGCTATATATTTCAGGCATACCGATCTTTGCACTTCCTTTTGCTATTTTTCCTCATCAAGGAGGTTCTCGTCATTCCGGATGGATCATGCCTTCTTATGGTGAATCCCGTATCCGTGGACAATTTCTTGACGGTTTAGGTTATTATTGGGCACCTAATCCGTATTGGGATACAAAGTTTATTCTCAATTTTGCTGATCGACAGGGCATTACATTAAAAACGTTGAATCGTTATAAAAAACGATATAAATATTCTGGGAACTTACACTTAGAAACTCTTCAATTCTTAACGGGAGGTGAAAATGATATAATTGGTATTAAAGATGCCCGTAAAACGGATTATGTCATTAAATGGGATCATAATCAAGTATTACGCAGACAGCAAACGTTTAATGTCAATGCTAAGTATTATAGTAATGGCGACTATAACCATTCAACGGGACTTCAACAAACAAAACGATTAAAACAACAGGCTATCTCAAATGCAACATATAGAAAAAGTTGGAAAAAATCGAATAACTCAATTAGTTTGAATTTTAATGTAACACAAGATTTGATGTCAAATTCTAGAATTGATTCAAACTCGGTCTTTTATCAAACTCCTAAATCAGCCTTAGATAAGATAACTCATTTTACTTCTACCCTTCCTACTCTCTCCTTTCGGAAAGGGACTAAGTTGATGTTCCCAACAAACCGTTCGGAAAAAAGTTGGTATCACTCTATCTCATGGAGTTATTCAAATAACTTTACACATAAATTAAAAACCTGGTATCAAGCTGAAGAATTTATTGATGAAGATAGTACTAGCACTTATCAATGGAAATTGGATAAAAATGGAGAAGGTGTTGAGCATTCTGAGCATAATAGAGTTATGAATCATTCTCTTTCACTTAACACAACACAAAAAATATTTCGCTATATCTCTCTTGTGCCCAGTTTATCACTTCAATCCAAATGGGTTGAATCTTATATGGAAGCAGCATTAAATGATTCAGGTGAAGTCTATTTATATGAGAAACCTGGTTTTGCAGCAAAAACCACCGGAAATTTCAAACTGAATTCAAGTACAAGTATCTATGGATACTTCCCTGTTAGTATTGGTCCCTTAAAAGCGATACGTCACGTGATTACTCCAAAAGTTGGATACTCTTATACACCCGATTTTTCAAAGCCCATCTTTGGTTTTGATCCCGGATATTATAAAACATCTTTAGACACAACCTGGGATCGATTTAAAGGGACAGATGCCGGCGCAACTCCTAACCAAGAAAAACAATTAATGACATTTTCCATCCGGAATATTGTAAAAGCCAAAGTTTTATCAGATAATGAAACTGAAAAGAAAATTGATCTCTTTTCCTGGAATATGTTCTCATCATATAATTTTGCTGCTGATGAATTTCGTTTAAGTAATTTATCTTCTACGATCAATACAAAAATTGCTAATCTTTTCAGGTTGGATGTGTCAATGACTCATGATTTTTATCAATATGCAGATGGAAAACGAATTCACAAATTCAATCGACTTGAAA
The DNA here is from genome assembly GCA_964645915.1 of uncultured bacterium. GTDB lineage: Bacteria > Fidelibacterota > Marinisomatia > Marinisomatales > JACNKV01 > JACNKV01. The sequence goes on from CAZYDH010000004.1 coordinate 56,000, forward strand.
ACAATCTAATATTTCCTCGACTAACAAAGTTAAGTTTTTCTACCGGATTCAATTTTTCAGGAAAGCGATTAAAAGGAGCTCGAGAACAAGCACTAACCGACACCACCTCTATTGACACCACAAGTGAAATGAATAGAACTCCATTTAATGATTATGATTTACCTTTAGAAGGTGGAAAATTCTGGTCAACCAGATTGTCATTACGGTATTCGCTTGAAAATCTTGATCCGTTAAATTCAACAAAGACTTTTTGGTTAAACTCTTCTTCATCTATTCAATTAACAGAGAATTGGAAACTAAAATATAATGCCCGATTTAACATGATTGATAAAACATTGATCAGTCATACGGTTTCATTATACCGCGATCTTCACTGCTGGGAACTTTCGCTGAATTGGACTCCAAACGGGTACGGACAAGGAGTCTATTTAAAAATTAATGTGAAATCACCTACATTGAGTGATTTGAAAATTGAACAGCGTGGAGGAATATTCCAAAGCCGTTCCTGGTAATTCTGAAACAAGTGTAATTAACGAAAGGATATCCAATGTTTTTACAAAAAAGAACTCATTACTTCAGCTTACTGTTCGCTTTATATCTGATTTGTTTTTCCGGTTGTACAGTACTCAAATCTTTAGACTCAACACAAAAATTCTCTTTTGCCGTTCTTGCTGATCCCAGGCATGGAGGTGAGACATGGATTAACACTCTTTCGGAAATACGCGATCGAAATGTAAACTCAGACCCTAAATTTGATCCTGTTGAATTAGTGCTTGTTGCTGGAGATATTGACCCAATTGATATACGACATAATGAATACAAGAAGGTTTTTTCTCAAAATGATAATAGTCCGGTTTTCTTACCCGTCATCGGTAATCATGAGTTCGAGGATGATGGTAAACATTTTCGCTATGTAAGAGATACGATGATTCCTTCTATAGCAAACGCCGTCCGTAGACATCCAACTTCATGCGATTATTATTATGACTATAAAAATGTCCGGTTCATAATAGTTGATGGTTATACAGATCTAGGAGATCGTGGTGTTATAAATCCCGATGGGAGACAATGGGTTGAACAAACCATTAAGTCAACACCCGTAACGACGGATCATATTTTTATCTCGTTTCATGAGCCTGCTTTCCCTCGATATCGACATATTAATGATTCATTTAATGCAGATCCTGAAAAGCGAGATGCTTTTTGGAAAATGTTACTGAATTACAAAGATAAAGTTCGAGCGGTTTTGGTCGGTCATACGCATTATTATTATCGTTTATGTATTAATGATCCTGCGGGAATCTCTGCAAATGATATGGATGCTTTTCCAATCGAAGAAGGTGGAATTTATCAGATAGATGCAGGATCATCAGGTAACAGCGATAAAAGCACAATTGTACAAACCCAAGTAAACGGTAAAAATGTATCCTTCAAGGTTCTTCAAGCTGACTATGGGAGTGACAAACCTTTTAGTAAAATTGATGAGTGGAAGATTACCGGAGATTAATAAATACTCAAAACCAGATTTACATAAACCGGTATGTCAACCTTAGGATCTTGTAAAAGTTAATATTGGTATGTTACAAATATTTAACAGATTAGATTATTAAAATATTAACGATTTAAACTTTTTTAATTTTTTCGTTCATTCTATCTTCTGAAAGTCAGAAATTCTTCTAATAAATTAGAGGAAAATATTATGATCTGTCCGGAATGTTTAGTAGAATATGTTGAAGGAGCTGAGGTTTGTGCAGATTGCAAAGTATCTCTAGTAGATGCCGAACCATTAGATTTACCTTTACAAGAAATAGAGTGGGTTAAATTATCACCTGTTTCCGGTCAAGTCTATGCTGAAATGGTTGCAGAGGTATTGAGTAATGAAAATATTCCAAATTATATTAAAGCAGATTGGGCTGAGTCAGCTTTTAGTATTTCAGCAGTAAATCTTCCTGGGACAAAAGTTGTTATTTATGTCCCAGTAGATTATCAAACAAAAGCCGAAGCAATTTTGAACGATATAGTGGGCTAGATTATGGGGCAACAACGGATTCATTCAATAAAAGGCACTAACGATATTCTCCCGGATACTTCCGAACAATGGCAGTTGTTGGAATCAAAACTACATCAGTTTATGGAAAAATACGGATATAATGAAATTCGAACACCTGTTTTTGAAAAAACATCCTTATTTGCCAGAGGTGTCGGTGAAGAAACCGATATCGTTTCCAAAGAAATGTATAATTGGGTTGATCAAGGTGGAACGGCTCTTACGTTAAAACCTGAGTTGACCGCACCGGTCGTTCGATCATTTATCCAACATAATCTGGATAAATTATCTCCGATTACAAAACTATATTATTTTGACGCACTTTTCCGAAGAGAACGACCTCAAAAAGGACGATACCGTCAATTTCATCAATTTGGAGTTGAAGCGTTTGGATCTTCGTATCCGGAACAAGACGCGGAGGTCATCGATATTGCATGGTCGTTTTTTCAATCCATTGAATTGACCTCTATCAAACTCAATTTGAACAGTATCGGGTCTAAAGAATGTCGTAATCAATACCGTACTGCGCTGCAGGATTTTCTACGACCTTATTTCAATGATCTTTCTGAGACAAGTCAACATCGATTTGAAACAAACCCACTACGGATATTAGACACAAAATCTCCTCAAGAAATTGAAATATTACAAGAGGCTCCTAGTATTACGGACTACCATACCACTGAAGATGCAAAACATTTTGATGAAGTAAAAACAAACCTAGATGCTTTAGGCATCCCCTTCACATTAAATCATAGAATGGTACGAGGATTAGATTACTATACACGGACAACCTTCGAAATTACATCTGAAGATCTTGGAGCTCAAGACGCACTTTGCGGTGGAGGCAGATATGACAATTTAGTTGAAACTCTCGGAGGAAAACCCACACCGGCGATCGGATTTGCTGCAGGCGTTGAAAGATTAATGTTACTTCTAAACTCGGAGAAATTTGTAAAAGAATCAGCGGTTCAAGCTTACTTTATCTGTTTGGGAGATACTCCTCGAACATTTGTCGCAAAAACAGTAAATGAGCTTCGACAGAAAGGGCTTATTGTTCAATCAGACATGCTACGTCGTAGTATGAAAGCTCAATTAAGAGATGCAAATCGAGGAAATGCAATTCATGCTGTTATTATTGGTGAAGAAGAATTTTCCTCACAAACGGCAATCATCAAAGATCTAAAATCAGGATCGCAAACATCAGTATCTTTTGACCAGTTAACTAACTACTTTCTCAATAAATAATAGATCATAAACAATATAAATCGGATACGGACTTAAACGAAAATGGCAAAATCATTACTAATTGTTGAATCTCCTTCTAAAGCAAAAACGATATCTAAATATTTAGGAAAAGAATATGAAGTTCTCGCCTGTGTCGGTCATGTAAAGGATCTACCCAAAAAAGATCTTGGGATTGATATTGAAAATGATTTTGAAATGACACTTCAGGTACTCCCTGATCGAAAATCCTTCATTCGAGAATTAAAGACAAAATCTAAACAGGTTGAAACGGTGATCATTGCTACAGACCCTGATCGTGAAGGAGAAGCAATAGCAGATCATATTGCCACCGAAATCCCTAAGGCTAAATTAAAGCGAGTCCAATTTACTGAGATAACAAAGCAAGGCGTTCTTGATGGAATGTCTCATTCTTCCGTTATTGATCAAAATATGGTTTCAGCCCAAAAAACCCGTCGAATAATCGATCGTCTGGTAGGATATAAAATTTCTCCTTTATTATGGAATACCCTTCAGAAAAATATGCGGTTTGTAAAAACAGCTTTATCAGCCGGACGTGTTCAGTCTGCAGCTGTGAAAATTATCGTGGATCGTGACCGTGAAAGAGCACGTTTTAGACAAGCTGAATATTATGATCTAACAGCCATTCTTGCTACAAAGGAGAATGAAACTTTTCAATCTCGACTTTTCCAACTTGAAGGTGAAAAATTAGCGCGCGGAACAGATTTTGATAAAACGACCGGACAATTAAAAAATAATAATCGAATTCTACTTAATCAATCTGATGCAGAAGATCTAAAAGATAAATTGGTCAAAGGAGTATGGGTTGTAAATAAAATTGAGAATAAACCGCAAACATCCCGTCCTTCCCCACCTTTTACGACCAGCACTCTCCAACAGGAATCTGGACGAAAACTGAATTTTACGGCTAGAAAAACGATGCGGACTGCTCAGCAATTGTACGAATCGGGTTTTATTACTTACATGCGTACCGACTCAACACATTTATCTCAAGAAGCATTAAATGCAGCTCGTAATTATATTAGCCATGCTTACGGAAATGAAGCTTTACCTAAAAAACCAAATATTTATGTTACAAAAGTAAAAAATGCACAAGAAGCTCATGAAGCAATCCGTCCTGCAGGTGATAAATTTGTTTCCCCTGATATTATTTTAAACTCACTAGGCAAAGATGCTGCTCGTCTTTATGAATTAATTTGGAAACGTACAATCGCTTCTCAGATGCTACCTGCAAAATTAATGCAGACGATAGCCCATATTACCAACCAAAATGCTGTTTTTCGATCCCAAGGAAAGGTTATTCTTTTTGCGGGGTACATGCAAATCTATGTTGAAGGACGAGAGGAGGCTAAGAAAAAATCTGACCAAGTTATTTTGCCGTCCTTAGCAGAAAAAGATGAATTGTCATGCCAATCCATTGATGTAGCCGATCACAATACAAAACCTCCTGCACGTTATTCTGAAGCGGCTCTGATTAAAGAACTTGAATCTCAAGGAATCGGACGTCCCTCCACATATGCATCGATCATTGATACAATTCAACGACGAGAATATGTTCGTGTTGAAAAAAGAAAACTCATCCCGACCTACATCGCTGTAGCCGTAACCCAATTACTTGAAAATCATTTCGAATCGTTAGTTGATGCTACATTTACAGCAAAAATGGAGGACAATCTTGATGAAATTTCTCGAGGTGAACGTAAAGCATTACCATTTATGAATACATTTTATTTTGGTTCAGAAAAACAAGTCGGATTAGATAAAATGCTTTCATCTGAAGTTGATATAAGGAAAGCCTGTTCTCTTAATACACATGGTGATCTAGTGGAAGGAAGGATCGGTCAATTTGGTCCGTTTTTAAAAGCAAATGAAAAAACAAAAGCCATTCCGTTAAGTGTGGCTTTGGGAGATCTAACACCTGAAAAAATTCAAGAATTGATCAATAAACCTGATAAAACCGACACTTCTGTTGGAACAGATCCAGAGTCAGGAGAAGAAATTTATTTAAAAGAAGGACCCTACGGATTCTACGTTCAGCTTGGTGACACCAATAAAAGGAAATCACTTTTAAAAGGAACAGATCCAGATGATGTTACCCTTGAAACCGCAGTAGCCTTGCTGTCACTTCCAAAATTATTAGGTAAACATCCAGAGTCAGGAGAAGAAATTTATTCTGATCTTGGTCGGTATGGCCCTTACATCCGTTGTGGAAAATCCAACGCAAAACTTTTACCTCCCTTGACACCTATTAATATCAACTTAGAACAAGCTGTTGAAGTCCTAAAGAAAAGGACAACGGGTTCAGTTGAGATCAGAGTAGTTGGGGATCATCCGGTTTCCGGTGAGTCATTAATTATTAAAAAAGGTCGTTACGGTCCATACATAACTGATGGAAAAATCAATGCTCCATTACCAAAGAACTCCGATCCGGAGACCATCGAATTTGATCAAGTGGTTTCAGTGATTGATAATCGTCGTGCAAACCCACCTAAAAAACGACCTAGAAGAAGAAAGAAATAAGTACAGTTTCATTAAGGATAATTATGAATTTAAAATCAATTGAAAATATTGTATCACTCTCTAAACGCCGAGGATTTATTTTCCAAAGTTCTGAAATTTATGGCGGTCTGGGATCCACATGGGATTATGGTCCGTTAGGCGTCGAAATGAAACGGAAAGTGAAAAACTTCTGGTGGCATGAAATGGTGACATCCCGTGATAATATTGTTGGGATGGACGCATCCATTCTTATGCATCCAAATGTATGGGAAGCTAGTGGTCATGTATCCAATTTCCATGATCCTATGGTGGATTGTAAGCATTGTAAGTCTAGATATCGTGCTGATCATATTGATCTGGATAAACCCTGTAAAAAATGTGGAATAAAAGATTGGACAGAACCTCGACAATTTAATTTAATGTTTAAAACAGCCATCGGTCCGGTTGTTGATTCAGGAGAAATCACCTACCTACGTCCTGAAACTGCACAGGGTATTTTTGTTAATTATTCGAATGTGCAAACTACTTCAAGACAAAAAATTCCATTTGGCATTGCTCAACTTGGAAAAGCGTTTCGGAATGAAATCACAACAGGTAACTTTTTATTCCGTACACGAGAGTTTGAACAAATGGAGATGGAATTCTTTGTTCATCCTAAAGAAACAAGGGAATGGTTAGACTATTGGAGTAATGAACGACTTAATTGGTTTAAGCGTCTTGGAGTTTCTCCGGATAAATTACGGTTACGCGCACACGGTGACGATGAATTAGCCCACTACTCTTCAGCCTGTTATGATGTTGAGTATGAATTCCCATTTGGATGGTCTGAACTTGAAGGGATAGCCGATCGCGGAACATTCGATCTTGACCAACACAACGAACATAGCGGGAAAAAACAAAATTATTTTGATCCACAAACTAATCAAAGATATGTACCTGCGGTTGTTGAATCTTCAGCAGGAGTCGATCGGGCATTTTTGACTTGCCTGGTAGATGCCTATACTGAAGAAGAAGTAAATGGAGAAAAACGGACTGTCTTAAAATTATCCCCTCAAATCGCACCGATTACTTGTGCGGTATTTCCTTTGGTGAAAAAAGACGGTCAACCGGAAGTCGCTCAAAAGATCGTAAAAGATATTCGAAAAGAATTTAGCTCATTCTTCGACCTGGGTGGTTCAATCGGAAAACGATATCGCCGTCAAGATGAAGCCGGAACCCCATTTGGAGTAACGGTTGATCATGACACAATGGAAGATGGAACCGTCACTTTACGAGATCGTGATACAATGGAACAAATCCGTATTCCTGCAGAATCGGTAGTAAAAGTTTTAAGAGAAAAAATAGAGCAATAATCTTTCCATCAATACTCCTCATTTTTTCGAATTTCTAATTTTCTAACTCGAGGTTTTTCTATGTCTAAAACATTCCGTTCTATCTTACTATCGTCGATCATTTTATTACCGCATTTACTTTTCTCTAAACCTGTATATGCTGAAAATGGTCTCGTCGTTTCTGCAAGTGAATTAGCTTCCAAAGTTGGAGTTGAGATCATGAAAAAAGGCGGTAATGCGATCGATGCTGCAGTCGCCACCGGATTTGCTCTAGCGGTTACTTTTCCACAAGCAGGAAATTTAGGTGGGGGAGGTTTCCTTGTTGCAAGGATGGAAAATGGAGAAACATTTACGCTAGATTTCCGAGAAGTTGCTCCTAAATCTGCCCACCGAGATATGTATCTGGATGAAAATGATGAAGTCATCAGAGGGATGTCTCTCTATTCTCATCAAGCCGCCGGTGTTCCGGGTACGGTTGACGGATTGTTAAAGGTTTTTAATGACTACGGATCTGGGAACATCACATTAAGACAGATTTTATCTCCTGCAATCCAATTAGCAAAAAATGGATTTGAAATATCTCACGATTTTGCAAATCACTTAAATATGTACAAAGGGTTATTTGTATATAATGAAGGTGCTTCTGACATTTTTATTAAAAAAGATAGTTCCGCATGGGAATACAATGATCAATTAGTACAAGCCGATCTGGCAAAAACTTTGATTAAAATATCTCAACAAGGCAGAAACGGTTTTTATTCAGGTAAAACAGCTGATTTAATTGTAAAAGAAATGCAAAAAGGGAATGGTCTTATAACAAAAGAAGATCTCTCTGAATACCAATCTGTTTATAGACAACCCGTAAAAGGACGTTTTCGAAATGTCGATGTGCTATCGATGGGACCACCCAGCTCCGGCGGTTTGCTTTTGGTTAATATGTTGAATATGTTGGATACATTCCCACTGGATTCTATCGGTTGGAATTCATCAAAATATATCCACCTTTTAACGGAAGTTGAACGTCGTGCGTATGCCGATCGAGCTGAGCATCTAGGAGATCCGGAATTTTGGGATAATCCATATTCAATGTTTTTATCAACTGATTATGCTCAAAATCGGGCATCGACCATATCAATGGATGCTGCCACACTCAGTGAAGCTGTATCTTCCGGAGACCCTACACCATATGAAAGTCGTGAGACTACGCATTATTCCGTTGCAGATATTCATGGAAATTGTGTTAGCGTAACCATTACTCTAAACACAAGTTACGGATGCGGTGTCGTCGTAAAGGGAGCTGGATTTTTCCTCAATAATGAAATGGATGACTTTTCATCAAAACCCGGAACAGCCAATATTTTTGGATTGATCGGGAATGAAGCAAATTCTATTCAATCAGGGAAACGCCCATTAAGCTCTATGACTCCAACAATTCTTTTAAAAGATGATAAGCCCTATTTAATCATCGGCTCACCCGGCGGATCTACAATTATTACCACCGTGATGCAGGTTATCCTAAATTCTGTAGTCTACGGAATGAATATCGAAGATGCTATCTCAGCTCCACGTGTCCATTCTCAATGGATTCCTGATTTAATAACGGTTGAACCGTTCAGTTTGTCTTCCGATGTTAGAGTTTCTCTGGAAAATTTGGGTCATAAAATACAACCTTACCGTTGGGGAAAGATTGGTCATGCAAACGGAATTATGATTGGTGAAAATGGAATGTACGGTGGAGCTGATCCTCGCGGGAATAATTCAGCAATTGGTTTCTAATAATTAAAATCGCTATCCCCAATAAATTCTCTTAAAATAGAAATTCCGGGGACAATATTTTCATCAATTGACTCGAAAAAAGTCAATAGTAGGTTCAGTTGATCTATTCTTTGTTGCTCAACTCCGGTAGATTTTAAATCGCGGAGTAATGGCTTAGCATATTTTCCAAGAACCGGAATTTCATAAATCAATGAAGAGTTGAACATAATATCTGCTTCCTCTTGAAACGGAAAAATATGCTTTTCTTCTCCTTGCCGAACAGATGCCCATCTTTTGATTGTTTTTTCAACCGGATATCCTCTAAACTTATGGTCTCTAACGATCCGTCTTAGCAGTCGATTATCTGATGTGGAAATTCGATGATTTGCGTCCATGTTCATCTGCGTAATTGCACTAATGTAAATCTTTTGGAGATGATCCTTTCCAAGGCTGGATGTCAATTTTGGATTCAATCCGTGAATACCCTCAAATAGGATAAAATCCCAGGGTCCAAGCCGAACAGTCTTATCCGTATCTTTTCCCACTCCTGTTACAAAATCGAATTTTCTTACCGGTATTTCTTCACCATTTAACAATTTTTGAATTCGCTCACTTAATAGTGGAATGTCTACTACATCAATATTTTCAAAATCTTGTTCACCTTTTTCATTTCGTGGAATAAATTTTCGATCGACGAAGTAATCATCCATTGAAATTTGTATAGTATTGAATCCATTTACTCTCAGTTGAATTCCAAGACGCTTGGCAAAGGTTGTTTTTCCTGATGAAGAAGGACCTGCGATTGTAATAATCTTTTTCATCGGAAAATTATCAGCTAATTGATCTGCAATAATGCTGATCTTCTTTTCGTGTAAACCTTCAGCAACTAATATCATTTCCATAATATCACCAGCCCGAATAAATTCATTTATCTCACGAATTGTAGACACCCCTAAAATCGAGCCCCACTGCTCATGTTCTTCTATAATTGAGAAGAGCTTAGGCTGATCTTTAAAAGGAGTTTTTCCTTTCTCACTATTAAAAACTCTAAATAAAAACCCATCATTATATTTAATGAGTGAAAAAACATTCAGCAGAGATTTATTCGTTTCAGCTGAACCAATTTGAAGATCCCAGTGTTGACCAAATCGAATTACAGGAACGGGATCAACACCCCATTGATTCAATAATTCGATTTTACTCTTTGAGTCCATCAGTATCAACTTTTCCATGATGGATCCTTTGGAGGGTTTTTCTAGCTCGACAAGAGTGGGATCTGAGACCCAATCATTTAATAGTTTTTCAAGTTGACTGATCTCTTCTTCAGTTATTTCTTCCCAACTAGCTTCATGACAAAATAGTCCATCTGAAAACGAGTGTTCAATTACAATCTGGCGTGGAGCAAACAATTCATTGAATGCCTTTGCTAAAAGGAAGACAAGAGTATTTAAAACAGGTTCAGATATCAACGCGTTCATTCTCCAATTATTTTCACCAATACCCTTTTGTTTCGTCGACCGTCAAATTCACCATAAAATATTTGTTCCCAAGTCCCTAAATGTAATTTGCCATTTGTGATTGCGACCGTGACTTCTCGCCCCATAATTTGTCTTTTATGATGTGCGTCGCCATTATCTTCTCCGGTTAGATTATGGTCATATTGATGAATAGGTTCATGCGGAGCTAATTTTTCTAACCAACGTTTATAATCTTTATGTAGACCGGATTCATCATCATTGATAAAAACTGATGCTGTAATATGCATCGCATTAACTAAACAAAATCCTTCTTGAATATTACTGTCTGCCACGATGGATTCTACATCATGCGTGATGTTCACGAAATCCATCCGTTTGGGAATATTAAACCATAATTCTTTTGTAAATGACTTCATCTATCCACCACTAATTAACCAGCACATAATAAATCACGTAAACCCAAGACAACAGTCCGTGGATAATCGCCCAAAATACTGATTTATTGGTTGCAAATGAGATTACCATCGCCAACGCTGAACCAAATGTGACTCCCTTTTTTATTACTTCGTTTCGATCCATATTTCCTCCTTATCGCTTTTTATATATTAATCGGTCTTCAATTAATTGTATTAAGATAGATGCCCCGGTCAATAATGCTTTTTCATTGAAATTGTAGTAAGAACTATGATGCGGAATTTCACCCGGTTCCACTCCTTCAGGAGATGCGCCAACAAATAAAAAACTGCCGGGAATTTTCTGTAGATAAAAACTAAAATCTTCTCCTCCCATAGATTTATGCTCAACCGTTGTATCGATTCCCGTTATTTTTTCCGCAGATTGTCTTAAAATTTGGAATGCTTTTTGATGATTGATCGTGGGTGGATAACCATCAATATAATCCAATTCTATTTTAGCCCCGGTTGATGTTTCCAGTCCTTTGATTATTTCTTTCATTCTTGTTTTTATCATCGTACGGTTTTCTTCGGTATATGCTCGGGCGGTTCCTTCCATGTGTGCTTCAGCGGAGATGATGTTAAAGTTGCTTCCGGCATGGAATTTTCCCACGGTCACTACCGTACTATCCAGGGGATTAGTATTTCGACTAACGATGGTTTGCAAAGCTGTTACGAGTTGTGTCCCCACTACTACCGCATCTATTGTACCTTGAGGAGCTGCTCCATGTCCGCCAACACCTTTTATTTCAATTCTAAATTCATCCGCTGCTGCTAATATAGGTCCGGCTTGACCTCCTAATTTTCCTAAAGGTAAATAATTCCACAAATGGATACCATAAATTTCGTCAACACCTTCTAAACAACCATCGTTGATCATATATTTTGCACCACCTTCTCTCTCTTCAGATGGTTGAAATATGAATTTTATCGTTCCATCAATTTTATCTGACATTTGGGTCAAAACTTGTGCCGCACCCAACAACATTGCTACATGTCCATCATGACCACAGGCATGCATCACTCCATCATGAACTGATTTATAATCATTAGTCCCAGTTTCTTGTATTGGTAAAGCATCCATATCTGCACGTAATGCGATTACCGGTGTTTTTGCTTTCCCTTTTAACGTACCGATTACACCTGTTTTACCAACGCCAGTTTGGACATCCAGTCCATAAGATTTTAGTTTATCGGCGATCAATTGACTGGTTCGGACTTCGTTAAAACCTAATTCCGGATGTTTATGAATATCTCTACGAGTTTCAATAATCTCTTTTTCAATTTGACGAATGTCAGAATGTATATTCATTATATTGATCCCAATTGATTAATTGTTTCCTTAATTAAAGCAGAAAAATCGTTTTTTGCTAAATCTGCTGTTTCCATGACTTCCTGATGAGTCAGTGGCTGGTCGGTTATTCCTGCAGCATAATTTGTCAGACAGGATATCCCAATCGCTTTGATCCCAAGATCACCTGCTGTTTCGATCTCCGGGGCCGTACTCATTCCGACGGCCGTTCCATTCAGCGATAGAAAATATTGAATCTCACCCGGTGTTTCATAAACGGGTCCTTGTGTCCAGCAATATCCTCCTTCTGCAATTGGTACATGGGTAAGTTCCGAAGCTTTTCGAACCATATTGAGGATATTCTCAAAGTAATATGGAGCTTGATCTACCCAACTCGGATCTTTTGAAGAATTTCTAAATGTGCAATCTAAATGTCGTGTTATTAGCATCAATTTTCCCGGCGGAAATTCTTTCTTCATCGATCCAGCAGCATTTGTGATAATTATGTATTTTATTCCTAATGCTTTGAATAATCGAATTGGGAGAGTAACCGTGTCAATAGAATGCCCTTCATAAAAATGAAATCGTCCTCTGGCAGCAACTAAGGAAATGTTATCTAATTTACCAAATACAAATTCTCCTGCATGCCCTTCAACTGTTGGTTGAGGATATCCTTTGATTGATGCATATGGAATCACGGTTGGATCGGTAAAATTCTCAGTAAAATCACCTAAACCGGACCCTAAAACAATGGCAATTTTTCCCTGAAACTTTGTCCTATTAAGTATATCCTTTGCCATATTTTGTAGTTCAATACTCATATTCAATTTCCTTTTTTAGTTTTAACGACCAATTGCCCACAACCTGCATCAATAGTCGTCCCCTTGCTATGCCGAATGGTCACTGTAAATCTCGCATCTTGTAATTCAGAATAAAACAGCTGTAATTGTTTATCACTTGGTCTCTCGTAAGCACCACCAATCTCATTATACGGTATTAGATTCACTTTACACGGAAGTCCTGCGATCAACTGTTTTAATTGTTTCGCATCATTAATTGAATCATTTACATTTTTTAACAGAACATATTCAAAGGTGATCATTCGTTTAGATGATTCATAATAATTCTGTGCAGATTCCATCAGTGATTTTAATGAATATGTTTCAGTAATTGGCATTGTTTTCTCACGACTTTTCTGTGAAGTCCCATTCAGACTAATTGCAAGTTTAAATCGATGTTTTTCTTCGGTAAAACGAATGATCTTTGGTACGATCCCCGCAGTAGATATTGTAATTCGTCTTGCACCTAAATTGATTCCATTTTTTGCATTTAGTAAGTTTGCAGCTTTGATTGAATTTTGATAGTTAAGAAATGGTTCACCCATACCCATAAACACAACATTTGTAATCGTTGATTTACTTAAATCCTGTAAATATAAAAATTGTTCCACAATCTCACCGGCCATTAAGTTTCTTTGATATGTCATCGTTCCTGTAGCGCAAAATCGGCATCCGACAGCACATCCGATCTGCGTGGACAAACAAACCGTTGTTCTCTTTTTATCCTTCATCAACACTGCTTCAACAGCATTACCGTCTTTCAGTGTAAACAGATATTTTTGAGTGCCGGACGTTAAATTACCCGTGATCTTACTCGGCAAGATACTTCGGATATTCGATTTTTCTTCCAATTTTTTTATCAGTGATTTCGGGATGTTTTTCATTTCGTCAAAACGGGTGATATTGTGTTTATAAACCCATTGAAAGATTTGTTTTGCCCGATATTTCGGTTCATCCATATGTTCGAGTGTCACTTCCATCTCCTGAAGTGTCATACCTACCCAATGAACTTTTTTCTTTTTTTCTGCGTAGAACATCTGTAGAATTTCTTACAACAATCTGAGATGAACAAGACAAACAAATTGATTTAGGAGAAAGGTGCGTGTAAGTTTCACCCCTTATTATTTGAATCGTAACATTAAATTAGGACAACCATGAGTGAACATAACGATTTACATTTATTAGAAAAGCTGACCGATGCTCGACAGATATTTCTTTCAGAGATTGGAAAAACGATTGTCGGTCAAACAAACGTTTTAGATCACATTTTAATTGCGATGTTTTGCAAGGGACATACGTTGCTGGTCGGAGTCCCCGGGTTAGCGAAAACCTTGATGATCAAATCCATGGCAGATCTTTTAGATTTATCATTTAGCAGAATTCAGTTTACACCGGATCTTATGCCCAGTGATATCACCGGAACCGAGATCATCCAAGACGATCAAACCACAGGTCAGCGGAAATTCCATTTTTATAAAGGTCCGGTTTTTGGTAATATTATTCTCGCAGATGAAATAAATCGAACACCTCCAAAAACACAAGCTGCTCTTCTTGAAGCAATGCAAGAACACAAAGTTACCACCGGTGGAAAAACGTATGAATTGGATGAACCCTTCTTTGTTTTAGCTACCCAAAATCCAATTGAGCAAGAAGGAACTTACCCACTTCCGGAAGCACAATTAGATCGATTTATGTTTAATATTAAAATCGATTACCCGTCTCGAAAAGAAGAAGTGCAGATCGTGCAATCTACTACCGGACAATCCGTATCATCTTTAGATAAAGTTATTAAACGCGAAGATATTCTATTGTATCAGGATTTAATTCGACGGGTACCCATTGCAGAAAATGTCGTTGAATTTGCGGTTGATCTTGTAGCATCAACCCGACCGGAATCTAGTCAATCTCCTTCATTCATTAAAGAATGGATTGATTGGGGTGCAGGTCCACGTGCATCACAATATTTAATTCTGGGCGCAAAAACAAAAGCTGCTTTAGAGGGTAGACCTACACCTTCTGTTCAAGATGTAAAAGATTTGGCTTTACCGGTTCTAAGACACAGAGTTCTCACCAATTTCAACGCAGAAGCTGAAGGACTTAGTACAGACGA
Source organism: uncultured bacterium (assembly GCA_964645915.1). Lineage (GTDB taxonomy): Bacteria > Fidelibacterota > Marinisomatia > Marinisomatales > JACNKV01 > JACNKV01. Next base: position 71,065 of record CAZYDH010000004.1, read on the forward strand.
TATTCTATTAAAATTGTTGGAAAGATAAACTCTTCTGATGATCGATAAACGAAAATATCTCCAACCCGAAATGGCCGCAAAATTGAGGAATATGTCCTTGCGAGCCCGAATGGTTGTGGAGGGTTTTATCATCGGGAATCATAAAAGCCCCTACCATGGTTTTAGTGTAGAATTTGCAGAACACCGAGTCTATGGTTCGGGAGATGAAATCCGTCATATCGATTGGAAGTTGTACGGAAAAACTGATCGCTATTATATTAAACGATTTGAAGAAGAAACAAATCTACGCTCGTATATTATTCTTGATACCAGTCAATCCATGACTTACAAAAGTGGGAAAGTCTCAAAACTGGATTATGCAAGTTATCTAACTGCTGCTTTATCTTATCTCATGTTGAATCAACAAGACGGAATTGGGTTGGTACTCTTTGATGAAAAAATCAATCAATTCATTCCACCTCGTTCAACATCACTGCATTTGAACACGATTCTTACACAATTAGATGGAATCACTCCAGGTAAAGACACAAAGATTGGTCAAGCACTCCATGAAATGGCAGAAAGAATCAAAAAAAGAGGATTGGTTATTTTGATCTCTGACCTGTTCGATGATCCACAGGAGATATTAAAAGGATTGAAGCATTTCCGACATAATAAACAGGAAGTTATTTTATTTCATGTTATGGATCGTCAGGAGTTAGAATTTAATTTCAATATTCGAACACGTTTTAAAGACATTGAAACAGGAGAGTCCATTACAACGGAACCTTGGCAAATTCGAAAACCATACAAAGATATTGTTATTCAGTTTCAGAATACTTTCCGCCGTCATTGTCGAAAAAGAAAAATTGATTATATCCCGTTATTTACTGATATGAATCTTGATACTGCATTGAATGAATATTTGAAAAAGCGGCGAAAATTAGGTTAATAACTAAAAAGCCTCGATTTCTCGAGGCTTTTTTATTTAAACATTAATTGAGTCGTTAATTCCCTACTTTTTGTGATTTGTCATAATAATGTTGAGCTTTTTCTGTTTTTCCTTGACGAAGTAAAACTCTTGCCATCCCTTTATAATGATCAGGATTATCCGGATCCAGCATAATCAATTCTTTATAGAATTTTTCTGCTTTTCTCCATTTTTCTATTCCTTCAAATGTTTGAGCCATACCAATTAGAGCTTCGATATCATCAGGATTTAAGTCATAAGCAGCGAAAAAATTATCCTCAGCACTAACATAATCTTCCACCTGCATATACAAAATACCAAGATTGAAATACAAATCGGCTTTTACTTTTTTATCCGTTTCATTTCTAATGGCTGTTAGATATGTTTCAATGGATTCTTCTTTTTTATCCAATTCATAATAGGTTTGTGCAAGATGGCGAATTACCTTTGAATCTGTTGGATTGAGTTCTACAGCTTTTATATAATACGGTAATGCTCGTTCGTATTCCTGATAATTCCCTAAAATCTGTCCGGCAGTTAAATTTGAATCGAAATCTTCCGGTGATTTTTCTACTGCAGTAATAATTGATTTAATAGAAAGATCTTTATCGCCTTTTTCATAATAGCAAGTAGACAAGATCGTATAGGTTCTACTTTCTTTAGGACTGATCGACTTCGCAATTTCTAATTTTTCGATCGCTTGGTTTAGTGCATCTAATCCATCTGTTTTCCCCAATTTTCGATAGGTATTAAAATCGGTTACCGCATCATTATAAACGATCGTCCAATTTCGATCTAATGCTTGTTCAACATATGTTTTTACAGTGGCCCCTTGTAAAATGACTCTATCCGGATCAATGGACAATGCTTTATCAAACATCTCATTCATTTTTTCCCAATTTTCATCTTTTGCATAGATCAAATTGCCTAATAGGTAAGGGATCTCCGGATTATCCGGTTCAACGACCATAGCTTTAAGTAAATATTCTTCAACTTTTGGCCAATTCTTTTGCTGGATATATAATCTTGCAGATGTTAATTCTTCACTGGCACAACCTGTCATGATCAGACCAATAAGAAAAATACTTGTTAGCGTAACGAATACTGATTTCATGTTTATTCCTTATAAATTCAACTAAAATACTTCATAAAATTTAGAAGTTTAGGGTGGTTCGTTTCAAGTACAAACCGTTTTGGATAAGTATGCTTCCCGATGATTGATTTCTTCTATTGTAGCATCTAACAAACGGTTCACTCCAAATCCCTCTACGCAAACAGAAGCTAGCGCTGATCCAGAAATTACTGAATCGACAAGTGAACCACCATTTGCTAAAGTCGCAATAAATCCTCCGCCGAAAGTATCACCGGCGCCCGTTGTATCAACTAACTGATCAACAGGATATACCCCTACAGAAAATTGTTCTTTCTCAGTAAATATACTTGCTCCTTTACTTCCACGTTTGATAACGATCGTTTTTGGTCCCAATAAACGAATTTTTTCTGCACTTTCACTTAAATCCGAAATCCCCGACAATAATTCCGACTCGCTATCGTTCAATAATAGTATATCTGTTTGTTTCAGTATTTTTAATAGATCATCGTAAGTTGTATTAATCCACAAATTCATTGTATCTACAACAATCGTGGGATGGTTTTTCATTTGTTCAGCAACGAATAGCTGTAATTGTGGATGATTATTTGCCAAGAATACGTAAGATTGTTCTTTGTTTATTTCAGATAGTTTGGGTTCATAATTTTCAAATACTCCCAAATCTGTAAATAATGTATCCCTCTGATCTAAGTTTGAGTGATACCTTCCTCCCCAACGAAACGTTTTTCCTTCCCTCGTTGTAAAATCTGCTAGGTCCTTCGCATATTTCTTAAAGATTTGGTGTCCTGATCGAGGAAAATCACTCCCGACAATACCACAAACGTGAACCATAGCTTTATGATGCGCTGCTATCATTGCATATGTGGCAGTTCCACCTATTAGATCTTTATGATTTCCGTTGGGTGATTCAATTGTATCAAGTGCAATTGATCCAACGATTAATACCGGATGTTGAATCATGTTTTTTCTACTCACAAAATAATATTTATAATTTACATTATAATTCTCTCTTGCTCCGACGAAATTATTGTCAGTATATTATCATACCATGAGTAATAAAATATTCGCTATTCTTACCGACATACATTCAAATGTCGCTTCTTTGAAAAAAGCCATTTCTATTATTAAGAATCGCCCTCATGTTGATAAAATAATTTGTCTGGGGGATTGTTTTGCTCTTGGTTCGAATCCAATTGAAACGCTAGAAATTCTGCAATCGTTGGAAAACTGTGTCTTTATCCGTGGAAATCACGATCGATACATTCTTGACCGTTTATGGGATCAGGAAACACCATCCTTGGAAGGTATGGATCCTTATGACCCGATTTGCAAGGAAATTGTTGCCAATACAAAATGGACGTATGAGCAAATAGGAACTCAAGGACTTGGATTTATCATTAATATGCATATTTCTCATCGAGAAGTTATTAATGATACGATGATAGAATTTACTCATGCCTGGTACCAACGTGATGAAGTACCTCCTACAATTGAAGAAGCAGTCAATTGGAAAGATCATGCAAAATTGATCCATAAAGATTTGAATAATTTTATATTTGTACATGGGCATATCCATATTCCACGATTTGATGAAGCTGAAAATCTAAAAGTGTTATGTCAAGGAGCAACTGGATTACCATTTGATGAAGATCAAAGAGGATCCGTTGCATTTTTAACTGTTGGAGATACATTTAATTGGGAAATCGTTCGATATGATTATGATTATTTGAGTGTTATTCAATCATTTGAAGATGTAAAACCACCCTTCTATAAACATTTGAAAAACACACTCCGTTACGCATCAATACGTAACGATATTTAGCTCTATACTGCTCAAATATATTATTCTTCGTTTGATTATCTTTTCCGTTTAATTCTTCATTCTTCTATCTATAGATTCATTTGTAATTTCTCTAATTGATTATGCGATATTTTGATCACAGTGCCACTACTCCGCTTCACCCGAAAGTTTTAGATCTTATTTCAGAGATTGAAAAAAATACTTATGGTAATCCATCAAGTACACATCGATTGGGAAAAACATCACGTGTAGTAATAGAAACTGCCCGCAAACAATTAGCAGACTCCATCGGATGTACACCATTTGAAATAATTTTTACAGGTGGGGGAACCGAAGCAAATAATCTTGTATTGTGGAATCTCCTTTTTCAGAAGAAAAAACATATTATTACATCTGCAATCGAACATCCGGCAATTCTAAATGTAATTCTTCGACTTAAAGAGTTTGGAGTAACTTCCACTATCTTACCCGTTGATCGAACAGGAAGAGTTCGACCCGATGATCTCGCTTTGGCTATTACAGAGGAGACCGGACTTATTACTATTATGACCGCTAATAATGAAACCGGAGTCCTGCAGCCACTTAATGAAATATGTGAAATTGCTGATAAGCATCATATCCCTTTTCACTCTGACGGTGTTCAGACTCTTGGGAAAATTTCGGTTTCTGTCAAAGATTTGGGTGTGGATATGATGTCATTCTCTGCACACAAATTTTATGGTCCAAAAGGTGTAGGTGCATTATATATCAATAAAAATATATCCTTAAAATCTCTTATTATTGGCGGAGGGCAGGAGCGAAAATTAAGAGCTGGAACTGAAAATATCTCCGGGATAGCCGGCTTAGGACTTGCAGCAGAAATAGCAGCTAAAACGCAATCCAAATTTGAAGACCATTTAAATCAGTTATCTCAGCAATTCCAAAATGAATTAACACAAAAATATTCGAAAGCGATTTATAATAATCATCCACAGCATGGGCTTCCTGGAGTTGTTAGTGTGACCATACCTGATATTACGAGTGATATGATGACCATCCATCTGGATATGAAAGGATTTGCAGTTTCAAGTGGGTCAGCATGCTCATCCGGTGTGGTTAAACCCTCTCATGTATTAAAAGCGATGGGCGTTAGCAACGATAATAATATTCGCACAATACGCATCAGTTTTGGTAAAGAAAACACACTCCAAGATGTCAAAGATCTTGTAAATGCAATCGTCCAAATAATCGAAAATCAAAAACGGAGACGATAATGTCTCAACGCGTGATAGTTGGCATGAGTGGAGGAGTTGATAGCTCTGTCACTGCACTTATTTTACAAGATCAAGGATTTGATGTTCAGTGCCTATTCATGAAAAATTGGGAAGAAGATTCAAGAGAATGTCCTGCTGAACAAGATTATAAAGATGCACTTCTCGCTTGTGATACACTCAGACTTCCACTTCACAGTGTAAATTTTGCAAAAGAATATAGAGATAATGTATTCAAATATTTTCTACAGGAATACAAAAATGGGCGAACCCCAAATCCCGATGTGTTATGCAATCGGGAAATTAAATTTAAGGTATTTCTAGATTACGCTCTTAAACTTGGAGCAGATATGATCGCTACCGGTCACTATGCTCGTATTTCAAAAAAGAACAATACATATCATTTACTCAAAGGAAGAGACAGTAATAAAGACCAAAGTTATTTTTTATATCTTTTAGGACAAAAAGAACTTTCTAAATCTTTGTTTCCGATCGGTGAGATGGAGAAGAAAGATGTTCGTGAACTTGCTGATAAAGCGGGTTTAAACACATCAGATAAAAAAGACAGTACCGGTATCTGCTTTATTGGAGAGAGAGATTTTAAAACATTTTTACAACAGTACCTTCCCGCACAACCCGGTAAGATCGTGACCGATACGGGGAAAACCATAGGAACACACGAAGGATTAATGTACTATACTCTAGGGCAACGAAAAGGAATTGGAGTCGGTGGAGGTCATGGTGAGAAAGAAGCTCCTTGGTACGTTGTGGACAAAGATTTAATAAACAATCATCTTATTATCGCGCAAGGGCATGACCATCCAAAATTATTTAAAAATCATTTAATAGCCAATCAACTTCATTGGATTGCAACCCCTCCTACCGATGAATGTTCTCTTACAGCAAAGATACGATATCGACAAAAAGATCAGGATTGTTCACTTTCTTTTCCTGAAACAAATACTATTGAAGTCACCTTTAATGAACCACAATTTGCTATCACACCTGGACAATCTGTAGTGTTTTATAAAGATGATGAATGTCTCGGTGGTGGAATCATAAAAGAAGGGTATTAATCTGCTATCTAGAATGGTGTTGTTATCGGTCCCATAATTTTGAGAAGTTTTATTAAATTCACTGAAACAATTATCATAAAAACTTTGTAGTTTTATAGTTAGATATGCGTAATACAATTCAAATAATCATAACGGTCTTTGTACTGTGTGCATTTGGTTTGGCACAAGATTTCGGTTCTTACCCATTAAAAATAAATGAACCGCAATTATCGACCCCGAATTCTTCCTTTACTTTATTGGACCCCGATCGGTTTCAGGTTCGACAAGGATTTTCGATGAGTATGATCCAATCCGGTAAATATTCTTTTGGAGTTGGTGCTTATTCGAATGAAATGTCATATCTATTTAGTAATAATTTAAAATTGAATGCAGGATTCACATACATGGTGCCATCCGGAGGTTCACCGTACAACCGGTTACAACCCCTGTCAAACTCTTTGTATTACTCCGCTTCTCTAGAATATAAACCGACAGAAAACTCATTTTTCCAACTTAGGATACAAAACTATCCGAGGTATTTTAATCAATCCCATCAACCATTCAATCTAAATATAGAGCCCTAATGCCAGCTAATTCCCGTAAAAAGAAGAAATCATCCTTTAACAGTATTCAATCAACTTTAATGAATGCCGCTATAGGATTTTTAACATTGTTACTGATTGCATTCATATTTTCTTTTTCAAAAAAACATACACATCCAGGGGTAACCATTGACACCATCCAAATGACGTTTCCCAATTTACCTGAACAAACAAAATTAGCTGCTGAGATCTATGAAGAAAATCCTATCATGGATATTCAGGTAGAAGTGCTGAATGGATGTGGTACTAATGGGCTAGCCGGGCACGCAGCTTCATATTTACAACAAAATCAAATTGATGTCGTCCGATCTACAAATGCTGACCATTATGAATATGATAAAACACTCCTTATCGGTCGGAATGAACATCTGTCCGGATTAAAAGAAGTGGCTTCAAGTCTTGGATTCAATGTTAAAGATAGGTCAAGAGTCTTGATTCAACCGGATGCATCCTCAGATGTTGATATTACTCTCATTTTAGGAAAAGATTATACAACCATCAAACCATTGACTGAGTTTATAGATCAACAATTATAATTGTATTCTGTTTCCCATTCACTTTTTCAGTTAACTCATTTACAAAATGAAATCAATTTCTTTGAGATTAACTCATTGGATATAACACTATGAAACCAAACACATCAAAAACTCTCGCCAATTTGATTGGCGATTTATCCTTATCAAAAAAAGCAGAAAATATTGAAATATATGATGTCCGTGGAATTACCAGTATGACGGATTTCTTTCTATTCTGTTCAGCGGATACTGAAATACAGGTTAAAGCGATTGCGGATACAATCAGAAAAGGGACTCCATCCCGACCTTACAGAATTGAGGGATATGAAAATCAACAATGGATTTTATTAGATTATATCGATGTGATCGTACACGTCTTTAAAACTAGCGAACGAAATTTCTATAATCTTGAAAAACTATGGACAGATGCTCCCATGCAAGAAATAAAAGATGAAGATCAAGACCTATCTGCATAACATTTTAAAGGATGAGATTAAAAACCTTGGGGTTTCTGTAGAAGAAATTCAACTTGCCCCTCCACGAAATCCTGATTTTGGGGATCTCTCAACCAATCTTGCTTTAACATTAACAAAAGTACTAAAGAAGACTCCAATAGAGATTGCTCAAACATTATCAAATAATCTCTCGCTCGATGAAAACTTGATCATGGATGTCTCTGTGACTCCTCCCGGTTTCATTAATTTTCGAATTAGTCCGAAATATTACCAGTCACTTGTAGCAGATATTCTCCAAAAAGGAGAAGAATTTGGGCGTGGATCAACAGGGAAAGGTAAAACAGCAAATGTAGAATTTGTTAGTGCAAATCCCACCGGACCATTAACCGTCGGACACGGACGTCAATCTGTGCTAGGAGATGTTGTGTCTAACCTCTTGGAATGGCATGGATATAACGTCACGCGTGAATACTATTTCAATGATGCAGGAAGACAAATGCGTCTACTGGGGCAATCCGTTGAAGCCAGATATTTTCAACAATCCGGAAAAGACGTTGCTCTCCCTGAAGATGGTTATCAAGGACAATACATTTCATCGATCGCTAACGATATCCTTTCAGCTAACGGTGACTCGTTACAATCAGGAGATCCGATCTTCAGAAAAACCGCTGAGAATATTATTTTTGAAATGATCAAAACCTCATTAAAAAATATCGGAATTATCCATAATCAGTTTACGAATGAAAAAACATTCTACGAATCCGGAGCAATCGACAATGTTTTACAAAAACTAAAGGAAAAAGATCTAGTCTATACCTCCGAAAATGCTACTTGGTTTAAAACAACTTCGCTTGGAAAAGACCAAGATCGGGTTCTGATTAAAAGTACCGGAGAACCAACCTATCGTTTACCGGATATGGCTTATCATAAAGATAAGATGGATCGTGGATTTGATTTGGTTATCGATATTTTTGGTGCGGATCATGTTGACACATACCCTGATATCCTCTCTACCCTGGAAGTTTTAGATTATGATATCAAAAAAATCAAAGTTCTTATTCATCAATTTGTTACTTTGATCCGCGGTGGTGAAACGGTAAAAATGTCTACACGAAAAGGTGATTTTATCACATTAGATGAATTAACAAAAGAAGTCGGTCCTGATGTTGTTCGATATTTCTTTATCATGCGGAGTATGAACAGTCATTTAAATTTTGATTTAGACCTTGCGAAAGATCACTCTGACCAAAATCCCGTATTTTACTTACAATATGCTCATGCTCGTATTTGCAACATTATTAAACATGGTCAGAGCCTTGGACATGAATTTTCTAAAGAATTCAAACCGTCTTTACTGACTCATGATGCTGAATTGTCCTTGTTAAAAACACTAAATCAATTCCCAGATGTTATGGAGCAAGCATTGGAAACACTTGAACCGCAATCCATTGCAAATTATCTACAAAGTCTAGCAACCCAGTTCCATAAATTTTATACTGTATGCAAAGTAATTTCTGATGATATTCCGATGACACAAGCACGATTAGCATTGATCTCTGCTACTAAAATCATTCTCGCTAATGGGTTAAATATCCTTGGGATAACTTCACCAGAAAGAATGTAGTCCCATGCCCGGTTTCTTACAGATTGAGATAGAATACTTTCTATTATGTATCTCAACATTGTTCACATTAGTTAATCCACTTGGATTCGCACCTTTATTTGTTATTCTTACCGAACGATTCAGCCCTGAGGACAGAATTTCTATCGCCAAAAAAGCGATTTTAACGGCTGGGATAACTCTAATAACTTTTGCGTTACTTGGATCTTTAATCTTTAAATTTTATAGTATTACGATCGAAGCCTTTCAGATAATGGGTGGAATCATCTTTTTCCGTAGCGGTTTAAAAATGCTTGAAGCAAAAACCAGTCGTACACGAACTACACCAACGGAGCAGGATGAATCTATGGATCGAGATGATATCGCTATTAGTCCAATTGGAATCCCGATGATCACCGGACCAGGAGCAATTACCGCTGCTATTTTGCTTTCAGGGCGTGCACCGGGTACAGTTAGTTACCTTACTCTATTTATTTCCATTATTATCGTGTTATTACTGGTATATATTATCTTTCGCGGTGGAGACAAATTAGCATTGAAAATCAGACAAACCGGCATGCGCGTTATTCAGCGGATCATGGGAATTATGTTAATGGTCATTGCTGTACAATTTGTCATTAACGGCGTTCAATCCGTCTTAACAAATATTTTCAATTTATAATTTATTCTGCTTCAATCGCTTCACTAGTTTTGGGATAGCCACAGATGCCTTATCCTGTATTCTTTCATCGAATAAATGTGATATATTTGTTGGTTCTGGATTGATTTCTATACTATAAATTCCAGCACGTTTAGCTAATTCAGGAAAACCCGCTGCCGGCCATACTAATCCGGAAGTTCCTACGCTAATAAATACTTGACAATTTTGAATCAAATTCACTGCCTGGTTTATAATATTTTCCTTTAAAGGATCTCCAAACCAAACAATATCCGGTCGGAAATATTTCCCACAATCACAGCGCAAATTATAATTTTCTCTAGGATTTAACTTTCTTTCTATTCCACATCGATTGCAACGATCTCTCCATAAACTCCCGTGTAATTCAACCACAGTTTTTGAACCTGCACGCTGATGTAGACCGTCAATATTTTGAGTGATTACAATTGCATTTTCCATTTCGAGAATTGCTTCATGTCCTAGATTTGGATTGCATTTTGCAACCATTTCACGTCGGATTCGATGAAATTCCATCACTTTTTCTGGATTGCGATCAAAGGCTCTTTGACAAGCATATTCCTCCCAATTATATTGATGCCAAATCCCACCACTCCCACGATAGGTTGGAACTCCACTTTCAGCTGATATACCTGCTCCTGTGAAAAATACGATTGAAATATTAAGATCCTCAATTAATACAATTTGTGAATTAAAATAAGTCTAGAGTTCTAGCTATCTCTTTTGGTTCAATACATTGAGCCGAATTGTTAACCGGGGAATTAACCAATGAACTGACCGTATAATTTTTTAAACCATTTTCCATTGGTTTCAATGTCTCCATTGCCTGATTGATATTATACTCCGTATGCTGCAACCAAATGTCCAGGTTGGCATATGGAAGAATCACCGGCATTCGATGATGGATATGGGTGATGGAATTAGGAGAAGATGTGGTAATAACGGTATATGAATGAATCGTCTCTCCTTCTGTTGATACCCATGCATCCCATAAGCCTGCCATCGGAAGTAATTTTTTATCGGTGCTCTGAATATAATACGGTATTTTTTGTCTCCCTTGCTGTTTCCACTCATAGTATCCATCGGTCAACACGATACATCGCTGACTGGGGACCAAATGTTGAAATGATGGTTTTTCCAATAACGATTCAGATCGAGCATTGATCAACTTTAAACCCATTGATGTATCTTTCGCCCATGATGGGATCAACCCCCATTTCATTTGCTTAACCGATCTGCATCCTGCATCTCTCAGAATCGGTGTCTTTTGAGAGGGCGAAATATTATAGCTCGGAGCATATTCTTCCGGGGCTTCCCATTCTTCGATAGAAAGTTCTTCAATGATCGAACGCATATCCCAGGTAAGTGTTTTTCTTCCGCACATAAATTAACTTCTATTTTTTATGATGTGAGATTCCATCAAACTTAATGCAGTTATTATTCAGTCTAAAACCAATTTATTTTCCCTTGAACATCGTACTTAAACTTGCCATTTTTTCAATGGTAACGGTATGCACACCAAATGATTCTTCGATCTTTCCACGGATGAGAAATAATTTTTCCCAGTAGATCAAATCACCATATTCTCGAAATACATCTGGGAAGAGGACACATTCAAAGATATCTGTCTCGTCTTCTAAAGTAAGGAATTCCATGGCTTCATGGTTTTTTGTACGGGCTTCTTTCCGTGTAATATACACACCGGCTAAACGTACCGTTCTCCCTGTATAGTTTGGGATGTCCTTTGCCGGAAGCACCTTCCCATCCAGTTTAGATCGATATGGCATCAATGGATGGTGAGTAATCGGAAATCCAAACGTGCTGATCTCCAGTTGATGTTTTTCATCCGGATTTAGGTCGTCCTTATTTGGAGAATCAGAAATGGGTTCTTGTGTAGAATCTTGAAGGCAAAAAGCAGCTACCTGATAAGCGATGTCCCGATGTGTGTTATCAGGTTCTAATTCCTGAAAACATCCGGCATTTGTTAATAGTATTGCATCGGAAAGATCCGGTTTAACTCGAATTAAAAAGTCATCCAATGATCTATAATTACCCACATTTCGTTCGGCCAATATTTCTTTAACGATCTTATCCTTCAATCCTTTTATACTCATCAATCCCATTCGTATCTGCTGCTTTTTTCCACGATATTCTTGATAGCTTCGATTAATATCCGGTGGTAGAATCTTGATCCCCCATCGTCGAGCTTCACCGAGATAGGCATATGCTGAATAATATCCACCTTGATTTGTCAACACAGATGCCAAAAACTCAGCGGTGTGGTGTGTTTTCAAATACGCACAGGTAAAAGACAACATAGCGTATGAAGCAGAATGCGGTTTGCAAAAAGAATACCCTTGAAAGGAAGCGATCATATCCCAAACTTTTTCGATGATAGATTCTTCATATCCTCTTTTTTGTGATCCGTGAATAAACTTCTTCTTCCAATGTGAGATCAAATGCTGTAAAGAAGTACGGCTCATCGTTTTTCGCAGAACATCCGACTGGGCATAGCTCATCCCTGCCATGACACGAGCGGTAAGAGATACCTGCTCTTCGTAAACCATAATTCCATAACTCTCTTCTAAAAAAGCCAGATCAGGATGGATCAGTTCCCAGGGTTTTCCATGTATACGATCCAACATGATGTTCGTAAATCGATTTGCTGCCGGACGTATGATGGATGAATAGATCACTACATGCTCAAAATCGACTCGTCCGGCTTTTGCTAAAAGTTGCCGTGTAGCCGGACTTTCAATATAGAAGACTCCCATTGTTTTTCCAGCTTTCATTAGAGCTTCGGTTTTTATATCTCCAACTGGCTGAATCTTATGATAGTTGATATACCGACTGGATGAAGCACGTACGCCTTTATTCAAATTCACTTGTTTCAGTGTATCTCTTACAACCGATAAACTACGGTTCCCAAGTAGATCGATCTTTAATAATCCAGAATCTTCAACTTGATCTTTTTCCCATTCGGTGATCTGCACACCTTTCGGTGCTCGCAATACCGGAACATACTTTCTAATCTCATCCGGAACAATGACAACACCACCCGGATGCACAGATGGATTACGAAATACACCTACAATTTTTTCGCTTTCCCTTATCACATCCCAAAGGGCATCATCCAGTTTGGCAGCAGCAAATCTTGAATCGGTGCGGATCCATGTCTCAAGATCGCGTCTGGACACATAATATCCCATTCGTTTAGTGATATGCTTGATCTCATCTTCAGAAAATCCATACACCTTTGCCACTTCTCGCACAGCGGATCGCGGACGTAAAAACACCTGATTAGCAACCATAGCTGTTCGGTCCTCGCTATATTTGTCAAAAACATACTCCAAAATGTCATCGCGTTCATCCCAAGGAAAATCCACATCGATATCCGGCATATCTTCCCGCTCCGGATGAATAAACCGCTCAAACTGCAAATGATAACGGATCGGATCCACTTGTGTGATAAACAAACAATAGCTCACGATCGAAGCCGCCGCAGAACCTCTACCAATCGTTGATTTTGTTTGCTGAACAATATCCCGTACAATTAGAAAATAAGGAGCAAACCCTTTTTGCAGAATCAGTTCTAACTCATAATGGATACGATCTTTTATCTCTGCATCAAGCTCATGGTATTGACATTGGTACCGTTTTTCTGCTCCCTTCTGAACCAACTGTTTAAGCTTTAGATTTGCTTGATGAGTTTCTTTTAAAGACAATCCCGGGAATACGGTATTGACAAACGACCAGTCTGTTTGGCAACGGTCAGCTAAATATTGGCTATTGTTGATCGCTTCCAAGCTATTCGGAAAAAGATCGATCATTTCTTTTTCTGAACGAAACCAACATCGATGATCTACAATATCATCTTCTGACAGTCCAGATAATGTTGTATTCCCTTCGATAGCACGGAGAATTTGGTGCGATCTATAGTCTTCAGAACGTTGAAAATACACATTCCCGGTTGCCACAATCTCTAGTTGATATTCGTTCGCAAACTTTACAGCCATTTGCTCAGAAACACCGGGACGAAGCTCCACAAATAAGTGCGTATTTGAGATCAGTGAAGACAGATCCTTCAGTGTTTTATCTTGATGAGTGAGTACAAACAATCCGGTAGACCATAAGCGTAACAATGATGCCGCAGATTGTGATGGGTCCTTGTGAACAGATGAAATGATTCGGCAAAGGTTCTGATAACCGGAACGATTTTCGGCAAGGAGGATCACATCATCTTGCCCGGTCTTTAAATTCACTCCGGCAATCGGTTGAATACCTGCATCATGCGCATACTGAATAAAACGGATGAATCCCCATAAACCATTCACCTCTGTTAATGCGACACTCGACATCCCCATTTTTGCAGATAGACTTAAAATACGCTGCTGAGACATCATACCACGCATCGCGGAATATTGAGAATGGACGTTCAAATGAATAAACACAGTCCGCCAGACTAATAGATACTTTTTACGCCATATTTTCTCCGGATTGCATCTACGGCATGAGACAGACGAATCTCTTTTCGATCTTCCGGGTCGAACAGATCTAATTGAGAGGTGTGTTGCACAAAACCGGATGCATCCGCCAAGATCGTTCGAATACGGTTCCTGCGTATATTGGCACGATCAAACAGCCGTTGAATAACTGCCGTCACAGATGCATGATCGATTCTATGAAGCACCCCGAATCTTGAACAGCGAATTCCGTCAGTATAGTGAATTTCCAATTCCAACTTTTTAGCAGTTTGGTTACGTTTTCTTAAATGAAATCCGATCTGTCCGGAAAGAGTATTGACCGCCGTATAAAGCTCATTTTGATCATTTGTATCTGCCGGCAGGACGATCTGCTCCGTAACATGCTCTTTCATTTGAGGAGGACGAACAGCGGACAGATCTTTCCCTTCTGCTTCAAGAGTCAGTCTCTTTGCATACTTCCCGAATAATACATGGGTATCGGTTTCATTTTTAACGATCGCTTGAAGGTGAGCGACCTTATCCAAGAACAAGAACCGAACGATCTTGCTTACCGAAGTTTGTTGAACTGTTGGAAGTCTCAACGAATCCAATGGAGAAAGAAATGAGGGTTCATCTCCGGGAAAAACTTCATTAACGATTTCCGGGATCACTGATGTAGAGATATGACTCACCAATTTGTTGGTGCTGATTCCGACCGCTCCTGACAGTTGTGTTTTATCATGGACGGTTCTGGCAAGCGTCATTCCGGTATTCTGTAAATTTTTGTATACAGAATCCATTCCGTTCATATCCAGATAAAACTGCCCGAGATTTCCGGGTTCTACGATCGGCGTAAATGTGGACACTGTGGAATAAAGATAACGATTCAGACGGGAATACAAAGAATGATTATACGGAAGCAGCAATACCCGCCGATTCATCTGCCTGGCAAGAGAACGGCTCATCCCGACGTAAAGACCTTCTTCTTTGGCCTCATTGGATACACTAATGATCTTTCCATCCTGCCGATTAGAATGCACGATCGCCACAGCTCGAGTCTGCAGGGTTTTATCCATCAGCCTTTCGGCTTGCAACTCAAAATGTTTCAGTCGAAGATGGAACACCGACCGACGCACCGCTCAATACTCCCGAAATGAATAGAGCAGGATACCGTTAATTCTGAAATCGTCGGATTTGTGAATGTGAATTACAGGATAGTTAGGGTTTCGCGGATGCAATTCAACCTTAGAGCCTTTTGGATAGTAATACTTTAACGTAGCTTCCCCGTTAATGAGAGCGACAACGATCTGCCCCGGCTTAGCGGATGGCGTTTTACGAACAATAATATAATCCCCGTCTTCGATCTGTTCTTCGATCATGGAATCCCCTTTCACCCGTAAAACAAAATTGTCCGGATGAGCCAATGGAGCCGGGACTTCGATCGTTTCTGCATTTTCTAATGCTTCGATCGGATATCCTGCAGCGATCAGGCCCAAAAGCGGAAGGGTCGCGGGCGTGGCGTGCTCCTGCTCTGTGAGGGTAAGCGCCCGCTTTCCATTTGAACCTTTCATTCGCTGTAAATGTCCGCTTTCGATCAGGGTACGGACATACCAATTCACCGTTCCCAGAGATCCAAACCCCAACCCAACCATAATCTCTTCATAAGACGGCGATTGACCGTGAAGAAGGCTGTGGCGCTGAACAAATCCCAGAAACCGTTTTTGCTTGAATGAAAGTGACATTTGCTTCATATACTCGTAAGTTGCTCGTAAGTATTTTACAGATAAAAATAATGTTAGTCAAGGCTTAACTCTTGACTTTGTCTCTTTCACAAGTGTACACTTATAGTTGGTAGCTATCTCATTATTCTCTTTTAGGGGTCTTTCATGAAAAATAGCCTTTTTATTTTTGTAATTTTCGTTACGTCGATTATACAGGCAACTATCATCCGAATCCCCTATGATTATTTTACGATCCAAGCCGGGATCAATTCCGCAACCTCCGGTGATACCATTTTAGTCTCTCCGAGGAGTTATATAGAAAATCTGGATTATAGTGGAAAGAATCTCGTAATTGGGTCACTTTTTTTAACAACCCAAGACCCTACATACATCTCTCAAACCATTATCAATGGAAATCAAAACGGTTCTGTGGTGCAATTAGTAAGCGACGAAGACTCAACTGCGGTCTTATGCGGATTTACCATCACAAATGGGCTCGCAGCAACCGGCGGAGGAATCTATTGTGAAAATGCTGATCCCGTTCTAAAAGATCTGATCGTCATAAACAACTCTGCACTGGATGGGGGCGGAATCTATTGCAAATATTCGGATGCTCACATTGAGAATGTTTTCATCGAAGGAAATTCAAGCTCAGATCGCGGTGGAGGTGGAATGTTTTGCATATTTAGTGAATCCTGTTTGAAAAATATTACGATCGTAAATAACGAATCTTCTTCCCGAGCCGGAGGGGTTTATCTCTCTTATTCAGATCTAACTATGAAACAGGTAACCATTGCAGAAAATTCAGCCGTTACCGACGGTGGAGGAATGTACTCCTCTTCATCAGATCCAATTTTAATTAATGTAACGATCTACGGAAATTCTGCAAATGGGAACGGTCAGGCGATAGCCCTTAGCAGCTCATATATGTTGATGGTCAATTCAATCGTATGGGATCATTCACTTCCTTCCATCTTTTATTGCGATACGTGAAATCCCAATTTTATGATGGTCGATCATACAAATCTTCAAGGGGGTATAGACGCAATTGATACAAACGGAAATGGTGAACTTTATTGGGAAGAAGGAAATATTGATACCGATCCTTTCTTTACCGATCCGGGGAATAACGATTTTTCTTTAGAATCCAACTCTCCTTGTATCAATGCAGGAACCGCATTCCTTTTTTGGGCCGGAAATATAATTGTGGACTTTAGTGAAAACGAATATTCCGGAATTACCCCTGACATGGGTGCATTTGAATACGAAGGAACTAATAGTGTTGAACCAGTTGATCCAATTCCGTCAGATTTTGTGCTGAAACCTGCCTATCCTAATCCATTCAATCCTATTACTACAATCGTATATGATGTCCCTTATGAAACTCAGGTTACTTTAACAGTCTACGATCTGAGGGGAAGAATAGTGATTGATTTAGTAAACGATAATACCCAAGCAGGCACTCATAGAATAGTATGGAACGGGACAAACAACGACGGTCAACCCATGCCATCAGGGATGTACTTCTGTCAGTTAAAATCGGAAGGCTTTGTTGAGACAAGAAAACTCATTTTATTAAAATAAAGGGGATTAAAATGAAAAAAAGAACAATAATATTAGCGTTATTTTTATCCTGCCTGTTTGGGCAGGATAATATCGGAATTCCTTTTGTCGATGTAAATCAAGATACCGTTCAATTCGGTGTAAACGATATGTATAGAAATTGCGGTGCATTATTTGATTTGAACATCCTGCAGGAAGAAAATATATTCACTGTTACAGCAATAGATACCGGTGGGATAGCTTGGTGCTACTGTACATTTGATATCCACATGGATGTTTCTGGAATATCACCCGGGAATTACACTGCCCAATTTTACAGTTATGATCTCAACGGGATCTGGATCGATTCTCTCTCCATGTTTGGGCAGGATACCGTATATATCGGGGACGTTTCATTTGTGGTGGAAGAAAGCGGAGATGTGTTTTCTGTTCTTTCAGCTTTTCAGAGTCCATGTGAAGAAACTTTTCATACAGATGAAACGGATGTTCCAAATCGATTTACAACTTTACAGAACTATCCAAACCCGTTCAACTCAAAAACAATGATTGGTTTTTCTATCCCGAAAAACGGATTGGTTACGATCGCTATTTATGATATGCTTGGGAATGTGATAACCACACTCATCATGGATGAATTACCTGCAGGGAATCATTTAACCATGTGGAATGCAGAAAATTATCCGAGCGGAATATACTTCCTTCGAATGACAACAAAGGATCTGACGAAGACTAGAAAGCTTTTATATCTCAAATAAGATTAGCGAACCAATCCCATTTTTCGAACCATCGACTTTTCGTCCACAGTCAGCTTATAGAGATAAATACCTGACGATACTTGCTTACCATGTGTATCAGTGGCATTCCAAAGTGTACGGTGAAACCCACTTTCCATTTCCCCATTGACCAGTGTTTTTACTGTCCGTCCTCTAATATCATAGATCGTCAACTCTACGTGACTTCTTTTCTCAAGTTCGTACGAAATAGTGGTCATCGGGTTAAACGGATTCGGGTAATTTGGATTTAACATCATTTGGTTTGGCAGTGGTTGGGTATCATCCAGTGCATTAACACTAAAGTCAATCACCTGCGCATAAATATTTTTTAGCTGGTTCTTCCCGGAGCTTCGATTATCTTCCCATACAAGTAGGAACGTATTGTCAGACTCAGAGAGTTGAGTAATGGTTGGCCACAATTGATTAAAACTAACATCACAAACTGATAATCCTTCTTCGCCATATCCAAATTCATTTCCATTCCATGTCTGCAAATAGATGTCTGCGCTACTGCTATCCGGAGAATCTTGCCAAATAGCGATATACATATCATTATCTACTTCGATCGATGGTGATTGCTGATTTCTCGGTATTTCAACAAAAGCAAATTCTTCAGAAACATCCAACGAAGGGATACTCACCGTTGTGCTGAAGATATCAAAATCTGATCCGCTTTGATAATCTTCCCAGCAAACAAATACCTCATTGCCTTCGGAACTCATAATAATGTCAGGATTTAATTGATCATTCACTTTTTCAACGATTGGGAATCCGTCTGTTGCTCCATAAACTGTTCCATCAAATCCAATTAATTGTCCAAAGATGTCTGCATTCGCATTTCGAGCTTCCTTCCATAGAACAAATACACCGTTCGATGTTGAAATGGATTCGACTGTTTCCTGATGCCCGTCTGCACCACAGACAACCAACGGATTTTCAGACCAACCTTCTGCAACTGTACCCTCTCCATTCAAAGCTTTCGCATAGATATTCAAATTATCCCAAACACCACCATACCATAGAATAACACATCCTCCACCGGGAATTGGTTCGATCGCATCTATATAATCATAGTCCGGAAATTCATACACCAATACTCCACCTTCCTGCCATTGAGGTGTACCAAACTCGTCGTATTTTTGAACGTAGATGTCCTGATCCCAAGTTTCACGTACATCCGAAAATGCAAAATAAATAAATCCCTGATCGTCAACGGTGATCTCGGAATACTCCTGATTGGACCATTCATTGGGAAAGATGGGTGTTCCATTCGGGTCTCCGACCGGATTCAGGTCCAGATCAAGTATCTGATAATATTGAAGAATAGTTCCCCACTCATTCTCACTTAGAAAATTTAAAAAGATATGATCTCCGACTCTTACAGCATTTGGTTTTCCTTGTTTCGGATTTTCACAAAGCGGAACACCATTATACACCCCGGTTTGGTTAAACTCTTTCGAAACGATCTGTCCAAAGATCGTCGGATTCTCACCACCAAGTCGCATATCTTCCCAATAAATCAGTGCCTTATCGTCTTCTAGATATAAGGTTTTTGGCAAATTAGCATCTCCGTCAATCCCGAAATATTTTTCGACTCCATTCACTTCAAAGGATATCCCTTCTTCCGGTGTAACGTGTTGCACATATAATCCCGGACTTCCTATCCTCCAATCTGACCAGATGACAAATGCTCCTCCCTGTTGATCTTTCCGAACAATAGGGCCCTCTTGTAGATTATCTCCTTCGCTGATACTCAATCCATTCTCTGTAAAGGATTGCGTTCCATCAGATCCGTAATGTTGTAAGAAGACATCCCCTTCCGGATGCGGTGCATATCGTTCATCCATCCACACAACATAGGCACCTCCCAATCCGTCAGTGGTGAGTCTGGGTTGTCTCTGTTTCCGGATCGAAGTACAAACCGGAATGCCGTCATCCTGCCATTCAGCTCCGTTCTCAAGGGTAAAACGCTGCAAATAAATATCGCCCCAATCAGGATGATTCCGAAAATCTGTCCAGACCACATAAGCAGATTCCGCATCAGACTTTACCCTCGGTTTACTTTGTTTGGACAGATTATCACAAAGCGGAACACCACTTGGATCTAAGAGTAAGTTACCATCTCCATCAACATACTGGATGTACACATCACCACTGGTAGAATTTACACGAAAGTCTTCCCAAACAACGACCATGGTATCTCCAGAAACATGAGTCACTTTTGGTGCGATCTCGTCTACCCCTAATATATTAGAAAGCGGAATTCCACCTTCACTTTGTGTTGACCATAGTGGAGCACAGGTTACATCCATCCGTTGCATATACAGATCAAATTCTTCGGCGATACGAGTATCACCCCAAACCATCACAGCAAATCCGTCTCCGCCATATTCTAAACTGATCGGTGCGTGTCCGCCAACGTTGGTGACCACAGGGATTCCGACTCCGGGAGCAAGAATCTCTCCGTCAAATGAAATATGAGTTGCGTATACTTGTCCGTACACACCACTGGTTTCAGAATGATCGACCCAAATCGCAAATGCACCACCCAGACCATCGACACATAGGTTTAACCCGTCTTGGGCTCCAGTTACATTCGATAACGGCACACCGTCTTCATCCCATGCTAAACTTCCGTCAGACAATACATGCTGTGCATATACATCCCCTTTTTCAGGTTCCGTGCGATAATCTTTCCAAATGATGTAAACTCCGCCTTGTCCATCCGGGACGGCCAATGGATCTTCTTGACGACCTTCAGACAAAGCGATTGGAGCACCATCTTCGGTCCATAACGTATTCCCGGATGCGTCCACTTTTTGTGCATAAATATCTCGACCTCCGTGGCGTGTATCAGACCAAATAAAAATGGTTTCATTTTCAAGTCCGACGGACGCAGTTCTCTGCCATTCAATATGCACACCTTGCCGGACTTTAATTCCGCTATCTTCCCAAACGAAATTTGCAAATACAATAGAAGTCAGAAGTAAAAATAATGTTAAACGTTTCATTCTTTACCTTTCAAGTTGAAAAATTTGTAAGCCGTCTCTTGTTGCGGCAAAAATCATTTTTGAATCATATACCATAGCTGAGTATGTGTAGGCAGCATCTAACCTTCCATATTCAGTAAAATCTTTTTCAATGGGAGAATACTCAAATAATAATACACCATCGTTACCACATCCAAGTGCCAGAAGATATCCACTACAATGGATCGACTGTACAGAATACCCCTCAGCGATCCGATAAGATATATCTACATTCCCATTTTGATCCAATAAAGTCACTTCACATCCTTCATCTTTGGACATCCCTGCTAACACAAGACCATCCACAATTTCAACCGACTCCACTTCGCCCTCCCCATCGATCAGATACGAAGAAAAAACCGTATCAGCGAGCAATCCACTCTCAAGTTGATTGAATACGAGGACGCCCAGCTGAGAATTAGCAACTGCCAGCAAACTATCTCCCAATGCAATATCTTTTGCGGCCATATTAAATGGGACTGATGAATAAAAATCTGCAAACCAGAGATCGATCTTTCCTGTCTCTTCATAAAACCATGCATCATAAGGTAAAATCCTTGTAGACACAAAACATGAGCTTCCGTCTTCAGCTCGGTTTAATGAATACACGATCAGATTATTTTCTCGCTCTTCATCAACGCAAAATCCACGGATATAATCCCGATTTTCTGATCCTGGATAGGGTACCCTACCCAACGAATCAATATCTGCAAAATTAACGTAATACATAGCGTCATTCAGATCTGCAAATAAGAAATAATTATACCGATCGGGTACCGTAACTGCTCCGGCTTGATATCCGATCCCCATGTTTGATTCACTTTCTTCAAACAAGGTGGAATCAATAACAAACTCATCTGTTTCAGTAAAATGAAATGTATAGGCGGCATATCCGTTTTCATCGGCAGCCACAACGAGTAGAGAATCTCGAATATCAACTTCTCTGCAATAGCCTTTCGTCTCAAGCGTTGTGATCAATGATGATTTTACGCCCACCGGTTCAGTCGGTGTGATGCAAGACTCCCCGATGAAAAGGAGAATAAGTAAAACCAGAAATCGATTCATATAAATCCTCATTAATAGAATAGATCCAAAATTGTATTATTGCTTATGGTAATCCCAAAGTCAAATTTGGAAAAACTTTTTAAATCTTCAACCCAATCAAATTCGGAGAAGGTTGTTCTTGAACGGTAGTTTCCGTTTAACTCCAGAGCAAATCCACTCTGAAATTCTTTTTTTAGAAAGATCCTGTATAAAATTTCTTCTTGTTCACGTCCGCTATGGATGGGATCATCGGAATCCTCTGATTGATAAAATCGCTGAGAAACTGCAATCGACTGGGTGATTGAATTGATCCATTTTTTGCAGTGCAATTTGACATATCCCCCAAAAGATCTTTCAAGATAGGATCGATCAAATGTTGTAGAAATATATCCGGAGTTATAGGACGTATTTTCGCCCTCGGCGTTTGCATAAAATATCGACAAGTGAAAAGGACGGAAATAGACTGATGTGATGCGTCCCTCAGCTCCAATTTTTTCAATATCAAATTCGGTAAAGGACGTGTTATAATACTGATTATTCTGTTTTACTTTTCCGGTTATCCATGTTTCTCTTACAATCGGAAATGAAATGGAAGACCATACCGTTTCATTCGCAAATGTGCATGTAAACGGATCTTGATTGATCCTGTCTCTATCCACAAATGTACGAAGATACACATCCGGTTGAATGGAATATCCCAATTTTAACCAAGTATATTTCCACAAATGCGTCTCCATCTTTACAGAAGCAGATGAGTAGGTTTTTTTCTGCGACTGACTGTAGTATGTGTATCGTGTGTCTACGGTAAATCGTGTTTCATGATCTGAAAAAATAACGGGACTGTATTCGATCTTTAATGCCGGGCGGATCATGCCACTGTCAAAAGTATCCATATCTCCCAAAATCCACAGATTCTCTCCGGTCGTTTCGATTTCATTTTCAGAAAGTTTTAAAACATTTGAATCATATCCAAACATCATCGAAGAAGTAATATATACCGGGGTCAATAATCGGTTGACCAAAGACTGAGCTTGAAGAATGGTAAAACTCCCTGCGAAAAGGAGGAATGCAAATAACATGAGATGTTTTTCACTTCTCATTTATCGGTTGTTTCATCCTCTTTACCATAACCGATACAACGGATATACACCAGTTTCCCTTCATCGAGCAGTTCAAGCGTATAGGGAATATCATCTCCCTTCACATCAATTTCACAGGATCGCCACTTTGCAGGGATAACGGTTTTATCTTCTTCAACTTCACTGACCTCAGAGCGTTCTGTTGAAAAGAAATATGTTCCGATTAACTGTTGTCCTTTTGAAATTCTTAATCGATATGTATCCACACCGTTCATCCAGTTTTGAAAGGTCAGTCTGGAATAAATAACGAGCTGCGAAAAATCTTCAGCGTGAATCGAAATCGAATTTCCAAAAGCAAGTGGTGAATATCGAACCCGTTTATCTTGAAGTTTTATATGATGCACATCTACCGAATCGGGTTGAATGAATGTTCCAGAATTACTGGGTTTTTCAAATTTGTTTTCTATGATACGAACCAATACCGGTTTACTGCGTTCTTTAACCGGTTCAATTCTCAAAACATGATTTCCATCCGGAATGGTTACATAATAATGACCTGCCTTAGTATAGCCATGCCCCGGATGTTGGGAGGAAGATACTCCTTTAGATTTTGAAGCGGTATGTTCAACCAATATTTGAGATAAAGTATCTAATTGTAAAATATAACCAAATGATTTTTCCCGCTCTTCTCTTTTCGGAACTGCCCGTCTCGCGATAATCTCAATCCGTTTTGGTCCTTTTATCTCGTAGGATAACGAATTTCCGTGTAATTGAAAATAGCTTCTCCGCTTTCCGCTTATCGTCAATATCTCTTTTTGATCTTTTTCAACAGGTGAAATCATTTTCCCTTCAGCCACAGCGAAGAGTGTAACAATTCCCACAAATATTATTTGAACAATTCTATAAAATAGAGTCCGGTTCATAACTTTCCATCCGTTCACGAATTTGATGATGACTGTAATATCCGACACCAATTAGCAACCCAATTGCAAGGATGAGGGCAGTGATCGTTATTAGCTGATTATATTTTGGAGTTGAGAATAATTCACCTTCTCCCGGAGTCGGTGTGGGTATCGGTGCAATGGGCAATTGATATTGTAGGATCAATTCCTGAATGTTTAAAATGTGGATTACAGGAATCTGTTTCTTCGCAAAAGATCGGATCACACTGCTTCCGGAAAGTTTGTTTAACGCACCGGGAGTTGAAACACCATGCGGAATCAATTTTGCATTGATGGCAGGTCCGACTGCTGCAGCTCCTCCACCAATATTGACCAATGCCATATAATTGAATGAAGGAAGCGATTGCTCAAAAACATTCATTCTATGTTTAATATTTCCGCTGAGACTTTCTTCTTGAATCAATAGAAGATCATTTCGATAAATGGCTTCCCATAATAATTCTTTTCCTTTTCGGGTCAATCCTTTCCCGACATCTCCTCCACCACCAACCGAAGCTGCAACCGATCGATAAGGGAAAATATTTTCATCTACCAATACCGATTCCATATCGACCCAAGTAAAATAGGGATCGGTTGCACCCCATTGAGATGCTCCGACCGAACTAATGACAATCGGTGTGATATCCATCGCTGAGCAAGCAGCAAATAAAGCGATATTTGCACCAGGCATTGATCCGGTAAGTGTAACCGCAATTGTATCACCTTTGTTGACATCTGCTTGTAAAAGCATATCAACAATCATTGCAGCAAAATTGGGATTCAGTGTTGTTAACTTAGAATCTAAGTCTCCTCTATCGGTTGTAATATGACTGAATTGTGTTCCAACCAGCATCGTATTGTTTGGATCATTTGCGAAATCATCCAAAACAACATTTTGTCCGCCTAACTGATAGGACCGAAGCGTTTCCATAGCTGTTTTCATGATCTCTGCTGCTACGATCTTTTCCTCATATCCTTCTGCTTTTTCGATCACAATCGATTGAGCAGCCCAATAAAACAATAAGAGGTTAACAGCGGCTAAAACCACTAAGAATCGTGTTTTTTGAATAACGGGTCTAAACATGAGGAACTCTCATTCCTACTGCCATCAGAATCAGTTGAATTATACTGGCGGTTATGAGAATTACAGATAGCGTTCGGATAACACCCTGACGTTCCATCCAGCTTGCAATAAGTCCCGGGATAATATTCCCGATTGCAGCCAAATTAATATGTTCGTCCGGAAAGTATAAATATTGTCTGGATAAATACCCCAGTAAGAATCCAAGCAAAAGACTAAATACCAATCTCCGTTTTCCATAGATCAGTAATTTTTCCGATAATAATTTCACAATCAAAAATACGATCAGACTGATAGCGAATGTCCCGATAACCCTCAACGGATCATGAAGACTTAACGCGATATACCCCGGAACGATTAATCCGCCTGCAGTAACACCTAACGTTTCAGTAAGTATCAGACTGATGAAAATACCTAATCCTATTGCAATTTCAATCATTGACAGAATGTTCTCTTAGTTCTGTTATAAAGGTCTCGCCCCATCCTACCATATTTCCGATGCAAAAGATAAGATAGTGATCGAGTTTAGATAAAGAATTTATGACTTCTTTCGGTTCAGTTGAGTTGCGAAACTTAATTAATTTCATTGAGGTTTCATTTATCGCCGGGATTCTGTTCCCTCGTATAAATAATATACTTGGCTTAACTTCCTCTAATACTAATTTCAATAATTGCTTTGTTCTGGATTGTCTATCATCCCGAGTATTTAAGAAAACACTGACTTTCTTATTCTCAAACCGTCCCTTAATATTATTCCAAATCTTCTTTGTAGAATGCGGGTCGTTCGCCGCCATCGCATTTACCGAGTAATTAATGTGTTTATCGAATTGAAGTTTTCGTATCACCAATGCACCCGGATCGGGTTTTGCATGGATCATTCCTTCGAGTGCAATCGTTTTATCCACGCCAACGGATTCACACGCTTTAACGGCTAATGCAACATTTTCTTTATGTTCGATATACGGAAATCGATTAATATACTCATCCGAGATATCATAATCGTGTACGATCTCCATTGTTGTATTTCGCTTATCGGCAACTGCTTTTAATTCACCGGAGATATCCATTTCAGCGGTTAATAGTGTTCCATTAAATGGGATTGTATTCGATAAGGAATTCGCAACGTCCTCCATTGTTGGTCCCATTTCCGGAAGGTGGTCCGGACGTACATTTGTAATGATACTAAGTGTGGATTTGATCATTTTTTGTTCGGACACCCATTGATATTGTGGCAGAACAGCCATACACTCAATCACCATTGCTTCTGGTTTTTTTCTGGCAAAATGACGGGTGAGTTTCACCTGTTCACCGATTGAGGCAGATCGCAATCGGTGAATGACCTGATCTCTCCCGTCCATTTCGATTATTCGAGGGGCAGAACCGGTTGTCTTTGCTATTGTTTTGATTCCTCCGGCTCTTAAACCTGCAGCAATTAATCGGGTTACACTGGATTTTCCTCTCGATCCATTGACATGGATTCGATTAGGAATGGAGTTCACTGCCCTCAGATGTCTCCGTGATTCCTGCCAACCGTAAAGGATGAGCAATGAAAGTAATAAGAGTAGAATGGGGACTAACATATCTTCAGATTTAGGTCGGGATCAGATTATTATTCTTCAGAATTGGATTATAGTATTCTACCCGTTCTTACTGTATGCTCCAGATATTACCGTTGAAAATGCGAATTACTTGATCAACAGTAATTTTCTTGTCTGCGTGAAATGATCGGATGATAATTTATACAAATACATTCCTGATGCAACATTTTCCCCAAACGTATCTGTTCCATTCCAAATATATCGATGTGAACCACTTGCAATCGTGCTGTTAATCAATTCTTTGATAACTCTTCCACCAATATCGTATATCGTCAGATTCACATGACTTTCTTTCGGAATATCAAACATGAATGTCGTTGTAGGATTAAATGGATTTGGATAATTCTGATGCAGTGCGAATTTTATTGGAACATTTAAAGAATTGGATTTTTTCAATTCCATATTTTCAATATTTCCGGATACATTTAAAACTCCGTTTCCGGATAATTCCATTTCATTACCAATATCATCTTTCAGAGTCCATACGGTATTATCCAAAATATTATATTCAACGGATATCCTATCATCGGTATTCATCATTTCAATCACTCCGAAATCATCAGCAATTTTCAGATCTCCGTCAAATCGTATATCAAATGCCCCAACCGGAGGTTTCGGTGGTAAGCTGAACATTAACTTATCTTTTTCAGGAATGGATGTACCAAAATATAATGTGGAAGTTATCCCTGCGGAAGATGTGAATGTCAATTGATTCATTTTGTCCAGATGTTGATCATATTGTGCTACTCGCCGTGAGCCGGCATTTTCTGTAGAAATGATTATTTCCCCTGGACCGTTTGTTCGGACCCAATATCCTTTACCGGGTTCCAAAAATTCTGCGCCTACATAAGACCCGTCAAATTCATAGATCGTGTTGGGAATAATCAATTGGTCCGGATCCTGGATATTTTCTACAGCAATAGTAGAATAAATCCCGGAAATTATGTTCCAATCATCCATTAATTGAACCGTTTCAGTTTCGTTTATTCCACCTACTATTGTTGTAATATTCTCTTCATTGAACCTCAACCAATATCCTTTTCCGGTTACAAATTCAGATTCCGAAACGTACATCCCATTATATGAGAATAATGTATTTTCTATTGATGTTGGATATACTGCTTCGACAGAAGGATTGTTTGTCGTTAAAGGCACCCCGACTAAATTCCAACTATTTTGATGTTGAATATCAAGACTGAGTTGATTATTAACAAATAAGGAGACCGGAATATGTACAGCAAATAAACCACTGTTGGTTGCAATGCTAATGACACCTTCATGAGATCCTTGTTCCATACCGGTTGAATTTGCTGTTACTGTAAATAGAGCGATTTCACCTTCTTCCAGTGATCCACTTAATCCCGCACCTGTGTCACTATTAATTATTAACCATTCATTTTCCGGTGTGCTACAATCAAATACTAAGGAAAGATTATTCTGCACATATGTTTCATCAAATGCAACTTGAAGCCCATCTGTCCCTTCACTATTTTGTATTCCGATTGTCGCAACGGCAAGATCTCCAGAGACACTGCGGTAGTTTACGTAAATTACTCCGGTTGCATACATAACGATCTGAAAATCATACGTCCCGGTATATGTCCCCGGATAATGTTCTACCGCGTTATACCATGCAACAAATCTCTCTGTATTTGAATGAACAAAAACTGAATTTAATCCTCCGGTTGTTTCCGGAAAAAGATCTGTCCAAAAACCAAAGATAGCTGGACGAGGAGATTCTAATCCGGGGATAGGATTGTTGGTCCAATCTGAACTGTCATTTCCAAAACCAACCCACCCATTAGGATTCACGATACATTCCGTATAGGTCTCTCCATAAAAAGGAAAAGAAAATCCTATGTCTATGGGGTCACCTGCAGCATCGTTTGATGGAAAAGATAATTCTGTCCCTATTCCTTCAATATCTTCCCATGAATATGAAATCGTGGTTTCAGTTTCTGAATCTGACCAATAATGACCAAAGTTGTCAGGGCCACCTCCGGGTGTTTCAAAAGGAGTTTCAGATTCTTCATAACTTGATGTAATTGAATAGTGAAGAGTAGAATTGGGAGCTCCGGTATTCATGAGTTCCAAAGAACTAGTACTCGAATCTGTGAATCCTATTGAAAAATTAATTTCACTTGGACTGTATGTCAATTCCGGTAAGGGGGATATCCCCGAATTTCTAGTGGTGATGAATAGAGCAGTTTCATCTGATAATTCCATCGCAGATTCCGGATATCGATCGGTAAATGTATATTCCAATCCATCGTCTGCTCTGGAGTTTTCAATTCCAATCGTACAGTACGCTCCATGAAGGGGTGTATATCCACCATAATTTCCTGCAGAGGTATTATTAAATGTTTGATATTGCATCTTGATCTCGCAGTCACCGTAAGGTGAAACAGGATGAGGATACAAGATGATTTGGAATGTTTCAAGGCTATTATTGTTATAGGTTCTCATTTGATACCATTCGATAATAAAATGATTTTCGTTCGAATCATAATATGTATACACATTTCCACTGGAAGAAGTTTTCAGATCATCCCAAAATGCCGCAATCATATTTGTTGGACCGCCCGCTCCGGGGATGGGATAATTTCTGAATGATTCCAATTCAGAATGTCCTAAAGCGATCCAGCCATTTGTACAAACGGTAATCTCATCGAATGTTTCACCATAAAACTGGAATGGGAACGGAAGATCAACATGCGCAATTGAAGCACTATAATTTCCGTTTCCGCCATCAGACAAATTCAAACTTGTTCCCAATCCTCCCGCAGACGGATTGATCTCAATCCAGTCATACATAGGGGCCAAATTATAACCCAGGTCCGAAGAGTCATAGATATAGTACCCATAGTTATCCGGTCCGGTTGGGTCGGTTGTAAAGACATTACCCACCACAATCTGTAGCGGAATATATCGATCATATCCATTTTGATTTTGTAAATGCAATTGAAGAGTAATGACCGAACCCGGAAGAATATTATTTGATACATCAACAACATATAGATCAGAAGATGTGATTGTTTCTCCCGGTCCGATTTCATCCCACTCAGCAAATCCGTCAACCACAACAAACACATCACCTTCATATATAATCTCAGCAGTGA
The DNA here is from genome assembly GCA_964645915.1 of uncultured bacterium. Classification (GTDB taxonomy): domain Bacteria; phylum Fidelibacterota; class Marinisomatia; order Marinisomatales; family JACNKV01; genus JACNKV01. Next base: position 101,511 of record CAZYDH010000004.1, read on the forward strand.
TGCCCGAAACTGTTATACTTCCTAAATTCTTTAATGAAACTGAAAAAGTAGCCGCTGTTTCACCGGGATTAACAAATTCACTTCCAACAGTTGCAAGATACGCTCCTGCAACATTAAGTGGAACCCTTGATTGCCATTCTAAACCGGAATCATCTGTGATCATCAAATGGAGATCAAGATCTTCATGGTCTATCGCGCTTGAAGATACTGTGACTTCAAAACCGTTTCCATTGGAAGACTCTCCCGCGTTTAAGTTGTCATACGTCATGGTCGGTGTTGAGATTGTCACCATCGAAGAGGAAGAACTTAAAGTTGCTTCAATTCCGGTAACGGCTTGACCGCCAAAATTCTTTAGAGGGATGAATAAATTAAATGACTCGCCTGGATTGGGAGTATTGTCGTTACCATCTATGACATAAATGAGTTCATTATCCTCGATATTTACCAGCTTTTCGGCTGTTTGGATCGAAACGTTGCTAATATAGGGTTTGTAATTATCCTTTGTAACGGTCAGATCAATATTCCCTGTGTTTTCGTAATCCAACAGAAAAACAACGTTTCCCGACTCATCAGTAAACTCACTACAAAATATTTCATCATCTCCCATCAGCAATGTGACATACCCATCTTCAATAGGATTTCCTAAATCATCTGTGACGTTGACTTCAAGATAATTTGTTCCAAGTAAGATACTTGATGGATGTGTAGCTTGGATAATTGTGGGTGTATCTGTCCAAAGATGAGTGGAAGCATCACCCATTAAGTTATGCCAATGCGTAAAAATACTGACACGATTATTTGGATTATTGGGGTAGGTATTAAATAATGCCAATTTTCCGGAAGCCAAGGTAGCCCCTGCAGTCCGCAGACTTTTTGAGAACAGACCATCATACATCCCCATATCGACAATGTTATTGAAAGCAGTGTGTGTTCCCCATGTCGCAGTACCAACACTTGCAATTGCACCCTTTGGGTTCGTCGGACTTCCAGCTCTGAAAAAATATTCAGACATTGCAGTTCCATCTGCAAATGAACCGGTTCCGCATGTCGGAATGGTTGCAAAAGGCAATTTATATCCGTTATTTGCGCCATCAATGTTATTTGTTCCAAAACCACTCATACCTAAATATCCGCGATAATTAAAATAGAGGACACCTTCATTCAATTGATTTTGCATCCATGAGGCGTAATTTCCATTACCAAAATTGGTTCGAATATCTTCCATATCATAGGCTTCCATTACTTCTTCAATATATTCATTTGAAATAACGGTAGATATTCCTGATGATGATGGATCTCCACACAAAGCGGCTCTTTCATAATACTCAACTATTTGATCCATATAAGTCGCTTTTTCATAATGGATGATTTTATTTACCACAGTGGTTAACTGTGTTGAGTTTTGGATAGACATACGACCAATAAGCACTTCCGGAAAGAGATCAGTACCATTCAACTGTGAATAAGGATGGTCTCCTTCACCACCATACCCTGACCATGTCTCAAAATATGCTGGGATATTGTAACTTCCACCCACATCTCCGACGAGAGTAACAAACTCAGGTGCAGGGTCATATGTTAAATAAGCATTTTGAATATAATTTTTTATTCCGGTTGTAGAGCTTCCTGTTTCAGATGTTGAAACAGTATATACAACATAACCTCTTTGATGACGCCATTGGACTAATTGCTGAAAAAATGGGTTGTTCTCTGTGTTCCCTCCGCAAATATACAGAATGGTGGGAGGTTGATATGCATTACCACGGTTATTTTGATCATGATTGACGATCATCGTATTATACAAACCTTCATATGATCTTGATCGTAATTCCGGAAAATAATCGGTGGAAACTCTTTCACCAATTTCCCGAATTTCTATTTCCACTTCATCAAACACGGTCAATTCTTGTGTTTTAGGGCGATACTGATATGGTGTAACGCTAACCTGAACAACCTGGACATCTCTCATGATCTGGCGATCAGAAACAATTAGATTGTTCTCCGGCCAAAGAGCGGAACTTTGATATAATGTATGGTTCTTTTGAAAAACACTTTCATTTTCAGACAATCCTTGATACGGATATAAGCGAATATCTTTTTCAAGATGAGAACGAATAACGGTATAAGAAAACTCATATTCTTTATCCGGAGATACTTCAAATAACGTGGTGAAAGCCGGAAGCTCAGGATCTCCTATTTCACTGATCATGCTATTACCATTTTTGGTTAGACGATGATAATCCCCCTCCGAATTTTTTTCGAATTCTCCATGGGTAAAATAAATCTTCTCTGTTTGGTCTTCGCCTTTTTCATAGTTAAACGGACTTGCTTGAAGTGCCATCAACAAACTTGAAACAAGTGTTATTCCGGTAAGTAATTTTGTCATGCTTAATCTGCTCTCAATTATTTGTGTTTTTTCAATCATAGAATATACAACAAAAAGCATATTCTACCTTGTGTGATGTGAGGAAGATCACACAAGCTATAATGGTTTAATTTATTTAAATATTGCATAGCTATTTTTATGTGCATATTTGCAATCAGACTTGTGTTCAATCTAAGGTTAGGATATCATATAAAACAATAAATATATATAAAATTATGCATTTTATGTTTATATTATCACATATATTATGTGACAGATAAACTAGACATATTATAATTCAACTAATTATTCCTAACTTAGATGTTATCATAGATATTGAAAATCACATTCTTGACATGAAAAATATTCAATCCATACTACTTTTGTTTAGCATAGGGTTTTTTCAATTTGGATTCACTCAGAGTATCCTCTCGAGTCGATATCATACGTATGAAGAAATCCAAGAGCGTTTTACCGAATGGGAATCAGAGTTTGGGGCAAACACGAATCCCTCACCTGCATATCCCGGTAGCGGGATTATTTATCATGTAGAAGAAATTGGCCATTCAACACAAGATCAGGTGCCTTTTAGTGCGGTTCGGCTTTCCTATAATGCGAATGTTGACCAGGATAAACCCAAGATCTTATTTTTAGGTCAGTGCCATGCTGAAGAAATATTTGGTGTTGAGATCACGATGGAACTTATCCGAAGGTTCTTATACCCGACTCCACAATATCCCATTCAAAACATGCGCGCTATTTTACAATCATGTGAAATTTGGGTTGTTCCGACATACAATCCTGAAGGGTTACAGGTTGTTCATGGTTTTGAATCGGACACTTCTTTTATTCAGGATGTGAGTTTTCGAAAAAACAAACGCGATGTTAATGAAAACAACTTATTTGATTTTATCGTTGGTGTCGGGAATGATTCAGATGGTGTAGACCTAAACCGCAATTATGATCTTCACTGGTTTTTTGGTGACGGTCCGTATGAAGAAGATCACTCCGGAGGTGATTACCAATCTCATTTTGATTATTATCGCGGTGAATATCCTTTCTCTGAATCTGAAACACAAGCGATTCGTGATTTTGCCTTAGAAAAACAATTTCTCCTTTCGATTGCTTATCATAGTTCCAGATCAGGCAACGTGTCTGAAAAAGTGATCTATCCTTGGATGTGGGCTTTAGGAAAAACCTCACCGGATTACTCAGTTATTTCAAATCTAGGGTCTGATATTGCCGGATTGATCCCAAAAGAAGCAGACGTAGGATATTATACTCCCATCCCCAGTGTTTCAAGAAGAGGAAACACTCATGATTGGCTCTATGCAGAAACAGGTTGTATTCAATATTTGATCGAAGTCGGCACTGAAAATACACAGCCTGCAGACACAACGATCATTGAAGATACAATTAATCGAAATTTAAGAGGGGCTTTTCATCTTATGAATCGAAGTATCGGATATGGACAGGGAGATTTCGGCGCAGAATCTTATCAGGTAACAGGAATTGTAACTGATTTAGAAACCGGATTGCCTATCCCAGACGCGGTAGTTGAGATATCTGAACTAACCGGTGCTATGATCAAACCACGTCTCACCGATTCTTTCGGACGGTATCGACGGTTACTTTCTCAAGGAACATTTACATTAAATATCTCTGCAAAAGGATATCAACCTCATACCGAGATTATCACTCCAAGTAGTGTTGTCCCCTTAGAATTTAATTGTTCACTCACTCCTCTTCCACAACATACAATTGCATTATCTGTGTCGTCTTCCGACATCCTTGATAACACATTTAACCTTTATATTGGAGACGAATATTCAATTGACACAATGGAAATCGGTTTGGGCACAACTTCCATTATCTATCCTGAACAACTGTATAAAATTCATGTGCAAAGTGAGTCAATATTTCCACAGATATTCTCACTCGACCTTGTTAGCGATACCACTGTTACTTTCAATTTAACTCCTAAAGATACCGTCTATCATACACCGTTTGATCATATTGAAGATTGGACGATCTTATCCGGTGAGTGGACTGTGGAAAACGGGGTTCTATTGTCACAGAATTATTTACTTTATACAACTTTGGACTCAAAGATATCATCAGATCAAATAATCCTCAATAATGAAACCTCTTTCGTTTTAAAACTTGATTGGCAATATGAAGTAGAATGGGGATACGATACCGTTATGATCGACATTGTGGGAAATCTTGATACAACCTCCTACTTTTTTAATAACCAATGGTGGGAAAGGCACGAAGATCTTATCCCCGTTGAATCAGAATCTGATTCCATTCAAATCGTCATTTGCATTCTGCCCGATAACTCTCTCGCTTACCGAGGGATTAAGTTACATTCAGCAACTCTGCTTTCCGGCAACAGCTCAATAAACACAATTGACCCTCAAGATGTACATCCGTCTTTCTTTGTTTATCCATCTTATCCAAATCCGTTCAATCCAATTACACACATAAGATACCAGCTTCCTAACGAATCAAATGTCGATGTCTCCGTATATAATTTACTTGGGCAACATATTAAAACACTTGTTTCGGAACAACAAATTGCCGGAGACAAGCATCTCATTTGGAATGCTGATTCACAATCCAGTGGTATATACTTTCTTAAAATAACTACCGATCAACACACGAATACTCAAAAACTCATCTTACTAAAATAGCTTAACAGAACAATTATGACACACACCATATTAAAACTCGCAGTAATTACCATTGGTTTCATTTCCGGACTTATGGCTGACTCCAATTTTACACCGTTATCTAAGATTACACGAACGGATGCTACAGTACCCGGCAATTACCAACGTGGCGAATATCTAATTATATTACCTGACATTGGATTACTCCCTTATCTTGAAAACGAAAGCCAAGGAGGTAATTTCATTGCATTTAAAGAGTCACAAGGATTCGATGTAACCGTTGTCTCTTTGAATACAGAAATGCTGACAACAGCTTTAGACATTAAAAACTATTTATCTTCTTACTATGAAACGCATCCGATGCTTGAGTATGTATTACTCATAGGAGATGTAAATGGCAGTTTAGCCATTCCAACATTTTTCATCCATTCTTTTAACGAAGATGAAGAAGATGTCACTGATTACCCATATTCATTTTTTGACAATGATCCTGCATCTCCCAATTATGATATTTTAGATCCTGCCTTTTTAATCGGCCGTTGGTCAATCCGTAATCCCGGGGACCTACTCAATATTAAAACCAGGACAATCCAATATTCGAAAATGGATTATTTAAATCAAACAGATAAAGAATATTTGACTCGAGGATTATTGGTTGCAGGGAATTATAAAACATCAAGCGATGGTGGAGAAGTCCCTCCTTCCGCATGGCCTGTAACACCCGTCTGGACATCTTATTGGCTGATGGATCGTTTAGATGAATATGGATTCACACAAATCGATACTGCCTTTTTTCATGCAGGATACCAAATCACTGAAAATCCGACGATCATAAATGCATGGACTAATGGGGTTGGTGTGATTAATTATCGTGGATGGGGGAATTCTCACGGGTGGCATAAACCTTCTTTTTACATCGAAGACATTAATTCCTTAAACCATGGATGGAAACTTCCTGTAGTAATGAGTCTTGTTTGTAATACAGGAGATTTCGGTGCGGATATTGCTCCTCAAACTGGTCCTTCAAAATGTTTTGGTGAAGAGTTATTAACAAAAGGAACACCTACAAATCCAAAGGGTGCTGTTGCAGTTGTTGGCCCATCTGATCTGGACACAGATACAAAATTCAACAACGTACTCTGCGGCGCTATGTGGGATGAGTTACTTGATGAACGCCTTGCGGAAATCGGTCCTGCACTATTTGCAGGAAAACAAGCGATGATAACAGAATTTCCTCATTTAGTTGAAAATGGAGGGGTCATAGAGTTTTATCATCATATTTATGGTGTGCTTGGGGACCCTAGTTTATCTGTATGGTTAAACACACCCGACGAATTGTCAGCATCTATAGAAAACAATACCACGTTAACCCAATCGCATCTTTACACTACTGTAACCGATCAAAATGGAACTCCGTTGAATTTAGTTGTTGGTGCGTTGAAAATGGATGGAGATCTTATTGCCAAAGGGGTTTCAACTCCTGATGGTAATCTCTCAATCGATTTTTCAAATGTCCCAGCAGGCACAACCCTTGATTTATATTTGAATAAATCCCAATTTGTACAAAAGCATATTCAATTAACTTTTTCAGGGGACGATGGCTCTCCCTATTCTCCAGATATTTTTGTTGAGTTTGATGTCACACCCATCCTTGAAAATGATGAACTATGGTTCACAACCAACACAACTGAATCTATCGCATTGAATATCAGCAACGCAGGACCGACGTCTTTCCAAAATATGGAAGTTTCACTGACTCCATTGAGCAATGATATGATTGACATCAATACATTTACTTCAACAGTTGACTTATCTGCATTTTCGATTAGCACAACAGAGACTCTATTAACAGGACTGGTAAATAATATTCCCATAGGTTTTTCTGTTCCCTTTCTAGCAGAGTTTAGAATCAACGGTAATCTAATTGCCGAAAATGTATTCAAAATTATAGTAGGACCCGTTGAAGCAACAAATCCAAATCCCCCGGACCAATATGGATATTGGGCTTTTGACAGTTATGACACCGATTATGAAGAATCACCTGAATATAATTGGGTAGAATTAAATCCTGCAAATGATGGGTCAGGAACAAACTTAAACTTATCAGATGATACAAAAACAACAATTGATATTGGATTCCCTTTCCAATATTATGGCCAGGAATATTCATTAGTCACAGTTTGTTCCAATGGATGGATATCTTTTGAAGATAGTCCGGTTCCATATTTTTGGAATTTTTCGATTCCGATGTCATTAGGACCGCCTGCAATGGTCGCTCCATTTTATGATGATCTGGATGACAATAATGGTGAAGAACCTTTTAATATCTTTTATCTTTTTGAGACAGATCGACTCATTATTCAATGGGATCAAGTTTCTAATGGAGAAGATGATGAATTCTGCCCAAATTGCGTAAAAGAAACTTTCCAAGTTATTTTGCTAAATCCAGCTCACTATCCTACAAATACCGGGGATGGAGAGATCATTTTCCAGTACAAAGAGATTCATGATATTGACTCCAATGGAAACTTTAGTACAATTGGCATCGAATCACCTGACCAAAATGATGGATTACAATATTTGTTCTCCGGTCAACTTTCAGCAGGATCTTCACCCTTGCAAAATGAATTAGCAATCAAATTCACAACTGATGCACCAACGGAAGTTCTTGGAATTGATGATCATAGCGTTACGGTTCCAACCAGTTTTAACTTACAACCTGCTTATCCAAATCCGTTTAATCCAATTACAACGATCACTTTTACCGTTTCTCCTTCTAACCATGCAACTACATTATCTGTGTATGATTTAATGGGAAGAAAAATTGAAACTCTTGTCAATGGAATTATAGAATCGGGTTCACACTCAATAAATTGGGATGCATCAAATAAAGCAAGCGGAGTTTATTTTGTTCAGATGATCTCCGGAAATTATTCAAATACTCAGAAAGTTGTCCTGTTGAAATAATGACTCAGCCTTTCAATAAAAAAATATTATACCGTTTGCTAATAGCAGTTTTGTTTATTTTAAATGGTCTCTTAGCTATCGAACCTGTTGGAGACACATTAACCGTTGTTCAGCGACCCATTTTAAGCATTCCGGAAATAATAACACCGGGTGAGACAATGGATATTCTTTGTCTTGCTGATGAATCAACGAACAATTGGCAAGCAAAGCTTCTGTATAATGATATCGTGATCAATCTATCGATTACCTCATCAATCTTTGATAATAACTCAGGGTTGTGGACGCTAGTGACCGAAATTCCGACACCTGATCTCTATGAGTTATATGATCTGCAAATCTCAGCGTCGAATGGCATTTACGATGTTACAAAAAACTCTGTTCAACTCATTCCATCATTTCGAGAACAATACTATTTTATTCACATTACCGATACTCACTTACCCACCCGAACCTATTGGACTAGCGATCCTGAAACAGCCGTAACGGACTCAACGACAATGGTTCGCTTAA
>CAZYDH010000004.1:110127-129067 GCA_964645915.1 uncultured bacterium
TGGACTAGCGATCCTGAAACAGCCGTAACGGACTCAACGACAATGGTTCGCTTAAGAAATATTATCAATGATGTGAATTTATTAAATCCTGAGTTTGTTCTCATAACGGGCGATATCATCAATGAAGGAGAATTAGAAGACCTTGATGATGGTCGAGTTTACAGCAGAACGAAACGTATCCTGGGAGAGTTCGAAGTTCCCATTTACCTGGTTGCAGGGAATCATGATATTGGCGGTTGGGTAGCAACTCCCGGACCACAAGGATCTGCACGCCGAAATTGGTGGAAATTTTTTGGCTGGAAAGATTTAGAGTTTTACCCAACTTATACTCAAAACTATACATTTGATTATGGTAATATCTTATTTATAGGAATGGAATCTTATAACAATTATGATTCATTCATGTATAATATTTATGGTCAGTATAGCTTTATATCCTCTCAACTTAATTGGTTAAATAATCAATTGGATAATTCTTCATTATATGATGCTCGGGTTCTTTTTTATCACTATGATTTTTCTGATCAGATCAATTTAAGTACATTGGGTGCGGAAATGTCACTCGCGGGACATACTCACAGCAATTATAATGACTTTACTTCACCTTACAATATCACGACTCGCGCCGCTTGCCATTCGGATGCCCCGTATCGAGTGATTAAAGTCAATAATAACACTCTGGATCCACAATATACTTCTGTCTCGTTCTATGGTGACAATGATCAAGTATTTATTGACTATTCTCCATCAAATGACGGTCTGGTAGACAGTGTTTCTGCATTCATTCATAATGCAAACGATATTGAATTTGAAAATGCAAAAATTAAATTTGTCATGCCTGCCGGGAATTATGATTTCGATGTTACAAACGGTACACTTCTCCAAATTGATAACTCGGGAGATTACAATGTGTGTTATGTACAGACAAGCATTCCATCTAATAGCGATACTTATGTAACTATTAAAGCCCATGAATCGGCAGGAAATCAATTTGTAGAATTCTCAGATCAATTTGAATTGTTTTCTATTTATCCCAATCCATTTAATCCAATTGCTAATATATCTTTTTCAATTCCTGATTTAGATATTAAATCAAATGTATCGATACACATATTTGATGTTTCAGGGAAGATTGTTGAAACATTAACTCACAAGATTATCACACCCGGTTCTCACACTATTAAATGGGATGCATCAAATCATGCAAGTGGTGTGTATTTTGTACAAATGATTTCAGGTCATTTTTCAGCAACTCAGAAAATTATTTTGTTAAAATAATACCTACCTTTGAATTCTCTATCTATTGTTGACACCATTCGTTCAAGATATTCCTGCAGAGGATATCAAAATCGTTCAATTGATAAAGAGATCATTTCAGAATTATTAAATTACGCAAGCACCCATCAAATTGGACCGTTTGGAACAAAAGTCCGAGTTCATTTTGGGGAAGTTAAATCAGGTTTGTCCATTTTAAGAGGTTTGAACACTTATGGATTTATTAAGGGAACGGATGAATTTCTTATAGGGGCTTTAACAAAAGCTGATGACCATCTTCAACAAGAAGAATTTGGATATGTAATTGAGAAAATCATTCTTAAAGCAACTGAGTTAGACTTAGGCACATGCTGGATGGGTGGTACTTTTCGGAAAAGTGTTTTTGCCAATCTAATCGAACTGAACGAAAGTGAAAGTCTTCCTGCGGTAATTGCTATTGGTTATCCTAAAATTAAAAAACGTAAGATGGATAAAATGATCCGGAAAATTGCAAAGTCAGACCATCGAAGACCTTGGGATAAACTTTTTTATGACCAAAATTTTGAAAAACCACTATCTCAAGAAAATGCGTGTGAATTTGAAACAGCCCTAGAAATGGTTAGATTAGCTCCTTCTGCATCAAATAAACAACCATGGAAGCTTGTGAAAGATAATAATTGTATCCATTTTTATTTGAGACGAACTCCGGGATACAAAGATCAACCCGTTTTAACGCGAACCGGCAAAGAAGGTGATTTACAGCGTATAGATATCGGGATTGCTATGAGTCATTTTGAATTAACGTGTAATGAAACAGGAATTTCAGGGAAGTGGGTTGTCAACGATCCGAATATTTCTCTCCCGGATGATTTGACAGAATATAAAGTCAGTTGGATTTCTGACTAAACTTATAGAATATTTATTATCGATAACGAATCTTAATAAATCGACTGATCCATTTCGGTAGTGATTTTATTCCACTATACCACCAGGGTTCTGAACGAAATGCGAACCGGGTTTCCACTACTGATGTAATCCGACTAAATGATCTTAAACCTTCAACTCCATGAACTCGACCCATTCCCGACTCTTTAACACCGCCAAATGGCAAACTACCAATTCCATACCCTGTTTGGATATCATTGATCGTAACCTGCCCGGCTTGTAACAATCCGGCTATTCGTCTACCTCTTTTTTTATTAGAAGTAAAAACACTTGCTGCTAATCCATAGCGATTATCATTTGCTTTTTCCACAGCTTCTTTGTCACTATCCACTCTGCTAACAGTAATCACGGGACCAAAGCTTTCTTCTCTACACACTTCACCATTTTCATCTGGTTCAAATACAATAGTAGGTGGAAAAAATTGTCCACCATTCTTTGGGAATTTATCAGATGAATAAATCTCTTTGCAGCTAGATTTAATTTCAGCAATCTGTTGTTTTACTTTATCTCTTCCGGCAGCCATCGTCATTGCGCCAATCTGGTCATTAGGTGTTGTCCCGCAGGATACGAGTGCAATTTTCTTTTTTATTAACTCCGAAAACTGATCAAATACGGAATCAAAAACGTATACACGTTCAACTGAAATACACGTTTGTCCGGCATTGGAAAAACCGCCCCAAATACATGCATTTGAGGCTCGTTCAAGGTTCGCATCATCAAGGACAATCATCGCATCTTTGCCGCCAAGTTCTAAAATACAGGGTTTTAGTTGTTCACCACACGAAGCAGCAATCACCTTACCTACTGCAGTGCTTCCCGTAAAGCAAATGATATCCGTCTTGCTGCTTTCTACAAGAATTTTCCCGGTATCTGCAGTACCAATAATAGTTTGAAATATCCGCTTATCATCAGAGATTTCATTAAATGTATCTTTTAATAAATTCCCAATCAAAGGTGTGTGTTCTGAAGGTTTTAACAGAACCGTATTCCCTGCAAGCAGAGCTTCAATTACAGGAGAGAGAGCTAATATGAATGGGTAATTCCATGGAGAGATAATCCCTGCAACACCATGAGGATGATATTCAACCCACCCTTTTTTATGCAAGTAATATCCAATGGATCGTTTGTTAGGAGATAAGGCTTTTTTTGAATACCCTAAGAGTATTGTAACTAAATCAACCCCAACAAAAAATTCCATCACTGCATCTTGATATGATTTGCCGGTTTCTGATTGAATTAAATCAACAAATTGATCTGTTTTATTAATAATAGCTTTACGATAAGATCGGACTAGTTTTTTTCTTTCAGTAAGAGATGTATGGTTATAAACACCGGCTGATTCTTTAGCACTTTCTAATATGGATTCTATGTCTTTCAGTGAAGTAAAATAAACATTCCCTAGCGATTTCATTGTTGCCGGATTATAACATTTAAAATGATCGGTTTCTATATAGGAACTCATAGGGTATATTTAGGTTTATTGTTTCTTTGGGATATGACTCATTGCCCATTCGGCTAAAGTCGTAATGGTTAATGAAGGATTCACTCCTAAATTCCCGGGGATAACCGATCCGTCAATCACATATAAATTCTCTTTTCCGTGGATTTTGAGTTTCTCATCAACTACCGAAGTACTCGGGTCTTGCCCCAAAACACAACCACCGAGAATATGCGCAGTCGTCGCGGTATCCAAAACAGCTTCGGGGAGCGAGCTACATGCACGACCATTCATTTTTTTTGCCATTCTTTCTGCCAATAAATTCGCTTGAGGGATAAAAGAAGGGATAGGCCCTTTTGTACTCCTTGAACTAATAAGTTTATACTTCCCAAATCGCAGCCAAGATCTCTTCAAAATCAAATCTAAATGATTTTCGAGTGTTTGCATCACGAGTAATATTGTGCTGTGTTTCGCCCATCCGATCGGATATATATTTCGAAGAGTAAGAATCGGATGTCTAATAATATTATAGAACCATAATAGCCACCGTGGAAAATGTTTGGTTCCGCCAGTCAATACTGTCCCCAAGTTTCCCATAACATCTTGTCCATTACCATATCGTACTAACTCTACTTGAGTTTCTTCATCAAGCATTGCTTGTGAAGAGATTGCAATGCCCTTAGAATGATCAATATCTTTATCGTGAGAGACTACGCCAAGTAGTGCTTCAGAATTAGTTCGGACTATACTTCCAATGGATTTGGGAAGGGCATTTAATCCTAAATATTGACTATTTTTTAGTAATCTTACGGTTCCTAACACCCCTCCAGAAAAAATTATATTCTTAGCATAGTATGATTGCTTAGGATGAAAAATTCCCGTGCTTTTTTTTGTATTGATCTTATACAAACCATCATCTGTTTCTGTAACCGAAATTGCTTCAGTTTCAGAAAATATTTTTACACCATTTTTTTCTGCAAAATACAGATAGTTTTTATCTAATGTGTTTTTAGCATTCTCTCGACATCCAACCATACATCCGCCACATTCTATACATCCTTTTCGTTCAGGACCTTCACCATCAAAATATGGATCAGGAGCTACTTCATCGGATGTCCCAAAATATATTCCAACGTCCACCGGAGCAAAACTATCAGGATAATCAAATTCAGAGATTACTTCTTCTAAATAAGAATCAGAAAGAGTCTTTACTGGAGAGGTCACAGCGCCAAGCATTTTCTTTGCCAATGCATAATAGGGCTTCAAACGGTCTCCCCATTGTCCATCATCCCATTGGTTCAAGGCTTGATCTGAAGGAATAAGCAACGTATTTGCATATACAAGACTTCCACCACCTACTCCGGTTCCATGAAGAATAAATACATCTTTTAACAATGTCATATCCTGAATACCATATAGACCACATTTTGGCATCCAAAGGAACTTTCTTAGATTCCAATTTGATTTTGGAAAATCTTGGGTTCTATATCGCTTTCCTTTTTCCAGAACAGCAACAGAATAACCCTTTTCGCTCAACCGCATTGCTGATACAGACCCCCCAAAACCTGATCCTATAATTATATAATCAAACACCGGAGCAGCTTGTTTTTTCATGTCATTATTTTGAGAGATCGTCTGTTAATAACTGTACTGCAATTGCAACTGAACCTTGCCCTGCATGAACACCTAGCGCAGGTCCAATAAAGGTTGTGATTACCCGATCGCATCCTGGGATGTTTTCAAATTCATGTTTAATTTGACCGATTTCCTCTTCACAGTTTCCATGAACTATTCCAACTCTGAATGCGGTTTGAGAAGGAAGTTTTTTCAAAACATGTTTCACCAACTTCTTTGTCATGTTCTTCCGCCCGGTTATGACACCGGCAGGTTTAATTCCTTCTTTTTTGAAGGTTAAGATGGGAGTAATATGTAAGAAATCTGCTATCTTTTTAATAGTTGGTGATACTCGTCCTCCACGTACAGCATTGTCCAGTGATGCAAGTCCTATATAGATCTTTGTGTTTGTAATCGCTTGTTCTGCGATCTCCAGACTTTTCTTTACACTTAATCCTTTGGAGATTGCTTCAGCAACCCGAACTGTAATAAGTCCCAAACCTATGGATCCGTTTTCAGAGTCTAAAATCGTAATATTCTTTTTTAGATTATCTTTAGCAGTTACCGCAGATTGAAACGTTCCGCTTAGAGCTGCCGGAAGGTGAATAGAAATAATATTTTTAGTCTGTTTGGAAAAAAGATTTGAATACAGTTTGCTGAAATCCCCGGGAGGTGGTTGTGAAGTTTGGGGATGAACACTGCTGGTTCTCAATTTATCCCAAAAGACTTGATCTGAAATTGTGATCTTATCTACAAAATCGTCTTTCCCAAAACGTAACCTGACCGGGACAACATTAATATCATATTGATCTAATATCTCATTTGGGAGGTCACAGGTTGAATCGGTAACAACAATCGTTGATATCTCCTTGGATTTTCTGACAATTAATTGATGGTCTTCATTTTGATCACTTTGATTAATGTAGAATTTTTTTCTTCGGATATCCCCTTTATGAATAAATGAATCTATCCCTTCTAAAATGTGAACAAATCCCTGTGCACCTGCATCGACGACATTGTGGGCAGTTAACACTGAAAGTTGGGAAGTCGTTTCCTTTAATTTTACTTTCGACTCTCTTAATGATTGTCGTAGACAATCTGTATAATCTGAAAATGATTCTCCGGCATTTTGCAGACTTTGAGCCCATCCCTGAAACAAGGTAAGAATAGTGCCTTCTTCCGGGTTTTCTATTGATCGTTTAGCATGACCGGCTGCTACTTCAAATGCTTTTGCGAACTCATGAATTTTAATCTTATGCTTTTGATGTACTGCTTTTGCAAATCCATCGAAAAAATGATAAAAAAGAAATCCGATATTTCCTCGGGCTTCTTCCCCTGAGATCTCTGAAATACTTTTCGCCATTGTGCTCAAATTCCGATTCACATGATTTCCTGCTCGATTTACGACCGCTTTGAACATTGAGACCATATTAGACCCGGTATCATAATCCGGGACAGGGAATACATTTAATTTATTGATCGATTCTTCTAATGGGATAATATATTCATAGCCTGCCACTATGCAGTCATAATATCTATGTCCATCCAAATAATTAATTTCTACAGGGTGTTTTTCCATAATGCTTGCTTCTCTTTTGGTTAAATTACACGTAATACAAACAAGTTACAAGAGGCGGAAAAAACAATCCGGTGAAAGGAAATAACCTAACACCGGATTGGATTAATAAAAGCAGTAATATCTATTCAGAAAGCAAAGAAACCATAATCGCATTTTGTGCATGCATTCGATTTTCTGCTTCATCGAATACAATTGAATAAGGTGCTTCCATTACACCATCGGTTACTTCACGATCACGCTCTGCGGGTAAACAATGCATAAACAAAGTTTCTTTGCCGGTTGAATCCATTAATTCTTCATTTACCTGAAATTCTGAAAATATTGTCCCGCGTTCATCTGCTTCAGATTTTTGACCCATAGATGCCCACACATCTGTATAGATAACATCAGCTCCTTTTACAGCGGTTTTTAGATCGTGTGTGATTTCAACGGTTGAGATATCGCTATTTTTCACTTTCTGTACTGTGCCCATATCTGGCTCGTAACCTTCAGGACAAGCACATACAAATTCCATAGGTAATCGCGTTGCCAACTGAAGCCAAGAGTGTACAATATTGTTTCCATCTCCCACATACACAATTTTCAGATCATCCAAAGTTTTTCTATGTTCCTGAACGGTTAATATATCGGCCATAATTTGACAAGGGTGATTATAATCGGTTAATCCGTTGATAATTGGGCTTGTAGAATATTTGGCTAATTCTAAGATGTGTTTATGCTCAAACAATCGAGCCATGATCATATCATTATAACGACTCACAACTCGAGCAATATCTTTTACGGCTTCTCTTTTCCCGATCCCGATGTCATTTGGACCAAGATATAATGCATGTCCTCCCATCCATGAAAAACCCGTCTCAAATGAGATGCGCGTCCGTGCAGATGGTTTTGCAAAGATCATCGCCAACGATCGATTCTTAAACGGCTTATAATCTTCCTTATTATAAAATTTTGCTTTGATCTCTTTTGCTAAATCAAGTAACCCTAAGATTTCATCTGATGTCAGATCTTCAAGATGTAAAAAATGTTTAGTCATTTCATCTCCATATTATTCATGTAAGCTAATTAATCAGGAAAAACACAAAGTACGATCACAAAATGTAACGACTTAAATCCTGATCTTGGGCTATATCTTTTAAACGTTCTTCAACTTTCTTGTCTGTGATTGTTACAGTTTTTGTGTCTCCTTTACTCTGTTCAAACAGATAATCATCCAAAAGCGTGGTCATAATTGTATGCAATCGCCTTGCACCAATATTTTCAGTTTGTTTATTCACACTTGTAGCGAATTTAGCAATCGCTTTGATTGCTCCTTTTGTAAAAACTAACTCCACGCCTTCGGTATCTAATAATGCCTGATACTGCTTAATCAATGCTGATTTTGGATGAGTAAGGATTTTTACAAAATCATTCGTTGTCAATTTATCCATCTCAACTCGGATCGGGAATCGACCTTGTAATTCAGGGATCATATCGGACGGAGTAGATACATGAAACGCTCCAGCCGCAATAAACAGAATGTGATCTGTTTTGATAATCCCATATTTTGTCCTTACTGAGCTTCCTTCAACAATGGGTAAAATATCACGCTGGACACCTTCTCGACTGATATCCGGACCGGCTGCACCATCTTTTCCGGCTATTTTATCGATCTCATCTAAAAACACAATTCCATTGTTTTCAACTCGTTCTTTTGCAAAACGAATCACTTCATCTTGATCGATTAGTCGATGAGCTTCAATTTCTTTTAATACATCTCTTGCCTCAGATACCTTCAGTCGGCGTTTCTTTTTACTCCCAGGTAGGACGGATGACAACATATCTTTGATATTGGTTGCCATATCTTCCATCCCTCCAAAAGGACCAACAACCTGCATTAGTGGAACACTGTCTTCCGGAATATTTAACTCAATTTCACGGGATTCAAAATCGCCCTTTTGCAATTTTTTCATAAGACGGCTTTGATTTCGTTGAAAACGCTCTTCTGCTTCAGAAGATTGTCTCCTTTCACCGGTTAGCGTCTCTGCAGGAAATAATAAGTTTAATATTCTTTTTTCCGCAAGAATAGCTGCTTCTGATTCAACCTTTTTTTCAAACTCACGGCTCACCATATTTACAGCAATATCCATTAGGTCTCTGATCATGGATTCCACATCTCTGCCAACATAACCGACTTCAGTAAACTTACTGGCCTCGATTTTTAAAAAAGGAGCATTCGTCAGACTGGCAAGTCGCCTTGCGATCTCAGTTTTTCCGACTCCGGTCGACCCAATTAAAATGATGTTGTTAGGTACAATTTCATCCTTCATGGGTCCAGAAATCTGTTGGCGTCTCCAACGATTTCGCATCGCGATGGCCACCGCCCTCTTTGCTTTCTGCTGTCCAACAATGAATGAATTCAGTTCACGGACGATCTGTTTTGGAGTAAGTTCGTTCAATTTCATCCCTCCAAAACTGTGATGGAGTCATTGGTATAAATACAGAGTTCAGATGCAATTTTCAAAGAAGCCGCGACAATCTCTTTTGATCCCATTGTGGTTTTCTTCAGGTAAGCTGTTGCAGCTGCTTGTGCATAACCTCCCCCTGAACCGATAGCAATAATGGGACCATCCGGTTCGATCACATTTCCGTCTCCAGATAGGATAAAACTCGATTTTTTATCCATTAACGCTAGAAGCGCATCTAGATTTCGAAGATATTTATCCATTCTCCATTCTTTTGCTAACTCAACAACGGATCGTTTTAGATCTCCGTCAAATTCCTCAAGTTTCTGTTCAAATTTTTCGAACAGTGTTAAAGCGTCGGCTGCAGCTCCGGCAAACCCACCAAGAATCGTACCATTCTCTACATCAAAACTTCTGACTTTAACCGCTTTTTGTTTTAATGCCATTTCGCCAAATGTAACCTGCCCGTCACCACCCATCGCGATCTTATTCTTTTTCCGAACACCGAGAATGGTTGTCGATCTAATTTCTGGTTTCATCCTTTGATTATTCTCCTTCAAGCAACAGTTTGAATAATTGCGTATTTGAAGGAAGAACCAATGTGGTTTGTTCATCTAATGTTTTACGGTAAACATCCAATGTGCGGAGAAATTCAT
Source organism: uncultured bacterium (assembly GCA_964645915.1). Taxonomy (GTDB): domain Bacteria; phylum Fidelibacterota; class Marinisomatia; order Marinisomatales; family JACNKV01; genus JACNKV01. The sequence continues at coordinate 120,058 of CAZYDH010000004.1, forward strand.
AGAAATCAGGAGATGCACCAAATGCATTTGCATAGATCTCTAATGCTTTGGACTCCCCAAAACCACGAATTTCTTCAGATAATTTATACGCATCGGCTAAAATAATAGTCTTGTCTTTATCCGTGGAGGCACGAATTTTTTGAGCTTCTTCTTCTCCCTCTGACCGAAATTTGTTGGCTTGGCGTTTTCGCTCCGCATCCATACGAGCATAAATCGATTTCTCGTTTTCACTTGGGAGGTCAACGCGTTTAATCCGAACATCCAAAACTTCAATTCCGTAAGATTTTGCCGATTTATCACTGGCACTCGTAATCTGTTCCATGATCAACTCGCGGTTTTCAGTGATTATCTCTGACATATTATGTGTACCTAATTCACGACGCAATTCAGAATACACAATGTCATCCAATCGTGTTACAGCGGTTGGAATTGCTTGTACTGTTTGTAAAAATAGCAACGGATCTATAATTCTCCATCGAACATAATTGTCCACGATCAATGTTTTCTTATCCTTACTAAGGACTTCTTCCGGTGGAACATCATATTCCAAAAGTCGATTATCAAAAACCACTGAGTTTTGGACAGGGGCCGGTAGTTTAAAGTGTAAACCCGGTTCTTGGATTGTTCTGACAGGTTTTCCAAACTGCAAAATCACAACTTGTTCTGTTGTATCAACAATAAATACTGTTGAGAATATGACTAGCAGAGCTAATACAATTAAGGCAATAATTCCTTTTTTCATTTTTTACCTCCTTTATTGGCATCTCCCAAATTCAATAAATTCAGTAGATTCCCATTTTCTCCACTCGGGACAATATATTTTTCAATGCCGGGTAATACTTCCTCCATAGTTTCAAGATAAAGACGTTTCTTTGTGATATCTTTTGCTTTATTATATTTTTCCAGCATTTTTACAAATTTAGCCACGTCTCCCTCAGAGCGTTTGATACGTGCTTCAGAGAAACCCTCAGCTTCTCTGATCATGGCTTGTGCTTCTCCCCTTGCTTTCGGGATTACATCATTCCGATAACCTTCGGCTTGATTGACCATTCGATTTTTATCTTCTTTTGCTGAGGCAACATCTTTAAATGCAGAAATAACTTGTTGGGGTGGAGACACATCTTGTAGCTGAACCGCAACTACAAAGATACCGGTTTCATATTGATCCAAAATGGCTTGTAACAATTCCTTTGTTTCTTCCTGGATCATAAATTTACCGGACGTTAATGCTTCATCAATTCCATGACGACCCACGACAGTTCTCAAAGATGCTTCCGATGCTTCTCGAACGGTTAATTCCGGTTTAACAAATTTAAACAGATAGGATGTTGGATCTTTGATCTTGTACTGTACAATCATTTCAGCATCGACAATATTTTCATCACCCGTTAACATCAGACTTTCCTGTTCTACAGATCGCACCTGATTGTTCCGCAGAGTACGAAAACCTATCTCAACACGTTTGACTTCTGTGACTTTGGGTGTATTGACGACTTCGATCGGGTATGGGAAATGGTACCGAAGTCCTGATTGGACGACACGAGTCACCTTCCCGAATGTACGCACAACTCCGACTTCATCCGGACCGACGCTGTACACACCTGTTAATAACCATAAAACCAGAGCAATCCCTACAATAGGGAACACACCCAGTTTTAATATTTTTTCAGGGATATTGATTTCTTGATCCCCGACAACAATACGTCTGGCAGACATATTTGACTCCTTTCGATTGATACATATAATATGTAATTACTCATTCTATTATGAAAATCCCTTCATTATCTACTTTATATTTCTCTTCTTAATCTAGCGACAGGAATGTTCATTTGTTCCCGATATTTTGCAACCGTACGCCTTGCAATTGACATTGAGCGCTCATTTAGTTTTTCAACCAGCGTTTCATCATTCAATGGAGATTGTTTATCCTCTGTATCAATTATCTTTTTTAAGATACGTTTGATAACATGATTACTCACTTCTCTTCCATCTCTTAGAATTACTTTATCCGTAAAGAAATATTTCAACTCAAAAACACCGTAAGGCGTATCAGCATACTTCCCACGTGTAGATCGACTAATTGTGGATATGTCCATCTGAATATCATCCGCTACATCCTGAAGTTTCATCGGAATTAAATTATGTATATCTCCGGTAAAAAATTCAGGCTGTTTATTAATAATAGATCGCATGACCTTTGTTAAAGTAATATTTCTCTGTCGAATTGCCTCTAAAAACCATTGTGCGGTTTCTACTTTTCCTTTAATAAATGAATGAGCTTCTTTCCCGACTTGTTCCTGCTCTTCCATCATAGCTAAATAATCTGGATTTACTTTTAATTCCGGGATTCCACTATCGTTAATTAAAATTATCCAATTATCATTTTGCTTTCGTACGATTAGATCAGGGACAATTATTTCATCTTTTGAAAAACGAATTCCTTCACCCGGCTTGGGATTTAGATGAGAAATGATATGAATTGCATCAGAAAGATCTTCTTTCGATAAATTCAATTGTTTCTCAATTTTCTCGAAACTTTTCTTTATAAAAAGATCAAAATGTTGATCGATAATCAAGTACGCATCGGACTCTTTTTGATCATCTAATTGAACGAGGAGACATTCTTGAAGGTCTCGTGAAGCAATCCCTTTCGGCTCCATCCTTTGGACCAAATGTAAAATTGGTTCGATCTCGCTTTCAGTTCGATTAAATCGATCAGCAATTAAAAGTAATTCGGTTCCTAAATATCCTCTTTCATCTACATTCCAAAGAATTTCCTCAGCAATTACTTTATCAAATTCATTAAGATCATAATCATCCAATTGCTTGATTACTTTCTCAATAAAGTCCTGTTCTTCAGGTTGAGGGAGATCAAGACTTTCCTTTCGTAGGTTGATAGATTTTTCTCGCTCATATTCATCATCATCAGAGGTGAGATCATACTCTTCCTCAACCGATTCTTTTTCTTTTTCGGGATCTTCCTGATCTAATACCGGATTGACCTCTAATTCATTCAGAATAGCTTCTTCTAAACTAAGATTGTTTAACTGAAGAAGTTTCGCCTGTAGAATCTGCTGAGGAGATAAGGTTTGTTTTTGAGTGAGTTTTTGGGATAATCTTACCATCAGTCCAGTCTAAATTTTTCTCCTAAATACAACCGTCTGGCTTCTTTATCTTCAGACAGATCTTTCGAAGTCCCTGATTTCAATATTTTTCCTTCAAATAATAAATAAGAGCGATCAGTGATTGACAGAGTTTCTCGAACATTATGATCGGTTATGAGCACACCAATATTACGATCTTTAAGAGAATGAACGATTGATTGGATATCTTCCACTGCAATAGGGTCTACTCCTGCAAAGGGTTCATCCAGTAAAATAAAATCCGGGTCCATTGCAAGTGTTCGGCAAATTTCTACTCTTCTTCGTTCACCGCCTGACAAACTATGACCTTTATTCTTTTTTAAATGTTCAACTCCAAGATCATTAAGAAGACGATTAATTTTATCTTTGCGTTCTTTTTTATTTAAACTCGTCATTTCTAAAACAAGATTTAAATTGTCCTCTACAGAAAGCTTTCCAAAAATAGAGGGTTCCTGTGATAAATATCCTATCCCTAGCCGAGATCGTTGATACATCGCATGGTTGGAAATATTTACATCATCTAAAAATATATTACCTTTTGTGGGTTTTATCATTCCGGTAATCATATAAAATGTGGTTGTTTTCCCTGCCCCGTTCGGACCTAAAAGTCCAACAATTTCACCTTTATTAACACTTAAACTAACATCCTGTACAACCCAGCGTCTTCCGTATTTTTTAAATAAATTTGCGGCGTGTAATTTTTGGTGGTTTTTACTCATGTTTTCTTCCCGTTACTCCTGAAGGATGAAGAATAATCCAATGATCCATACTAATATCTGATTCGAACCCGACACCATACAATGTGTCATCTAATGTGGTGGTTACCATCACCGGATTGTCAGTATAGATCAATTCAATTTCATGATCCCATGACAATGTATCCGTGAACAAAGTTACACCACTGTCAGATTTTACAATTACATTCCCAATGGCACGCATAAAATTCGATTTTTCATCTACTTCGGCATATTCTGCAGTTAACAGTGAGGAATGTGATTCATCACTGTTATAAAAATCAACCATGACCGAGCCATCCAGAAGAATAGAAAGTTTTTCATTATACTTTTCAAGATGATCCGCGCGAACATAGGCTCGTTTTACGCCCTCATCGGTCAAGGTAATCACAGGAGACCAACTCTCTTGATCCGGAAAATCACTGCTCGATTGCCCTTTTTGTTGTGGAAGTTCTGAAGTACAACCCATTAAAATGAATATTATCCAGATTAGTGTAAAAAATCGATTCATTGCTCATCATTGTTATAATTCAATAAATGCTTCCGTAACGTTTCGATAGCATTATCATACTGATCTTGCCCTTTTATAATCCATTCAATGGCTTCTCTTAATGCTCCACTTCCACCCGGTTTTTCTGTTACAAATACTGCAGACTTTTTCACAAGCTCGTGTCCATTATCTACCGATATTGGGATTCCCACTTTTTCCATAATGATTAAATCAATTAGTCCATCACCTAAGTAAGCTATCTCATCATCTTCAAGATTATATTTTTTCTTTAGTTCCTCATACGGTGGAAGTTTATTAAGGGTTCCATTATAAACATCTTCTATTTTCAGTTCATCTGCTCTTGCTTGTGTAGCTTCGGAATACCTGCCGGACAGTAAGGCGATATTGATCCCGACAGCTCGAGCAAAAGCGACACCGGCTCCGTCTTCAACAGAGAACTTCTTCATTTCCAATCCATTTGATCCTTTATAGACTGATCCATCAGTTAATACACCATCAACATCAGAAATGATCATTTTTATTTTCTTTAATTTTTCTTTTAGATCTTTCATCAATGTATTACATCCCAGATTCGTTTTGATTGTTCCAATAAATTTTCAAGTTGATCCAATGGCCATTGTGTATTTGCATCAGATAACGCTTTTTCAACATCATCATGGACTTCAATAAATAATCCGTCACATCCCGCTGCAATAGCACTTCGAGTCATCGTTGGTATAAACTCTCTTAATCCACCTGTAGTTTTACCGGATAAACCAGGTGATTGGGCGCTATGTGTTGCATCAAAAATAACAGGCTGCCCGGTCTCTTGCATAATAGGAATCGATCTCATATCTACAATCAGATTATCATAGCCATACATCGAACCTCGTTCAGTCAACACGATAGAATCATTCCCAATTTGTTTTGCTTTTTCAACCGTATATTTCATTTTATTCGGGCTTAAAAACTGTCCTTTTTTGATGTTGACGGGTTTACCGGTCTCTGCGGTTGCAATAATTAAGTCCGTTTGGCGACATAAAAATGCCGGGATCTGAAGCATATCCACTATTTCAGAAACCATTTTTGCCTGTGAAGGATGATGAACGTCTGTTATTATCGGAACATCAATTTGGGTTTTAACCTCTTGCAATATTCGAAGTCCTTCTTCAATTCCTGGACCTCGGGGAGAGTCAATCGATGTGCGATTTGCTTTATCAAATGAACTCTTGTAAATGTATTGGATTCCCAATTTTTCAGCAATGTTTTTAATGGTTTCTGCAATCATCAATGCATGGTCTTTGCTCTCAATAACGCAAGGACCGGCAATGATCGGTAACATATTACCACCGATCAGAACATCATTTATGTTGACCGTATTTTTCATAAATTCTCCTCTCGACACTCGATCGTGGCCTTCACAAAATCACGGAATAACGGATGAGCTCTGTTTACTCGGCTTTTCAATTCCGGGTGGAACTGTCCTGCGACAAACCAAGGATGATCAGGTAGTTCGATAATCTCTACTAAATTCAGGTCAGGATTTACTCCTGTGATCTTCAGTCCGTGTTTTAATAATCGTGATCGATAACGATTATTTACTTCCCATCGATGGCGATGGCGTTCAAATATTCGTTTTTTTCTGTAAGCTTCATAAGCTTTGGAATTTCTCTCAAGTATACATTCATAAGCACCTAACCGCATCGTTCCGCCTTTTGCTTTGACTGCTCGTTGTGATTCCATTAAATCAATAACAGGATACTTTGTTTTTTTATCAAATTCAGTACTGTTAGCTCCTTTTAGACCGCAGACATTTCTGGCAAAATCAATGACAGCCACTTGTAATCCTAAACAAATACCTAAATACGGAACCTTATTCTCTCTTGCATATTTTGCGGACAATACTTTTCCTTCAGAACCTCTCGAACCAAATCCCGGCAACAACAATATTCCATCTACTCCACTGAATATATCCTCTGCACCAGAATCCGTTTTTATATTATCCGTCTGTACCCATTTTAGCTGAACACGTGCATCATTTTCAACGCCGGCATGGATTAATGCTTCCATCACGCTTTTGTATGCATCGGGCAGTTCAATATACTTTCCGCACATTGCGATGGTTACTTTATTCCCAGGGTGTTTATAATGCTCAATAAATTCTTGAAGTTTTTCTACATTCGTTCCATCTGATAATCGCAGACGATCAGCAATTATATTACTGATCTTTTGCTTATGAAATGTTAACGGAACTTCATAGATACTTTTGACCTCTTTTCCTTCAATAACATGATCAGGAGGAACATTACAGAATAATGCAATTTTATCTCGAACTGATTTTGTTAACGGATAATCCGAACGACATAATATGATATCAGGAGCCAAACCGATCTCTCGTAGTTTCATAACCGAATGCTGAGTGGGTTTGGTTTTCAATTCTTCACTTGCCTTAATGTAAGGAACCAGTGTTAAATGCACGATGAGATGATTATGGTATCCTACTTCAACAGATAATTGACGAATGGCTTCCAAAAACGGAAGACTTTCAATATCACCAACTGTTCCACCAACCTCGCAAATAACAACATCATACTTTTTCGGTGTATTTACAGCTTTAATACGATTTTTAATCTCATCTGTAATGTGGGGAATAACCTGTATTGTTGCTCCTAAATATTCTCCCGCGCGTTCTCGATTCAACACGGTGCTATAAATTTGACCGGTCGTGGCATTATTATCTTTACCCATGTTTACATCGATGAACCGTTCATAGTGTCCCAAATCAAGGTCTGTCTCTGAACCGTCATCTAACACAAAAACTTCACCATGCTGATAGGGATTCATTGTTCCCGGATCAACATTTAAATAGGGGTCAAGTTTTAGAATCGTTACCCGCAAACCGGAATTCTTTAATAAATAACCTATGGATGCAGCTGCAATTCCCTTTCCCAGACCGGAAATAACACCGCCTAAGACAAAAATGTATTTTACTGGATTTTTCGATGACATATTTTTATGAATCGTATTTTTGAGTTTTTAGTAATTGTTTTAATGACTCTAGATCTTCGGGCGTATCAACACCCCTGAACGCAAAATCAGTTATAACGGCTTTTATTTTTATTCCGTTATCTAACGCTCTTAGCTGTTCGAGTTTTAATTTTTTCTCATTCACAGATGGCGGTAATGTCGTAAAGTCAGATAAAGTCTCTTTTCGATATGCGTAAATCCCTACATGATGATACCAATCGATCTGATCTCCAGTCGGCAACTCTCTTACAAACATTGTTGCATTATTCTGATCGTCCAATTTTACTTTAACCGAATTTGGGTTCGCCATATTTTCAGATGACAATACGGTACTTACTGCCGTTGTCATCTCCACTTTAGGATCGTCAAATTCCTTCACCATCTTATCAATAATTTCCGGTTCAATCATTGGTTCGTCGCCTTGGATATTTACAACAATGTCAACAGGAATATTTTGAATAGCTTCTGCGATTCTATCTGACCCGGAAGTGTGGTTTTTTGAAGTCATTATCGTTTTATAAGGATATGGTTTCAGCGCTTGAATTGTCTTACTATCATCTACCGCAATGATCACTTCATCCAAAGTATTCGCCTTTAAAGCTTTTTCAGCAACAACAGCTATCATCGGTTTCCCTAAAAAAGGGGTTAATATCTTTTCAGGAAATCTTACCGAACTCAATCTAGCAGGAATGACCCCGATCACCATTGAAATTGTTCCTGATCATTTTTGTAGAAAATCCCATCAGAATCTTCAAACACAAATTTCAACTCAATGTGTGTGTTAATTATTTTTATAGATTTGTAAGAATAAATCATTCGTTGATCAATCAATTATAATAGGCGAATTTAGTTTGAAATACCACAAGGAAACAGGCAATTTCCATCTATAAAATGAAAACGGGACCGAAGCCCCGTCTTCATCATTCATAATACCGGAATAGTGTGGAATATCTGAAATTAAGAAAGCTCTGTTTCTTCAATTTCCTTTTTCTTCTGTCCTTTATGTATCAATAAGAATGCAACTCCTAAAGCAAACGGTAGTAATCCCCAGATTGCAGGTTTTATATCTTGTACCTGTACCCAGATTGCAATAAAAATTGAAAATCCCACTAATGTCCAAATCAAACCTAAATTACGATAATTTATCTCTTTTGGTTTTGGAAATGGAATATCAGCTCCTTTTTCTATTGCAGTAATGATCTCTTTGCTTAATAAACTGCGTTTTCTTAATGTATACCAAAGGACAAAAAACACGACCAAAGTTGCCATAACATAAAAACCACCGGCGTTCACCATGACCATGATTGCTTCATATTTACCCATTATTTTACCTCATTTTTACTGAAATTATTGTTAAACTCGTCTATAAGACATCAGGAATATTTGATTTGTTGCAAAAAATATTTTCTGCAACAAAATACAAAACATGGATGTCATACATATAGCGAAGATTAATAAAGACGATTATAAGTGAAATTATTTCAAAAAGGGATGGAGAATAAACTTTTTACCGGTTTAGTAGAAAGTTATGGGCAACAAGTATACAACATTGCTCTGTTCACCGTTCAGGATGAAATGCTGGCTGAAGATATTACTCAGGATGTTTTTATTAAAAT
>CAZYDH010000005.1:0-8889 GCA_964645915.1 uncultured bacterium
AACGGAATTGATCACAGAACAAGTTCAATACAATGTTGGACGAATACCGGAGATTCTCTTGTCTCAGAACATCAATCTGGGAACGGAAATACATTAGGGCTTCAGTTCCTTCCAAAATTATCTGTTTCTGACTCTATCATCACATTTTTAATAAAAGATGCTTCCGGTAATTCATCAGATACATTATCACTTCGTTTTATCGTTAAAGAAAAATTGGATCTGATTGATTACGGAAATTTCCCAAATCCTTTCAGTAATCAAACTCGTTTCACTTATGAACTAACTGAGACAGTTGATAAATATTACCTTGATTTATATACTGTTTCAGGAAGGAAGATTCGACGGTTTACATCCGCATCAGTACTAACGGATCTTGATCCAAACCTTGGAGGTTTTCATGAAATTGTATGGGACGGACGAGATGAGGATGGTAATTTTGTATCAAATGGTGTTTATTTTTATAAAATGACTGCCAAAAAAGGAAAAACAACAATAGAACGAATTGGAAAAGTTGTGAAAGCTCGATGAGACACATTAATCATAAACCTTATATCTATTTTTTTAAGAAGTGAAAAGATTACTAACAATAATATTATGCTCTTTGTTCACTCTTCAAGGGCAATATGCTGATGCCTTCTTAGAAATTGGCACTTCGCCGAGAACAATTGCATTGGGACAGGCGACGGTTGCAATGCCAAATCATCCTGCCGGTTACTTATATAACCCGGCATCAAGTGGGTTTACGCCTTCTATTTATATTAACGCATTATATATTAATCAGTTTGGTTTAGCTGATTATGCTGCACTTGGCTGTTCAGTTCCTATTGGAGATAAATATCAACTTGGTTTACAAACCATTGTATTATCAATTGGAAATATCGCTGAACGTCCTGATTTAATGGGAATTCAAAATCTAGAAGATAGACGGAACATGATCCGTGAATTAACCGCACAAGGATTCTCATATTTTACCGACAGAGAAATAGCAATTAACTTTAATTTCTCTAGAAATTTTGAATCTAAACTTGATTTTGGTTGGTATATTAATGAAATTCCTTTTAAAGCTCCACTTGGTTTAAATCTTCGGGTTATCCAAAAATCATTACATAATTTAAATGGATTTGGTATTGGAGTTGATCTGGGTTCAATGTTCATAGTGAATTTAAAAGATGTTTTTCCTTATGACTTTTTAGGTGAGTTAGTTGTTGGAACTTCTTTAACTAATCTCTCAGAGACACGCATATTTTGGGATAGTAAAAAGGAAGATATTATTCCGATGCAATGGATAACCGGTTTACGATATACACAGTCATTTGGAAAGTATCCCTTAAAGTTAGCATTATATTATCAGCAAAATAAATTTTATTTAAGCGAGGATCGTTTTGGTCTGGAATGGACAATATTAAATAGTATATTCTTACGATTGGGTCAAAATGAAGGAATGTACCAAAGCGGGATTGGATTTAAAATTAAGCAATTCAATAGAACGTTGTTGTTTGGATACAGTTTTTCAAACCATGATCTTGGAAATGCACACCGCATAGGTGGCTCAATGGAATTATGAAAATATTAAAGAATACGTATCGAAGCTTTTATATAAATATCTTCATCTGTTCAATTATTCATCAATATTCCTTTGGTCAGATTAATGAGCAATTTATTTTTCATCCATATCCGAATGAGATATCCTCATGGAAATTTACACCAACTTCCATTTCAATAGGATTTAATGGAAGTTTATATTTTTTAGATGCGATAAATCAGTCTGCTGCAGTGATTACTGATGATTCGAAAATTAAGATTACCGAATTAACGACGAGTGATCCAGTTGATATTGTCCAATCGGGATTGTCTGTTTGGGTGTTAGATCAGATGAATAATAAAATCGATGAATATGATCTATCTTTCAATCTTGTGCATACTCACACTGTTCCTCAAGATTATCCTGAGATGATAATCGGTGATAAGAATGGAAATATTTATATGGTATCTACTCCAAATTATGCCGTATGGAAAAATCCCTGGCAACACGGACAAGAATTTCCTTTCATAGACTTAGAAAACTACCAAGATATTATTTCTAATATTATCGATATAGATATTAATAAAGTGCATAATCTGGTACTGTTAGATGAGAATTCAGTTATTCATAGTTTCAATATGGTAGGTAATTATTTATCTTCAAACCAAACAAAAATATCAGATGCTTCTTTTGTTATTTGGCAAGATAATACGTGGATTGCATTAGGTGATGACTTAAATACAATTCATACATCGAATGTTAATGATAAGACTAAAATAATTGATATCGATAAACGCGATAATATTTTAGTAATCTTGACAGCTAAAGGTTGGTATCAATCAGTCCAATGATTATGTGCTCAACATGAGAATACCACGTATATCATCAATACTACTCATTATTTGTCAAATTCTTTTTGCTCAAATTCATGTCCAATTGGACAATGATAATCACTTTAAGTTTGATTCTGTAAAGGAAATACCGGTTATACTCGATTCAATTCTTTCAACGGATAAAGATTTAAGTACCGTATATTTTCTGAATGATTATTATTTTGACAATTCGTATCACTTTAACTATAATACAACAACAACTCATCTATTAATTGATACCGTAATTACAATCTCTGATCATCTTAGATCATTCGTTAATGATAGATTGTTTGTGAGATTATTAAATACAAAACCACCAAATGAAACTGAAAAACTGTATTACAAAACCATTTCAACATCTCCATTTTTAAACAATAATGCAACTTTACACTATTTTCAATATGATCAATCAAAAGTTGGGGCATTTGTCAATTATGAACCTGTATTTTACAGTTCTATCAATGGAATGGTGGGAGCAGAAAGGATTGAGAACAAATCTTGGAGTCTTTCCGGGCAATTAGATATGCACGTAGAAAATTTATGGAAAACTGCAGGTACAATTGATATAAAATGGCGTAGATTAAATAAGGAGACACAGTTAATCAATTTTCGGTTAGATGAGCCTTACTTATATGTATTACCATTTGGTGCGGGATTCTCTTTTGGACAAGAGTTTCGTAATGGAAATTATATTTCAACTAATTTAGAATATTCACTTATCCAAACGCAATCTGGTTTTGGCATGTGGAGTGTCGGATACAGATCTAATTCCATACGGTCAACTTCAAAGGGTGATTCTCTTGGAATTTCAGATCAATTATCTCATTGGATTGTTTTAAGTAGTAATAATGGTAAAAGGATAAATAGGTTTTTATACGATGAAGGTCTTTACTGGGATATAACTACTAGATTAGGTGTGGCTGATCAAAGTACAGAAAAATTATCTTTAGGAGAATTATCGATACATATGGGTAGATATTTTCCTTTGAATTCTCTTTTGACGCTACACTCTAGCATATATGGCCAGGGAATTATTAGCGAAGACAGTAATATTCACAATGCGTTGCAAATAAGATATGGCGGTGTTAAAACACTCAGAGGATACAATGAAGATATATTCTCGAGTAATTCTGTTTGCATCCCAACGATGGAAGGATTATTTACAGTTAACAATAACATACAATTGAATGTATTTATAGAAGGGGCGATACAGAAATCTTACTCTCCATTACCTTTTGGCTACGGAATTGGATTCAAACAAATTATGCAACAATCATTCATTAGTATTCAATACGGTTTAAATCGAGACTGTAAACTACCTGAGGGCAAAGTTCACTTGTCTATTGAAAGCAGGTTGTAGATGAAAAAGATTCTCACACTCATTCTCACATTCATTGTCTATATGAACATTATTGGCTGTCCTGATGTGGTAGAAGACCCATACCCACCTGACCCACCAAGGATTGTATCTCAAACAACACCTGCAGACTTAGTTGAACGTGGAATAGGACCTTATAATTTCAATACTGAAAATCCTGATGTTAATTCTATTAAATTTATGTGGCATCCCAATAGCGAAGATGATTTATTGGGCTATAATATTTATCGTGCAATAGAAATACCGAATGGTATTGGTGATTTTGAATTAATATATCAAGTGGATATCTCTTCTACTATAACCGGTAGGGATACATTTTATGTAGATACAGATATAACTACTCTTAAGAGGTATTATTATTATTTACGTTCACTTGATTTAGCAGGTAATAAAAGTAGTACTTCTGATACTATTTCTTATAAGTTATTAATGAAACCGCACGCTTTTTCAATTTCAAATGGTAGTACAAGCAATAATCTTACCTTTTATTGGGATGAAGACCAATCAATGACAAACTATCCTCAAAGTTCTGTCATACGAATAAATAATGAGGATAATGAGTCTATATGGGTGTGTATGTTTCAATATCCGTTTAATGGTTTTTCATTTAATTATGCTCCGGATGGAAGCAACGTAAATGAAGAAGCTGTGCTAGACTTTAATGGTATATCAGGATATTTACCTCCTGGTCGATACTATTGGAAAGTAACCTCTTTACGAATGGGGAATGGAATTACGACCGACGCAGAGAAAGATGTTGCCGGAGCAGAATCAGATTGGATTGAGTTTGTTCTTGAAGATTAATAATATCATCGAATAATACCGGAAATGAATCTTCCTTTTGGAGATTCATTCCTCAACTCATTTATATTTACTAATCGCCCTTTTAACCATACTTGCTCAGGGAATACAGCTTTGAAACCAGAGAAAGCATTCCAGTCCGTTTCAGAGACAAGAAGTTGGCTCCAGTCATAGGTTATCTCTTTTGGATTAACAACTATTAGATCAGCATCAGATCCACTCTCAATGGATCCTTTTTGTGGATATAAACCAAATATTCTTGAAGGATTGTTAGATGTTAATTCAACCAATTTACAAAGATCTAATCCTCTATCCAGCCATTGTGCCAACATAATAGGAAATAATGTTTCAACTCCACCCATACCGTTAGGAATATTGTAAAATGGTATGTTTTCCTTTTTATCATCAATGTTAAATGGACAGTGATCCGTACCTAATGTATGAATATCATTATTTGAAATCCCTGCCCATAAAGATAATTGATCGACTTTTTTACGAACCGGAGGACTTGCAACGTACATTCGTCCATCTTCACGTTGATAAACTGATTCATCCAATAAAAGATAGTGTGGGCAAGTCTCGACAAATATGTTGTCAGATCTTCTTGCTACTTCTAAACCGATAGCAGAATTAAGATGAACTATATAGATTTTGCATTCCGTGTCAATTGCAATATCAACTAAATGATTAATTGCAACTTCTTCTGCAGTATCAGGGCGACTCATTCCATGAAAATATGGATCAGTGTTTGTTTCCCTTTTAATAGGACTTAAAGCCTTTGAAATTTCAATATCGTCCTCTGCATGAACCATTAAGATTCCATTGTATTTACTTATGACTCGAGCGACTTTTTTAATTTCATCATAAGAGAGCATCATACCAGCTTCTTTGTAGGTAGTGAATACTTTAAAACTGATGATCCCATTTTCAATTAATTCTGGAATCTCATCTAATAGTGATTTGGAAAAACGTGTTATGTTACAGTGTAGACTATAGTCTATGTATGATTGCTTCGCTAATGATTTCCTTGTTTCAATACTTTCTGTTAAAGTTTGTTCTTTTTTAAGGATAGAAAAATCAATAATAGTGGTTACTCCACCATTTAATGCCGATAAGGAGCCGGTGTGAAAATCATCTCGTGAGTATCCATCTTTTATAGGTATTCCCATGTGAGTATGTGGATCGATCACTCCGGGAAAAATAAGTTTCTCCTTACAATCAATAATATTTGCATCATCACATTTAAGTTGAGAACCTACTTTCAGAATAGTTTCATCTTGGATGATAATATCTTCCTGTTCAATTCGGTCAGCATGTATGACCGTGCCGTTTTTTAATAATGTATTTTTCATACGTGGGATGTTGAAAGGGAGAGAGAGGATCTAACCCCTTTTCGATAGTGATGAATAATTTCAGAGATAATACTTACCGCAATTTCGGGTACGGTTTCAGCATCAATATCCAATCCTACTGGGGAATGAACAGTTTTAAGAATATTATCTGAATACCCTTCGGATCTTAGCGCTTGTTTTAATATAGTCCATTTTCTAACACTGCTTATTAAACTCAGATATTGAACTTTTTTATCTAACAACCATCTCATGATCTCTAAATCATGCTTATGACCTCTAGTCGCAACCAAAATATAATCTTGTGGATTAACGGTAATATAATCATCTAGATTACTGGAATAATCAATATTAATAATAACGGAGTGTGGAAAACGATCTTCAGTTAAGAATTTACTTCTGTCGTCATAAACATGTGTTTTTAGATCAATAAATTTTGAAAGAGTAGCAACTGAATTTCCGACATGACCTGCACCAAAGATATGTAGTATAGGTAAAGGAAGAATGCTTTGTACTAACTGAATTTGGTGAGAATCCTCTATTGATCGATGGATATTATCCTTGAAAACGCTCTTAATTAAATTCCTTTTTAATGTATTATGATCCGAAATCTGTTCTAATGATTTTATCCAATATCTTGAGGAAGTATTTTTTTCCTTATCGAAATGTGTAATATATAAACCTTTATGACCTAGCAAGAAATCCATTGATGTATAAAAAGATTGAATTTGTTCTGTGAAAGGTTCGATTAATACTTTAATAGTTCCACCACAGATGCCTTGGTCTGAACTCGCTACTTTGCTGGTTAGATCAAATTCAGCGAGCACCGTACTGTTTGTTAGTATCAGTTCTTTGGCTTTTTCAATCACATCATATTCCATACGTCCACCGCCAATTGTTCCAATAATAGATTCATCTGATGAGACTAACATCAAAGGGTAGTCTTTCCTTGGTACTGATCCTGTCCACTGGATAAGTGAGCAGAGAACAGCAGGAGTATTTATATCATAATTGATGATTGCCTTATATATTTCTTTTTCCATTATTCAATGTTTGATTATTTCTTCCACATGATGTCTAAAAGTAAAACTAACTACACAATTAGTTCAATTTTATAATACAATCATTTTTATTTTGAAGTCAAATGGGTCATTACAGTTTCCAACACAGCTCTTCCAACTGAATTAGCTTTATCAGAAATACTTAAGTAATCAATATCTTTACGAGGGTCAATATCTGCAATTTTTAGTTTTTCCTTTATTGGTGCTTTTGGATGGATCAATCCACGAACAACACCAGATATTGTTGCCAATATTTGATGATTTCCAACTTCTCCTATTATTTGGTCTTGTTCAACGTTATCTCCAAATTCTACAAACCAGGTTAATGTTCCGTCACCAGAGGAAAAAATGACACGTCGTTTTGTTTCTCCTCCAATATTTCCCGGTATTCCTGTATTTGTTATTGGAGATCCCGTCCATATGATTTTTCCAAGTGAATGACCACGTTTTGTTTCAATAGCTGCATGACAATTAGTACCCGCAATGAAACCCGGACCTAAACCAATAAATAACGGAGCCCAATCTCTGTAATCTTTCTCATAGGATTTAATCATCCGTGCATCTACAATTATTTTAGGTTTTAATTTTAATATGTCTTTAGAACTATCAATATATATTGGAATAGATTTTATATTTACACTTGGTAATTGATATTCATTAAATAATTTAGCAGATATATTATCTACCGTAGCTATCCTATCAATTATCGCATCGCTAAAAGTTACTTTTCTTCTAATTGCAAGAGGAGGGGATATTTCACTCAAAAATACATTGAATCCTGATCGATGTAATATCGTTGCAACTGCACTTCCAAGTTCACCTGCACCTCGTATCCAAATATAATCTTGCTTCATCATTGTAAATTATTTATTGATAGATACTGATCCATATCTTTCACAATTCCACTATCTTTAATTGGAATGAATGTTATATCCTTTTTCTCTTTTTCGATGATACTTTTGCCACCCACATCCTTTTTTAAATGAAAATACTGTTTTTTGTAGTTTATTTTAAAAAAAATTGGGTGCCCAATAATATCATTAAATGTAGGAACTAATATATTTGGTGTGTTTTTTACCAATATATTGTAAAGTGTCTTTACGGTTGATTTCTTTATAAAAGGTTTATCAGCCAAGCAAAAACCAAAATAATCCGTTTTAAGTTCTAATTCAGATAATCCGCTGATTAAAGAAGTACTCATCCCGTGCTTGTAATCAGTATTTTCTACGATTTTGATCTTTTCGGAAAATGTATTATTAAGGCAATCTACTATTTTTGTTTTATGATGACCTACGACAACAACTACATCAATGGGTAAATCGATAAATTTCGAAATCGTTGTTTCTATGATGGTTTTACCATATCTCTCAGAATCAGGAATAAAATCATTATTCATAAGTAATTTATTGGGATATCTAGTAGATAAGCCAGCAGCAGGGATAATCATTGAAATATTCATTATATTTTAATTTACTTTCTTATACCATGATGATTGAATACTTCCAAAATAAACAGCTGAATTAGATAAATTAACGATGGCATCAGATAACACTTTTGCTTCCTGGGGAAAAACACCTGCTTTATTGATAAAATATACAACAGGAATATTCGTTTTTACTTTTGACATGTAACCTTTTTTGTCCGTTACAACATGAGCGATCAATTTAGGAGTAAGCATAGTGTTCTTAGTAAGGTTCCACTTACTACAGAATAATTCAGGTCTATGTACAAAACCATCACAAATTCTTGTATTTACCACATCAGCACCGACCAAAATAACTACGTGAGTTGCAAATGATGGAATAATCGGATCACGATCATTATGAGCTTTTAATGGCAAATTACGAGCACCATCCGCTTCAAAAATGGTTATATCAGAATAATGATTCAGGTGTTTTAACTCATC